>JAFDYS010000005.1 GCA_018267315.1 Bacteroidota bacterium | reverse complement strand
TTTTACTGCGATCAACAGGCACACCCCCCAGTTTAAGAAACATATTCTTTAATGGCCATTTGAAAAGTTCCTTCTTGGCGAGATAAATGGCATCAAGCGGGAGGAGAAGTTTGGCTCCGGCACCATATACAAAGTCCCAGGAGCTGGTGTGCGGAGCAACGATGATGACACACTTCTTCATCCCGGGCGGAAGATTGTCGCCCAGTTTCCAGCCGCGCACCGTAAAGAACCATTTGAAGAATGCTTCGAACATAGCTGATGCGGATAAAGATGCTGAATCATTTTCAGATGATTGAAATGGGAAGTGAGATATTTGACAGACTGACCTGCAAAACAGCATGCTCGCTTATCAGATTGTTGCATTGATTCTGACGATGGCATACCTCGGATACTTCCTGTATTATTTGTATGGATGGATCACGCTGCCGGAATTTCGTTCTGAATCATCTGTACACACCACGCGGGTGAGTATTGTGATCGCTGCGAGGAATGAAGCCGGGAATATTTCACTGGTGCTGACCGATCTGCTGCGTCAATCATATCCATCACAACTTTTTGAAGTGATTGTGGTGGATGATCATTCAGATGATAACACGGTTCAGGAGGTCAACCCGTATTTGAGTGAGCGGGTCAGTTTGGTATCACTAAAGGAGAATATTGATGAAAGCAAAAGGATTGTGAGTTTCAAAAAGCGAGCAATAGAAGCAGGTATTTCCAAATCAAATGGTGAACTGATTGTAACTACAGATGCTGATTGCAGAATGGGAACCGCCTGGCTTGAAACCCTGGTTTCATTTTATGAATCAACCAAAGCCGCCATGATTGTTTCACCCGTAATGATAAATGAAAGCGAAAATTTACTGGAAAAATTTCAGGCATTGGATTTAACGGGCATGATGGGGATTGCCGGTGCCACGCTGCATCTTGGTTTTCCAACAATGTGCAACGGAGCAAATCTTGCATTCCGCAGAATTGTATTTGATGAAGTGAAGGGTTACGAGGGAATCAATAATAAATCATCCGGCGATGATATGTTGCTGATGCATAAAATCGTGCGGCAGCACAAAGGGAAGGTGCAATTTCTCAAGAGCAGAAAAGCCGTGGTCGAAACCAATCCGCTTCATTCACTTCGTTCGTTGCTAATTCAACGCATGCGCTGGACCTCGAAGTCCGGCGCTTATGATGACCGGAAGATCCAGATCAACTTGTTACTGGTTTACCTGTTTAACCTTTCGATAGTTCTTTCCTTCATTGCATGTTTCTGGGTACCAGGCTTGCGGATGCTTTTCTTTTTTCAATTGGTGACAAAACTGGTTCTTGATTTCGTTTTTCTTTCTGAAGTGACTTACTATTTCGCGAGACGGAAACTGATGTGGCTATTTTTGCCCATGGAGGTTCTCCATATTATCTACATCATTGTAGTGGGGTTTGCAGGTAACTTCTTTACCACAAATTGGAAAGGAAGGAAAGTGGTATGAGTGATTTAACCGACTCTGAATACAGCATCCTGGATGAACTGTATTTCGTCACATCGTTCGCCGCGCTTCATCAAGCGCTCCCGATGGACAAGCGTGAGTTGATTCAAGGGCTGGTATCATTGCTCGATCGCGAATTGGTCATGCAGTTGATTTTCGACCCATTGGTGAATGACTTTGAAAAACTCGATGTGCCAGAACCGGCCACGCTGGAGCAATCTTCATTTGTGGCTTCCAAAAAAGGACTCCTGCTTCACAATAGCAGGTGAAAATTCCTGCGCTATGCGGGCAAATCAAGAAACGTTACTATTCTTTTGACAGGGGTGACTAAGTCAGTGATTTTCAATAACGGGCTTCACTATAGTAAGAATAAACTCATTAATGTTGGCGTTTTTTTAAAAATCGTTAACTATTAAAGGTTACCTATTTATATTTACTCCCGGATATCGCCAAATCGCCTTTATTTGATGAGGCAGCGGCGGTCAGAACCCAACCCACTGATGTGAGAGCAGCTGTACTCGAAAAGGAAAGCGGCGAGAGGTATTATAAAAAATTGCTTGAGTTCAAAGAGCAACAGATTCATTCTTTGCTTCAGATCACACAGGCAATAAATAACAACATGTCAGCCCGTGGGCTGATGAAATTGTTTGAAGACATCCTTGTCAAACAATTGGGCATTCGCAAATTCGCCCTGTTTATTTCCAATATTAACTGGATGTGCACTAACGCCCATGGCATTGACCGGCATGAGGCTGAAACGCTAACACTGCATCACGTTCTTTCATTCAAGCAGATCACCCATTTGAGAAGGGCCCCGCATGAATTAGCCCGGTATTTTGATGTGGTGGTTCCGGTGTATCACAAGGAATCGCCGCTGGCATTTACCTTTTTGGGCGGGCTTGATGAAAACCAAGGAACGATTGAGGAGCAGCTCAATTACATTCAAACCATCTCCAGCATTATTGCTGTGGCCATTGAGAACAAGAAGTTATTCCGCTCACAGGTACGGCAGCGATTTCTGAAGACGGAACTTGAAATGGCCGGTCAGATGCAAACCATGCTCATCCCCGGCAAATTACCCGACAATGAGCGGGTATCGTTTGCCGGTGTTTACCTGCCGCATGAGGAAGTTGGCGGTGATTATTATGATTACATGGAACTCAACAACCATGAATGTATTTTTTGCATCGCAGATATTTCAGGAAAAGGAATGGCCGCTGCTTTGCTGATGGCCAGCTTCCAGTCGAGTGTGAGGTCCTATGCGGAGAAAGTTCGCTCACTGGATGTGATGGTGGAAAGATTGAATACAAGAGTCAATGAAATCACGAAGGGCGAGAAGTTTATTACGCTATTTCTGGCCAAATACAATTATTTAACCCGGGAACTGGAATATGTGAATGCCGGCCACAACCCCGCCTTGCTGCTGCACGATGGCGAAGTGAGATTGCTTCAGGAGGGCTGCACGATTCTCGGCATGTTTGATGAATTACCTTATATCAATGTGCAGAAGATGATTCTGCCCGGTGAATTCCAGGTTTTCTGTTACACCGACGGATTGATAGATCTCCAGAATCCGGGACTCGAAGCATTGGATATACCCCACCTCAGTGAATTTCTGATCGCGAATCAGCATATGTCACCTTCGCAGTTAAACAAAGCCATGGTTGATTTCCTGGTGGATTACAAGGGAGGCAGAAAGATTGCTGATGACATCAGCTTACTCACCTGCAAGGTATATGCTGATTCAGGGAGCCGGTGATGCCATTTCTCCGTTCCGGAGTTTTTTATTCCTCACATCCTGGTTGATCAATAATGCGAGACAAATGAAGAAGAATGACCCTGTTTTGTCCGTTTCGAGCAGGTCACTCAGAAAAGTGTTCACATAGATAATAGTAATGCAAAGAAGTAAAGCGAGGACGTAGTGTTTATCTTCCTTCGATTGTGTTTGATAATAAATCCGCTCTCCATAAATAAAAATTGCGATGGTTAATGCGAGGAAAATGAAAAGCCCGATTATTCCCTGCTCCACCAATACGAGCAAGAAGTAATTGTGAATGGATGATCGCTCGTTATTTTCACTCACCCACGTTCTGAAACTGTTTACGGTAAAACTCTTGTAGAAATTGTAGAAGTTACCGGGTCCGAAACCCACCCAGGGTTCATGGGTCCACATACGCACACCGGCCACCCACCTGTAGATTCGTTCAGCACTTGAAACATCCTTTCCTTCAAAAGTAGAGGCAAGGTGTTCGCCGAGTTCCGGATGATATACTGTAGTTTCAAAATCCGGAGCGTGATTGAGGTAATGATCGTGATAGCCCATATAAACAAAGAACCCGATGCAGGCGGCCAGGGCCAGGGGCACTGCCCATTTCACCAATCTGAACCGTACGAGCACCATCATTCCCAACGCGGTAATCAAGGCAAGCCATGCTGAGCGGGTATAAGAAAAGTAAACTGCAACCAGCATCAGCGCAATGGAAAAGATCAACCACCGTTTGCTGAAACTTTTTTTCCGGTACCAGCTCAGTGCCAGAGCAGTGAATGGAACCATCTGCGCAATCGTGCAGGCATAACTTACATGGTTTCTGAAAAAAGGAAGCATGGGTGTATTAACATAAAGGAATTCAAAGTTATCGCGCGAATGGCGGATCAGCGTGTAAACGATGGTGAAAATGAGCGGTAGCAACAGGCACCAGAATGCCGCCTTGAAATCCTGCACGCTTTTGATGATGATGGCTGTGACAAAAACAAATGTCACCACATACCAGGTTTTTGCAAGTGTGAATTTGAATGACACGAATGCATTGGAGGAATACAAACTGGAAATAATGATCCATGTAAAGTGAAGCGCCAGCAGGAAAATAAGCGGGTGACGAAAAAAATCCTTGTCAATGGCGCCGGTATGCGTGAGGATGTAAGGGAAAAACAAAATCATCAGTCCACCGATCAGTAATTCAGTCGGGAAATCGGTGGCAAAGCCATTCGGTAATGCCACTTCAATGCTGAGGGGAATAGTGATCAGCAGCAGGAGGTAGATGGTCTTGATATCATTCACACTCAGGTACACAAAGAGAATGGCCGGCGGAATCAGCAACAGCAAATAATTCTCTGTGTAAATAGAGACGAAGAATAGGGCCAGCGTAAGCGCGCTGAAGCCATAAAAAATCAACCGCCAGAATTGATCCGGCGATTTCAACCTTGGCATGCCATGGTCTTCAGGCATTTTTAAATGCTGCTTTGATGCTCTTGAATCGTTCAATCAGCAGAATGGCCAATGCACAAATAACAAAGGAGACGAGTGCTGTACCCAACACGATCAGCCACCGAACGGGTTTCGATTTCTTTTCCGCAGGAAATGCTTTTTCCAGAATGAACAATGTAGGAACATCGGTATCGATGGAGGCCTTGTATTGCTCGTATTGAACGATGTTGTTGTTCAACTCGCGGATGGCGCCTTTCTTCTTCTCTTCAAGCACCTTCACTTTTTCCGAAGCGGCATCATATGCCGCGCCATTCGATCCCTGGCTACTCCGCACTTGTGAAGGAAGGTCGCTGATATCGGTATAGAGGTTGAATTCCTGCTTCAGTATAAAAATGGTATCGGTCAGCCGCTTCACTTCCTCTTCCTTGTCCTTCATCTTGTTCTTGTAAATCTCCAGAATTTTCTTTTTGTTATCGTTGAGCAGGTCGCGGTTGGTTTGATCAATCTTATTTACGATCTCATTCACCATCTGCGCGGCGAGAAAACGATCATGGTCCTGCACGGTTATAACCACGGCGCCCTTGTCATTCTTTTCAAAGGTGTAATTATTGTCTAACTCTTTCAGTACAGTGTAAATCGGATACTGCTGGCTTGCCGAATCAATTTTGTAATGCTGAAATAGTTTGAACTTGTTTACGATATAAAGTTTCAGCGGTGCAGAAGAGGCAATTGACAAAATCCGGTCAACGTCGGCATTGCCGCCAAACAAATAGCTTTCGGAACTCGAAAACAAGGCCCCGCTGCTCGTCATGTTGGGATTCAGCGGGTAAAAAATGGAACCGGACTGGTAATACGGTGGCATAATGTGGGGATCCGTAATCACGATGCTGCCAATGATGCCTACGCCACACACGATCAGCACCGGTTTGCGCCATTTCCAGATGAGTTTGAAAAACGAAATCAGATTGAATTGCTCCATTGAGGATTAGAAAAATTTCGGCGAAGATAGAAAAATAGGCAGGCCAAGCACCTTTCATTTCTTCGCTCGCTATCTTGCTGCCCTGCAAAACTGATAACACCGACCCATAACGGAATTGTAAATCTTGAAATCTGAAATGAGCTTTTCTAACGAGGTGATGAAAAAACTGGATCATGTAGCCGGTTTGGTGGAAGGGCCATTTTGGCGCCGATTGGCTACGCGACCATTCAAGTATTTATATGGAGTCGGATTCCGGCAATTGATCTATCCTTTTCGGCAGAAGGGAATCAATGCCGCTGCAATTACCGTTTTCGGTAGAAACCTCGTTTGTCTCCTGCCCGGCGGAATGGATGTTTTTTTGTTCGGAGCCAAAACCCACGATTCTGAAATCCGTCTCGCAAAATTTTTCATCAGGCATATTAATGATTGCGGTCAATTCATTGACGTCGGCGCGCACATAGGTTACTTCTCATTACTGGCTGATGCCATAGCAAAAGCTGAACATGTTCAGTCTGATATTTATTCCATAGAGCCGGCATCAAGAAGCTTTGAACTGCTGAAAAAAAACACAGCCGCATTCGAATCCATCCATCCATTCCATATTGCACTGAATGATGAAAGCGGCACAACGGCTTACTATGAATTACCGGATAAGTATGCTGAATACAATTCAATGGATGTAAAGCAATATGAAGGGACTGAGTGGTTTCAGAAGATCCGCCTGAAGAAAACAGAAGTGGAGTCACTTACCCTGGATGCACTGATTGAGCGCGAAAAAATTTCTCCTACTCTTATCAAAGTGGATGTGGAAGGCGCGGAATACCGCGTAATCAAAGGGGCACTGAAATCGCTTGCAGCATTTCACCCCATCATTGTAATGGAGTTCTTAGAAGATGATAAACGGAATGCCGAGCATCGTAAAGCCCATGCCCTGTTGCTCCGGCAACAGTATCATCCTTTTTTCATTAATGCCAACGGCGCCACAAACGCTTGTGAAGATCCTCTGATTTACCTGCAGCAAAAAAATCTTGATTCCGATAACATCGTTTACCGTTGGGGCGCCTGAAATCATTCCGTTGGATTCTTTGAAATCAGGGCGAAGATCCGTCCGGTGTCTGCCAGTCGGAGTAAAAATGCGAATGCAAGACAGATGAATGCGCCCAGTGAGAGCGAAATCATCCAGTTGATCGGCGCTGTTTTGATTCCCCAGAAGATGGCAATACTCATCAGCGCGAACAGGCATAGTTTTCCAACCAACAGCTTATTAAATCGAAACCGGAATACTACCACGGAAAGAATCAGGTGAGTCATCCCGATTCCGATTTGGGTGATGACAGCAGCAATGGATGCCCCCCATGCTTTGTATACAGGAATCAGCAGCAGGTTGCTGAGAAAATTCACCAGCACGGCCGCGGCCGCCACCATGATCAGTTGTTTCAGGTTGTTGTTGGCCGTTAGCAGCGTACTGAAAATGTATGTGGAAGTGCTGCCGAGAATTCCAAGCATCAGCACTTTCAGAATGCTTGATGAATAGTCGGAAGCTTCCTTGTAAAGCAGGTGCATGATTTCAGATGAATAGAACCAGCAGCCGGCCGCAGCAATCACCGCGCAAATGTGAATGACTGTGAATCCGGAAGCGGCGAGATTCTCGATGCTTTTCTTTTGCGCAATCATTTTTGAGAAAATAGGAAGCAACAGGATTGAAAAAAGAAAGCCGAACTGATTCAGCGCATCCAGCAGCCGGAATGCCGAAGCATACAATCCGGCTTCATGTTCCCCGTCAACCGGCAGCAGTTTTTCAATCATAACAGCATCAATACGGCCGTAGATCATCATGAGTGCAATCAGCAGGGCGAATGGAAAGGTGTTACGCAACAATTCCCTGGAGAATTGAAACGAAAAGGTCATGGAAATGCGCCCGGTAATCCGCAGCACATAGATCAAAGCGGTGAGCAGGGTGAGGGCATAAGCCCCAAGCTGCGCATAAATAAACCAGTCAATAATGAATTGCGACCTGAATGCCGGAAGTATGAGCAGCATGCCACACACCATAATCATGAGTGCTTTGTCCATCACGGACAGCATGCTGTCCACTTTGAAATGATGGAGTGCTGAAATGTTAGACCGCACATAGGTGATGAGTGAGGCGAAGGCCTGATTCAGACCAACAAGGAAAAGGAGATACAGCACATGGCCATGATAATTCAATGCCACGGCAGCTAACAGTGTCACCAATAAATAAAAGATGGTGAGGAATATCTTAATACTTAAAATATGAGAGAGCTGGCTGGTGAGCAGGTGCTCCTTTTGGGCGATCAGGCGATTGTTATAATGACTGATGCCGAGATCAAGCAGGATTTGCGTAAGCAATGACAGATTGGTGATGATGAAATAAACGCCATAGCTCTCGGAGCCCACGGCATTCTGCACGGAACGGTCAATGCCGAATATCCACAGCGGCTTAATCAGCAGGTTAACGAAAATGAGAAATAGCAGATTGCGAAAAAAGAACCGCTGCATTACAGCAAATGAAAATGAGTGAGGTTTGAAGTGAGCGACAAGTTAGCCGATGCCCTTTCAATTGCAAACAAATTTTTTGAACCCGGCAAAATCTAACGATCAATCCGGATGAAAAATTTTTCGTCATTATTGCAGGGTGAAGATTGCAGTCAATACCCGGTTTCTCATCAAAAACAAATTGGAAGGCATTGGCTGGTTTACGTATGAGTCGTTGAAACGCATGGTGCACCAGCATCCTGAGGATGAATTTTATTTTCTGTTTGACCGGCCCTTTGATAATGAATTCATCTTTTCTCCGAACGTACATCCGGTAGTGCTCTATCCACCGGCCCGCCATCCGTGGTTGTGGTACCTGTGGTTTGAGTGGGCCGTTCCGCGGGCACTGAAAAAAATCAAGCCCGATCTCTTTCTTTCTCCTGACGGCTATTGTTCACTTCGCGCTTCGTGCCGGCAGATCATGGTGATTCATGATCTGGCATTCGAGCATTTTGGAGACCATGTGGATGCACGCACACTTACCTATTACCGGCGCAACACACCGCGTTATGCGCGCAAAGCCGACCGGATTGTAACGGTTTCGGAATTTACCCGGCAGGACCTGATCCGGTTGTATCAAATCAATCCGGATAAGATTGATGTGGCCTGGAACGGTTCCAATGAATTGTTTCATCCGCTAACGGAAACTGAACGTGCCCAGTCACGAAAGGATTTTGCGGACGGTGCTGACTACTTCGTTTATGCCGGCGCCATTCAGCCAAGAAAAAATATCATCAACATGCTGCTTGCATTCGAAAAATTCAAGCAGGCGACCCACGCACCCGTTCGCTTCGTGATCGCAGGCAGAAACTGGGATTATACCGAAGCGATGAAGGTGCATGCCTCACTCAGTTGCCGGGATGATGTAATCTTTCGGGGGCACTTGTCGCGGCATCAATTATCCAGATTGCTCGGCGGTGGCTTTTGCCTCATTTATGTTTCGCTGTTTGAAGGATTCGGGATACCGATTGTGGAAGCGATGAATTGTGATTTGCCGGTAATCACGTCAAGCGTTTCATCCATGCCGGAAGTGGCCGGCAATGCCGCCTTGCTTTGCGAACCCGCCTCGGTTGATGACATCGCGGGGGCTATGATCAGGATATACCGGTCGGAGTCGTTGCGGAATGAGTTGATTCAAAAAGGCAGAGAGCGGCGTAAACTATTCAGTTGGCAGTTCACTGCTGAGAAACTCTGGAACAGTATGATGAAGGCCATGGAATAAATCTAACCGATTGCCTGCTCGAGATCAGCCATCAGATCATCAGCATCTTCCACGCCTACACTGAGGCGAATCAGCGAATCAAGCAATCCGCGTTTCTCCCGTTCTTCTTTCGGAATGGAAGCATGAGTCATGGAGGCCGGATGGCCGATCAGCGATTCCACTCCGCCCAGTGATTCAGCAAGGGAGAAGAGTTTTGTTCCGGACAATACTCTCAGCGCATCTTCCATCCTGTTTCCTTTCAATGTGAACGAAATCATGCCGCCGAATCCGCGCATTTGCTTCTTTGCTATTTCATGATTGGGGTGATTCAGAAGCCCCGGGTAGTAAACATCTTCCACCTTGGGATGACTCACGAGAAAATCAGCCATGCGGGCTGCATTTTCGCAGTGGCGTTCCATGCGCAGGTGCAGGGTCTTTATCCCGCGCAGGGCAAGAAAACAATCATGCGGACTGGGCACAGCGCCGCAGGCATTCTGCAAAAACTTCAGTTGTTCATATATGTCAGCATGATTGGTTACGATGGCTCCCATTACCACATCACTATGTCCGCTCAGATATTTTGTTACACTGTGCACCACGATATCTGCCCCTGCCTCCAGCGGATTTTGCAGGTATGGTGAAGCAAACGTATTGTCAACCACTACCATCATTCCGGCATCATGAGCAATTTGTGCAATGGCGGCAATGTCAATGATGCTCATCATCGGATTTGACGGAGTCTCAAGCCAAACCATTTTTGTTTTCGGGGTGATAAAATTTGAGAGCGTACGGGCATCCGTGAGCGGAGTAAACACCGATCGAATGCCGAGCCGCTCAAATACTTTATTGAAGAGGCGGTACGTGCCGCCGTACACGTCATCGCTGGAGATTACTTCGTCGCCGTTGCTAAGCAGCTTGATGATGGAATCAGTGGCTGCCAGGCCGCTGGCGAAACACAATCCGAATTTCCCGTTCTCGATGGCGGCCAGATTATTCTGCAACACATCACGGGTGGGATTTTGCGTACGGGCGTATTCAAATCCTTTGTGCTTGCCCGGGGCTTCCTGCACATAGGTGGAGGTTTGAAAAATGGGCGTCATGATGGCGCCGCTTGACGGATCCGGCTCAATGCCGGCATGAATGGCTTTCGTTGCAAACTTCATAGCGGTAAAGTTATCTAATGAAATGTTAGCTGAAGGCCTATCAGTGCAAAGCGCTTTCTTCGCAGAAAGAATAATTGCTGTGAAGATCTGTATCATGCTGGCACTGATCATGGGCTGCATGGAATGCGCATTTGGCAGTGAAGCCATTCTGCAATCCATTGAAGGCGGAGGGCGCACTTCCATATTTATGCCGCTCACGCAAGAGGATTCGCTCACTGCTGCCTCCTTGGAATTGTTTAAGCAGGAAGTGAAAGTGGATTTATACGATGGATATGCTGCGGTAAATGCAATATATTGGTTCAACAATGCTTCTGACCGGATCATTGAAATAAAGGTGGGTTTCCCGTCGGCTTCTAAGGGAAAGAAATACAGTTCGAAATACTGGATCCGGTACCATGTGAACAATGGGCAGCCATTCGTTGCGCATGATACTTTACTTGAAACACAATGGTTGTGGTGGAAACTTTCATTTCAGCCGGGAGTTACGGAAGTGAAATTGTATTACGGTGTTGCCACAGCAGGAGGGATGCTGCAGACGGCCAATCGTACATTCAGGCAAAACTGCCTGCAGTATGACGCCGGACAAGACCGGAAATGGAAAGGATCCGGAGCCGGCGATATCTGGATTCAAATGAATGATGGTTACACTACGCAGGATATCATGGGTGCATTGCCTGCCCTAATTTTTCAGGGAGGAAGTGCAATGCTCCATGTAAATGCTGCTGATCTGATCAATGATTCCACAAGGCAACTTTTAATCTGGTACCCGGCACTCGATTCTAATCATACGAACATCCATCGCATTAGCTGGGAACAAAAATTCAATCATCTCTCTATGTGGAATCCGGATAAGAAAACACTCACCACGTTAACACCATTTTACGCCGATGATTTTGAAGGGAAGAAAAAAAGTGAAGAGTTGGACCGGGCACATGCAATTGAAATGTGGAAGAAGGTGGCCGGATCACTGATTTTAGTGCTGGTGATCGGTTCTTTTATTTTTTCAGAACTCAAATCAAGACGGATTCACTTATCTCGGAGGGGGGGTAACACGCGTGAATGAAACATCCTCAGTTGCTGCTGGAGATAAAGAATGAAATCATATTCACTCATCGTTTTCAGAAAATCTTCGGGCACGGCAGCAAATTCAACAAAGTCTTCCACTTCATCCGGCTCCAGCCGCAGGATGCCGAGTGACATGTAATTGTTGACCAACTCTTCTACGAGTTGATTCTTTCGCACCGTGTTCATCAGTTCTGCATAGGCGCGCTTGTCTTTTTCACGGGTGCTGAACAATTCATACAGGTACGTGAACGGGCTTTGCAGAATCTGCGCACCGTGGACCATGTAATCTTTCTTGTCGTAACCCAGTTTCTTTGCATCATCATGAATCTGCTCAAACTCCCGTTCTGATTTCACGGTGATCTCGGGCAAGTCAACGGACACTTTGCTCATTTGAATATTGACTGCGAAAACTTTCTTCTCCGGGGAATCACGGAAACACAGGTAATAGGTTGTGTATCCTTTCGCAATAAAAACGATCGAGTCATTTCTGCCGGTCTGAATCAGGAAATTGCCGGTGCTGTCGCCGTAAAAACGGTTTATGTTGGACAGGTTTATGATCTGTAACTGCCTCACTCCGCGGTGTGTCAATGCATCTGTTACCTGCCCTGATACGATGATGGGCACATTCATTTGTGCTGCGGCATCGAAGAGGCAGGTCATTACTATGATGACGAATAGAAAAAAGATCTTGAATAGTTGTTGCTCACTCAAGTTCTGTGGAATCAATCGGCGAATTAACGAAGGAATGCCAAAATCATTTCAGGATGGAATACTACGGAATCCGCAGATATAGAAGCATCAGATGATCGCCCTGCATACAAAATGAAAATGGACATGCTGTTTTTTCTGCTGTTCAGAACATTTAGTTCACGATGGTTATGCACGGAAATAGCTTTGTATCATATTCAGGATTGCATTTCGGCCCCGTTTAAGTCAGCACCTGATATTGTTTTATAATTCAGCACCAATATGGCGACCAAGGGGATTTTTACGATACTTATTATTCTTGCCTGCGCATCATCGTTACTTCATGCACAGGCGCCGTCAAATGATAATGCAACCAATAATACGTCTCTGGTTGTTAATGGCTCCTGCACGAGTGGCACAAATAGTAATGCCACCACAGAAAGCGGAGAAGTAACCAGCCTTCCATGTGTGAGTGGAAACACTTCTTCGACGGTGTGGTATTCATTTATTGCCACCGCCTCAAAGATGTGGGTTCAGATTTATAAGACCTCGCTTGCCGGAAATGGAAACGGGTATAATAAGAATCGCTGGTCAGTGGAAGTGTATAAGAGCAATGTGTATCCTCCGCCATCCAATGCTCAATTGGGCTGCGCGACTACGAATACCGTTGGTAACGGCGATGATATTATGGAACTCATTTTTACCAACCTCACGATAGGTTCGAAATACCAAATTCAGGTTGGATACAAGCCGGGCAACGGCGATCAGGTTCCCAATTTCTGCATACAGGTCGGTTCAAACTTCACTTCATCTTGCTCAACTTGTAATAACAGCTGCGGTTCAGCATGTAACTTCACTTACAAGCCAACTACCAGCGAAGTTACCGGAACCTGCTCGCCGAGGAATATGCTCCCGTATCTTGAAGGGAACCAGACAACGTCAGATTGTTATTCGTTTGTCGCGCAAAAGGAGAGTATGAATTTTGGTCTTATCAGTAATTCCACCTGTTCAAGTTCCCCGTCCTATACCTGGACACTGAGCAACAGCATTTGCGGACAGACCCAATCCGGCACCAACAGTTCAACCATTTTTAGCGGGCTTACGGTAGGGCAGACTTACAATGTCTGTTATACGCTCACCGTTCCGCAGGATTGTTATGTCACCTCACTTTATCCATATGTTTATCCGAATGTGGGATTACCAGTAGAACTTGTCACGTTCAGCGGGTCACAAGAGGATGACAACATTGTTTTGAATTGGACCACTGAAAGTGAAATAAACAGTGACTACTTCGTCATACAGAGATCAACGGATGGAGTTGTATTCAATGATATCGCCTATGTTACCGGTAATGGAACATCCGCCTACGCGCATCACTATTCATATATTGACAGCACACCGGGCAACGGATATAATTATTATCGCTTGCTTCAGGTAGATTATCAAGCCACCGAGCCCGATGTAGTGTACCTGGAGAATGGTACATCGAATGCCAGTCTCGAAGGGGACAAGACCGGCCTGTTCCGGTATTCAAACATGATTTCAGTTGAGTTCACTACAGCGGAAGAATATCACTTTCAGTTGAACCCAACTTCTGCCCAGATAGACTTGTACCAGCAAGTTCCTGCATCCATTATTGTATTTGATGTGAACGGAGTGGTAGTCTTCCGCGAGGTAGTGAGCGGCGCGGCAAAAGTGATGATTCCTACATCCGGTAAGAATGGAATTTGGTATGCCTGCATGATCCGCGGCGCAAAGAAGGAACTGATTGCTGCTTTTTGATACCCGTTACCGGTTTATTAATTCTCATAGTCAACCAGGAAATATTCGAGCTCAGCGCTGCCGCAGTGCTCCATGAATTGAGCATGTAAATCATTGAGTGTTTTACTCGCTTTCCAGAATGGCCTTCCCAGAGTGCAATCCGATTTGTTGGCGTAACTGGCTTCCACAATAAGGATGTAGTTGGGACCAACAATATCCGTCAACATTCTGAGGTAAGGTCCGTTGCCGCTTGCATTTTCATCCAACAGTTGTTTCCAGATTGAAATACTTGGCTTGGCATGTCCGAAATGCAGATGGAATGTGTGCCGCTCGGTAATGGTGCCCTGAAAGTTCTTGATTGTTCCCACTTCATGTTCAATCTTATACATCTCCCGTTGTGATGAATCGCAGAGCACTGAAAATTCACGGTACAATTCCTGAATTCTCGGATTGATGACCCAGTAATACATGAGCGGGTTGTGATCATTGATGCTCTTGATATGCATGTCCTGGCAAACCCTACTGGTTCTTCCCGTGAGACTGTGGTAAATGCGCACCGGAACTTTCATGTTGGCGGTTGATTGGGGCATCAACTCAAACATCCTGTTCCACAAACCGGATGATTGTTCTTCCATACCATATTTCAGGTTAAACACCATTCGTTCAATTACCATAGAGGACTTTTTTACAAATATATGAGTTACTATACGGCAGACCGTGTTGAAATCTCATGCCTGATGCAGTCAAATTATGGGATACATTTACACGCATGAATTTGCTGAAGCATAAGAATGCCAAGAAGCGTCTGACATTTTCGGGCAGGTGACATCTTAATCTGAACATCTAAGAAACCGGAGGCCCGCCATCAAGCGGGCTTCTTCATTACAAAACCAATTGACCAACCATAATGAATGAACAGTATTTGATCGGTGGTGTTCCCGCTGAAGAATTAGCCGCACAATTCGGAACCCCGCTTTATGTCTATGATACAGGAACGATCCGTAGACAGTACCGCAAAATGTGTGATGCCTTTCATTTCGTTCCACTTAAAGTGAAGTTCGCCTGCAAGTCGCTGAACAACCTGTCCATTTTGAAATTACTCCGCGGGCTTGGTGCCGGTCTGGATGCGGTTTCCATTGAAGAAGTACAACTTGGATTGTTCGCGGGATATCGTGCAGACGAAATCCTGTTTACACCCAATGGCGTTTCGTTTGAGGAAATTCAGGAGGCCGTAAGACTTGGCGTTACCGTGAATATCGACAACATCGCCATGCTGGAGCGTTTCGGTAATGTGTATGGCAGCACCGTGCCCTGTGCCATCCGGATCACACCCCATATTGAAGCGGGGGGGCATCATCACATTCAAACCGGGCACATTGACAGTAAATTCGGAATCTCCATTTTTCAACGGCGCCATTTGATGCGTGTGGTGAAAACCTGCGACCTAAACATCATCGGGTTGCACATGCACACCGGGTCTGATATTCTCGACAGCCAGGTATTTCTGCAGGGCGCAGAAATACTGTTTGACCTGGCCAAAGAATTTCCTCATCTCCGCTTTATTGATTTCGGCAGCGGATTCAAAGTGGCTTATAAGCCAGATGATGTGGTGACTGATATGGATGATCTGGGAAGGAATCTCTCATCACGGTTTCTTGAATTCTGTGCTGAATATGGAAGGGATCTGGATCTGTGTGTGGAGCCCGGCAAATTTCTGGTGAGTGAATGTGGAACCCTGTTGGTGAAGGCCAATGTGATCAAGCCCACGATCTCCACCGTATTTGTGGGAGTGGACAGCGGTCAAAATCATCTCATCCGCCCGATGTTCTATGATGCCTATCACCACATTATGAATGTGAGTAATCCATACGGGTTGCAGCGGGTTTACACGGTGGTTGGTTACATCTGCGAAACCGACACATTCGGCTGGGATCGAAAATTGAATGAAGTGCGCGAAGGCGACATCCTCGCCATCCGCAATGCCGGTGCATATGGATTCACCATGAGTAACAATTACAATTCGCGCCTGCGGCCGGCAGAAGTGATGGTGCACGACGGGCGTGCTGCGTTGATTCGCAGAAGAGAAAAACTGGAAGATCTGCTTGCCACACAGGTGCCGTTGGAGGATTCGTTCTTCGTACACCATACCGAACGGCCAGCACTTGTGTAATTGCAGTTCGTAAATTGCTATCTTTCGCTAAGCAAAAAATAGCATGACGCACCGTTTGCTCCCGCTTTTACTGATTATCCTTCTCAACGGATTGAAGGCATCAGCCTGCGAAGCATACTTCACCTGGCAAACAGACGGAATGACCATAAACCTGGATGGTTCTGAATCGGCCGGAGATATTTCGCAATGGCGCTGGTACATGAATGGCGATTTGTTCAGTGATACCCCATTACAGACACATAAAACAGTGAGCGAGTACGGAGAGTATGAATTCTGTCTCGTAATTGAAACATTTGCCGGGTGTACTGACACATTTTGCCAAACCATTTCAGTGGAACCATCAGATGGCGACTGCGAAGCACATTTCAGCTGGTGGCTTGACGGGAATACCATTCATCTCAACGGCAGTGAATCCACCGGTGATGTCGTTAGCTGGCATTGGTACCTGGATGAAGATTTATTCAGCGACGCAGGCCCTGAGACACAGGTAACGGCTGGTGAAAGCGGCGAGCATCACATTTGCCTTGTCATTGAAACTGCTACCGGTTGTGTTGACACATTGTGCCAGGCCGTCGTAATTGATTCGCAAAACGGCGATTGCCAGGCACACTTCAGTTGGACCATTGATGGGTATGTCATTCACTTGAATGGTAGCGAATCCACCGGCGATGTAATAAGCTGGCATTGGTATCTCGATGGCGGGCTTTTCAGTCAATCCGGTCCGGAGACACAGGTGACGGCAGACGAAAGCGGAGAGCATCACGTTTGCCTGAGAATAGAAACGTCAACGGGCTGTGTTGATTCATTGTGTGCGGCGATCGTAATCGACCCTCAGCAGGACGATTGCGCTGCATTCTTTAGCTGGTGGCTCGATGGCTTTACGATTCACCTGAACGGAAATGAATCCACGGGTGATGTGGTTAGCTGGCAATGGTATCTGGACGGAAATCTCTTCAGTGATGACGGGCCTGAAACACACGTGACCGTGGATGAAAGCGGTGAACATCATGTTTGCCTCATCATCGAAACAGCTTCAGGATGTTTTGACACGCTGTGCCAGGCCATAGTGATTGGGCAAGAAACTGATTGCACTGCGCATTTCAGCTGGTGGCTCGATGGCTTTACGATTCACCTGAACGGAAATGAATCCACAGGGGATGTGGTAAGCTGGCATTGGTATTTGGATGATGTATTAGCCAGTGACGACGGCCCCGAAACTCATGTTACCGCAAATGAAAGCGGCGAGCATCACCTTTGCCTGGTTATTGAAACGGCTTCGGGTTGTGTTGACACTATTTGTCAGGCAATTGAAATCGGAATGCAGAATGATGATTGTGCCGCGCATTTTTCGGCAGAGACAGATGGTTTCAATATCTATCTAAATGGTTCAGAGTCGGAAGGCGAAATACTTCATTGGTTCTGGTACATCAATGGAGAATTCTTCAGCGATTCGCACCCCACAACTCAATTAACGCTGGGTGAATCGGGCGAGTATGAAATCTGTCTCGTCATTCAGGCTGATGGCGGGTGCAGTGATACATCCTGCAGCAATGTTGAAGTGGAAGGTTTTTCCGGCAATCAAAATGAATTCCGTGTGTTTGTTTCTGACAATGGCCTCATTGTGATTCAGGTGAATGTGGCAGAGGATGGTTCTTGTTTATTATTGTTCAATGATCCCTCAGGGAGAGAAGTTTTTTCAACTCATCAAATCTTGAGAAAAGGTTCAGCCCAAAAACAGATTTGGATCGGAAGCATGATTCCATCAGGCATTTACCTGGCCACATTTTACTTCAATAATCAACTGGTGAATTCACAAAAGGTTGCCATTCTGCACCCATAAGCTTGGCTTCCGGCCGCATTGATTTCAATATATTAAGCGAGCAGATTTTACCTCATTTCAGAGCAGGAATTGTCACATTACAGCCGCGAAGCCCGCATGCTGCTTACGATCTTTTGGTTATTTTTGCCCAATGCAAATGACAGTGCGGCAATGGTCTGATTTTCTGGATGGAAAGCTGGAAGGAGGCGGAGATATTTTGATCACTCACCCGGCTAAAATCGAGGAGGCCGGTGACAATTCCATTAGCTTCATTGCCCATCCCAAATACCATCAGTTTGCATATTCTTCACATGCCGCTGCCATCATTGTTCACCAGGAAGCCGAATTTGAACACCCGGTAAAAGCGGCACTTATTCGGGTAGAAGAACCGTACATGGCCTTTGCCCGTGTGCTCGAAAAATTCAACAGGCCGTTTGATGCTCTTACCGGCGTTCATGCACTGGCTACAGTGGAATCTAATGTCAGTTTGGGTAAAGATGTTTTCATTGGTGCGTATAGCGTTATAAGTTCAGGTGCTGTAATCGGCGATGGGGTTAAAATTTTTCCGCAGGTGTACATCGGCGAAGATGTAGTAATCGGCGAAGGAACTGTATTGTACCCGGGCTGCAGGGTGTATCGTGATTGCCGGATAGGAAGCAACTGCACCCTGCATAGTGGTGTAGTGATTGGCAGCGATGGATTTGGTTTCGCACCGCAACCGGATGGTGCTTACATGAAGATTCCGCAATTGGGGAATGTGATACTCGAAGACAACGTAGAGGTAGGCGCTAATTCAACTATTGACCGCGCCACGCTGGGGTCCACCATTCTCAGGAAAGGAGTGAAGCTTGATAATCTTGTTCATGTGGCCCACAATGTTGAAATAGGAGAGCATACTGTGATTGCCGCGCAGTCGGGTATTTCAGGCAGCACCCGTATAGGCAGGCATTGCCAGGTAGGCGGGCAGGTGGGTTTTGTCGGGCACATCACCATTGCTGACGGGAGCCGTATTAATGCGCAGAGCGGCGTTTCCAAGTCCATCATTGAAAACAATAAAGCCGTTACCGGATCACCTGCATTTGATTACACCGCATCACTTCGTTCGCAGGCCGTTTACAGGAATCTGCCGGAACTGCTGAGAAGAGTGGATGAGTTGGAGCAGAAACTGAAAGAGTGGGAAATCATCAATCAGGCATTACCGGTGACGAAGTAAGGATAGATAAGTCTTTTCGGAATAAGGATCAGTAGAGTTAACAGAAGCATGAAAGAATTTCAGCGTACCATAAAAAAACCATTCACTCTTTCTGGCGTGGGTGTGCATACCGGCATCAGCGCTAACCTCACCGTTCGCCCTGCTCAGGGAAACCACGGATATGTTTTTAAGAGAGTGGATCTCGAAAATGAACCTACTATCAAAGCCGATGTAGACTTCGTTACAGATGTGTCTCGCGGTACCACGCTCACGCAAAACGGTGCTAAGGTGATGACGGTGGAACACCTGCTGGCAGCCCTCATCGGTTCGGAAATTGACAATGTTCTCATTGAACTGGACGGACCGGAGGTGCCCATTCTTGACGGTAGTTCGCGGATGTTTGTAGATGCTATAGTGGATTCCGGCATTGAATTGCAAAATGAATTTCCCAGAGAGTCCTTCCGCCTGAACAAGATTATAGCTTTCCGTGACGAAGCCCGCAACGTGGAACTGGTGGCCATGCCGGCCGATGATTACCAGTTGTCAGTAATGATTGATTACAACAGTGAAGTGCTCGGCCCGCAACATGCAACGGTAGATCATATCAATGATTTCAGAAAGGAGATTGCAGAAGCCCGTACGTTTTGCTTTCTGCATGAGATTGAACATTTGGTTGATAGCAACCTGATTCGTGGCGGATCGCTGGATAATGCACTCGTCATCGTGGATCACAAAATTGAAGATTCGCAGTTAAGGAAACTCGCGCAGTTCTTTCAGAAAGATGACATTGAAGTGGAAGAAGGATATCTTAACAATGTGGAACTGCGATATCGCAATGAGCCGGCGCGTCATAAGCTGCTCGATATCGTTGGCGATCTGGCATTGATAGGCGTTCCGCTAAAAGCCAAGATTATCGCCACCCGCCCGGGGCATGCTGCCAATATTGAATTCGCCAGGAAAATCAAAGCCCATATCAAGGAACAGAAAAACATGAAACACATTCCGCAATACGATCCTAATCAACCACCCCTCATGGATACCCGGATGATTGCCCGGTCGCTGCCGCACAAGTATCCGTTCCTGCTGGTGGATAAAGTGATTGAGTTGAGCGAAAATCATGTGGTGGGAGTGAAGAATGTCACCTTCAATGAGGCATTCTTTCAGGGCCACTTTCCGGGCAATCCGGTGATGCCCGGTGTATTGCAGATTGAAGCCATGGCCCAAACCGGCGGCATCCTGGTTCTTCATACCGTAAGTGATCCGGAAAACTGGGATACCTACTTCCTCAAGATTGACAATGCACGATTCAAGAATAAGGTGGTGCCGGGTGATACTTTGGTGATGAAACTCGAATTATTAAGTCCCATTCGCCGCGGGCTGTGTGAAATGCGAGGAACTGTTTATGTAGGAAATAAAGTAGTGACCGAGGCGGATCTGGTGGCCAAGATTATTCGTAAGGAAAATGTGTAGTGAAATGATTGATTGAGCGCGTGTAACTTTTACTAACTCATTGCATTATTAATAAATCAATGTCTTCGAATTTAACCAACGTTCACCCCAAAGCCAAAATCGGAAAAGGAACTGAGATCAGTCCGTTTGTAACGATTTACGAGGACGTGGAGATTGGAGATAATTGCTGGATTGGTCCTAACGTAACCATTATGAACGGAGCCCGGATCGGCCATGGTGTTAAGATTTTTCCGGGTGCCGTAATCAGCGGCGACCCGCAGGATTTAAAGTATAACGGCGAAGTTACTTACGCGATTATCGGTGACGGAACTACGGTGCGCGAATGTGTTACGGTTAATAAAGGGACCACGGCAAGCGGCAAAACCGTAGTAGGAAAAAATTGTCTGCTCATGGCCTACGCACATGTCGCTCATGATTGCATCATCGGCAACAATTGCGTGATTGCGAACAATGCCGCATTGGCAGGGCATATCATTGTGGAAGATTATGCTGTACTTGGCGGGGTAACCGCTGTGCACCAGTTCGTAAAAATTGGTCAACATGCTTTCATCAGCGGCGGATCGCTGGTGAGAAAAGACGTTCCTCCGTTTGTGAAGGCAGCGAAGGAACCCCTGAGTTATGTAGGTGTGAATTCGATCGGACTAAAGCGCCGCGGCTTTGATGATGACCGCATTAACCGCATTGAAGATATCTACCGCATCATCTTCGTGAAAAACCACAATGTGAGCCGCGCCCTCAGTCTGGTTGAAAGCGAAATGGAACCTTCGCCCGACCGCAATACCATCCTTGATTTCATCCGCAGCAGTGAACGCGGCATCATGAAGGGTTATACTAACGGCAAGTATGAGAATAACGATTAGCGGAGCCGGCAAGCGCTATAACTTCGAGTGGATTCTTCAGAACATCAATCTCACACTTAACTCTTCTCATGCCTATGCCGTCCTCGGTCCCAACGGCAGCGGTAAATCAACATTTCTTCAGCTCGTAGCCGGTAACATGGCTCCCTCAACAGGATCGGTTCAATTTCATAACGGTGAAAAAGTGGTTGATGCAGAAAATGTTTTTAGTGTCATCAGCATGGCGGCGCCATATCTCGAACTCATCGAAGAGTTCACGGCCCTCGAGATGATTCATTTTCATCAGACCTTCAAACGCTTTCTTCCCGGCATCCAAGCCCATGAAGTACTTGAAATTGCCCGACTGCAACCAGATGGAAAAAAGGAAGTGAGGAACTTCTCGTCAGGGATGAAGCAACGGCTTAAATTATCGCTGGCTTTACTTTCTGATGTTCCCGTTGTGCTGCTGGATGAACCCACTACCAACCTCGACCGTGAAGGTGTTGACTGGTATCTTAATCTGGTAAAAACGTATGCCGGCGGGCGACTGCTCGTAGTTGGATCCAACCTGGAGCGTGAATATGCTTTCTGCGATCAGCATATTGACGTGATGTCGTTCAAATCTTCTTCGGCATAAGGCGATCAACATCCGGTGTAAGGGCTATCTTTTCGCAATGGATTTTGTTGAGGTAGTACAGGTGCTGTTGTATGCGGCTCTCTTTGCAGTTCTCATTCTTAAGCTCAAATTCTTCCGGAGTTTTTTTGTTGACCGTCGTCTTATTGCCATCGTGTTTCTTCTCAGGGTCTTGGCGGGAGTGATCTACGCCCTGGCTTACAAATTTTATTATGGCGGCGGCGATACCTTTGAATATTTCGACAGCAGCCGGCTTATCACTCAGTTATTCTTTGATCATGATTACAAATCGTTCCTGAAACTCACCTTCGGTATCAACACGCGACCGCCCGATACTGATATCCGCCAATACGCCTTCAATCTGAGTTACTGGAATGATATGAGTGCTTACTTCCTGATCCGGTTTCATGCTGTGGCTTCAATCTTCAGTTTCGGCAGCTACTACGTCCACGTGGTTTTTTTTAACTGGCTCACCACCCTTGGGCTGCTCTACCTTTTCAGGTTTCTCTATGAGCAATTGATGGCGAAAAAGCCGCTGGTGTTTGGTGTGGTGTTTTTTGTGCCGTCAGTGCTCTTCTGGTCTTCGGGAATTCACAAGGATGGTCTTTCGCTGGCAGCATTGGGTCCCATTCTATTTGCGGCTTCAAGACTATTTATTTTCAGAAAGCCGGCCGCTCAATCGACTGAAGCCGGCCTGGCACAAAAGGGTTGGTCTGTATCAAATATCATCTTGTTTATTCTCGGTAGCTGGCTATTAACGATTGAAAGAAATTACTGGATGATGCTGCTCGTTCCATCACTGGTTTCATGGATATGGACTGTAAACAATCCGCGCTTCAGTTGGCTAAAATTCCTGATCGTTCATGCGATATATTTCGGAGTGGCTTGTAACCTCAACGGCATTTTTCCGCAATGGGATTTTCTTAACTTGATTGCTCAAAAGCAGAGTGAGTTCATGTCTATCTCAGAAGGCGCAGTGACCGTGCCGGTAAAAAATGTGGATGCCACGTTCAGTTCTTTGCTGCCTGCCATTCCTTTGGCATTGTATAATTGCCTGTTTCAGCCGGATGTACTTCAAATCAGCAACCTGAGGCAATTCATGGTGGCGCTGGAAAATGTGGCGGTTCTTTTCTCCATCATAATCTCCCTCATCTTCATGCAAAAGGGATTCAGCAGCAGGCAGCGCTCCCTGTTATGGTTTTGTTTCACCTTTTCTATCTCCATGTTTACCGTAATCGGTATTACCGTTCCCATCCTGGGGGCGCTGGTTCGCTACAAGATCGCCGGTGAGCTGTTCCTGCTCATGATGGCTGTAATCTTGGTTGATCATCTTCGGATATTCGTAAAAATGATGCCGCCCTTTGTGCCTCAGGAAAAAAGTTGATTCGGCTGTAACTTTTTACCCCGGCAGTCCGACTCACACACAATTCCGCAGTTGAGGCCCTCCTTCCCGCTTTAACTCAAAACTAAAAACTAAGCCCATGAAAAACTGGCTGCTCCTCGCGGCAGGACTACTTTTTGAAGTCACATGCTCAACCGCCCATCCCGCAGTGCGTGATGTGTTCAGTATTACCGGTAAAGTTCTTGATGAAAACAAGCAACCCGTTTCGTTTGCGTCAGTTACCCTGCTTAATGCGGCCGACAGCTCGCTCATCAAAGGAGAGGTGAGTGATGAAGCAGGTGACTTCGATATTGAAAACATTTCGGCGGGCAATTACATCCTTAATATCTCTTTCCTCGGTTATGAACCCTACTCCCGGGAAATAAACGTAGTGCAGTCCACTGACGTGGGTGCGATTGATTTAATGAAAGTTTCGGCCTCACTGCAGGAAGTGGTGGTGACGGCTGCAAAGCCATTGCTTGAAAGAGAGAATGATAAGATTGTGATGAATGTGGAAAGCAGCGCGCTTGCTTCGGCAGGTAATGCACTTGATGTATTGCAGCGGGCCCCCGGCGTGATCGTTGACAATGACGGCAACATCAGGTTGAAAGGGAAACAAGGGGTGCTGGTGATGATTGATGGCAAGGAAACCTACCTGTCGCCCGATCAGCTGGCGGCTCAATTGAGAAATACGGCTGCAGAAACCATTTCAAAAGTGGAAGTGATCAGCAACCCCGGTGCGAAGTATGAAGCGCAGGGAAGCGCCGGCATCATCAATATTGTGACGAAGAAAAACCGGCGGCAGGGTTTTAACGGCAGTGTCAACGGATCCGCAGCCCGTGGTGAGTCGTGGAGTTATGACTGCGGACTCAATTTGAATTACCGGGATAAGAAATTCAATCTGTTCGGCAACTACAATTATTCAAATGACGACCAGGTGCAGCAAAGAGACATCTGGAGGAATGTGAACTATGAAGGTGAGCTCACCCGCATTCATGATGATAATGTACAGACCAATCATTACAACGACAACAACTTTAAAGCAGGCATTGACTATTTCATCAATGAAAAGAACACACTGGGTTTTGTGGCTTCGGGCTATGTATTTCACGAGAAGGACGACAACTTCACGGATGTCACAGTCTTCAATTCCAATGATGTAGTGGAATCATCATCCACCAGCGAGGGAGACATTAATGACCGTTTTAACAACATTTCACTGAACCTGAATTACAATGCAAAGTTTGATTCCCTGGGTAGGGAACTGACGGTGAATGCCGACTACGCTTATTATGACGGACTCAACAACGACACCTACACAACCACGTATTTCAACACCGAAGGAAACCAAACCGGTGATCCGGATTACCTCAATAACTACAACCCGACAACCGTTGATATCAAATCTTTGAAGCTGGATTATACACAGCCGCTGAATTCAAAATTGAAACTGGAAGCCGGAGGCAAATTCAGTTATGTGATCACTGACAATGACCTTCAGGTAACACAGCTTGAAAACAATGAATGGGTAAATGACCCCACCCGAAGCAATCATTTCAGATACACAGAAAATATCAATGCGGCATACGTAAATCTGGCAGCTCAGTTTAAGAAACTGAGTTTGCAGGCGGGGCTGAGAGGCGAACAAACTATTGCCAACGGCAATTCCATCACAATCGACAATACGTTTGACAGGAATTATTTTCAACTCTTTCCAAGTTTATCATTGAACTATGCGATGAATGACAACAACAGTTTCGGATTCTCCTACAGCCGGCGGATTGATCGTCCACGCTACCAGAGTCTTAATCCATTTGTATTCTACCTCGATCAGTACCTGCTTGGCGTGGGAAACCCAAACCTGAAGCCGCAATTAACACAGTCAGTGTCGCTGTCTTACACCCTTAAACAGAAATACACGGTATCACTCGATTACAGTTATACGGTTGATAACATCATAGACCTCTTTTATCAGAATGATTCCACCAGGGTGGTGTATGAAAAGCCCGACAACTTTGATCATCAGCACTACGTTGACGCATCTTTCTTCGCACCCATTGATGTAACCAAATGGTGGAGTGTCACGCCGGCTGTCACGGTTTATTACATCACGGAAACGGAGCAGTACGAGTCAACGGTTTTTACCAAGAGCGATGTATCGTGGAATGGAAATCTCCAAAACAATTTCCGGTTGCCTGATGGATTTTCTCTGGATGTCTCTGCCTTCTATCAGTCATCAGGCATCTGGAGTATTGCCGAGTTCAAAGCATTCGGAAGCGTGGATGCCGGTGTGAAAAAGAATGTGCTGAAAGACAACGGCACCATCCGGCTCAGCGTGCAGGATATCTTCAACACCAATCACATTAACGGCACTATACAATACGCAAACCTCGATGGCAGTGTGATTCAGCATAATGATACCCGGCAGGCGAAACTCACCTTTACTTATCGCTTCGGCAAGCAAACAGAGCAACGCCGCCACGATGGTGGAAATGAAGAAGAAAAGAGCCGCGTGGGTGCCGGTCATTGATCGGCGCGGCAAAGATTTTCAACTCAGAGTCAGGATTGGTTTGGTTCAAAGCAGAAGCGCCATCCCGGAAACGGGACGGCGCTCTGCTGTTTTAGGAATGGGATGATTACTACTTAATTACTTCAAGTATCCTCACGGTTTGAAAATCCTGTGATGTCATGCTCACGAAATATTGACCCGAGGGAAGTGCGCTTACATTAAGCTGGATGCGATCGCCCGCATTCAACTGATGACGTTCTTCCAGCATCGATTGCCCCAGCAGATTCAGTACGCGCACCGTACCGTCAAATGATGCTGCCTCGTTGTATTCAAGAGTTACTGAACTGGCGGCAGGATTTGGGTATAATGAAATCAGATCTTTATCTGAACCCATCGCACCGGATTCATCAAGTTTAAACGGCGTAGCGCTGGTATAAACATGAAGGATATAGCACTGGCTGGTGCTGTATGCTCCGTTGTATCCCCACACACGGATCTTGTAAGTGCCTACCGTGCTGGTATTGTAAATGATCGTTTCTGACGTGGTTCCACCATTCGTGGATGACTTTGCCGTGGAGCCATTCGGCTTGAAGAGTCTCAGATCATAATCGGCCGGAAGGTTGGTAAGAGTAAGCTTGATGTTTTTCGCCGAGCTGCTGTTTGCGAACGAATAGTAATCATTATCTGAAGACGTACTGATCTGTGATGAAATATCCACGCCGAAGGAAATAGCCGCAGCGGTACCTGAGGTGTTATTGGGCTCATAGGTTTCGGTGCATCCGCCGGATGATGAGGTAGTGAATGACGATGGTGATGAGTACGATGAACTTCCTCCCGCGCAAACCGCCTGCACCTGGAAGTCATAGGATGTGCTTGCGCTCAATCCTGATAACGCCAGAGAATTGGTTGCCGACGTGGTGGTGGTCCAGGTGCCGGATGAGGAAAGCTTGTACTGCACATTGTAGCTTGTTGCCCCGCTTACCGTAGTCCAGCCCAGTGTCGCTGATGAACTGGTGACGGAAGATGCATTAAGACCGGAAGGCGTTCCGCAACTGCCGCCACCGGTTTCTACATTGAGTGAATAATCTTCCACCTCACCGTAATCAAACGTGCCGCAGGCCGCAGGGGTGCTGCCATAGTGCATGCTCACACGCATTCTTGTGGTGCCTGCCGTGGCGGTTGATGGAACTGAAATCGTGAGTGAGTTATTCCCGGTGCCGGTGGATGTTCCGGTGGCTTCTGTTTCGCCGGCATCGGCAAAGTCACCATCAATATTCCAGTCAACATAAACAGCCCAGTATTCAGTATAGGTGCTACTTGTAAATCCGGCGCTGGTGGTGAGTGTGTAACTGCTGCCAGCGGTAACATTGGTGGATAATGAAGTGCCATTGTAATAGCCGCCTGATTCAGCGCCCGATGTGCGGCTGATGCTTCCCAGGGAAACGTAATCAATGTATTCGTAGGATTGGCTTGTTCCGTTAGATGTGCAGTAACCGCCCCCACCGCCACCACTTCCGCCAACGCCAACGGCGGTCCAGGCATTTTGCACCTGAGTTACTTCATTGGAAGCGGCACCATACAGGTCGGTAGCGGCATTGATGCAGGCCGTTCTCCAGTCGTTGTATTGTGAAGAAGACACCAGGTAAACCGTTTGAGTGCGGTAGATAATCTGATCTGCTGCACTCAGGCCAATGCCGGTAACTGAATAAGCAGTGCCCAGATCATTGGTTCCGCTTCCGCCATTAACCAGCAGATAGAACATGAAGTTGCCGACCCCGCTGTTGGTGTGCACGCCGCCATTATCGCTCGATCCCGTGTACCAGTTGGTGCCGAGGTAAGTGTCGGGCTGGCTGTAGGCGTTCGGATTAGACATATCGCGGATCAGCCAATTCATGTCATTGCTCAGTTGCCAGTTAATGTCAGTGGGTTTCTGCCAGAACTGAACGCTCTTGCCCATGATGTCGCTTAAGCTTTCATTCATGGCGCCGGATTGATAACTGTATGTGAGATTGCAGGTGTATTGGGTTACCCCATGTGTGAGTTCGTGACCCGCCACATCAATCGCTGTGATGCCTGCATTGTTTGTGGAACGCACCCCGAAGTGCATGGTGGAACCATCCCAGTAAGCGTTATTGGTGGTGGCAGATTCATTTACGTAGCTGGTGAGTGCATAGCCGGAATTGTTTACACTGTTTCTGCCGAAATTGACATTGTAGAATGACCAGGTAGATGAAACTCCGAAATGAGCATCGAGCGCATACTGATCAGGCGATGAGAGACTCCAATTGGCAGCAGCCGAAGAATAATCACTGCCATTGCTTTTGAGCGTGATCACTCCGCTTCCTTTAGTATAATCACGCAAACGGTAGCTTCCGGCATTCAAATCACTGTGGATGGTTTGGGTACCGCTGTAAGCGGTATTGGCTGTTCCCGTTGCATCAGTGAACCACAGGCGATCCTGTTTACCCATCACCTTTCCCGTTTGTGCATCAACATAGATGTACTGGCGGCTTAACGGCTCTTTTGCATACACATCCACCTTGTAGGCCAGCCGGAGTCCGCGGGGATCCGCTTCCACGCCGGTATTATACCATACCAGTTCGGCAGCAGGAAAGTAGGTGGCGTCGCTTTTACCGGTTTGGGCTTTGAGGGATTGTTCACTCGATCCATCCTGCCACATATATTGGATGGCATTTACTGATTGCAGGGCGTAATGAATGGCCTGGTTGGGTGAAAGACTTGTGACATTTCTTTCCGCCATGTTCGTTTCAAAATCGGTGATAATCGAACCGCTCAATCCGGTAATCAGGTTGTCTTTGGTGTGCACGAGGTACATCGTGTTCTCAATGGGAATACCTTGATAGGTTTGATAATAACGATAGTGTGTCATCCCCAACTGGTCTTCATGAGAATTGATGAGAACGAGTGAACTCGCTTCATTAATTCCAAGAAGTGAACTGATTTTGTCAGCTTGAAATGTTGCTTGATCCGCCGCCTGAAGTGTGACGAAATGCTGCGATACGCCATTTGCATTTCTGATCACGCTGTGAAGATTGTTTTGTGCGAAACTGCTGAGCACATACAGGCAAAGCAGGGCTACGAGTAATGTTCTTTTCATATGGATTGGTTTGATTGGAAATTCCTGATAAAGCTAAAAGTTTTTCGCAGAGTGGGTGAAGTATTGCGGAACAGTCGAAAGTTGATGGATAAGATACGTGGCTTACTTCATTGTCGCATGATGCCGATGCTGGCGAGTAATGTGTACTGGTTTCCGGAATGCGCTGCTCTTTTTACGTAGTTTTGCGGCGCATTAATCCATAATCTGTGAAGAAATATAATTTTTATTCCGGCCCCGCCATTCTCCCGCCATCTGTGTTCGAAGCTGCATCAAAAGCAGTGATGGAGCTGGATAATATCGGGCTTTCATTAATTGAAATTTCACATCGCAGCAAAGAGTTTCAGGCCGTGGTTGATGAGGCCGTACAGCACGTGAAAGATCTGCTGAAGCTGAATGAGGATCAGAAAGTGTTATTCCTTCAGGGAGGCGCCACCATGCAATTTTGCCAGGTTCCTTACAACTTGCTGGATGAAAAAGGCAAGGCGGCTTATATCGAAATTGGTTCCTGGTCGAAGAAGGCAATCAAAGAAGCCAAACTATTCGGGCAAGTGGAAGTGGTTGCTTCTTCGGGCGACAAGAACTTCACCTATGTTCCAAAGAATTATTCCATTCCAAATGATGCCACGTATTTTCATATCACTACCAACGAAACTATTCACGGCGTGCAGATGAAGCAGATTCCGGAGAGTCCGGTTCCGCTGGTGGCAGATATGTCGAGCGATATCTTTTCCAAACCTATTGAAGGCAGCAAGTTTGGAATCATATATGCCGGCGCACAAAAGAATCTGGGTCCCTCCGGCGCCACCCTGGTAATCGTAAACGAAAAATTACTGGGAAAGGTAAGCCGTAGCATTCCCACCATGCTCGATTATCGTCCGCACATCAAAGACGGTTCATTGCACAATACGCCCAGCACCTTCGCCATATATGTATGCCTGCTTACCCTGAGATGGATAAAGGAGCAAGGCGGGTTACAAGTGATGGAGAAGCGGAATGAAGAAAAAGCGAATGCTTTGTACGCAGAGATTGACCGTAACTCACTGTTTGAAGCAACCGTAGATAAACCGGACCGGTCTACCATGAATGTTTGCTTTAAGATAGTGAGACCTGAACTGGAAGATGCCTTTAATACGTTTGCGAAAAACAATGATTGTGTTGGCATCAAAGGGCACCGGAGTGTGGGTGGGTTCAGGGCATCCATCTATAATGCGATGCCACTGGAAGGAGTGAACAAGCTCATTGCCGTGATGCGGGAATTTGAGCGGCAGAATAGGTAGAAAGTTTCCGGCAATTTATTTTTGCCGGAAGGGGTGAGCATATTAATTTTCGCCGTATTCAATATTCAACCATTAAGATATTATGGAACAACGCTCCTCGTTCAATCCCAGGGTAAGGACACTTTCATTACTGCCGTTTTTGTTCGCAATGCTTGTTTTGCAGAGCGGTAATTTGTTCGCACAACCCTGCCAATTACCGGCACCCACCAATCTGGCAACCAGTAATGTTACTTCCTGCAGCGTTACTTACTCGTGGAAGAAGGTGGCTAACGCAAAAAAGTATAAGGTCAAATATCAAAAGGTGGGTGATGTGGGATGGTCTGGTTCTACCACCACTAAGGATACCTTTTACACTTTCAGCGGGCTTCAGAGTTTTACCAAATACACTTTTTCTGTGCAGGCATCCTGTAATAGCGGGGGGGTAGGCGCCTCGGCCACCATCAACCAGAAGACTGTAAAATGCACGCTTCCTGTGTCCATTTCTGCACTCAGCATTTCACCGGTTGAGGAACAAATATCGGTGGAGACCATCTGCCCGTTCGATACACTTTATTGTCATTACGGCGCCTCTGCAGTGTCTTTGAATCTTTCAACTTATTCCCTCTCCTCCACCGTTGCCCTCACCGGCCTGCAACCGGGCACCAAATATTTTTTCCAGGTTTCAACTTGCCCCATTAAGAGTAACAACTTTACTGCAATCGATTCTTTCACAACCATAGCATCGCGACCCAACATCATTTTGATCGTGCTGGATGACGCAAGATTTGATCATTACAGTTGCAACGGCGCGCCGGATTTCATGCAGACACCCAATATTGACCGCATCGCCAATGAGGGCGTCAATTTCAAAAATTCATTTGTGGTGCATTCTGAATGCGGGCCGTCACGCGCCACCATCGCCACGGGAGTTTACACGGTGAGACACAAAGTCTATGACAACATCCATCCTTATCTGCTGGATTCCACGTTAGCGCTGCTGCCGCAAGTGATGAACCAGAACGGTTATTACACGGCCCTAGTTGGCAAAACGCATCAAATCTATACGTATGACGGAGGGTATTTCAATTACTGGTTGGAGTATGAAAGTTCAGTGAATGAAAACAAGCACACATTCAATTTTAACGGTACTGATAAAACGATCAAGGGTTATGACACGGATATTATGAGCGATTCAACCGTGAGTGTAATCAGTAATGCACCGCAACCCTACTTTATTCAACTGGGATATCGCGCCCCTCACGACCCGTTGAATCCGGCACCGCAGTATGATACGGCATTTGCCGATGAGGTGATTGACCTGGGAATAGATACCTCTCAATTTACTCAGAACTACCCATCATTTCTTTACCAATTGGGAGGTGGCGCACTCGCTGATGCGCATGAAGCAAAGAAAAATATCCGCGAAACGCTCGAGATGTTACTCAGTGTGGATGACGGAGTGGGAAAAATCCTGAATGAACTGGAAGAGAAAGGGGAACTGGAAAATACAATGGTAATCTTCACCAGTGATAACGGGCATTTAATGGGCGAGCACAGTTTGGATGCCAAGCGATTTGCTTACGAACAGTCCATGCGCGTTCCGCTTTTCATACGGTATCCGCAATGGTTTTCGCCGGGAAGCATTGACAATTCCAATATGGCACTGAATATTGATTACATGCCCACCATACTGGATGCGGCCGGCATATCACAGGATACATTCGGGTTTGATGGGGAATCACTGCGTAACTTTTATACGGGTTCTGATTCACGTAACACCTTCTATTACCATTATTGGTACAGCCCGGAAGGAAGTTGGGTGAATTTGCCGCCGATTAAAGCTGTACGCGATCAGCAATATGTTTTCATTGATTACGGATGCCAGAGCGATACCGTGGAAGAGTTTTTTGACCTGGTCAATGATTCCTTGCAGATGAACAATCTGATCAATAACAGCGCATACAGTTCGCTGATTAATGGTTATCGCAGCATGTTGCTCAGCATGGCAGACCAGTTGGGAGATACTTTGACTGACACGCAACTGAATTGCACCCTGGCAAATCCAGTGTACAACAGGCAAGAGGTTGTAATCAGGGATATGAACGCAGTTGTATATCCCAATCCATTTTCGGGAGACTTTAACGTCAGGAATTTTGGCGATGGATTAATAAATCTTAGTATTACCGATGAATTGGGGAAGTTGATGAATGAATATACAGTTTCAGGAAATTCACAGTACTCGATCCGGATACCCGCTCCGGGTCTTTATTTTCTCAAAGTGACGGAGGCCGGAAGCAAAACCACCCAAGTTGTTAAGCTCGTTGCGCAATAGTATCAGCGCAGCATGAAGGGATCCGAACCCGCCATTTGAGACGAGTCTGATTTAGTTTGAAGTGTAGCGTTGACCTCTTGGTGCTCCATGGGTAACGAATGATCATGTGTCGTTTTTGCCTCATGAACGCCAATGTTGTCATTATTTTATTTCGATTGCCAGGATCAAACAAAACATCCAATATGAAAAAACTATTACTGAAGCTTGTCCGTAGCAGCTTTGTAGTCATCGTTAATTTGAGTGTCATGCAGCTTCTTGGTACTTCTGAAACATCGGTCGCGCAGAAATGCACGTTGAGTGCCCCTTCTCAAATTACTGTAAACAGCATTTCATCCTGCAGTGTTACGTACAGCTGGACCCAAGTGAGCGGTGCCAATAAATACAAGGTCAAATACAAAAAGTCCGGTACCAGTTCGTGGCAGAGCAATCTGAAAATTTCGGACACCACTTATACTTTTTCGGGACTCAGTTCAGCCACCAGTTATGTGCTTTCGGTGCAATCAGTTTGCTCGAGCGGGAAGGTGAGTACTTCCAGTAAAACAACCACCATCACCACCAATGCCTGCAGTTTGCCGGCATCTTATTCGGCCATCACCACCGGTACCAATTCCGAAAAGATTTCTGTGACTGCCGCATGCTCATTTGATTCTTTGCGATGCAGGTACGGTAATAATAAAGCTACTCTTGGCAGCTACGCCGCTTCCCGCACGGATGAATTAACCCTGAGCGGACTCTCTCAGGGATTGACATACTACTATCAGATTTCCACCTGTCCGCTTTCCGATAACAACTTCACGGCCATTGACTCCTTTGTTCTGACTGAACCGGTTCCCAATATTGTCATAATCATTGTGGATGATGCGCGCTTTGATGCATACAGTTGTGAAGGCGCGCCTGCTTTCATGCAAACGCCCAATATTGACCGCATCGCCAATGAAGGTATCCGGTTTGAAAACAGTTTTGTTGTTCATTCACTTTGTGCACCCAGCAGAGCCACTATTGCTACGGGAATGTATACCAACCGGCACATGGTAATTGACAATGTGAAACAGCAGCAACGCAATAAATCCATTCCCGTACTTCCGCAAATTCTGCATGATCACGGATACACCACCGCATTGGTGGGTAAAAACCATGCAGTGTTTGATTACAACAACGGGCAATACTTTGATTACTGGCTTGAATTCACATCCAGGGAAGATGGATATAACCTCAGTTACAAATATGGATCTAAGTCAAAAACGCTGGCGGGTTACAGCACGGATGTATTAACTGACAGTGCCGTGGCTGTCATTTACCGTGCGCAGCAACCATACCTTCTGTGGCTGGCCTACCATGCACCGCATGAACCATTCGTGCCGGCTGATGAATATGTTCACACTTTTGACGATGAGACAATTGGTTTTGGACCGGATACTGCAAAATATGCGGTGAATTATCCTTCACCGATTTACAATATCAATAGCAGTCTGGTTGATCATGTGGCAGCAGACAGCATTCAGAGAAAAGTGCTTGAGATGATGCTGAGTGTAGATGATGGCGTGGGAGCGGTACTCTCAGCGCTGGAGTCCCGGGGTGAATTGGAGAATACCATGATCATTTTCACCAGCGATAATGGCCACATGCTGGGCGAGCATAATCTGGATATGAAACGCGTGGCCTACGAACCCTCTCTTCGTGTGCCGTTGTTCATCCGGTATCCATCCTGGTTTCCGGCCGGAACGGTGGACAGTTCCAACTTTGCGTTGAATATTGATTTGGCGCCCACCGTATTGGAAGCCGCCGGAATCCCCAATACATATAACATGGATGGGCAATCGATCAGGAATTTTTACACTCACAGTTCATCACGCGATATTTTCTACTATCACTATTGGTACAGCACCGAGGGATCATGGTATAAGCTTCCCTTCATTCATGCAGTGCGTGATAAGAATTATATACTCATTGACTATGGCTGCCAGACCGGCCCGGTGCAGGAATTCTTTGACCTGCGTAACGATCCGCTGCAAATGACCAACCTGATCAACACCAGCGCTTACGCCACACAGATCGGTCAATACCGTTTTCTGCTTGATAGTTTTAAGACGGCCTATAGTGATACCCTGACGGAAACGACCATTGATTGCTCGTTGTCCAATCCAAGTTATACCCGCGAACAGCACCCCATTTTCGCCAACAGTTTCGTTTGCTTTCCGAATCCTTCTGCAGGATCCATCGTGGTTCAGAATACGGGCAACGGTGATCTGGAATTTGATCTGTTGAATGAATTGGGGCAACGACTCGATCACTTTGCAGTCAGGGCCGGGGATGAAATCCGACTCGATAATCTGACACCCGGTATCCGGTATCTCCAATCCACCGGTATTGACGGACGGGACCTGATCAAGCTGGTGGTGCAGTAGATGTACTCTCCGGGTTGGTAATATTCCTGTGAATGCTTCGTCACCGCTTGAAGTCAGGAATTTTATTTCCCTGTTTTTCTACATTCGCCGCAAATTGTTCTTATGAAAAGGATATTGGCGAATGACGGCATGGAGAACGCGGCTCTTCAGGCATTGCAGCAAGCGGGGTTTGAATTGATCACCGCAAAAGTTCCGCAGGAAGAACTTCCTTCCAAAATAAATGAATACGATGTGCTGACCGTACGCAGCGCCACCAAGGTACGGAAGCCACTCATTGATGTTATCACGAGAACGAAACTCATCATACGCGGAGGAGTTGGGCTCGATAACATTGATGTGGAGTATGCCCAATCAAAAGGCATTACCGTGAAGAACACCCCGCGTGCTTCGTCGCTTTCTGTTGCTGAACTCGTATTTGCTCATTTGTTTGGCGCCGTTCGTTTTCTGAACGATTCAAACCGGCAGATGCCGGTCAATGGTCTATCGCAATTCAATGACCTTAAAAAAAAATATGCCGGTGGCATTGAGCTCAGGGGGAAAACACTCGGGCTTATCGGCTTCGGAAACATCGGACAGGAAACGGCCAAGATTGGACTGGGCATCGGGATGAATATTTCGGCATTTGATCCATATGTGAAAAATGCAGCACTGAAAATATCGGTTGGCGGGAATGATGTGAACATAGCCATTACTACCGTTTCTAAAGAGGTAGTGCTTCAATCATCTGATTTTATTTCCATTCATGCCGCAGGCAGCACGGAAGTACTGAATGCTGAAGATTTTTCCAAAATGAAACAAGGAGTGGGCATCATCAACTGCGCCCGCGGCGGTGTGATTAAAGAGCATGTGCTGCTTGAAAACCTGAACGCAGGGAAAGTGGCATTTGCAGGTTTGGATGTTTACGAAGAAGAGCCGACAAAAAATGCGGCGTTGCTTTCACACCCGAAAGTTTCACTTACGCCGCACATCGGGGCTTCCACTAAGGAAGCGCAGGAACGTATCGGCAAGGAAGTGGTTGATATCATTACTGCTTTCTTCAATGCCTGAAGAAGTATATTCGAAGCCGATCCGCACTGTTATTGGTTCATGGATATTAAACCCTTTAAAGGATATCGTCCTTTGCCGGAGCTGGCGCCGAAAGTGGCCCTGCTGCCGAACAACCTGTTGAATGAACCGGACCGTAAACGGGCGGCCCGCACCAATCCCTATTCGTTTGCTCATGTAGTGAAGCCGCGCATCAATTTCCCGGATGATGTAGCCAAAACGGATCAGCAGCTCTTCGATTTCGCGCGCGACTATTTTGAAAAGATGATTGATGAGGGCGTACTCATCCGCGACATCACACCGTGCCTCTACATCTATCGTATGATCATGGATGAGCGCGTACAAACCGGCCTCATCTGTTGTATGAATATCCACGACTATGATGAAGGGCACATAAAGAAGCATGAGCACACCAGACCGGAAAAGGAACTCGAGAATGTCATTCACATTGAAAACACCAAACTCAATTCCAACCCGGTCTTCCTTGCTTATCGGCCCGTAACGGAAATTGATGAACTGGTGGATAAGCTCACCATTCAGAAACCCGATTATGATTTTATTTCTGAAACGGGCGTAAGGCAGAATCTCTGGATCATCAAAGACAAAGCGACCATTGAGAAATTCGTGGCTTTGTTCGACAAAAAGGTTTCGGCCGCATACATTGCTGACGGGCACCATCGGGCCGTGGCCGCATCGCAGTATGCGAAGAAGGTGAAGGAACAGCATCCTGATCCGGTAGCACCGCGTGATTACAATTATTTTCTCACGTGCCTGTTGCCGTCAAACCAACTGCGGATCTTCGATTACAACCGTATCGTCAAAAGCATGGCAGGGCTTGATGAGAAAACCCTGGTAAAAAAAATAAGCGAGAAATTTTTTGTTGAACTGGCTGTGCGGAATCCCTACGGGCCATCCAAGCCGCACCGCTTCGGCATGTTCGTCAACGGCAAGTGGTACAAACTGAAAGCAAAGCCCGAAACATTTGCCGGTGATCCCATCAGCTCGCTTGATGTTTCCATTCTGCAGGATAATATTCTCGAACCCATTTTCGGAATCAAGGACCCGCGCACCGATAAGAATATTGATTTCATCCCTGGCGTGAAAGGATTGCGAGAGCTTGAACGCCGCGTACTCAAAGGCAAAGCTTCGGTTGCATTTTCCTTATTCCCGGTTTCGATGGAGGAATTGATTTCCGTAAGCGATGCGGGAGAAGTAATGCCGCCCAAATCCACCTGGTTTGAACCGAAGCTCATGAGCGGGCTGGTAGTATTCAGAATGGAGTTTTAGAATTGGTAAATACTTCATTGCTTTGTTATCAGCATCATGAGAATGTCATCCGTGATTGTTTACAGGAAAATGCATGTGAAGGGAATGGCTTTGTATCCTTTCATTTTGCTTCGCCATGAAGAAATGAAAAACGATGCGGTGATTATGAACCACGAGCGCATCCATCACCGCCAGCAACTCGAACTGCTCATCATTCCTTTTTACATGCTTTATCTTCTGGACTACCTTGTGAACCGGGCGCGATATGGCAATCACCGTGAGGCATATCTTAACATTGTTTTTGAAAGGGAGGCCTACGCTCATGATTCGCAAATGAATTACCTCGGTGAACGAAAGTGGTTTGCTTTTATGAAATTTATCGGAAGAAAGCGAAAGGTCCGGTAGTCATTAGGTTGTTCACCACAAATGAGAACATCAGCCACAGGCGAAATCCGAAACCTTAAATCTTAAACTCTAAACTCACATCATATGCCGATCAGGATGGTTGAAGACGATAATCAATCGCAGCCCGATAATTCTCCGGGTGGTGGTGGCCGCCGGGGTGGCGGGGGCGGAAACATTGGTGGCGGCATAATTGGCGCGTTGCTCATGTTGCTCGGAAAAAATCCGAAGCTGCTCATCGTGGTGATTGTGATTGCCATTGCGGTTTACATTTTCGGAGGAAAGGGCTGCATGCAACAGGTTGCATCCATGACGTTTAACACGGGCGCCAATTTCGATCCGCAGCAATATGATGCCACAGAAATTTTTGAACCGTTGGCTGATAATGTAAAAAACCCGTTGCCTGAAAGTATATCGCTGGAAAAATACTGCCCCACACCGGGCAACCAGGGTCAGCAGGGATCCTGTGTTGGGTGGGGAAATGCATATTGCGCCCGCACGGTACTCGAAGCCGAGCGAACGGGGCAGGATCCCGATCAGATTGTTTTCAGTCCGTCGTTTCTGTATAACCAGATCGGGGTGCAGGGATGCCAGGGCGCATTGATTGAAGATGCCATGCAGGTAATGACGAAGGTGGGATCGTTTCCTCTCGCTCAGTTTCCATACAATGATCAGGATTGTTCAACCGAACCCAGCCAGTCACAGAAGCAGGCCGCTTCCCAGTTCCGCATGTATGGATATAACCGGCTTACGAACGGAGATACGCAGGAGCCCGATCTGTTAGCCATCAAGCAAAACCTCGCGCAGGGCGCGCCGGTAGTGGTCGGCATGATGGTGGGCGGCAGCTTCATGCAGGATATGGTAGGTCGGGAAATGTGGATTCCCGCTTCTTCTGATTATGATATGATGGGTTTCGGCGGACACTGCATGTGCATTGTGGGATATGATGATTACAAATTCGGTACAGGAACCGGCAATGGTGCATTCCTCATTCAAAACAGTTGGGGACCGGAATGGGGGAAGAACGGACGTGCGTGGGTACGGTACAAAGATTTCGCCTACTTCGCTAAGGAAGCATACGGTGTTCACCCGATGGGCAGTGCTGATAAGCCGCTTACCGACAAACTCTCGGTGCAGTTTGGATTGATTGATAACAGCACCAAACAGAATATCCCGGTTGAGTACAAGAGCGGAATCACGTTTGAAACAAGTTCGGCCATTGTGAAAGGCACCAAGTTCAAAATGGAAGTGACCAACTCGCTCGATTGTTACACCTACATCTTTGCGCAGGACACGGATCGGTCAAGCTATGTGCTCTTTCCTTATACACCCAAGCATTCACCTTATTGCGGTATCACAGGCACCCGGTTGTTTCCAAAAGATTATTCCATGCTCGCTGATGAATTTGGCAACAAAGATTATATGGCCATTGTAGTGACCAAGCAGCCGATTGATTTCAAGGCCCTCAATGAATCCATCAATAGTCAGCAGGGCAGTTATGAGCAGCGGGTGTCATCGGCATTAAAGAATCAGCTGATCAGCGGAGTTCGTTTTGACTCCGATGGCGCAAACATCCGATTCGAAACGGATGATGCAAAAGATGGTGTAGTGGCCATGGTGATTGCCGTGGATAAGCGGTAACTATTTCCAATCTGGTTAGGATTACTGCTTTTAATGTTTTGCTGAAAGTCACATTGCCGGCTTTGACGTAGTTTCATTCTCCCATTTTAATTCACTGCTTATGTCCCTTCAATCCAAAGTCAATGACATTGCCGCACTGAAAGATCAGGACAAGATGATCGATCAACTGGCCGATCTTCTCGAAAATGAATCTGAAGATTTCGCTGCTCTTGATGCGGCAGCCATGCAGCATGAAGTGCAAATTGATCCCGGTGCAGTGCAGGGAAATCTTGAGTTCAGGTTATCTCCGTTCATGAAGGTGAGCAACCCTTCAGGCACGTGGCATTTTGTACATGATGTGCAGATTATTTCGCCACTCTCCCTGCGCGGAACGGTGAATGCCGTGCAATGGGCTGAACAAAATCAGAAACGTATCCGCGGCATCGGGGCGTGTCATTCATTTTCTACCGTGGATCAGGCCGATCACTGCTACGTAAATATGAAGGAATGCACCGGTTACAACAGCGACAACTTCACCGGCGACATAGACCAGCAACCGCTCGATTTACTTAAGGCCACAGTAAACAGAGATCAGTACGCCAACATTCCCGCCGGGTTGAAAATTGAATCCATCAATCACATCCTTCAATTCGGCACCAACAAGGTAACCGGCAACCGCCGCATGTTCAACATGGGCGGCGGCGATGTGCAGGCGTTTGCCGGCGCATTCTCAACCGGTACACATGGCAGCGGTGGTATTCACAGCGCCTACCATGATATGATCCGTTCACTGGTGCTGGTGGCTTCAGGCGGGAGGGTTTTCCGCATTGAACCGGCAAACGGCATCACCGATCCGCAGAAACATGCGCAATACTTTCAGCAGCATGCCAATGAAATTCCGGTTAGTCTCATCCAGGATGATGATTGTTTTTATTCCACTGTGGTGAGCATGGGCTGCTTCGGTATTATCTGGTCAGTGATTCTCGAAGTGAAACCTTTCACCCTGCTTCACGAAGAGGCCAGCTATATCAAAGCCGGGTGGAATGCTGACTTGAAAGCACGGATTCACGGCGGCATGCTGCCGGCTGATTTGAGCGATGAGAAATTTGTTTATCTGCAAGTGAACCCATACAAGCGAAAAGGGAAAAAGAATATTTCGGTGATGCTGAAGGAAACGGCTCCCACGCACGATCCGGGTTCTGGCAAGAAAGACAACCGCAGAAAATTATGGCCGCAGATTTTTTCAAACAGCAAACTCTCTGTTGGTTTCATCCGCCGGTTGGCGAATGACGGGGCATTTCCACCGGTGGGTTTGATTGAAGCTGCGCTGAAAAATCAAAATGACAATCAGAAGAAAGGCGGGGGCTTTACCGATGCCTGTTACAAAGTGTGGAATGCAGGTTCCGGAAAACTGAAACCCATCGGAACGGCCATCGAGTTTGCTTTTCCCGTGGAGAAAATCACGGATGTAGTGGATGCCATCACGGGCATCATGCAGCATGAGGCCGAAAGCGGCAGGGGATTCTATTTGAACTCACCGATGGCATTGCGGTTTGTTCGCCCGTCGAAAGTGTATCTGGCTCCCAATTATTTTGAGCATCTCGGGCAAACGATAAATGAATGGTGCTACCTCGAGATTCTCCGTGTGAACAGTCTCAACCCCGACGATGACAAAAGAGAAATGGAGTTGTTTGAATACCTGCAGACATTCTTAAAGATTCAAAAAGGCCGGCCTCACTGGGGCTTGAACTTCAAATTTCCTTTCGATGAAAGTTTGCTGAGTGAGTTCTATCCCAAATTCAAAGAATGGCTAAAGTCATTTATCATGTTCAATGCATCGGGAGTATTTGACAATGAGTTCACGCGATCAGCCAACCTGCGTGAAGCCGCACTCCGGAAATTTCCTGTTACTCTGCAGCCGCCGGTTGTTGCATGAGCGTTCAACTCATTTTCCGCCAAGCACCAGCAGGATCATCACCCCGTAATTGTTGAGCTTGCCCACCTGAGCTTCCGGATCATCATCAATAGCCGTGTTGGGATTGATGGCTGCATTCAGTTCTGAAAAATCATTTTTAGAAAAGTAGTATTGATAATAGGGCTTGAGCAGTATGCCCCACGTTTGATCCTTGTTGAAGAGGATGAAGATATTGCCGGCCATGGTGGCACCTATGTTGATCTCATTGGTGATTTCATCGTATCCTGTTCCGCTTACTTCTGATGCCTGCCCTGTGCGGGTATATGTTTTAACGGCGCCGAAATCTATAGATGCGTCGAGCCCCGGCCTGAAATTTCCTTTGGGCATGGCATAACCGATTCCGATGCCATAGGAATTTGCACGAAGTTTCAAATCCCGTTCCTGCAGCGTTTCACCCGCCGGAATGCCCTGCGCGCTTACCACCTGGTTTCTTCCGGCCCATCTCATTTCAAACAATAGCCCGTCCTCGGTAAGCATGCCCGCTGTGATACCCACGCCGCTGATGTTATCAAATTCATCCATCGGATCACTCAGGTAGGTCCGGGTATCATTGTAACGCTGCACAACAAAATCCAGCGGAGCACAATTGGTGAAGGAAAGATTTGATCCGGCACTCAGATAAAGTAATTGTGCAAACGACAGGAGCGATAACAGAAGAAGACAAGTGGTTAATCCAATGACCTTCATGAAAATGAATTTTTGCGAAATGTAACCACTATTAGAAATAAATATCCTGCTGCCCGTCAGGGCAGCAGGACGAAAAGTTTGTGGTGGAAATGACTGCTATGAAGCAGCAGCGGCTTCATTCTTTCCCATTCCCATCATCCAGCCAATCACGGCGCCAACCACCGCGCCAAATACGATATTGACAATCACATCCACGATAACGATGGTGAAATCTGTAAAATAGTTCAGCAGGGAGTAGAAGTATAAATCAATGGAGCAGGTGTTGAGCCCGCTGATTACGGCCCCAATCACCGCGCCTTTCATAAGCCCCGTCATTTTTGACCAGTGCATGATTACTGCGAGGATGGAGGCATACAACAGATTGGCAATAAAAAGCAAGGGAAGGTTGGGTGAATCTTTCGTCATGCCCTCATACGCGATTTGATGTGATTCATAATAGGACATCAGGGCGATGCCAAAAATCAACCAGCCCAGCAAGAAGGCGGCAATGCCACCAACGACGGTTCCAAGTAACATTTTTGTGTTCATGTTGAATGTTGTTTTGGGTGAGTGAATTAATGAATGAAGATAGTTGAATCACCCTGTATGTCCCTTTAATTTGTTTCAAGTTTTAAACAAAGTGCGCCCGTTTTATTCAACGGTTTTTTGAGCTTGCAGTATCGGGAAGGCGGTTTTTGGAAACATTTTGAAGCCATTAATAATCGCGAAGTTCAAGACCCGCTTCGCCGGTGGATAATCTGCAGTCACAAGGTTCTTTGAAAGGCATGATGACAAAGCAGAATATCGAATGGGAATCGTTAGCCCACATTGGCTTCACTGCTGGTAAGCGCGATGGGTACAACAGGGGAAGCAGACGGAGCAGGTGCTTATGATAGTTACTTCCGCTGCGCATCTTGTATCCCTGCTTCACTTTTTTGAATTCAGGCCTACTTGTGTTTTATTCAGTGTGACTGCGCACGCTCAAACAATTGCTTCGAACTAGTCAGGGTGTATTAATTTTAATTGACAAAATGAATTAACCATGAAGCATCAGGCACGAGTTATTTCCGTTTTCATGTTTCTTGCTTTACTATCCTGCAGCAAGGACAACGGTCTGTTACAACATGAAAATCCCGGTGCACCGGCAGCAGCGAAGACAGCATGTACCGGTTCGTGTGATGACCTGTCGGAACCGGGATACAACTTCATTTGCGTCACTCCGTCTGATATCGGTACGGGAATTTATCCTGACTACAATTATCCGCATGTGGTGGCCGCACCAATGAGCACACCCAAAAATGTGTTGCTCCTTTTCCTGGTGGGAACTTACATGGATCCCAATGCCTGCTCTAAATTTTACAAGCAGGCCAGTGACAGTGGCTATCATGTGATTGCCCTCTCTTATGTGAACAGCACAACAATTTCTAATCCCTGCGCCAATGCAACCAGCGAATCGCTGAAAAACTACAGTAAAGAAGTGATGGATGGTGTCAATCATTCAGAGATGACAGAGGTTGATCTCAACAACTGCATTATTAAGCGACTTACGCTGCTGCTTAACTATCTCAACATCACTTATCCGGGTGATGGCTGGGGACAGTTCTTAAAACTGAACGGTACCATCGCCTGGAACAAGATGGTGTTGGCCGGCAGGTCGCTCGGTGGCATGCATGTGGCGATGATCGGTTCTTTCAAACCTGCGGTGAAACGGGTGATCTGCTTTAGCGCACCGCGCGAAGTTTGCACCGGGGTGAGTTCTACCTGGCCTTCGTTGTCATTAAACAAGTATTACTGCTTCACGCATAAGCAAGATGCGTATGTGAAGCAGCAGGCGGTGTGGACTGCCATGGGATTTACTGAAACACCAACTGATGTGGACACGCAGCAGCCACCGTATGGCAATGCGCACCTGCTCACTACCAATGTTTCTACCACACAAGCGCACAAGTGCACGACGGTAAACTGTAACCTGCCTGCTTCCGGTTGGGCCGAGGTGTGGGGCTATCTGCTGAAGTTGTGAATGGGTGAATGAATAATGGCGACCGCCGCATCAGGTTGATATTTCTATCTATTGAAACTTCTGCAACGGATTCTGCATCGGCAATTCTGAGAAGGAAGTTTACTTTCTGATCAGATGAATTTCATCTCTGCCGTAGAAGTAACTGTTCTTCATATTCGATTTGATGAATTTCTTCAAATCAGCGCTGCTGCTGAACACTTCATCTACGTTATCGGTGATTTCACTCAGCGTCAGTTCATTAGATGACGGTGTGGTGAGTTTGTAAAACACGAAGTTCTTGTCAGAATCCTGCTGCAATGCGCGGAGGTTGATGAATGATGCGCCGCTCACATCAGAAAGATACGCTTCATAAAAATTATCCTGCGATCCGTCTGTTTCCCGGATGCTGTAATGGTATACATCTTTTTGAGTTACCTCGTAATGCTTATTTCCGCCATCGTCGCGCGAAAACCAGGTGCCGAGCAGTGCGGGGTTGATTTTGATGGAGGGCTGATCAATGGGAACAGCTGATTCGTACGGACAGCCCTGAAGCATGAAACCGAGAACCACAAGTGATATGGCCGCAATGATGTTTTTCATAGCTGGTTGTTTTGTGTGAAGATATGTTTTGCAGAGACGCCCGCTTATGACCGCCGTCAGTAGACCTTGCTTTACCCGACAAATTGACTTAATGATGCCTTTTCATTTTTGTCATCCGCCAGTGTAAGGTTCCGAAAGTGCATCTTCCGTCCAACGGTTGTTTCATAAATCCCCATATGCGAATGATTGCGCGGATCATTCATGCTTCACCGGCATGTGTTTCATTCCTGAATGTTGCCGTTATTTCACTATTTCCAGTGGCATAATAAAGCTGCCCTTACTGCCTGTCAGCCGCACGATATAATATCCGGCGGGAACGGCAGAGAGATCAATCCTGTTTTCATTGAGCGCTTCATTTTTATAGATGCAGGCCCCTACCAGATTCAGAACTTCAATTCGTGAATTCATCCAACCTGTAAGCGCAGTCATGTAAATGACGCCTGTGGATGGATTCGGATAAATGACTGGCCTATCTGCCATCACCTTTTCCTCCGTTCTGCAATTCACAGTTACTGTAATTCCCGGTGAGGTTTTTTTACAGCTATACTGATTGGTAACCTGCACTTTGTAGTTGCCCGCAAGTTTTGCAGTGTAGGAGATATTGGTTGCGCCGATGATGTTTGCCGCATCCTTTTTCCATTGGTAACTAAGCCCCGGGCCCGCATTAGCAGTGAAGATCACGCTGTCGCCCAGGCAAAAGGTAGTAGGGCCGCTTGCGGCAATGGTGGCGGAAGGAGTGGGATTTTTGGTGACGCCCACACTGTTGGAAGTCTTGCTGCAACCGGATGCATTGGAAACAATCACGCGATATGTTCCGCTGTTGCTTGCCTGGTAAGATGATGACGTGGCCCCGCTGATATTGGCGCTGTTTTTTTGCCATTGATAGGCGAGGCCGTTACCGGTGTTTGCATTCAGCACCACGCTGCTGCCTGAACAGAATGTGGTGGGACCGGCCGCCGTCACCACTGCAGCGGGTTTGGCATTAACTGTTACTGTAGTAACTGATGAAGTAGTTGAGCAACCGTATTGATTGGTGATTATAATCGTGTAATCGCCCGATGTGGTGGCGGTGTATGACGTGCCTGTGGCACCACTGATGTTATTGCCATTCTTCTGCCATTGATAGGAAAAGTTGTTTCCGGTATTACAGGTGAATGTGACACTGCCGCCCGTGCAAAAGGTAGTGGCCCCCCCGGGATAGATGTTAGCTGCCGGTTTGGGATTGACAATTACAGTAATGCTGTTTGAAGTGAAGGAGCAGCCATAACCATTCGTGATCACGCAGGTGTAATCACCGCCGTCTGATGCCGTAAATGCAGTGGATGTTTGGCCGGCAAGGATGTTTCCGTTCTTAAACCATTGGAAAGTGGTAGACCCATTTCCTGTTGCATTAAGCTGAACCGAAGAGCCGCTGCAAAGCGTCGTGTTTCCATTGGCAGAAATGGTGACACTTGGCACGCCGTGAATAGCCAGATCGAGGCCAGCATCTCCGCCATTCCTGACCGAATCACTCGACACAACCCGGATGCGGTAGTGCATTCCCTCCGGTGTGTTGGGCGGAATGATGGCATTAATCGTTCCTGAAGCAGTTCCATTTAGTGTACCGATTGAAACCGGATTTTCAAATGAGCCATTCTGATCGCTCAGTTCCGCTGTGAAAACATTGCCTGAATTGAATGAGATGTTTGTGATGAACGGAACCGCCACGCTTACGCCGGCACAATAGGAGGTGTCGCTCACGCTGCCGGTGATCAGGTCGCTTTGCAGTTGCACGAGATAAAAATCTTCTGCACCGATGGCGCCGGAGTGTGACAACGGGTAGCTGCCAAAGGTGGCCGTGTTTCCGAAAGAACCGGTAAGCCACGGTTTAGAATCACTGCCCATGGCCAGCCCTCCGATATAATCATAGCTGGAGCTGCCGCCGCGATTTGCCCACACAAACTCTCCGCAGCCGGTGTATTTCACTACCACGGGATCATAATACCCGGCACTGGTAAATGTTACTTGCGGAAACGGCGGTGTACCGCTGTGATAATAATGAAAGGCGACGTACACGTTGCCGTTTTGATCGAGGGCGATACCTCTGCCATCTTCCCATTGGGTGCTGAAACTGTTACGCGCCCATTCCGCCTCGCCCGTGGCCGTACTGTATTTCGCAATGAACATATCATAGCTGCCGTGATTCGTAATGGTATCGTGGCCAAAAACCAGTGATCCGTCGTAGATACCTGTCACATAAAAATTTTTGCCTTCATCGTCCATCACGATTTCATAGCCCGCTTCATAATTGTCAAATGAAGAAATGGAAGGCGGTGACGTGATATAAATCAAATCGCCGCCGGTGTTGTATCCTGCTACAAACAAATCAACCGTTCCCTGAAAGGGCATCGTTACTCCGCTGAAGTCAGCCGTTTGTCCATAAAAACCGGTGATGTAGGAATTCCCATTTTGATCTGTGGCAATGCCGAAACAGTTATCGGCCTGGTAACTGCTTCCTTTCTTTGCCCATTGGCAGGTACCGCTGCTGTTATATTTGGCAAGGAAAGCATCCACTGAATAAGTCTGGTAGATCGGATGAATGGTACTGGTGAGTGAAATATTGTTTCCATAGTTAGCGATGCCGGAGAAATTTCCTCCCATAAAAACATTTCCGTTGTTGTCTGCATCAATGCCTGCTGCATGATCATCACCGAGAGTGCTGCCGCCTTTGATGGCCCACTGTGCGGTGCCGCTGCTGTTCAGTTTTGTAACGAAAATATCATTGCCACCCGCAGAGGTGAGCGAATAACTATCGAACGAAGCGGTTCCCTGGAAATCGCCGCACAAGTAAATGTTGCCGCTATGGTCAACTTTCACACCGGTTCCGCGGTCAGCGCTGGTACCTCCAAACTTCTTTGCCCACTGTGCCGTGCCGGATGCACTAAACTTGACCAGGAAAATATCGGTGGACCCTGATGAAATGAGTGCGGGCAGGGAACCGAACCTGATGGAATCACTGAATTTTCCGGTGACAAACACGTTACCTTCCTCATCGGAAATCACATCGGCTCCGAAGTCGCCGTTATTGTAACCCGCGCTTGTTGCGTAACTAAAGGTTTGTGCTTTCAGCGCTGTGTGGCAGCAGGCAGTGCTGAGGAGAATCAGCAGCAATTGTTTCATCTGGTTGAAGGTTTAGTAAGGAATGATGGCTGAACCGGCCAGGTGGCGCCGTATGCAGCGATTGCATTTACGGCCCCTGACAAAGATGTGCAATTGCCCGTTGTGATGCAATTCCCTATAAATGGTTAATGCTTTCACTGAGCTGAAAAAGTCACCGTTCACCAACGCATGTTTTATGATGATGCGGTAATTCGCGGTGTTGGTGTAAACTTTTTCTGCTTCTGTCGAAAATGATTCATGCGTGTGTAACTCTCCCGTTACTTAGAGTGTCGTACACAAAATGATTTGCCATGAAACAATTTCACTCAATGCTCATTTGCGGCTTCCTCCTGCATGCAGGAGCCGGGGCCCAACCCGTTCTCAACAAGGCCTGCGGCTTTCAGAACGGATCGTTTGTTCAACTGTATGTTGACGTAAACCCCACAGTAAGCGAAGGCAATGCCGGTGCCAATCAGACCTGGGATTTTTCTGCGCTCTCTGATGATCTGCAAACGACGGATTACACCGGTATATCCGTTGACATCACGCCCTATGCCAACGATTTCCAGCAAGCCAATGTGGCCACGCTCAACTACGATTTTAATTCCATCGACATCTATAGTTACTTCACCAATGATGACAGCTATTACACTACATGGGGTTATGAGGCATATGGATCGAAACGGATTTACTCAAACCCCCGCGACATTCTTCGTTACCCCTTTTCATTCGGCGACTCCTTCTCTGATACATACTATGCCAGCTTGCTGGTGGGCTACAACAGCGGCTCGGTTGAAGTGACCGCAGACGGATATGGTACACTGATTCTTCCCACCGGCGTATTTCCCAATTGCCTGCGCGTGCGCGAAGTGCGGATGGACACGATGGCTGACAGCCCTACGCCAACCTATACTAATGACACGAGTTATAAATTCTTTGTAGTGAATTATCCGGAACCGCTTTGTCAGGTGGTTCACCATCATGCTTCTGATGGGTTCAGTTTTGATGAAATCTACTGGCAGAATATTTCACCTGTTGCAGTTGCTGCATTGAATTCAATCACTTCATTAAATCTGTTGCCAAATCCCACAGCGGAAATGCTGCGGGTTTCGGCTCCATTCACAGGTGATTCATATAGCATCTCGGTGTATGATGCCGCCGGGAGGTTGATGATGAAGAAAGAAAGTTTGTTATCCGTTGAAGTCACGGTGGAGGTAGCCGCATGGCCGGATGGACTATACCTGCTCTTGGTGGAATCAGATGGAAGGAAGGCATCAGCTCCCTTTCTGGTTCAAAGATGATGCATCTGTTGTGCGGATGCAGATGCGCTGAATTATTTCAGTTGGTGCCGCGGGTGCCGGAACCATCCACAAGGAAATGGCTTAGGGCTGCCCGTTCGTCCGATGAATTACTCACATTAGCCGGCGCGACATTCGCGCTCGACAGAGTTAGAAGTCAGGCCAAAACAACAACTTTTGTGATTTCATATACTTCAGTTGTTGATCTGCAACTCGCTATTGCCTTTGCAAAGACTAATAACGACATCAAACTTGCTTAATGCAACGGTTTGCTCAAATTAGCCAGTTCGACATAAGCGCCGAGCAAGACGTTCGACGAATGCGAACGTTGCTTATTTTTGAGTGGTTGATGCGGAAGCAATCACGGCTTGAATTATTTTGTGTTGGTCATGTTTGAACGCTACTTCCAACATTTTAATGAAACGGTTCCTCTGACTGCCGCAGAGCAGGAATTCATCAAAAGTTATCTTACCGTAAAAAAACTCCGTAAGCGGCAATACCTGTTGCAGGAAGGTGACGTATGCAATTGTGTTGCCTTTGTCGAGAAAGGCGTGATGCGTTTATATCGCCTGGGCGATGACGGCGCAGAGAACATCATCGTGTTCGCGACAGACGGATACTTCATCACCGACTTGTACAGTTTTATTACCAACGAACCTTCCGGTTACCATATTGATGCGGTTGAAGATTCAGAGCTGGTGATTATTACCCGGTCAGCAAGCGACGAATTGCGGAAGCTTTCTGCAAAATACCAGGAGTTTATTTTTCTGAAAACATCCGAAGCCTATATTCAACTGGAAAGAAGAATAACATCCGTCATCAGCCTTAGCCTCGAAGACCGCTATAAAGAACTCTTAACAAATTTTCCTGACATCATACACCGGGTGCCCCAGCACATGATTGCATCTTACATGGGGCTTACTCCTGAAACGCTGAGCCGCGTGCGCAAAAGAATTACAATACAGAATTAGTTCCTGCAAGAATTATTGATTTAGATCAAGAGTTTTCTTGATCGCGTTCATTGCATCCAGCCATGGCCCACCGGTAGCTTTGCATTCTCATTTACATTCAAATTGAATCATAATTCTTAACCTCAAAAACCTTTAGCAATGACAACTTTAGTAAACAGTATCAAACACGAAATCAAAAACTGGTGGTGGTTTTTAATTGTCGGACTCATAAGCCTTGCAACAGGTATCATCATTTTTGCGAACCCTGCAGCCACCTACATTGGCTTAAGCTTTCTGTTTAGCCTGATAATGGCGGGCACAGGCCTGAGCCAGATCGTTTTTGCCGTTTCTGAAAGACACTCCATGAAAAACTGGGGCTGGACTTTGGTTTCAGGCATTCTGGATTTTGCTCTCGGTACCTTCCTGATGATCTTTCCTTTCATCACGATGGCTACGCTTCCCTTCTTTGTCGGCTTCTACCTCCTGTTCCGGGGTATTTATCTTATCGGCGCATCCATTGAATTGAATTCCATCGGCATCAAAGGATGGGGATGGGTGCTCATCGGCGGCATCATATTGTTTGCACTGGCATTCCTCACCTTATATTATCCTGCAATAGGTGCACTGGGCATCATCACCTATTCAGGATACGCATTCATAGTGAGTGGTATCTTCAGTATTGTGCTTGCCTTGCAGCTCAGAGCAGTAAAAAGTGACATCAAGAAATTCGAAGCCGGCATTGAAAGCAGGATTACCGGAACCTTTCAAAAAGAAATTGGACATGCTTAATAGCATGACTGATACAAATGGAAAATTCAAAAAATTGTTTAACTCTTAAAAATCAAACAAAATGGAAAAAATGTTAGTAGCCGTTTTCGACACCGAAACACAGGCATTCCAGGGTCAGAGCGCCCTCAAAGAACTGAACAACAACGGTGACATCACTTTGTATGCAAATGCGGTGGTGAGTACTGATGCAAATGGAAAAGTAAACCTTCAGCAAGCTGCAGACAACAACGGCGCAGGTACTGCCATCGGGTTGTTCGTCGGAAGTCTCATTGGCTTGGTGGCAGGTCCTGTCGGCCTCGTGATAGGAGCAGGCACCGGTGCCATGGCGGGTCTGGCATTCGACATTGACCGCGACAATGTAAATGTGGACTTCGTGAATGAAGTTTCCTCGAAACTGCAAAAAGGAAAATCGGCGCTCATCGCTGAAATAGATGAAAGCTGGACGGTGCCGGTAGATACAAAGCTTGGAGAACTGAACGGCATTGTGTTCCGCCGCCTTCGCAGTGAAGTGGAAGACGATCAGCTGAAGCGTGAATCGGAAGCGCTTGTGGCTGAATACAACGAATGGAGAGAAGAAATGAAAGACGCGATGGATGCCGACAAAGCTAAAATGAACCAGGCGCTCACCAATCTGAAGGAGAAAGCACAAATCACAAAGCAACAGATCGACAGGAAGCTGAATGAAGTGAACAAGGAGCTGGCCGTGAAAGTGGAAAAGATGGAACAGCAGATGAAGAGTGCGAGAGAAAAAAGGAAAGCACGTTTGCAAAAACGCATCAGCGAGTTGAAAGAACAATACAGTGTGAGAAGAGAAAAGTTGCAGCAGGCGTCAATACTGATTAATGAAGCTTTCGCACCGAAAATAGAAGGCGCTGCATCGGCCGCATAATGTCAATTCAAAACGGAAAAGACCCTGAAGGGTCTTTTCCGTTTTCTAACAAATAGAAATCTTAATCATGAATACCGCACTTTGGATCGTACAGGGAATTTTAGCCGCCATGATGTTCACTCTCGGAGTGATGAAAAGTTTTTTACCAATTGAAAAGCTGAACAAGCTATCATGGACAACCCGAAACTCAGAAAAATTCATTCGTTTTGTCGGCGTTTCAGAATTGCTGATAGGTCTGGGTCTTGTACTGCCATGGCTCACGGGTGTTCTCCCTTTTCTTACTTCCGTCGCCGCCGCTTCCTTGTGCCTGGTTATGTTATTCGCGATTGCAGAACACATACGTCACAAAGAGGCACGTGACATTCCAAAGAATGTGATCATTATGCTGCTTGCATTATTTGTAGCAACAGGAAGATTCAACCACCTTATTGTCATTTGAACCAATGCCTTCATGAGATATTTAGAGTGATACCTCTGTGTGATCCCAGAACTTGGCAATGGAAAAAGTCCGATCAGCATTTTTGTGCGCAGCGAATGTCTTCGCCAAGCCACTTCATTGGCCTCTTTTAGTCTTTTATGGGTAAAAATTTAGTCCAGACCTACTACTCTTACGATTTCATCCACTTCGTTTGTTGGTCTGTCACTTGCTGTTGCATTTGCAAAGACCAACCAGGGCATCAACCTAATGCACTCGCCTCAGTAAGTGAAACGCTTATTAAAAGCTTTCCTCGCAAAAAATACATCAACCAGTAGCTTAGGCGCCACCATTGAATAGTTTTCAATGTTGGTCTTTACGTCTTGCCAATACTTCATCTCATCAGACTCAGGCATGAAGCCCAGCATTCTATCTTTCGTGTATTGCAGTGCATCGGCTACGGCATTCTGCTGGCTGTAGTTTTCATCATTTTGATTTTTCGTCTTGAAAAAATTTACGAGGATGGCGGCTTGTTCTTCAGGATGCATGCGGTGTGAAATTGTTGCGGCAAAATTATCTGCATTTGTGAATCTTCGAAATGAAAATATCAGGTGCAGAAAACTATGAAATAGAAATAAGTCACCTGGGGAGCATGCAGGCAGAAATCAGGAATCAATTATACAGCGCTCCTTCGCTTATCCATCGTGCAAACTTTTGATTCACCGTTTTATCCAGTTTCGCTTGCCGGCAGCAGGAAGGCAGGTTGCCCGCAGTATCTATTAATGTATGGCTAATCACGGTAATATACACGGCATCGTAGTTAGTGAAATCAAGATTGCCTGAAGGGGTAGCACCGCTATGGCAGCCCGTGCAGTTTTTGGAGAGTATGGGGACTATTTCGCTCGAATACAAAACTACATGCGGTTCCGGCTTGGCATACGATTCATAAAGGAAGAAGGCGAAGCAACTTAGGATGAGAAATGCTCCCATTGTATAAGCGGCTAAGGCATATCTCAACTTCACTTGGCAAAAGTAGGGGGCTGGCTAAACCTAATTGTGACACCAGTTTGATGAAATCGTTACCGGATTCAATAAAACTGTAATAAATACATTCTTGCAAATACATCCGTATGCCAATGCCCCATTCAATCAGGAAACAATGATTTCATAACGGCGAGTTCTTCATCAGGTCATCTTGTACTTGTCATTTTGCACTGACTTAAAATCATTTTTTCAAGTTCAAAACCAAAAATCAATGAGTACTCAGCAGCAACCACTTTCAACATCCGATGTAGCTCAACGCCTGGTTGAGCTTTGCCGCGAAGGAAAAATTCTGGAAGCCGGCGAAGAATTGCACAGCGATGATGTGATAAGCGAAGAACCCAATTCAACTTACTGGAAACTGGTGGAAGGCAAACAGGCAGTAAAAGAAAAGGGCCACCAGTTCGCAGCCATGATTGAAGAATTTCATGGCGGGCACATCTCGGATCCTGTTGTGGCCGGTGAGTATTTTAGTATTGCCTGGAATATGGATGTGACCATAACCGGACAAGGAAGAAGAACAATCGAAGAAATCTGCACGTACCGCGTAAAAGACGGTAAAATTGTGTGGGAGCAATTTCTCTACTGAGCATGGGGAATTCAAAAGGTTGAATCACACACCGGAGTAGTGAAACAAACTCCGTCTGTGATTTAGCCGCTGCGTGTGCGTGTACAGGTAAGTAATTAGGTCAGACCAACAGTTCTTACGATTTCATCTGCACTGTTGTTGGTCTGCCACTCACTTTTTCCGTTGCACAGGCCAACCTTGGGACTTGTCAACGGCATCAAATCTTGACAAACGCGAGTGCCTACTCACAAGAATCGGCACGATTTTCACGCCCGACGTGACAATACCAAAAGCGCTTACGAGAGGAGGTGTAGCGGAAAGACATTCCTCTGACATAATAAATTTGTGAAATTTGATTTCCCGATGACTTATGGACGTTTCTTTTCATAAGTTCGTATCGCGAAGCTAAATTGCCGTTATCGCAATAGTCAATTTGATTCACGGTAAATAAACCCGCATGAAACGATTTCTCTCATCCCTGTTCATGTTTTCAGTATTCCTGAATGTTTCAGCCCAGGAGCCTCTACCAAGATATACTCCTTTTACAGCGGTGAAATGGTTGCAGGACAATCCCTATGTAATGGTGGACAATGAATGGTATCTGCTGGTTATGGTAAACAACACTGAAGCAAAGTCAATCGTAGATTTTTGCAAGAAGAAGTATGGTGACAGATGGCAGAAACGATTCTCGGAAGACTTCTCAATTGTTATTGAAGCCATGGGCAATCCTCCGAAGTCAGAAGTAAAACTCAAACTGATGAAAGATGGAAAAACGGTGGATAGGACATTAACAATGACGGCAGATAATCGCAAGCAGGTAGTGGAGTTTAATCGTGATCATCCTTCAGCTGAAGAAGCGGCTTCACAGCAGGAAATAGTCGATCAAACACAAAAAGACATCGCATCAACCGTGAACATTAAGAGTGGGAAAATTTATCCGTTTAAGAGCGCAAAGTTTGATTTCAGGATTTCCGGTTATAAACTTTATTCCGGCACTGAAACCATTTACATCGATAGTTATGGAAGTACGGTAGTGGTGATTTCCGATAAACCGAATGGCCTGGTCGCCCAGAAATCCACTGTCATCTGGAAGGCCGACCAATGCACTACCATCAATCATATTAGTAAATCGTATTTCATTTCACCAGTACGGCAAAAGTCGACGGAGCCTCCTGTAATTTCCTATTCAACACCGGAGCAACGTAAACAAGGAGGTTACATGAAGAAACCCAATGAAACATTACTGGGAAAGCAATGTGAAGTATATGAGAATTCACAATCTAAAGTGACCTACTGGCTCTGGAAAGGATTTGCACTTAAAGAGGAGAATTATTCCCTCGGGCCTCAAATGGGTTTCACAAAGGAACCTGTGACGGTTGAAGAAAACATTGCGCTTCCCGAATCCCTTTTTCAAATTCCGGACGGGTACAAAAAGCAATAAGGGTTTAATTTCTACCGTAGCTGTATCTGGCTTGCGAAGGTTGCCGACATGGAGCATTAAACACACCGTGTCCTCTTCGAGTGACACGGCTACGAAGTAAATCTGATTTCCCCTGTCATAGGGCGCATGCGCAGTCGAGCATGATCGAGGGAGCACGTGTTAGCGCTGTTCATCGCTCTTCTGCAAACGCGCGCCACAACATGGATGCGCTTGCCAATCCGGGCACGCGCGCCGCCCTGCGGAGCAATATCTCAACGTCATGTGCAAGCCGGATAACTCCTTATCTTTTTTTATTTGACGGGATGAACGAGTAACTCACTCCTATTAGTGCGTTGAAGTTCTTCTGTGAATGAGTCGCTAAGTCAGGTTCGCGCAAGCTAATTAGCGAACGGTAGATACTGATGTTGACAAAGAAGCGCTCGAATATTTCTTGTCTTCCCGCCAGTGAAATACCAAAGTCAAACGGATGCAGGTGATCCAGGGAATAATCATTGGCGTAATAAAAAGTGGTGTCGGGGGCGTAAATGACAGCTTCGCTCCGGCCACGTCCATTTAGCATGATTCCCGTCTGAATTCCGGCCATCAGAGTGAGACTACCGAAGCGGTACGTATAGCGTACGGGGAGGGTCAGATAACTTATGGTGTTTGTGGATACATCAGTTCCGGAGCCAGGGTATTGTTCATATGGTGCGAGGACAATCCAAAGAGGAGAGAAGTCTGCCTTAGTCCGGCCTTGCTGCAACAGATAGTTCAGTTCGGATTCAAGTCCTGACTTTTTTGTTAACTGAAAGGTGGCGAATATTCCACCCTGAAATGCCGGCATGGGCTTATCATGAAGCGACATGTTAGAAATGTCTTCAGAGGATTTGAGCGAAATGAATGACAGACCGCCTGCTGCTGATACTCCGAATGAGGAGAACTGTGCCTGCGAGGCAGATGAAGCGAAGGTTGCAACAATGGCAAAAATGAAAATGGTTTTCATGGCTATGGATGGATTAAAAAGATTAGGGTATCGGTGTATTAATACTTTCGGCTGTGTTCATCTTTTATTCTGAATACAAACCTATCCTGCCGTATTACCTCTGTCAATCCCCAAATAAGGGGATGAATGGATATTAGAAATGATCAATGGACAAATTTGAAGACATCAAACTTTCTTGTTCTTGCTTGGGTGGCAGTTGAGTATAATGCAGAGGGGGAACACTTTCGCTACGGCACAAAAGCTCATCGGCATGCGCGCCGGAATAGGGTGAAGAAATAGTGGATGAAACTATTCTCCCGTAAACGTCAATCTGTTTCCGAACGGATCAATCACTTCCATGCAAAGAGTCTTCTCATCCCAGGTAGCGGGGCCAATGCCGGGCCTCATGTATTTATAATTTTTGTTCAGAAGTTGCTGATGAAATTCCCTGAGTCCGCTAAAGACATCAATGTGAACATGTGCACCGGGCGAACCATCGCCGTGATGTTCCGAGAGGTGCAATACGATTCCCTGCAAGGAAATTTGGAGGTAAGCAGGCGTATCGTCCGGTTTGGCTTCCCAGTCAACGTGAAAGCCAAGCCAGCCATTATAAAATTCTATCGCCTTGCTGTAATCAAATATTCTGAATACCGGAATAGCTTGAGCCATGGCAGCGTGATTTTATCACTCAAAGCTATGTTGGGTTCATTGCTTGAATGGCAAAGTATTTTGCTAATTCGACAAAACAGAGACTTTGACCGGAGAGGGATGCAGCAATACCCCGCTGACTTCTTCCAAATGAAATTCATGTGCTGTTCAGATATTTCTAACTTCATGGCACTACAAAAATTATCATGAAAGGAAGACGCGCAATCAAATTCTTTCAATGGCTGGCCGTGATGCTTACCACCGTCGTTGCCAACGCACTCACCTCCGTTTACAACTATTTTCTTTTCCAGATACCGACGGTTGAAAAGGTGTCGGCATCTTACAGTTTTTCAACGGAGCTGCTTTGGAATGTAATAGCCGGAATTATTGTCGGCGGACTAATCGGCGCCTTCATGGTCTATTACATTCAGGATCGCTTCAGCGACAAACCCTACGGGTACACCATCCTGGCGCTTCTTCTTACCGTATTTACGGTGGTGATGGCGGTGAGCATCATTTTCCTGATTCCTTATGTAATGAGTTTGACAGGAAAGCCGATCACGGATCCCGCTTCCGTCGCACTTTTCAATGAACTGTTCTTTCACCGCGTCAATCCGGTATTCTTTGTAATCTTCCCGGTCATTGCACTGGAGCAGCTCATGCTGCAAATACTCAACAAATTCGGGCCGGGCGTTTTCTGGAAAATCGTGCGGGGCAAATACTATACACCGAAAACTGAAGACCGCATTTTCATGTTTCTGGATATTAATTCGTCCACCACCATCGCCGAAAATCTCGGAAACGAACATTATCATGATTTACTCAAAGAGTTCTTTTCCGATATCACCAATTCCATTCTGGATCACGGCGGAGAGATTTATCAATATCTCGGCGACGGCATCATTATCGCCTGGCCCACTCTTGGCGATCAAAGAGATAACCGTTGCGTCCTGTGCTTTTTCGATATGAAGAAGGAAATCAACGCGAGAAAGAATAAATACATGAAGAAGTTCGGGTTGGTACCCACCTTTAAAGCCGGTATTCATTCGGGTCAGGTGGTGGTGGGTGAAATTGGCATCATCAAACGCGACATCACTTATTCAGGAGATGTATTGAATACGGCATCCAGAATTCAAAGCATGTGTCATGAACTCAAGAGCGAGGTGCTCGCATCATCTCATTTGCTGAAAACCTTTTCCATGCCGTCGCAGTTTGTTGCGAATGCCGTTGGCGCCGTTCGCCTGAAGGGAAAAGAAAGAGAGGTGGAGTTGTATTCGTTGACGATGACCTGAAGTGCAGGCCGTATTCACTTCTTTTGTCCGTGATGGACGTCTTCGCCAATACACTTCTATCCGTTCTATTGATCTTCCAATGGATAAAAAGTCAGACCAGACCAACAGTTCTTATGATTTCATGTACTTCAGTTGTTGGTCAGCCACATGCTGTTGCCTTTTCATTGACCAACAACAGCATCAAAACTTGGTGAACACTATGGCTTACTCACAATAGCCGGCGCGACATTCGTGCTTGGTGTGAGGTGGACAGAAGAGATCATCATTTTTTCGCACTGGCAGATATCCGTTTGCAAGGCCTTAACGACAAAACGGCAAGCATAAATCAGAATCCGTATCCAACAGGTCCGTAACCGGGCACACTCACATATCCCTGTGAATTGTCAGCGTTATAGTTGCCGGCGCTGAATCGGCTCGTCCAAAAATTATCTCCTCCTCCGCCACTGGAACCATTCGTCTGTGCTGCTGCATAAAGATTTACTGTGGGAACGGGGTTGCCTTCATTTCCGGCATTTCCATTTTCATCAAGCCAATATGCACCCGGAGCAATCACTGCTCCCAGAAGTTGGCTCCATACGAGCCATTCGGGTTCAGGCAATTCGCGGCCATTAACCAAAACAGAAGTGTTTCCTGCCGAAGCATTGCGCTTCATGGGACCGAATTGGTGACCCGCCCGCATGAATCCGTATGCTCCATATCCTACCACGCCATACAGACCGCTCTTTGAATCGTACCAGTAATTGCCGGCTTTGGGTTCCACGCCATATAGCTTTTTTAATGCTGCAACCTGTTGTTCATCGAGCATTGTACCATTAATGATTACTCCGGTTTCCGCCCGGGTTGCAGTGGCGGCGGTTGCCGTGGCCTCCGATGCAGGGAGCGAATCACTCCTGATTATGGAGTCTGTTGCAGTAATGTTTTGGGATGCTGATGGGTTGCCGGAGTTATTACCGCAACCGGTATGCAGCAATACTAGTGCGGTGAGGCATGCGGCGACTGAATACGGTTTCATGGTGGGTATCCCTATTTGAATCATAAAGATTGGAAAAAATAACTTGTCAAGAGCGCGTGTGCAGTTTTTTCTCCTCAGCCCGGTCTCCCGATAGGGGACCGGGATGCTTTGCTTTGAGGCGTCCTTTCCCCAAGCTTCGCAAGGGAGACAGTGCGAGGGGAGAAGTTTTTATCTGCCTCTTGCTTGTGCCTTTGCAAAGACCAACAATGCCATCAAAACTTCGCGAACGCGAAGGCTTACTCACAATAGCCGGCGCGACATTCGCGCTCGACTTGGAGTTGATTAAGTAGTTAAGAACCTCGCTTAGTTAACTTGTGAGCTTCATCCATTGAGATAGGATGCTTGAAGTCGAAGATCTTTGAAAGATCGCCTTTGAATTCAGGTAGGCTAACTACATATTGTTTAGAAAATGTTTTCTTCGAAATTCTTTTCTTTCTGTTTGATGATTGCCGCTTCATTGGATGGACAACTGTTGCAAACCTAGTCAAACTCAATGAATGCGAATGCTCACGCGCAAAGCTTGCGCGACATTCGCGCTCGACGTTAGTATATAGGGAAACCGTGCGCTAAGTGGGCACGCGCACGCCACGGCACAAATCTCAGCGGCATGCGCGCGCCAGAAGAGAAGATGAGTCCGTCGGCCGTGTTCATCTTGTCCACTTTCTCGCGGGCCTCCTTGTCCGCGGCTTCATTCTCGCGCGCATCGCGTTTCATCTTCTCCACTTCTTCCTTGCTCAATCCTGTTGATGCCTGGATCTTGATCGTTTGTTCCTTGCCCGTGCCTTTGTCTTTCGCGCTCACATTGAGGATGCCGTTCGCGTCAATGTCGAACGAAACTTCAATCTGCGGAATGCCGCGAGGCGCCGGCGGAATGCCGTCGAGCATGAACCGTCCGATGGTGCGGTTGTCGCGCGCCATGGGACGTTCGCCCTGCAGCACATGAATCTCCACCGAGGGCTGGCTGTCGGCGGCTGTAGTGAATGTTTCCGATTCTGTCCGTGGTTGGCGTCCTCGCCAATCCACTTCTTGTTTATCGAATCAAAGTTAAGCGAAGAGTGAGTAAAAACCCCGATTCATTTCTGAGCCGGGGCTGTATCATTTCGTCATTGCGAGGAGTGAAACGACGAAGCAATCTCCTGATTCGTGGGGATTGCTTCGCTCCGCTCGCAATGACGGTTATTCATGCCGGCAATGACGCGTTGGCGGCTTACTTCTCTGCCCGTGGTTGGCGTCCTCGCCAATCCACTTCTTGTTTATCAAATCAAAGTTAAAAGAAATGAAAGTAAAAATCCCGATCCATTCTACCCATGGTTGGCGTCCTCGCCAATCCACATTCTTTTATGAAATCAGATTTTACTCAGGTTGGTATACGCACCGACCACAAAAAATAAAAAAGCTAAGCTCTCGCATGTTTTTCCTGTTGTTGGTGTCCGCACCATCCACAGGAAACTTTTTTATTTTGCCATCTCTTCACGATATCGTTGCCGGAATTCTTTGTTCAGCTTTTGGAGTACTTGCTGATGTTTCTTGTGCAGTGCAAATGCTTCCTTCATCGAAATAGGACGATTAAAATCGAATAGTTTGCTCAGGTCTCCTCTGTATTCAGGAAGCGAAACCACTTTTCTCTTCTTAGGATCCATAATAAAAATCTTTCTCTTTTTTGTTGGCTGGTCTTACACTTATTGGCCGAACCAGGTTTCCATGTCTGAAGGTGAAAATTACAGAAAGTAACCGGGACTGATTACTTCTGTCCGTGGTTGGCGTCCTCGCCAATCCACTTCTTGTTTATCGAATCAAAGTTAAGCGAAGAGTGAGTAAAAACCCCGATTCATTTCTGAACCGGGGCTGTATCATTTCGTCATTGCGAGGAGTGAAACGACGAAGCAATCTCCTGATTCGTGGGGATTGCTTCGCTCCGCTCGCAATGACGGTTATTCATGCACGCAATGACGCGTTGGTCGCTTACTTCTTCTCATCATTCACTTCCTCAAACGGCACGTCCTGCACGTTCTCGGTTTTGCCATCGCCGCCGGGCTGTGCGCCTGCTTCTGGTCCGCCCTGCGGTGGTTGCTGCTGCTGCGCTTTGTACAGGTCTTCACTAGCGGCCTGCCATGCATTGTTGAGTTCAGTCAGCGCTGCATCCACTCCGGCAACATCCTGGATTTTGTGAGCGTCTTTCAGCTTTGCAAGCGCACCTTCAATCACCGCCTTCTTATCTGCCGGAATCTTTTCGCCGAATTCCTTCAGCTGTTTCTCCGTCTGGAAGATGAGACCGTCAGCTGTGTTCAGCTTGTCTACTTTCTCGCGGGCTTCCTTGTCGGCCGCTTCGTTGTCGCGGGCATCGCGTTTCATCTTCTCCACTTCTTCCTTGCTCAAGCCGGTTGATGCCTGGATCTTGATCGTTTGTTCCTTACCCGTTCCTTTGTCTTTCGCACTTACGTTGAGGATGCCGTTCGCGTCAATGTCGAACGAAACTTCAATCTGCGGAATGCCGCGCGGTGCGGGCGGAATGCCATCGAGCATGAACCGTCCGATGGTGCGGTTGTCGCGCGCCATGGGGCGTTCGCCCTGCAGCACATGAATCTCCACCGAGGGCTGGCTGTCGGCCGCCGTTGTGAATGTTTCCGATTTCTTGGTCGGGATGGTCGTGTTCGATTCAATCAGCTTCGTCATCACACCGCCGAGGGTTTCAATACCGAGTGAAAGCGGAGTTACGTCGAGAAGCAGAACGTCTTTCACATGTCCGCCGAGCACGCCGCCCTGAATGGCAGCACCTACGGCCACCACTTCATCAGGGTTCACACCCTTGTGCGGCTTCTTGCCAAAAAACTTTTCGACCACTTCCTGGATCTTCGGGATGCGCGTGGAACCGCCCACGAGAATCACTTCATCAATCTGCGAAGCGCTGTAACCGGAATCAGCGAGTGCCTTCTTGCACGGCTCGAGAGTACGCTGCACGAGGTGGTCCACGAGCTGCTCAAACTTGGCGCGTGAAAGTTTTTTCACCAGGTGCTTGGGAACGCCGTCAACGGCCGTGATGTAAGGCAGGTTGATTTCCGTTTCGGAAGAAGAACTCAGTTCGATCTTCGCTTTCTCTGCTGCATCCTTCAACCGCTGCAATGCCATCGGGTCTTTCGTGAGATCAATGGCGGGTTCATCTTTTTTGAATTCTTCCGCAAGCCATGCAATCACCACCTGGTCGAAGTCGTCACCGCCGAGATGCGTATCACCGTTGGTGGATTTCACTTCGAACACGCCATCGCCGAGGTCGAGGATAGAGATATCGAACGTGCCGCCGCCGAGGTCATAGACGGCGATCTTTTCGTCTTTGTGTTTCTTATCCAAACCATAAGCGAGGGCGGCTGCCGTCGGTTCGTTGATGATGCGCAGCACCTTGAGCCCGGCGATTTCACCGGCTTCTTTGGTAGCGTGCCGCTGTGAGTCGTTGAAGTAAGCTGGCACGGTGATCACCGCTTCCGTCACCGGCTGGCCGAGGTAATCTTCTGCGATCTTCTTCATCTTCTGAAGAATCATGGCGGAAATTTCCTGCGGCGTGTACATGCGGTCCATGATCTGCACACGGGCGGTGTTGTTTTCACCGGCTTTCACATCATAGGAAACATAGCGCAGTTCACTGCCCACCTCATCATGCCTTCTGCCCATGAAGCGCTTGATGGACATGATGGTGTTTTTCGGATTGGTGATCGCCTGTCGTTTAGCAGGAGCACCCACTTTGCGTTCACCGTTTTGCAGGAATGCAACAACGGAAGGTGTGGTGCGTGCACCTTCATCATTCGGAATGACGACCGGGTCGCTGCCTTCCATCACTGCTACACAGGAGTTGGTCGTACCGAGGTCGATGCCTATAATTTTTCCCATTGGAATTGATTTTAGATTGTTTGATTCGAATAACCTTCATTTTCAATCATTATGCCACCGGAAATCCGGCGTTTTATTCAGGAAATAATGGCACAACAGGGGGGCTAATGGAGGTGGTTGAAGCCCGAATTGTCAAAAAGACAGGCAGGATGCTGTTGCCGGTTGATGGTTTCTGGTTGTTGGTTGCGGGTTGATAGAAGCCAGGAAAGCCTGGAGAATCTAAGGGCAAAGAGATGAATCGCTTCGCAGGAAGTTCAGTTCATGCGTTACGCTCAGGCAGGCAATGGTGTCTTGTGTGCGCCAGTCAATCTGCACGTTGGTCACGTTTTTATGATAGCGTGATGAAAACAGTCCGAGCCCGTTATCCACGTTGGTATATGTCGGCAGAACCTGTCCTGAGGTCAATCCCTGCTGCGCAATGGTAACCTGGTTGTAGGTGTCAAGTTCCTGCCCGCCGACAGAAAAGAAGAAGTCAAGGTGGTCGCACATCCTGAACTTGGTTTCATCCACCGGAATGGCCGAACTCAGGAACGTGTAGAAATTATCGCCGTTGAGATCGAAGCTCATATTGTCACCTCCCTTCAAATCTTCCTGCAGCATATTGGTGAAGCACACCCAATCCACGTACTTGGGTTCATAAACCGCGGGGTTGTTAAAACTGTATTCGCGGTAATAGAATCGAACAGTGAGGGCATAGATTCTTCCGTCAGTGGCCGAAACCCAGGCACAGGTGTATTTCGAATTCGGCAGGATGTTGATGGGAATCACATTGGTGGGCGTGTAGATCAGGAAGTCGTCAACCACGGCCGCGGAAGCGGAAACCTGCTTACCGTTATCGGGTTCGGTTACCACCACTTTGTAAGTGCTTTTTTGGTTCAATGTTTCCTTGGTCTTATAGAGAATGTTGGGCGCCTGTGCGAAAATGCCGGTGTCTTTCACGTACCCTTCGAGATTGCCATCCACTTTGGTGAGCTGGATGGTTTTTACCAGGGCGCTGTTCTGATATTCTTCCAGCACCACATTCAGGTCATCATAATAAAGTGAATCGGGATTCTGAGCGATCTCGTAAGCGTTGGTGTTGGGATCAAGATACGCTTTACCTACTTTGATATAGTTGGCCGTATCACTCTTGTCGAGTAAGCCATAAAGGATGGTGATGTCTTTCCAGTTGGCAGTTACATCAAAATCGGTGGAGCAGGAAGAAATAAATGCACTGATGAAAAGTAGCGCGATGGCGATATACCTCATGGCCGCAAATGTATGAAGTTCCTGATGGTTAGGCAGTCAATACAGACCGAAATCCTACCTTTGAATCAGAATTGACCGGTCAATGACACTGCGTAATTCAAGTGTTCCGCGTTTCATATTTAACTCCTAACGATTCAGATCATGCAGGCCACACAAGCAACCAGCGTTCAGAAATCAATCATAGATTTTAAGAAAGCAAAGAAAGTAACCACGCACACGCTGCAGGAGATGAAACAGGCGGGCGTAAAAATCTCCATGCTGACCGCCTATGATTTTTCTATGGCGCGCATCGTGGATGCGGCCGGCATTGATGTGATTCTGGTTGGCGATTCTGCATCGAATGTGATGGCAGGACATGAAACCACGTTGCCCATCACGCTGGATCAGATGATCTACCATGCTTCATCAGTCGTTCGCGGAATTGACCGTGCCTTGGTGGTGGTGGATCTCCCGTTTGGCTCGTACCAGGGAAATTCGAAAGAGGCATTGAACTCGGCCATCCGCATCATGAAAGAATCCGGAGCGCATGCCGTGAAGCTGGAAGGAGGGAAGGAAGTGAAAGAATCAGTCGAACGCATCATCAGCGCCGGCGTGCCGGTAATGGGTCACCTCGGTCTCACGCCGCAATCCATTTATAAATTCGGAACGTATGCCGTGCGCGCCACGGAAGAGCAGGAAGCCGAGCGCCTGCGTGAAGATGCGATGATTCTTCAGCAAGCGGGTTGCTTCTCCATCGTGCTTGAAAAAATTCCGGCAGCATTGGCGGATGATGTTTCTTCCTCACTGTTCATTCCCACTATCGGCATCGGCGCCGGTCCTGATTGCGACGGACAGGTGCTGGTGATTCATGACATGCTCGGCATCAACAAAGAATTCAAGCCGCGGTTCCTACGCCGGTATTTGAATCTGTTTGATGACATCAGGAAAGCGGTGGAACATTATATTGATGATGTGAAGTCGCTCGACTTCCCGAATGAGAATGAGAAGTATTGAAGAGAAAGCGGGTAGCTTATGGTACTTGGACCAAAGACGATGAGAGTATGTTGCATTCCGGTTTTCGCATTTTGCAGTATTCTTTTTTTTTCTGCCGGTGTTTTCGCAGCGGATAACTCGCGCAGCGATTCAGTCGATGTGTTGGATTATACCATTCATTTGAACGTCACAGACTACGCCGGGAAAACCATCAGCGGGTATTGCGTGGTTTCCTTCAAATCAAAGATTGATAACCTTCCTTTCATTGATCTTGATTTGCTGAAATTGAATGTTGACTCCGTCATTCAGAATAACATTCAGCGCACCTTCACTTACAATGACACCACCCTTCGCGTCAATCTCGAAAGTGAAATGAATGCCGGTGACTCTGCAGCGGTAGTTGTTTACTATCATGGTGTTCCTCCGCAGGATTCCGGCGGCTGGGGCGGCTGGTACTGGAGCGGTGATTACTCCTTCAGCATCGGCGTAGCGCTCACCGATATTCCTCATAACTACGGACAATCGTGGTTTCCCTGCGTGGACAATTTCGTGGAGCGCAGCACCTTTCACATTTCAGCAGTGACCACCTTGGATAAAATGGCATTGTGCAGCGGCGATCTCGTTTCTTCAGTTGACAATGGTGACGGAACCATCACATGGAACTGGGCATTGCCTCAAACTATTCCGGCTTACCTCGCTTGTGTGGCCGTGAATAAATACAAACCGGCATACGGAGAATATGTGAGCATCACCGGCGACACCATTCCCATTCAGTACGGAGCCGTCGCCAATGACACAACGAAAATGAAGGGCTCTTTCATTCATTTACCCGATGCGCTGGTGGCATTTGAAAAAGCGTTTGGGCCATACCGGTGGGGCAAAGTGGGTTATAGTTTAACCACCATCGGGGCCATGGAACATGCCACCAATATCGCTTACCCGTATTGGCTGGTGAACGGTCAAACCACTTATGAAGACATCATGGCTCATGAACTTTCGCACCATTGGTTTGGCGACCTGGTCACGTGCCGCACGGCGCAGGATATGTGGCTCAATGAAGGATGGGCTGATTACTGCGTGAAAGTTTTTTTTGAGCAGGTGTATGGAAAGGAAAAGTACCAATCCGAAGTGGCATCGAATCATGAATACTGCGTTCATTACCTGCACACCCCGATTGGTGATGGCGCTTACCTCACGATGAACAATATTCCCCTTAACAAAACGTACAGCTCAACCGTGTATCTGAAAGGCGCTGACATGGCCCATACGTTACGCGGATACATGGGCGATTCACTATTCTTTCATTGCCTCACTGCTTTCATGAGCGACTTCGCATTCAAAGATGCCAGCAGCGAAGACCTTCGCGATTACCTCACCGGTTGTTCAGGAATTGATCTCTCCGGTTTTTTCAATGACTGGATTTTCAATCCGGGCTGGGCGGCATTCAACATTGATTCCGTTTCGGTGGAACCGGGGCAGATTCCGGGTTACGATGTAACCGTTCATCTCCGGCAGCGGCTCGATCATGCACCCCACTATTATCAGAATGTACCGCTGGAGATTTCATTCTTCGGGGAAGACGGAACCGTCGAAACGCAAACCGCTGTCATGAGCGGCGCGTGTTCAATCTATTCCATTCATCTTCCATTCGCGCCCGTTTTCACGGGGCTCGACCTCAATGAAAAAATTTCAGATGCCGTCACTTCCGATTTGCTTTCCGTACACAATACCGGTTCGGCCAATGCGGTTTACGGAAAGATGAATCTGAACGTCACGTCGCTCAGCGATTCGGCACTCATTCGCATTGAACATATCTACGCCGCACCGGACCCGTTCACGCAACCGGTTCCGGGTTTTCATCTTTCGCAGGAACGATTTTGGAAAGTGGACGGAATTTTTCCTCCCGGTTTTGATGCCACGGCCATCATAAATTACAACGGAACCACCATCAATGGCGGATTTCTTGACAATAAGCTCATCACAAACGGTGAAGACAGTTTGCGTGTGGTATATCGTTCATCTGCCGGCGCTACCTGGCAAATACTCATTGACGTGACACAGAATTTCCAGAACTCGCATACTGACAAGAAAGGTCTTTTCACCATCAATCATCTGAAAAAGGGAGAGTATGCTTTCGGCATTTTTGATCATGACAAAGTGGATTCGGTGATTACTATTCCTGATAGCTGCCTATTGGTGGGAATTCCCTTGCTGCCCGATCACCGCGGAGCTTTTGATGTGTTGCCTAACCCGGCTCATGATTTTTTCACGATCGTGAATCAATCATTGGAAACCGGTTGGCAGCTTGATATTTTTGACCCGCTTGGAAGAAATGTCTATTCCGGCAGACCGGATACCGTCCATTTCACCGTGCGCGTGAATGACTGGGTGCCCGGCATATATGTGGTGATGATGACTAATGAAAAGAAGAATGAGATTTCGATCCGGAAACTGATTGTAAACTAAAACACGATAGATATGAAGGTAAGTGTTATTGGGGCAGGAACTATGGGCAACGGCATCGCTCATGTGTTTGCCATGAAAGGTTTTGAAGTGAACCTCGTTGATGTTTCGCAACAGCAGATTGATAAAGCGCTGGCGACTATTTCCAAAAACCTGGATCGCCAGATCGCTAAAAATTCCATGACGGAAGATGAAAAGCGCTCGACGCTGTCGCGCATCAAAACATTCAATGTAGTGGGTGACGGTGTGAAAGATTCTGATCTCATCGTGGAAGCTGCCACGGAGAATGTGGATCTGAAGCTGATGATCTTCTCGCAGCTCGATGGTGCGGCCAAACCCGAAGCCATTCTCGCATCAAACACCTCTTCGATTTCCATTACAAAAATTGGTGCTGCTACCAAGCGCCCTGATAAAGTGATCGGCATGCACTTCATGAATCCGGTTCCGGTGATGAAACTCGTGGAGGTGATTCGCGGATATGCCACATCCGATGAAACCGCTAAGACGGTGATGGACTTTTCAAAGAAACTTGACAAGGTGCCGGTGGAAGTGAACGACTATCCCGGTTTCGTCGCCAACAGAATTTTGATGCCGATGATCAATGAAGCGATTTACACGTTGTACGAAGGTGTGGCGGGTGTAGAAGAAATTGACACAGTGATGAAACTGGGAATGGCCCATCCGATGGGACCCCTGCAACTGGCCGATTTCATCGGGCTGGATGTTTGCCTCGCGATTCTGAAAGTACTCTACAACGGAATGGGAAATCAGAAGTATGCGCCGTGCCCGCTGCTGGTGAATATGGTTACGGCCGGTCATCTGGGAGTGAAGAGCGGAAACGGATTTTATAAGTACACGGCCGGATCAAAAGACTTGATTGTCGCTGACCGATTTAAAAAATAGTTTCAACTTTGAATTCCATTCGTCATTCGAAATAAACAAGCGGGAGTAGCTCAGTTGGTAGAGCATTAGCTTCCCAAGCTAAGGGTCGCGGGTTCGAGTCCCGTTTCCCGCTCTTGTTTCTCACTCGAATTTCTCGCAGATTGCACAGATGACGCAGATGTGTTTGGAAGAGTAAC
>JAFDYS010000059.1 GCA_018267315.1 Bacteroidota bacterium | reverse complement strand
TGACATGGAACATGGCATGCTGCGTCATTCAAAAGTGTGGTGGAGCATGGGACATCTGCAGAAAATTTCCGTGCGAAAGTTCGAAAAACAATTCCGCGTTCCGCTTGATTACCGGATTCACTTTGCACTCAATTGCGGCGCGAACAGTTGCCCGTCCATTCGTTTCTACGAAGCTGACAGACTGAATGAACAGCTGGAAACTGCTACCAAATCTTTTCTCAGCCAGGATGTGCAATATGATTCTTTATCTCATTCAGTAACGATCTCCAAAATCTCTGACTGGTACAGCGGCGATTTCGGAGGAAAGAAAGGAATCTTGCGCATTCTTTATGAGTGCGGGCTAATACCGCCCAACAAAAACATGAGCATCCGTTACAGGCAATATGATTGGTCAGTGCTGCTTCATAAGTTTGAGCAATGAATGGGCGCCATTGGATTCTTGCAGCGGGTTCACTTGTACTGCTTTTTCTATTGCATCTCCCCTTTCTTCATGCAGATCCTGATTACTACCTCTCGATTGGCCGTGATGCCTTCACTGATGAAGGACTGAACACGAGCCAGCTTCGCAATTACATCAATCATGGCTATCTCTCTTTTGATGAATGTGACAACCTGATCAAGAGCCCTCTCTTCAACCTCCTGCTTTTTCTTCCCCTCAATTTTTTTGGCACCTATCTCAGTATTGCACGCCTCACCATCTTAACTTCCATATTATTAATGCTTGCAGTTCTCGCATCGAATGGGTGGTTCAGGAAATTACTACCTGTACTACTCTGCACCACACTCATGCAGTATTACGTGTTTCAGTACAGCCATTTCAGTTTGAGTGAAATGTTTTCCGTGATGTTAATTCTATGTGGAGCGGTGCTCCTTTACCGGTTCCTTATTGACCGGAGGCAAACACATCTTTTCTTCTCGTGCCTGTTCTTCAGCGCAGCTTATTTCGCCAAAATCCAGTTTGTGTATGTTATCGTCATTCCACCGTTTGCCTTGCTCATTTCACATCTTTTAAAAGTTTCGTATAGCAGCTTCCGTGTTGTAGCCATTTCACTCCTCTGGCTGATTCTTTTCATCGGCATCTACCTTGCCTCCTGGTACTTTCCTCACCGGGGGATTTTCGATTTTGTATTAAAGGATGAATCATCACAGAAGTTCGCCGCACTTGCCGAAATGCCCCAAACAATCGGATTCAATATCATCCACGTTTTATTTAATGAGCAGAACTGGTGGTTTCATGTTTTGAGTGCCGTGTGCTTTGTACTGGGATTATTTCATTTCAGGAAGCATGGTGAATCGTTTCGTGCCATGTTTGTAATCGGTTCACTTTGGCTGCTGATCGAGGGTCACAAGCTCACCATGGTGTATTTGCCTTCACGCTACCTCGTGAGTTTTTACTTCGCTGAAGGATTAATGAGCAGCGTGGTGCTCACCGAAACTCTCCGGAGAGAAACAGGTTTGATTGTTTCGCGTGCATCGCTCTGCATCCTTATTGCATTCATTGCCTTTAACTCCTTTTATTACACTAAAATATTTGAGCGAAGAACTTTCGGTGTTGAGGCGATCAATCATTATTTCTCTGCAGCGATTAAGGATTCATCACAACCCATTCTCGGTGTGTGGTCAACCAATGCCACATGGGATTGCAAGGCGCGTTGCATTCCTGTTTGGAAGGATTTCATGAATGACAAAGATGTTTTCACCCGCTTCCGGCCGAAGGTGATTTTATCGGAGCCCAATGAAGATGAATCAAACCATGCATTTTCCTCACAGGGAATTGATCTGAAAGCAATGGCGGACTCAACCCGGAGTTTTAGGATCGGAAAATGGGATGTTGATGCGCACTGGTATCACTGATTTACCGTTTCCCTAATTCAATCACCTCCACATCAAAAATCCGATTGCTGTCAATCTTCAACCTCACAATCGTTTTCATTTGGTGAAATCCTGACTTACCGGCAGCGCCCGGGTTGATGCAAAGCATGTTGTTCAATTTCGGGTCACGGATTATTTTGAGAATGTGAGAATGTCCGCAGATGAAAAGATCAGGACGCATCTTTTCGAGTTTTTCTCTAACGCCTTTTTCATAGCGCGGCGGATAGCCACCGATGTGAATGATTAAAACTTTCACTCCCTCACATTCAAAAAACAATTCCCCGGAAAACTCATTCCGGATGGCAGAGCCGTCAATGTTGCCATATACGCCGCGAAGCTTGGGAAATGAATGCAGATTCTCTGCGACCCCAGTTCCCCAATCACCCGCATGCCACACTTCATCGCAGTCTTTGAAGAAACTAAAGACGGCCGGATCGAGATAACCATGCGTGTCCGATAGTATGCCGATTGATTTCATCCCCAAAGCTATTCGCCGCTCATCATTTTCCCTTCAATATACTCCGCGATCTTCTCCGCCTCATCCCTGACAAACCATGCGATGTCCTTCTCCTTCTTGAACCAGGTCATCTGCCGCCTGGCATATTGCCTGGTGTTGCGTTTGATTTTCGCCACGGCTTCATCCATCGTGATTTTCTCCTCCAGAAATTCAAATAGTTCGGTGTAGCCAACAGTCTGGAGTGCATTGAAACGACGGAGCGGAAACAACTTCGCGGCTTCATCCGGCAATCCCGCAAGCATCATTTGTTCAACACGTTCATCAATGCGGCGATGCAACTCTTCTTTTTCCACCTTCATTCCAATTTTCACTGGAGTGAAATTTCGTTGCTTGCGCTGCTGCTTGTGGAATGAAGAAAACGGTTTTCCTGAAGTAAGACAAACAGACATTGCCCGAATTAACCGCTGCGGGTTATTCAAATCAACCTTGTCATAATAAACGGGATCATAACTGCGCAGCAATTGCTGCAGTGCAACAAGTCCCTCGGCTTTGAACAAGTCCTGAAGTTTCTCCTTTACCTCCGGGTCTTCCGGCGGAAATGAGTCGAATCCTTCCAGCACGGCACGTATGAACAATCCTGAACCACCCACGAGCGTGATCACGGAATGATTTTTCAGATCATCATCAATAAATGAAATGGCTTCCTGTTCGAACTGCCCGGCGCTGTAAGAGTCGCCGATGGAAAGATGGTTGATGAAATGATGGGGAGCCGCAGCCAGCTGATCCAGCGAGGGCTTGGCTGTGCCGATATTCATCTCGAGGTAAAACTGACGGGCGTCTGCCGAAATGATATGGGAATGAAAATGGCGGGCCAGTTCAATACTCGCCTGCGTTTTGCCCGATGCAGTGGGGCCGGTAACTACAATCAGAAACCTGTTCACAAAAGTGCTGAGAGAGGTGCTGATCAGCGAAAATCATCTTCTTCGAAATCTTCGCCGCCTTCACTGAAGTCTTCGGGATTGAAGTCATCCCCTCCGACGAAATCATCATCGCCGGAATCGTCGGCCTGGTCTTCTTCTATGGCGTCGCCTTCCATGAGGTCCTGTTTTTCATTTCCTGCTTCCCCTTCCGTTTCGAGTTCTTCGAGTTCGGCTTCATCTTCCATGCCTACGACAGCGGCCGGTCCTTCTTCCTCAGGAGAGATCGACTCTTCTTCTTCATCATCATCAGCCGCTACAGGCACCGGATGGCGTGCAAACGGCATGGGCACTTCTTCCTTCTTGAATGGTGAAGGCCCCTGTGAGCGCACACAGAACGGATAACTGGCTTTAAAATCTTCTTTGCCTCCAACGGAAATGAGTTCGATCAGGAACACGAATTCCTGATTGCCTTTGTATTCATACAGGAAATGCTGATGCGGATCATCAAGATACGACACGATGCTTGGAATCACCTGAGCGCGTGCTTTTCCTTTCTTATCTTCTTTGAACGGAACCGGGTAAATGAATCGCCCTTTCTGCCAGTTATCATTGCTCATGAAGAATTCGCCCAACCCACTCACCGGCAGGTTGTAGGAAGATTGAATGACGGCCTCCAGGTCACTTAATGTATGCGAGGGCTTGATATCAATATCCCTGAACACAGTATCATCCTCTTCATACATAACACGAAATCTGAGCACTGACATACGGTAATTACTTTTGTTGGTGGTTACAAAATCACTTGACGGCAAATAAAAATAATTCAACGAAAATTACATTACGAAAGCAGTTCAATATTTGTTCACACATTCCCATCCCAATTCTTTTGCTTTCGCCAGCATGAAGTTATATGCGTCATCAAAGGTATTCGAAATAACTCCTTCGAGGATGGCTTCGCGGATTGCATCTTTGATAATTCCGATTTCTTTTCCCGGCGGCTTGCCAAAAGTTTTCATGATCAGTTCACCGGATATGGGCGGCTGCCAGTTACGCAAGCGGTCACTGGCTTCCACTTCTTTCAATTTGGTGCGCACGAGCTGAAAATTCTCGAGGTAGCGTTTCACTTTCTTTTCATTCTTGGATGTGATGTCAGATTCACAGAGCATCATCAGTGAATCAATGTCATCACCGGCATCAAAAAGCAATCGGCGGATGGCAGAGTCTGTTACTTCCTCCTTACTCAGTACGATCGGCCGCAAATGGAGCATTACCATCTTCTGCACAAACTTCATCTTCTCATTCAACGGGAGGTGCAGTTTGCGAAATATGCGCTCCACTTTTCTGGCACCTACTACTTCGTGTCCGTGGAAAGTCCACCCCCTGCCTTTTTCAAACCGCTTGGTATCGGGTTTGGCAATGTCATGCAATATGGCCGCCCAACGGAGCCACAGGTCATCACTTTTTTCTGATAAGTTATCAAGCACCTGCAGGGTGTGATAGAAATTATCTTTGTGTCCCTTGCCTTCCACATGTTCCACTCCAAAAAGTTTTTCAAACTCAGGAAAAAATATTTTGAGCAGTCCGGATTTGAAAAGCAGATCAAAGCCCACGGAAGGTTTTGGTGAAAGGATGATCTTGTTCATCTCTTCCGTAATCCGTTCAGCGGAAATGATGCTGATGCGCTCCCGGTTTCTTACAAGAGATTGCCAGGTTTCCGGTTCAATGCGAAAACTCAGTTGTGAAGCAAAACGGATGGCACGCATCATGCGGAGCGGATCGTCGCTGAACGTAATGTCGGGATTGAGCGGTGTTCGGATGATCTTTTTTTCAATATCCTTTAGTCCGTCAAAAGCATCATAGAGCATCCCGTAATCATCATCATTCAGACTTACGGCAAGAGCATTAATCGTAAAATCGCGACGGCTCAAATCATCTTCAAGTGTTCCGTCTTCCACAATGGGTTTCCTGGAATCGCCCCGGTAGGATTCTTTCCTCGCTCCCACAAACTCCACCTCAAAATCTTCATGCTTTACGAGCGCCGTTCCGAAATTTTTATAGACGGCCAGCGATGCTGCCGGGTGGAAATGAGCGGCCACACTTTCTGCGAGTTCCACACCACTTCCCACCACAACGAAGTCAATGTCTTTCGAGGGCCGCTGCAGAATTTTATCTCGCACATGACCGCCAACCAGAAACACCGGAAGGTTCAGCTCGCGGGCACTCCGGGCAACGAGTGAAATGATTTTCTCTTCCGTTTCAGAAAGGGAAAGCGGCAGCAGGTGTTTCTTAATCTTCAGTGATGAGGAACCGGATTTCACTTCTTAAGAAATAAAACAGCCCGGGAATGATCCCCGGGCTGCCAGATTAAAAAAATTAGATACGGCAAATCTGCCGTATGAATCTGTAGCGAGGGGGAGACTCGAACTCCCGACCTCGGCATTATGAGTGCCGCGCTCTAGCCAGCTGAGCTACCTCGCCGTAGGGATTTTACGGCCGCAAATATAATTTGACTATATGAAGTAGGAACAGTTTTGCCGTTTTCACGTAGATGAGATTTTAATGCCATCGAATTGGTGAAACTGAGATTTCTATTACATTTGAAAGTTCGATCCCAAAACACCATGAGACCTGCGTTGACTGTCATTGTATTGGCAGTGTTCGTGTTCCCCTTTCACCTTTCAGCTCAAAAGACTGATATCGGTTTTCAAATTGGCTCCACTCTTTATTTCGGAGATCTCGGCGGTGCCAACGCAATCGGTCGTCCGCTGTTTTTTGATCTCGAGCGTACATTGATCAAGCCGGTAGGCAGCGCCTTCTATCACCGCCAACTCAACACCCGCTGGGGCATAAAGGTGATTGGTTCATATACAAGTATTGCCGGCGATGATAAACTTCTTCAGCCGCGCAGTTTGTTTTCACCTGAATGGTTTCGGTGGTACCGCAATCTCAACTTTCATTCTAACCTGTGGGACGTTTCTGTTTGGGCTGAGTATTACCTGACACGTTATGAGCCCGGATCCATTTCACGCTGGCGCTGGGGACCCTATGCATTTGTAGGTGTTGGTCTTTTTCATTTTAATCCGAAAACGGAAGTCAATGGTACCACAGTTGAGTTGAGACCACTGCATACTGAAGGGCAGGGATTCCCGGGCAGCGGACGGAAGGAATACTCATTGTATCAGCCCTCCATTCCCATTGGATTCGGACTTCGGTACAATGTAACCACGGATTTCACCATTGCTTTTGAATACGCCGATCACTGGACGTTTACCGATTACATTGATGACGTTAGCACAGAATACGTAAGTCAGGCCGATTTCAATTCGTATTTCGCCAATGATCCGGCCACGGCTTCATTGGCCTGGCAACTTTCCGTTCGCAGTGATGAAATAGATCCGGATGGCATTTATGCCTATGTTACTGCTCCCGGTCAGCAACGCGGCGATCCGAAAGACAAGGATCACTACGCCTTCCCCCAATTCACATTTAGCTGGGTGATGGGTCAACACCACGTACGGCCAAAGAATCAGATGAAATGTATGAAGTGGGGTGGTGAAGGAAACACAAACAAGAAGGCGCGCAAACCGACACGCTAAGCTGCTCGCGCCTCGGGAGATTCAATCCTCTGCATCCTTAAAATACATCTTTGGAAATTCTTTGAACCGGACAATGCCAATTCCTTTTTCAGCATCCTTCCATGAATGAACGGGAAAATCAATGGACACAATGCCGCAGGTTGGAATATTATCAATGGGTTCATTGCCGAGCGTATTGGCTACTGTAGTGAATCCGGGATTGTGCCCAAAGAGCATAACGGTTTTATAATCGTCATCCAGGTTGCGTATGTAATCCATAATATCCTCCGGATCGACGAGGTACAATTCAGACACTCTTAGAATTTTCCCTTTCTTAATATCCAATTTGCGGGCAAATTCACGTGCCGTTGCCAATGCCCTCACTGCCGTACTGGATACCATGAGATCCACATCCATTTTTTTGTCGCGGAAAATTTTTGCCATAAAGGGGGCATCGTGCTCACCGCGTTTGGAAAGCGGACGCTCATGATCCTCCGTTTCCGGATCTTTCCAGGAAGACTTGGCATGACGAACCAAAACAAGGTGCTTCATTTCAAAAATCTTTTAACTAATAGCCGAAGGTATTTGCCGGTGGCTGCGATACGACGTGATCAAGGTATGGCTTAAAGTACATGTAGCTGGCAGCGTATCCAATCACTGCGGCAATAATGCCATACATAAAAATTGTATAACTGACCCGCACGAGGCGGTACTTTTTGCCGAGCACCTTACCCAGAAAATAAAGATCCTTGATCATGCTGCCATAGAGATAATCGCGGTCGTTCATCATTTCATTGAAGCCCCAATGAAAATCCTCGAGTTCCATGTTGTAGAAGTTACCGAAAAAAAGCAGGTTGGCCCTCTTGTTTTGAATATCCGCTTTGGTAAATCGGCCTTCACTGATTTTCGGCCGAGTGCTGAGAATGGCGAAAATGATGGAGACGAGGCACACCAGAACAAGAATAGCAGTGGGATAAACCAGAAATAAATTGCCCGGAACATCGAGTTTGGAAATAATGTTGGCAATGGCAAAAGAAAGAATGATGCCGTTGATGCTGAGCAGGAAGTTCGCTTTATCGTCAGCCATCTTCGAGAGGTTCATGTGATTGCTGATGGTCACGCGGAACATGGTTTCGATGCCTCGCTCCGGCCGCTTTTCCTTTTCTGCCTTCTCAGCAGTCTTTACGTCCTGCTTTTTCGATTGCTTCGATTCTGCTTCCTGTAACTTATTCAGCCGGTCCTTCAACTCGAGCACATGAAGGGTTCTTTTCTTGTCGAATTTCAGATGAGCATATGGCGTGTGATAGCGATGCTGCGAGAGGAAGTTCACTTCGGACTCCAGCCACTCTGCATCCGTTTCGGTTCTGCCCAAAGCCAATTCCAGTTCACGGCGGAGAAATGCTGCCTTCTCGTAGTACTTCTTGCTTGCAATACCGGAAAGGTCAGCATCGCAAATAACGTACTCGAGCATGTTAGTGGGCTGCTGAGGGTATTTGGTTGCTGCAATACAGCCCAGCACCATTTCAATTTTTTCTTCCGGATATAAATTTTCACGCAGAAATTTTGCTGCAATCTCCTGGCTTTTTTCTTCATGCCCGTCATACACTTCAATAAAACCGGTATCATGAAACCATGCCGCAAGCACCACCATTTCCGTTTCTTCCTTAGATAATTCCGATCCTTCGGCAATCTCAATTACTGATTCCACCACATCCACCGTGTGATTGTAATTATGATAGATGTAATTGGGAGGAAGTTTATCACGGATCAAACTAAATACATACGCCTCGGCTTTTTGTACGATGGGTGACTGCTTTTTCATTCCGTAAGGATAAATTCAAACTGCAAAATAGACTTTTCCAAAGTTACAGGCAAAGGGTTACGCCATATCATACGCAAACATCAGGGCGAATCAACAGGAATGTAACTGCAATCACTGCTGTACGTAAGGATTTAACTGAAAAAAGTGATGCAGAAACAAAACCCAATCATTCTGTACAGCAACTGAAACCCTTTTAGTAGGTTGCATTAGCATTCAATAGGACCCAACAAATAATTCAATCATCTATGCTTCTACATTTACTCCCTCACGCCTTCTCTTCCGGTAAATTACTGAATCAGAAACCTAGCTTGTGGTTCCACTCCGCTTTACTTACCCTCTTATTACCCGCTACCCTTTCCGCCCAGACCATTAATATGGTTTGGCAGGATGTATTCGGAGGAACGAATGAAGAGCGCTGTCATACCATGCAGCCCACATCGGATAGCGGATTTATTGTGGTGGGGCGCACCTGGTCAAACAATGATGACCTTGCCGACGCTGAATATTTACGCCAGGCCTTGCTCATTAAGTATGATGCCAATGGAAACCGGCAATGGCATAAGACTTACGGCGGGTCATCCACTGATCACAGTTTCTATACAGAGCAATTGCCCGATGGCAACTACCTCATGGCCCTGGAATCTCAATCAACCGATGGTGATGTACCTGAAAACAACGGCAACCAGGACTTTGTATGGCTGAAACTCGACTCCGTAGGTAATATCATCGGCGAAATCGTCTACGGCGCCTCTCTGCATGATCATCCGAGCTGCATGCGACGGACTTCTGCCGGAAACTATATTATGGTTGGCGGTTCATTGTCGAATGATGGTATTGTTACGGGGCATCATGGATCGAGTGATTACTTTGACATTTGGGTTGTGATGCTGGACGCCAACGGAAACTGGATGTGGGGTAAACAAATCGGAGGAAGTTTCATGGACTTTTCGGATTGGGTGCAGGAAACACCCGATGGTAATTTTCTAATCACCGGTGAAACGCATAGCAACGACGGAGATTTTCCGGATCATCATGGCAGCACTGATTACAGTGATGTCTTTGTAATTAAGATGGATCCCAATGGCAATATCCTCTGGAAAAAAATCATGGGTGGCGATAAAGATGACTTAGGCGAAGTGATCGCACTCACTCCGGACGGGGGCTTTGCAGTGGTTGGAAATTCCGCTTCCAATAATGGTGATGTTACGAATCCTCATGGCGGGTATGATGCATGGCTAATAAAATGCGACGCCAACGGCAATATTCAATGGCAGAAGACCTACGGCGGCTCTGATGCTGATTACGGTCATTATGTAATTACAACTCTTGACGGCGGATATGCACTGGCCTGTGAAAGCGGGTCGAATGATGATGATTTGACTTCCAATAAAGGGGGAACGGATCATTGGTTTTTAAAATTGGATTCGGATGGTGATATTGAGTGGCAGGTATCATACGGCGGCTCAGGAGATGATGCGGCTAATGCAGTTATTCAGGCAACAAGCGGCGGATTCATCGTAGGTGGAACCGCCCACTCCGATGATGGCGACCCGGAAACCCATCATGGCGCAGCGGAGAACGGTGACACGTGGGTGTATAAACTGGTGCGTTCGGGCAGACCGTTACCGGTACCAACCGGTGATGTATTCGGGTTTCCCGCTTCAATTTCTGATCATGAAAACAAGACAGCGCTTTCCGAAAACTTAAATGGAATTGATGTGAGCGTTTATCCCAATCCCGCAGCAGATTACTTGGCCGTCTCTTTTTACACGACTCAATCCACCACGTTCCGCTTTGAATTGATTAATGCGGACGGTATGACTGTCAGAAGCACCGGAGAGAAAAATTATGCTGAAGGGAAACACCGCATCAGCTATGATCTTTCTGACTTACCTGTGGGTAATTACCTTTTGCGCATAACAACCGATGAGGAAACAAACCTGAGAAAAGTTGAAGTAATGAGATAGTTGCTGATTACCCATTTCACAGGTACTTTCTCATAATCGGTCGCGTGGGCGAATTGCGTGCTACTTCTGTGAATCCCGCCTTGATGAATGCCGAATAAAATCCAACGTGTGCAAATACCACCGGGTAATCTTTTGAAGCAACATCCACTGGATAGCCCTCTATAATCTTTACTCCCTGGCTACGGCAATAGTCCGTAACAAACATAAGAAACGGATGAGTCAATCCCAGTCTCCGGAATTCTTTTGCGATGAAGAAACAAACGATTGACCAAACCGGCCGATCGTCAACTGGCTTCAGAATCTTTGAATGTTTAAGCGCAGTGAAATTTTCGCGCGGAGCCACGGAACACCATCCGACCACTTTTCCATCAACATAAAGCAAAAGACCGGGGGTTTCATTTCGTTCAACAAGCCGCCTCATCTCTTTCCTGTTTCCATCGCCCTTCATTTTTTCATATTCACTCCGCCGCAGTCGCCAATACATGCACCAACATCCGTCGCAGGCACCCCGATCACCGAATAATTCAACAAAGTCAACCCATGCCTCGCGACTCAGTGGCTTGCACGAAAGTTGCCTGAACAATGAGATGCTTTTTGATTTCGGTAATCTCCGGCTCATGATCAAATTTCATAAAGATGACTCGTCCGGAAATTTCATTTCGACCAAGGCAAACAATCGTTCGACTAAGAATCATGACTAATCTATGCTCCCGTGCTTAGATTTGCGGCGTAAAAATTCCAATAGCATGAAAAAAGTTTTCAGCATCATAGCCGCACTACTGCTGTGGGGCATGACCGCATTAGCACAAAAGCAGTTGCCTGCCAACTGGTACTTCACAACCCTCGACAACGGTTTGCAGTTGCTGGTCATTGAAGATAACAGTGTGCCTCTGGTTACGATTGAAATCGCCGTGCACAACGGCGCGTTCACGGAAGATTCCAACTACAACGGTCTCTCACACCTCTATGAGCACATGTTCTTTAAGGCAAACAAAGACATTCCTTCACAGGAAGCGTACCTCGCGCGGTTGAGTGAGTTAGGCATTACACTCGGACCAAGCGCCAATGGAACTACCGGTGATGAGCGCGTGAATTATTTCATCACCCTTAACTCCTCCAAACTGGAGGACGGACTCCGTTTTATGAATAGTGCCATCCGCTACCCGTTATTCCTGCCCGAGGAAATGAAAAAAGAAAATCCGGTGGTTGATGGTGAGTTTCAACGCGCAGAATCAAATCCCGCCTTCTCGCTTTTTCAGGATTTCAACAAGCGCATGTGGGGCGACCTTGTTACGCGGAAGAATGGCATCGGCATTCATGATGTGATTCTCTCAGCCACTCCGGAAAAAATGAGAACCATACAGGGCAAATACTATTGGCCCAACAATTCCGTGCTGGCTATTGCGGGTGATGTGAAGCGGGCCGATGTGGAAACCAAGGTGAAAGCGATCTATGGCGACTGGAAAAGCAGCGGCTTCGATCCCATTGAAAAATGGCCGATTCCGGAATTCAAGCCACTCACGCAGAATCAAACTTTCATCACCCTCAGCCCCAATGCACGTATACCGATGGTGCTGATGGGATGGCACGGACCGGACACCAGAAATGATGTGAAGGCCACTTATGCCGCAGATGTCTTTTCATTCATCCTTTCTCAGTCATCATCAAAATTCCAGCAGGAACTGGTTGACAGCGGACTTGCCTACCAGGTGAATGTTGGATATCAGACCTGCAAATACGTAGGCCCGATTCAACTCTTCGTAGTGCCGAATCCAACACGCATCAAGGAATGCATGAAGAAAGTTCAGGAGCACATAAGCCAATGGAACAAGGATAACTATTTCACGGATGAACAACTGGAAACCGCCAAAAACCAGTTGGCTATTTCCGAAGAGTATGATCGCGAAAGTTCATCTTCCTACATTCATACTGTTACCTTCTGGTGGGCTTCAGCTTCCGTTGACTATTACACCACCTATATTGATAACCTGAAGAAAGTAACCCGGCAGGATATCAAGGATTATGTAAACAAGTATATCACCGGCAAACCCATGGTGGCCGGCGTTCTGCTTTCACCCGATCTGCAGAAAATGACGGGCATCACTGACTTTAATCAAATAATGCAATAACCTGATAAAATTCATCAGCATGAAAAAGATTCTTTTCATCATCACTTGCTTCCTGATGGCTGCCGGCGCCGGCGCGCAAACGCAGAAAACCATTCAGGAAATTAATGTGGACGGTTTGAAAGTGTATTTCCGCCCATCGGCAAAGAACATTGTCAGCGCCCGCCTGTTTGTTTTAGGCGGAACGTCAAACTATTCACTCGATCAGCAGGGCATTGAATCGCTGGCCTTCACTACCGCGATGAACGGCGGCACCGTTTCAAAATCAAAGACGCAGTTCAATACGGAAGCCGAAAAGATCGGAACCTCCTTCGGCTCGTCTGCTTCACTCGATTACAGCGAAATGAACATGACGTGTCTGAAATCCGCCTGGGATCAGTCATGGAATATGTTTGCCGATGCCATCATGAATCCGCGGTTTGCCCCCGACGATTTTGAATTGTTCCAGCAACAGATGATTGCTGCGGCCAAGCAACGCGAAGCCGATCCGGACAGTTACCTGCAGGAATCAGCCATGTCATTTGTATATAAAGGCCGCGGGTATGAGAAACAACCCGATGGCTCGGCCGCTTCACTGGAAAAACTCACCGCTGACCTCACGAAGAGCTACTTCAAGAATACGATTGGCAAAGCACGATGTATCCTCGTGGTGGTGGGTAATCTCACGCAAGATGACCTGACTGCAAAAGTGAAGGCCACCCTGGCAAAACTGCCTGCCGGTTCTTCAGCCAAGATGAATAACCCCATTAAGATCACACAGGGAAAAGAAAATGTGGTGGAGCGTGATATCGCCACGAACTATCTCACCGGTATTTTCTCCACGCCGCAGCTTACTTCACCCGATGGTATTCCAATGATGGTGGCCATGGACCTGATTGATGATAAGTTGTTCGTTGAAATAAGAACCCGGAGAGGTTTGTCCTATGCCCCTCACGGCGGATTGAACACCAGTGCCATCACTTCACCTTACGGACAGATCTATGCTTCCACCGATTCACCGAAGCGCGTAATCCAGGTAATGGTAAACTTGCTGAACGGATTGAAGGAAAACGGCTTTGCTGAAAATGAACTCACCAATAAGAAGCAGGAGTTTCTCACCACCTATTACATGGGGCTGCAAACTTCTGCGCAGCAATCATTGGCCATCGGCCGCTGGGCGATTCGCGGCAACGTTGGCATGTATGAAGATTTCACCAATCGTGTGAATGCTGTAACAGTGAAAGACCTGAATCGGGTGGTGGACCAGAATACAGACGCCATCGTGTGGACCTATCTCGGGCACAAGCAGGATGTGCAGACAACTGACTTCCTGCAAACAACCAAATACAAGAACAAGCCGTACTGATTTTAGATGTTCTAAATGAAAAAGCCGCTGCATGCAGCGGCTTTTTCATTTGTTGAAGTTTGATCATCTTGCATCCGGTTACAGAGCCCCGCAAAGAATCCTTTGAAGAAAACCGGTAATACATCAAACCAGAAAAACTTTTATGACCTGTTGCCATTGCAGTGGCTCGTGCTCGCTGCTGCCGTGCTGGTTATCTACTTTCCCGCCATCAACTATCAACTCACGCAATATGATGATGCCTTTTTTACAGAATCCAGTGCGAAATGGCTAAAGCAATCCGGGAACATTTCTGATGCATTCACGCAAGGGGTATTCAGTGATCCGGCATCAAAGAGCGACAGTTATTACCGCCCCATGCTGCTTCTCACCTTCTACTTTGATGAATGGATTGGCGGATCGTCACTGAAGGCCTTTCACATCACCAACATCATCATCCACCTGCTGGATGTGCTGCTGGTATTACTGCTGTTCAGGAAATTGAAATTCAGCTCACCCGTCAGTTTCTGGATGGCCATGTTTTTCGCCATTCATCCGGCATTGCAGCAAGCGGTTTCCTGGATACCGGGATGCAACGATTCACTGCTGACGCTGTTTGCACTTTGCTCCATCGTTTCACTGCTTGAATACCGAACTCGGGCGGGATTAGGTTTCCTCGCAGCCCATATTGTGTCCTTTGCTTTGGCTTTGCTCACAAAGGAAACAGCCGTTCTCCTTCCGCTGTTGTTTGTTATCTTCGGGCTGTTGCCTGCAAACAGTTCGCAGACAAATTCCATCTACCGCATTTTCATTCCATCATGGGTTATTTTGATTGTAGCATTTTTTGTGTTGCGAAAATCGGTGCTCGGCAGCACCGTGGGGCTTCCATTCGCCTATACAGTTCAGAACTTCCTGGAAAACGTTCCGGCTCTGCTACTCTATGCCGGCAAGATGTTGCTTCCATTCAACCTTTCCACGCTTCCTACACTTAAGGATGACACGCTCATCTTCGGTATCTTAACTGTAATCATGACCATAGCTGCAGTCTGGTTTACAAAAAACAAGACCCGCCTCCTACTGCTGCTGGCATGTACCTGGTGGGTTGTATTTCTCTTACCGGCTATCCTCCGAATTTCTGTTAACTACGAATCTGTTTTCCCGGAACACCGGTTGTACTTTCCGTTGATTGGTTTTCTGTTGCTATGGGCTCAAACGGATGCAGTGAAAAAAGGAATCACCGCACCGGGAATTTCATTCATCACCATCCCTATCATCGTGGTGTTATTCAGCATCTTCACTTTCATTCATCGGCCGGAGTATATGAATGAAGAGAAATACTGGACATCGGCCGTTACTCATTCGCCCGGCTCATCCTTTGCCCGCAGAGCACTCGGAAATTATTACGTATCGAAAGGTCTTTTTCCCGACGCTCAATTGCAATACGCGACCGCGCTCATGCTGAATCCTGAGTTACCTGAAGTGCGCAATAACCTGGGACGGCTCGCACTGAACCGTGCCGAGTTTGAGATCGCTGAAAAATATTTCAGGCAGGAAATTGCACGTTACCCCAATTCATTCACGGCTTACTACAACCTCGGGCTTGTGAAAATGAATCAGAAGCAATTTGATTCGGCAGAATTTTATGTGAGAAAATCCATCTCCATCAACCCCGGGTATTTCGATTCAAAGAATGATCTGAGCGTCATCCTCGCCATGGAAGGACGGTTTGAAGAGGCATTGCTGCAGAGCATTGCCTTGCTCGAAGAAAATCCCGAATACTATCCCGCAAAGAAGAATGTAAAACTCATCCTCAATGTGTGGAATGATCCGGAAAAGGTCAGCTATTACCGCGGCCTGCTGAAGCAAAAAGGAATTACTTATTGAATGGGCTTGATCTCCACACGGCGGTTTTGTTTGCGTCCTTCAGCCGTTGCATTATCGGCAATAGGTTTATCCTGCCCGTAGCCGTTAACAAAAAGATCCTGCGCAAGCACTCCTTTTTTTACAAGATAATCGGCCACTGTCTGGGCGCGCTGTTCTGAAAGAGACAAGTTCTTCTCAGGGCTTCCCGTATTATCCGTATGCCCGTCAATGGCCCATTGACTGCTTGGATATTGCTGCATCAATTCTGCAATTACATTGAGAACGGCATAACTGCTTTCCGTGAGCACGGCTTTACCGGATTGGAACTGAATTGATTTTGCACTCACATTGATCTTTTGGAGATCCGACTCTTCCACTTTTTTTGACGGATACAGATTCCCTTCCTGTTTTGCTTCAACAACCTGCCCGGGATCGGGCTTGAGATAATCTATGAAGAACAAGCGGGCCTGGCGGTCATATATCAGCTTCAATACGGCCGTCATGCCCATTTCAACCGTTAAGTCCAAACCCGTTTCTGCCTGCCGGTAATAATTCTTATCCAGCTTGCCCGGTGTAACGGCATAGGTCCCATCTTCCCGAAGCAGATATAGCGGGGGAACGGCCTTACCATCCTTCACCTGGATTTTCCCTTCAGCGCATGACTGATGGCCATCCGCATTTTTCACTCCCACAATTACTTTCTGTAAGCCGTCAGGTACGGCTTCGGCTCCATTCCTTTTAAAACGGCCCGTGTATTCATCATAGCAATTCGGTTGGGCGAATGCAGTGCTGCCAATTGCAAGAAAGCCGATCAGCAGTAGACTTTTGATTCTATTCATAGTGTATGAAGTTAGCTTTCAAATTAGAGAACCCAAAAGTGCGGAAAAATATCTTCACAGTTAATGACTTTTGCCGGTAAATCGCTCCCATTTTTTCAATACCTCCCCAAAATCTTCCGGCAGCTGTGAATCGAAATACATCTCCTCTTTTGTGACCGGATGAATAAAGCCAATGGATTTGGCATGCAATGCCTGACGAGGCAATAGAGAAAAACAGTTTTCCACGAACTGTTTGTACTTCGAATACACGGTTCCCTTCACAATTTTGTCGCCGCCATAAGTGGCATCATTGAACAACGGATGCCGGATGTGTTGCATGTGCACCCGAATCTGATGCGTTCTGCCTGTTTCCAGTGTGCATTCCACCAGCGTAACATACATGAAGCGTTCAAGCACCCGGTAGTGTGTGATGGCTTCCTTCCCGTAATCTCCCTCAGGAAAGACATCCATTACTTTCCGGTTTTTCAAACTGCGCCCGATATGCCCGGTGATGGTTCCTTCATCTTCTTTGAAATCGCCCCATACCAGCGCACAATAAGTTCTTTTCACCGTGTGATCAGAAAATTGTTTGGCAAGGAAATTCAATGCGTGATCATTCTTGGCCACCACGAGCAAACCGCTCGTGTCTTTATCAATGCGGTGAACCAAACCGGGACGAAACTGATTTCCCGGATGCGAAGGCAGATGCTGAAAATGATAAAGCAACCCGTTTACCAGTGTGCCCGTGTAATTACCGGCGCCGGGGTGCACCACTAGTCCGGCGGGTTTGTTCACGATGATCAGATCTTCATCCTCATAGGTTATGTCAAGCGGGATGTTTTCAGGCAGCGTTTCAAAATCCATCTTCGGTTCCGGCAGCATGATCACAATCACATCGGCGGGACGTACTTTGTAATTTGATTTTACCGGTTTGCCATTTACCAGGATCATTTCATCATCGGCAGCATGCTGTATTTTATTTCTTGATACGGCAGCGATTTTTCCCATGAGGAATTTATCAATGCGCACGGGCTCCTGCCCTTTATCAACAGTGAACCGGAAATGCTCGAAGAGCGCTTCATCATCCTCGCCTTCCTGCAATTCACTTTGATTTTCGCTGTCGTCTTGCCGCTTCATGAGGGCAAAGAAAGGAAATGGAACGTGGAGATAAGACGAATCCTCAGCGGATCATCACACGGCAGCTTGCCTGCAACGGCTCATCGTTGAAGTTTTACCTTTAATTAAGAACGATGGAGATGCTCCCTAATGAGATGTGCGAACCAACTCCCACTGAAACAATTTGCCGAAGTGACCGAGAAGTTTTTCCTTCACTTCTTCCATGTCAGGTTTTCGTCCGAGTTCTTTCTCCATCGAGGTCACGCTTTTATTATCAATGCCGCAGGGAATGATGAAACGGAAGTAGTCAAGATCCGTGTTCACGTTGAAGGCGAAGCCGTGCATGGTTACCCAGCGGCTGCAGCGCACGCCGATGGCGCAGATCTTTCTCGCACGCGATGGTGATTGCGGTTCCAGCCACACCCCTGTTTCACCTTTTGATCTGCCTGCTTCAATGCCGTATTCACGCAAGGTGAGAATAACCGCTTCTTCGAGGTAACGCAGGTACCGGCCAATGTCAGTGAAGAAACCATCAAGATCCAGAATGGGATACCCCACAACCTGCCCGGGACCGTGATAAGTGATATCTCCCCCGCGATTGATTTTGAAAAATGAAATCTGTTTTTCGTTGAGGGTATCCTGGTTGATGAGCAGGTTCTTCATGGAGCCGCTTTTACCGAGAGTGTAAACATGCGGGTGCTCCACAAAAAGCAGGTGATGCTTCTGAATAAAAACTTCTTCAGGATGCTGGCGGTGAAACAGCTTGCGGTCAATCACTTCCTGAAACAACTTTTCCTGGTAATCCCACGCTGATTTATAATCCATGTGGCCCAGATCATCGAAGTAAACCTGTTGCTTGGTGCTAATCTGCGGCTCGGTGATTATTGTCTCCATAACTGTGGCGTTCGCTCCTGATAACCGGAATGTTGGCAAGAAAGTTTGTTTACCGCGGTGTCTTCAGTGCCACGGATATAAATAGTGTGAAGCCGTCACCATCCGAGCATTTTTTCAACCTGGTAGTTATTTCTGTCGTGCGAACTGCGTGAAATCAATTCCGCCAGAAAACCCGCAGAGAAAAGTTGCATGCCGATGATCATGCTCACCAGTCCGATGTAAAAAATCGGGCGATCCGTCATGTGGTACTGCTGATACGCGAATTTCTGAAAAGCCAGAATCAGCGATATCACAAATCCTATAAAAAACGCCAGCAAGCCCAGCGTGCCGAACAAATGCATCGGTCGTTTGCTGAAACGCGTGACAAACGTAAGTGTTAGCAGATCAAGAAAGCCGCGAACAAACCGCTCCAGCCCGAATTTGGTGGTGCCGTATTTACGGGGGTAATGAAGCACTTCCTTTTCAGTGATGCGGGTAAAACCGGCCCAGTTTGCAATCACCGGAATGTAGCGATGCATTTCCCCGTACACTTCAATGTTTTTCACCACATCGCATTTATATGCTTTGAGGCCGCAATTGAAATCATGCAACTGAATACCGCTGATCCAGCGGGTGATGCGATTAAAAAGTTTTGAAGGAATTCTCTTGCCGATGGGATCATGTCTCTTCTTCTTCCACCCCGAAACCAGATCATAACCATCATCACTGATCATTCTATATAAAGAAGGAATTTCATCAGGACTATCCTGCAGGTCGGCATCCATGGTGATGACCACATCACCGGCTGCCGCTCTGAATCCTTCATTCAGCGCGGCACTCTTGCCGAAGTTGCGGCGGAACTTGATTGCTTTAATAGCGGGATTATTCTGCCGGAGGCCTTCAACTACCTGCCAGGATCTGTCGCGGCTTCCATCATCAATAAAAATGATTTCGTAATCCAGCACATGGGCTGTACATACCCGATGAATCCATGAAGCAAGTTCAGGCAGCGATTCTTCTTCATTGAACAATGGAACTACTACGGACAGCTTCATCCTGAATTATGCTTGTGGAGGCGCGTTCGGATTTACTCTTTTAAAGATGGCTGCTACAATGAGTGAAAGAATGGCTCCGAAAATAGCCGTCATGATCACGCTCCAGATAGCGAACCAGGTTGGGGTCATAAACTTGCGCGTCCATTCCATGGCAACGCTCACCTGATCTTCTGACATGCCTTTTTCAACCATGCGTTGTTCAGTCACTTTCATGATTTCATCCACCATATCCGGTGCGATGTAATGCATCAATATGTAACCCGTGACCACCCCGATCAAACCGGTGATGATGCAGAAAAGAAATCCGGTGCCGAAGGCCTGTCCGAAGGTGATAAACCCTCCCAGGTTTTTATCCCTGTGTTCTTTCACAGCAAAGATCAATCCGGCAAACAGAATTACATAAGCCAGGTAATTGATCCAGTTGCTCGTGTAGAGGTTCATCAAATACACAAGTAGTGAAAAGATGAACGAAGCGAGTGCGGTAATGATGGCATACTTGAATACGACGCCCCATGATGATTTGTTTTTTTCCATGATCAGAGTTTTTGAAGTCGGTTATGATTGAAGATTGAAAGTGGTTTGCCCTGAAAGGTGCGTCCGATGAAGGGCGTATTTCCCGATTTGGAGAGAATCGCCTCTTTCGTGAGTTCCCATTCAGCGGTAGTATCAAAGATAGTGAAATTGGCTTCGGCGCTTTCGGTGATGAATGGAACGGCCAGCCCGAGAATTTTTCTCGGAGCAACAGACATCTTCTCAACCAGGTTCTCGGGCTTAAGCAATCCGGCAAGCGCTTCATTCGCCAGCGCAAAACATGTTTGCAGGTTAATCATACCGGCGGCCGCATATTCAAACTCCACTTCCTTCAATTCCTGATTCTGCGGTTGATGAGCTGAACAAATCACATCAATTGTGCCATCAGCCAGTCCTTCCTTCAAGGCCCTGATATCTTCTTTCGTACGCAGTGGCGGAAAGATTTTGTAGCGGCTGTCGAATTCAGCCAGCGAGGAATCATCCAACACGAGGTGAACGGGATTCACGCCGGCAGTTACCGGGATTCCTTTCTTCTTGGCTTCCCGAATGCGGTCCACCGCTTCACGGGTGGTGATGCTGCTGAAATGCACGCGCGAACCCGTGTACTCGGCCAGTTCAATATCACGCACCACCATCAGGTCTTCAGCTAATGCGGGAATGCCGTTCATCCCAAGATATACGCTGGAAACGCCTTCATTCATCACACCGCCGGGTGCGATCGTATCATCATGCGGGTGACTGATGATTACTCCGTTAATTTTCTTCACATACAGCAATCCGCGCATCATTAGTCCTGCAACCATGATCGGCTTAGGTGCATCGGAGAAAGCCACGGCACCTGCCGCATGCATATCATAAATCTCAGCCAACTCCTTGCCCTCACTGTTTTTTGTAACAGCACCTACCGGAAATACATCCACGATGCTGCCGCGAGATTTATTAATGAGGTACTCCACTTCGGATTTTGAATCAATCACCGGGAAGGTGTCAGCGAAAACAGCGACGCCGGTAAAACCGCCTGCCGCGGCGGCTCTCATGCCGCTCAGGGTATCTTCCTTGTATTCATATCCCGGATCACAGAAGAACGACATCATGTCAAACCAGCCCGGTGAGATGAAATGTCCATCGGCGTCAATCACTTCGTCGGCTGATGCTTCAATGCGATGCCGGATTTGCGAGATGAGGCCATTCTCAACGAGAATGTCTTTGGTTTGAAGATGGAAAGGTGATTGCGGATCGAGAATAGTGGCGGCGCGAATCAGCAGCGTGGGCACGCGGCGAAGATAAAAGAATCTTTCAAGAGAAAGTTAGTGCCGGGAGCCGGGGCCTTCATTTCCAGAACTTCAGCAAGGCGATCTCAGCAAACACAAAAAACAGAGCCAGCATAACTGCCACCTTCCACAATGGCAAACCGGCCTTCTGCCCGGTGATCATGGCGGCCAGGTCACGATCGGGGTTTGAGATCACGCGGGCTCGTGCTGTGGCAGCATCGCTTTTCAACTGATCATCGGTTAGGAACGTTAGATCCGACTCGCGGCGATCGTAATTCAATGCGAACCATGCCCGCGACTGATTATTTGCATCCGTGAGTTCATAGAAACCGGACTGCCTGACATTGTTATCAAAGTAAACCGTTACACCGGCACCCACGCGGCGCTGCGCCGGAATGAATTCCACCGAACCACCCTTAAGCTGAAACACTTGTTCAGACCCCGCTACATCAACCGGCGCCGAGGCCTCATTCTGCATACCAATCACATAGGCATTAGCCGGAGCATAGGCACGCACAATGGCGATGTTGTACATGATAGGTGCAAACAGCGGACTGAGCGGCAGATCGCCGTACTGTTTATCCAGCGGTACAGCCCACACATACAGGATTCCTTTGCCTGCGGAATACTTCGTGAGCAGGTTGGAACCATCATTAAATGTAAGCAGCCCATCGGCTGATGAATTAGTGCGTGACGAAAAACTGAATGAAGCCGTTACTCTGGGTAAAGCGAGATTCTCACTCAGGTGCTGAAACACATTCAGGAAAAGCTCATCGTTCCGGTTAATTGCTGTCACCGTTTTTTCTGCCGGCAGAAATGAGCCCATGGCATCTGCTCCGAGTGTGGCGAGGAAACTGTTGTAAGAAGAAACATCTGCAGTGGCATCCGGAAAAATGCAAACGCTGCCACCCTGTTCGAGGAAGGTGCTGAGTTGTGCGGCCAATCCTGAGCCGGGCTGCTTTACGCCATTTAGAATCACCAGCCGCTGCTGCAGAATCTCATCATACTTCAACTGGTTGAAAGCGACGTTTCTGAACTTAAAAAAATCGTTCCTGCCGAAGAGCGCATTGAGGTAATCATTCTCCACGCTCTCATTGATCACCATCACCGCTTCCTGCTCCGCCACCTCATATGTGAGATAATACGTGTCATCAAATGTGATGGGATGATCAATGATGGAAAGCTCTCCCCGGTTCCATCCGCCTTCGGTAACCGTGTAACTGATGGTATCGGTCTTTATGCCGTTGGGGTCAATCGAAAAATCAGTGATGGCTTTGATCTGATCGTTGATCTTAAACGTGAGTCGTCCGGCATCAATGGTTTTACCCGAGTTGTTCACGAGGCGTACTAACAGCATAGATGGCTGCCCTTTTACCTGTACGGGCGACTGAAACCAACAGGTATCAATGTACACATTCGATGCTTCGGCGGAGCGCAGCGGCACCATGCTCAGTCGTACCGTAGTATCAGTGCGCACGCCAGAAAAATCGCAGAAATTTTTCTGAAAATCTGAAATCACGTAAGCGAGCTTTGCTCCGGATCCCTTTTCCAGCGCCTCACGCTGCCGGTTCACGATTTCTGAAAGGTTGCGTGTGGCCGGCGAAATCTTCACTTCTCTGATCTGGTTCAGCATCTCTTGTTTATCAATGAGGCGCTGCTGGCTGGCTTCAAAATCATTGGTGAGGGGCTGAAAGAGATCATCATCGCCATAGGCGCTCACGACCTCCGCCGCTTTTCTTTTTGCCAACTCCACGAGCGGGGCATCCCGCTGCGTTTGTCCCATGCTGAAAGAGTTATCAATAAACACGCTCACCGTTTTCTTGCCTGCCGTTTCCGTGGCTGCGCCACGCTTGATATATGGCTGGGCGAATGCGAAAACCAAAAACGTGATGGCAAGCAGCCGGCAAAGCAGAATCAGTAAATGCTTCAGCCGCGAGCGTGAATCGGTTTTCTCTTTAACCTCGCGCAGAAATTTTGTGTTGGAGAAATAGACCGTCTTATACCTTCTGAAATTGAACAGGTGAATGATGATGGGAATAGCCAGCGCGCCGAGTGCAAACAGGAAAGCAGGATATAAGAAAGACATTTCGGAATTACGGTTGACGATTTCGCATTTCGGTCAGAAGTCAACAGCCCGCAAATGGCAGAACATGATGCATGGCTTCTGCTGAAAGCGTGGCGAAGTAACGAAGAAATGAAAAAGGAATTGCGGAGTCTTCTTCAACCTTGGTAACTTGAGCACCCCTTTTTCTTATGGCTGACCTTCAACTCCACCCGCTTCCCGCCATACAAACACAGCGGCTCATCCTTCGTCCGCTGAGGGTTGAAGATGAAACAGAGATTTTCATCCTGCGCTCTGATTCACGCATACTTCAGTACATCCATATTCCGCCGGCGAAAACCCTGGACGATGCCCGCGCCTTCATCGAAAAAATAACGGGGATTGTGGAAAGGAATGAATCCGCTTACTTCGGCATCACCACCAAAGAGTCTGATAAACTCATCGGCACGTGCACCATCTGGAATCTTCAGCCCGAAAACCGGCGTGCCGAAGTGGGTTATGTTCTTCACCCTGATTACTGGGGTAAAGGACTGATGCAGGAAGCGCTGCTCGCAGTCATTGATTTCGGTTTCCGTTACATGAAACTTCACTCGCTCGAGGCACAGGTGGCGCCGGAGAATCTCGCTTCCATCCGCGTGCTGGAGAAAACGGGATTCGTGAAAGAAGCTCACTTCAGGGAGAATTTCTACCGTGATGGAAGTTTCTATGATTCTGCCGTTTATTCATTGCTGAACAGAACCACCTGAATTCTTCAGCCAAGGATTGACATCACCCGTATACGTTAAGGAAGAATCAGCTTCTTCGCAAATCGCTGTGAATTGTTTTCGATCATGAGCAGGTAGATGCCTGAAGCATAAGTGCGCAGATCGAGATGTCCCACCTTCTTATCTATCCGTTCCGAATAGACTTCACTTCCCGATGCATTATAGATTTTGATGTTTCCGCCCAGGAATCGATCATCATTGAGGCGAATGAATACGCTGCGATCCGATTCAACTATATCCACTGAAACTTCTTGTAATCCGGAAACACCTACGGGGATGAACGTGAAAGGCGCGCTGATATTCGTGCAGCCGTTTGCATCCATGATCATCACGATATAGTCGCCGCCCTGGTTAGCCACAAACTGTTGACTGGTGGCGCCGGCGATGATGTCACCGTTATGATACCACTGGTATGTTATTGCGGCTCCCGTAGAAAGTGTGTCGCCAGATTGTGTGATTACGGGAGGATCGGGAATCGGGAATTCCTGCATGTTCACCGTTGCAGAAGTATCAATGCAACCGTATGCATTGGTCACCACTACGGCATAATCCCCGGCCGTATTCACATCCAGATAAAAAGTTACGGCGCCGTTCACGAGGTTGCCATCCTGCAACCATTGGTAGATATAGCCGCCAATGGAGTCCGTGCTGAGTTCATTAGATCCGCCAGCACAGAAACCGGCCGGATCGGGGGTGGTGATTTGCGTATTGACCAGGGCTGCATAATTGCCGCACTTGTCGCCGGCTTTAACGGCCTCGCCGGCGATGGTATCAATGGCATATTCATGAATCGTCATGTTATTGCACAAAGCCGGGACTGAAAGCCGCGCCCATCCGTAAAATGTTTCTCCATCCTTCACTACTTTGAGTCCCATCAGTTGGTTGAAGGCATCGCTCCAGTTTCCGTAGTCGTTGAATGAGTAATGCGAGGCCATTATCTCCTGCGGAAAAAACACATCATTGATGCTAATGAACGTGCCGGCCGGGAGTGTATCGGCATAGGCATATCCCTGCCACGATCCTGGGTGATTGATGAGATCCCGCGTAATAGAGTTACTTGACAAACCCACCACACGAATCTGCATGGAGCTGCTGGGAAGGTGAATGAGGTTGAACTGGAAATCATTGATGCCATCGTTGTTGAGATCAAGCTGCGCCGTGCCGGGATTGTTGGTGGTGAGGTCGGGATCAACATCGGTGTACAATATCTGCGACTGTGCTGCTTCCGAGGAGAGTAATGCCGCTGTGACTAAACCTGAATAGGAAGCCAGTTTTCTGAAAAGCGTAGATTTTTTCTGCATAGCTGGGTGAGGTTTACGGGTGATTGGATTTGTTGCATTGAAGATATTAGCTTTCCTCCAGTGATGGAAATGAATTTCAAATCGCGACTATGCGCGAATAGCTCACTCCGGGCTTACACTGTTGACCAAAACTTCCTTCTTCATTGTTCAAATCTCTTATGATCATTTCTTTCTCCGGCATTCCCATTTTCCATCTTTGTACAAGATTCTGAAAGTTCACCCTTCAACCTTTGGATATGAAAAACTGGAAGACCAGTCTTTACGGACAAATCATTTACATGGCCGGTGTGGGACTCGGACTGCTCGCCATGCCGCAAATGCTATCCAAAATGCTGCACCTGGGACCTGTTTCCGAAATATGGGTTCGCATTGTTGGAGTATTAGCATTGCTGCTCTGCTATTACTATTGGCAGGGCATCAGGAATGAAAGTGTATGGTTCGCTAAAGCGAGCTGCATCGGGCGGTACTTTTTTGTCACCTGCCTCGCACTGCTGGCATTTTACTTCGGCATTTATTCGCTTATTGCTCTTGCCTTGCTTGAACTGTTGCTCGCGCTGTGGACACAATGGACGTTAGCCCAAAAGCAGTAAGTATTCATGATTGCCTGCGAAGCATTTAATCAACCGTTCATATAATTTTTTTTCATCACAAAACCAACTCACATGAGAAAACACTCTTTACCGACTACGATGTTCGCCATCGCTTTCCTCCTCTTTGTCGCCTGCAACAACAAACCCTGCCCTCCCGCTGAGGCCGGACCGAATATGGATTCCATCCGGGCCCTGATTGGCGCCATGGAACAGGAATACGCAGCGGCGGAGAATGCTAAAGATGCCGAACGCCTTTCCAAGTATTATGCTGACGATGCCATCGTAATGCCCAATGGCAAAACGGCCTGGGTGGGGCATGAACAGATCAAAGCCGGATTGCAGGCAGACATGGATTCTATGAAAGCCGGCACCAAGGTGAGTTTCATGAACACCGGATTGTGGGCGCAGGGTAATATTGTTGTGGAAACCGGCGCCACCACCTGGACCGACAGCACGGGCGCTACCGTAAACACCGGAAAATACATGACGCTGTATGAAAAGCGCGACGGCAAGTACATCGCCATACGCGACATCTGGAATGATGATAAGTAACCGCCCTTGTTCTATGGCACAACTTATTCTGCTGATGCATGCCATTGAACAAGTTTCACTTTTCCGCCGGCATAGTTCATAACTGATGAACGAAATAGTCGGCCCGTAACAAGATTGGGCCGGCTATTTACTTCACAGCGTTTGCGCCTCCTGAAATCATCGCCCTACTGTTTCACAACTTTAATGTTCACTATGCCCTGCGGCGTGATCATTCTCACCAGGTAGTTCCCTGCATTCATTTCATCAGTAAACGGAACATTGAGGTAGTGCAGTCCCGCTGCTGACCATTCATGGTCAAGGCATGTCATCATCACCTGACCGCCGGCGTTCGATACTTCAACCGTGACAAATTCACCTGAGGCCAGTTCATATTGTAATCGTGCCTGATCACTCACAGGGTTGGGGTAAACGAGAAATGAATTCACTCTCCCCGGAGCATCTGCTATTCCCACCTCCAGCCCAGATAGGTAGCGCGCAACGATGAAGTCAGAGTTCGCTCCATATACCACTGTTCCACCAGCGACAATCTTCCCGTCACTTTGAATGGCCAGAGCATTGATGTATTCGCTTGCCCAATTAATGTCGGTAGTCACGAGTCCATCTGTGCCGAAAGAAGCATCTAATGAACCATCAGCCGTATTGCGTGCCAATTCAAAAATGCTTTCTTCAGATTCATAACTATACATGTCTCCGCCGGTCACCATTTTACCATCGGACTGAAGAGCGATCGCCCACGCCTCATCATCATTTGAATAAAAATCGATGGTTAGTTTTCCGCCGCTTCCGAATGTGTTATCCAAACTTCCGTCCGTATTATACCGGGCAATGGCCATGTCAGCGCCATAATCTGCATAGGCATATCCTGCCGCTACTATTTTACCATCGGGTTGCAGTGTCAGTGCAAAAGCGTTGTCATCTTCTTCATAAAAATCCGTGTACACCATGCCGCTGGTGTTGAATGTGACATCCGGAGACCCGTCGCTATTGTAACGAACCAATGCAAAATCTTCCCATGTAGATTCAAATTCAGCATAGCCGCCAAGAACAATCTTTCCATCCGGCTGCAGCACCATGGCATATGCGGCGCTGTATCCTTCACCGGGCGATGTGATGATAAATCCGCCTTCACCGAAAGTATTGTCTTTAGATCCGTCAGCATTGTAACGACCCACGATGAATTCATTGATCAATCCATCGGAAGTGGTTCCGCCAACCACAATCTTGCCATCGGGCTGGACTGCTATTCCAAACAATCGCTCGTCATATCCAAGTATGTCAGTGTTTTTATATCCGGTGCCGGCAAAGTCCTCGTCGAATGTTCCATCAGTATTCAACCTTACGAGCAACAGATCATCACTCATGCCATTATAGAAATAGCCCCCCAGTACAATCCTGCCATCTGGCTGCAGCGCGATGGCATTGAATCCGCTATTGCCTGAAAGTTGATGGACGAATATTCCTTCTTCGCCGAACGAATCATCCAGGGTGCCGTCAGTGTTATATCTCACCACGGCCATATTGATCCCTTCACCAATTGAAGTGAATCCCGCCGCCAGTATTTTACCATCGGGCTGAATAGCCAGTGCCCGGACTTCATCGCCATAGGTACCTACCGCGGTTGTAACATATCCAACTGCATTGAAAGTAAGGTCAAGTGCACCCGCCTGCTGTGCCATCAGCTTTGCATTGCAGAAGACGAGAGCGAGTATGAGAACGCCATAGATATTTTTCATGATAGAGTAGTTTTAGTGTTCCTGCAAAACTATTTCCGCGGGCAGTGAGCATTCCATGATAAAACTCAATGCAGGCATTGATTGTAGTGTGGCGGAAAAAGTCATTCTTATTCAGAAAAAAATTTCGTACAATTCTCAACGATGACATTTCAGTCAAGCAATGTATTGTGCAAAGAGATTTCAGAATGCGGCGCTTAATGGGTAATCCGGTCGAATGATAAAAATTCTGCGCACACGGAACATGGTTGGCTCGTGCGTAAGCCAACCGTTGCTGAGAAATAACAATTGATACGTAATGCCGCTACAGGCAGAATGCCGCTGTGAGAATCACGGCACTATTCTATTACTATTTTCTTTATGGCAGCATTTCCGGTTTCATCCGGCACTCGCAGGAGGTAAATGCCGGCCGGTAACAGGGAAAGATTCAAAGTGGTTTTTACATTCATCACCGGAACGGACATGATCTTATCACCCAGCGCATTCATAATCTCAATCCGCGCACGATTGTTTTTGTTTAATGAGCTGAATGAAGGAACCGTCACCACCAGCGAACCGGAAGTGGGATTCGGAAAGACTGAAAACTCCGGAGCGGCATTTTCATTCACCGCCGTTGCAAACTGAGGAACGATGTGACTGAAGTATACATCCTGTTCGCCATTGAGTGTGTTCGCCCAGGCGAGGTAGGCACCCGTGCTGTCAGAAACCATGTCGAAGTAATCACCCATCTTGTTCTGATTCGGGTAACCCACATGCGGGTTGAAGAGATCGGAGATCATTTCATTCGCCGACCACGTTTCACCCTGATCGATTGAATAAGAATAATACAATGCCGATGAATCGGTGCTGCCGTTCGCTTCACGCGTATCGAGCCACACAGCATCAATGCGTCCGTTCTGCGCCACGCTCATGGTGCCGAACCACTGCGTTTCATTGCTGGTGGGATCATCATTCACGCGCACGGGATCATCCCACGTGGCGCCGCCATCTGTGCTGCGTGCAAACATCACATCGCCGGGATCGTTCACACTGTTGCGGTGCACCGATGCAAGTACATACACATAACCCTGCCCCACACCGTCTGACACATCTACATCAATGTTGGCCTGCCCGAGTAACCCATCGGGGTTCACGCCGCCGCTGAAACCAATGTAACCGTCCACATTCACGTTCACGGCCCCATTCCAGTCAACCACCGCTCCGGCCACCTGCGCATTTTCTGATTTAGCCACCACAAGGTTATCCGGAAATCCGCCGCCCACGATATACAACTTGCCGTCTTTACCCACAGCCATGGTTCCCCAATACGGATCGCCATCTACCGTCACACAATCTTCATAACTGTCGCCGCCATCGGTGGAGCGGGTGAAGAAACCGGGCTGGCAGATGCTGTATGCACCTGTCCAGAATGAATATATGTTTCCCGTGCCTACACCGGTGGTGCGGTCAATGGCCATCCATTGCTTGTCGCCGCCGAAGGCATCTACGCCGCCATCCCAGGTGGCGCCGCCATCATTGCTTCTGAAAACCTTGCATGCAAAGTCAACGCCGTTCACGAGCGTAAGACTGTTGTAATAAAAATTCCCATCCAAATCAAAATCAAGAACAGGATCGGAACGGAAGATGCCCGGTTGAATCACGCCGGGGAAAGTCCACGTTTGTCCGCCGTCGCTGCTGTAACTCCAGCCCGCCTGCCGGAAGTTGCTGCTGATGTTATCGAACTGCCGCCAGCCGACTACGATTTCATTTTTGTTCAGCGGATTGATGGCGATGTTCGGTTCGTTGGCTGCATCATCTTCAATATTGTCGCCGCTGCTGTTCACATTCACCTGGGTGGTGAACACCGATGTGTTGCGCAGCGTGGCTGCCGTGCTCACATACGGCGCTGATGTTTTCTGATTGTTGTGCGCATTAGGCAGGTAATCATCACCGGTGGTTTCAAGCTGCTTCGGCTTCAGATGCAATGCAGGTAATCCGGGTTGCTGTGCGAATGATGTTTGCTGAAACAGGAAAGCGATGCAGGCGGCGAATAGCAGCGGTGTTTTATGATTCATGATCAGAAATTGTTTTTGCGGTTGAAAAAATCTCCATTCGTTCCGGTTGGTGAGGCAGGGTCAAAGTTACATTCTGTCGCCCCTCCGGGGCTTATTCGATTTCATCTTCGGTTCTACCATACTGTCGTCCCTGCGGGACTTTCCTACCCTCGTGTCCACGAGGGTGTCTTAAAAGCCAGCGTGTCATGCTGAACTTGTCTCAGCATTCGCTGCTTCCGACACGATTCCCTTCTTGATTTGAGGCAAGAGAAATACCATTGACTTCGCGGAGTTTTCGGTACGAGACCTCGCGGCTGCTCATCTTTAGCTCATCACGTGCGCCCATGTAACATAGAAAAACGATCGAGGTGTACGGGATTCAACAAGGCATACGCATTCTGCTCAATATCTAAACGACAATTGCGCCGGTAGAAGCAGACGTGTTGGTAAAGTCGCCAACCCGGGATTCAAATCTTGCTTTTTAATACTGACTAAGCAAAAAACTCATTGATCTTGATCAACACCCAAATCGCCAGAGCGCTTAGCAGAAAAATGGTTGACTTCCTGAGGAAAGAATACTTGGTAGAAAGGATGTGCGACACCACCTGCGACTGCCGCAGAATTTGTTCAGCGGCTTCTGTGTTTGACAATCCCAGAAAGGCACTTACAAATTCGCTGCTTTCCTTCCGTTGTATGTCTCCGAAGAAGAAGAGCGATGAACGGCGCGTACGCGATCCTTTTTCCGGCATCTTGATTCTTGGTGATAACGCTTTCAGCGCGGACCATGTGGCAATACAAACACATGCGAGAAAGGCCGCTTTGAGTAGCAGATCCATCGCAAGGGAGAAACTGAAGGCGCCCTGCACAATCTCCCGGAGGGGCTCCTGACTCTGAAGCGACAGAGCGGCCACCAAAAAGGCATTCAATCCAAACACGGCCTGCACCTTACGATCGGCCACTTGGACCTGGTATTCAAGACTCACAAAAAGCTGCCAGGCCATTTGCACTTTCTTGTCCGTCGTGTCGCCGAGCAGGGAGTGTGAGTCAGTAAATGCATCCGTAAATTCCTCCATGTAATTATGAATCAATCGCCCAAATGTCAACCGCATCAGTTGATCATACAAGCAAGCAATAATTGTTTAACGCAGAGGAAACTTTGTGTTAATCAAATAGCTGCCGGCTGATACTCTCCTCGCGGGGGCTTCGGTACAAAACCCCGCGAATTGCAACCGTAATGCACCTCGTGATTTTTCTTCTCCTCTGTGTCTCTGCTAATAGGCGTAAAGCAGTTGTGCAGCACACGAAGGTTTCCTTGCTAGTTACCTTCTGTCGTTCAACTTCATTTTCTGTTCTACTGCCATACTGTCGTCCTTACGGGACTTTCCCATTCCCATTATATATCTCACGCAACCGATTTCGTCGAGGAGTCCGCTGCATACACTTCAGCGAATTCATGAGTTGGCATGGAACTTTGCCGCTGTAAATTCAACTTCGCATTATTTTTTCCTGACTAATATTGTTCTGAAGAACAAATACAAATTCCTGTTGGACCGTTTCATTCTCATTCTCCTCCTGTTTCACTCTGTATTGGTTGAGGCACAGCAAGCGCGAACCATAACTTCAACCCGAAAGGAAATCAGTTTCCTCTCTGGCGGTATTGAATTAAAGGGCTGGCTATACCTGCCGCATGCTGAAACAAAAGCGCCCTACTCTGCCGTGGTGATGGCGCCGGGATTCTCCGGCACTACAGAGTGCAACTACCAGTTCATCGCCGATCACTTCTGCCGCGCCGGACTTGCTGTGCTGTTGTTCGACTACCCCAACTTCGGCGCCAGCGGCGGCAACATAAGAAGTGAAGCGGATCCGTGGCAGCAGGTGCAGGCCTACTGCGACGGCATTTCATTTCTCTGCACCCGTCCTGAAGTGGACACAAGCCGTATCGGCGTGTGGGGCGGCAGCTATAGCGGAGGGCATGCTCTTGCAGTAAGCGCCCTCGACAGCCGTGTGAAATGCCTCGTGGCGATGACGCCCTTTGCCAGTGGATCCGATTTCAAAAAAGCACTTCCACCCGATAATGCATCTTACCTGTATGGATTGTTCAATGCCGATCGCACGGCGCGCATGCAGGGCGGCAAGCCCGCCATGATACCTGTTGCCAGCCGCAATGCGGATGAATTCTGCGCCATCCCGAGTCCGCATGCCATGGAGTTCATTGAAAGTTTTTCAAGCTACGCTGCCAACTATGTGAATGCGGTTACCCTGCGGAGTCTTGAGATGCAACTGGAATACAATCCCGGTGCATATGCCGCAGACATTCCGGCCATTCCCAAACTTTTCCTCATCGCCAAACAGGATGAGCTCATTCCCGAAGATCAGATCAAACAGGTTTTTCAGCAGGCATCAGAACCCAAAGAACTCTTGTATATCGAAGGAAATCATTTCACGCCTTATATGGCTGGACTGGAAACCGTGAGTGATATGATGGCGAAATGGATGATGGATCATCTGCGGTGATTCCCCTTCATTTCCTGTGAGGTGGCCGGCTGCCACCAAAGCAAGGAGAGCATTGAAGTTGTTATCAGAGAAAGTGTTTTGATGACATTGGTTTTAGTAAATTTCCTTTTAATCATTTCGCTTTCTTATGACCTGCTGTTTTTAACTGCGTGATGTTTATCAGTTGCTGGCATTTGTATGAAAAGATTTTGATGATTTCAAAAATGCCTGCAATGTGATTGGATGATTCTGCTCTTTTCGGTTAGAGACAATGATTCAAACTCATATACTTTGTCTTTTCTTACTGCGGAGCCAATTTACGCCCCTATGCCGGCACCTGCTGCAAGGCCCGCGGCATTAATGGCGACGACTCGCGCATCTGTTCCATAATCATAAAAATCCGCCGCAGTCAAAATTGCGGCAGTAACCACCGCCCCTGTCACGCCACCAATGATGAGTCCGCGCACTACAGTTCCTTTTTTGACGCGCTTCAGTTGGATAATGGAATCTACCGGAACCTTGGTTGTTTTACCATTCTGTATGAGCCAAAGCGTGTCGCGCTTGACAATGTCCATTGCCTTGCTTTTGACCGAGATGGTTGAAGAATCTTTCTTCATAATTATCCAAAAAGAACCCTTTGGAGGTTGCGCACTCAACTGAAACGAATTGGATGCTGCCATCAGGATTATTTGAATAATGACTATGGTTGCTGTGATTATTATTTTCATGACTGATGATTTAGCGTCGATGGTTAAATCAGTATTGGCTCATCAATCAGAGGCATGACAAACACTCTTCTCAGTTCTTCACTTGCTCTTTGTTGTGATTCATTCCTTGCCCAAATCGCAGGGTTACTCCTCCTTTCAGATTTCCGGTGTACCACTTCACATCATCATTTAGGAGCGGAATAACCATTTCATACTGCATGAAAAATCTGTACCGGTGGGTTCCCAAGCCAAACCTCACTCCCTCTTCGAGATTCAGGGCCGAAGGTTTTTGATCATAAGTGGAGATCAGATAATCGAGATCAAAAGATTGCTTGTAGAAATTCAAATACGCCAAGCGGCTTAGCAGGGTTATATCCAGCAACTCGCTGGTGTATCCAATGTTTGCCTGACCAAAGCCAAGCCAGTAATTCCTTTTTTCCAGGAAGGCATAAGCTCCTGCTTCAGTATAATAAGGTGCAGAAACGGTGTAGTTATTCTTCACCGTTCCGATACCCAATCCGCCGTACCAATCGAGATGCATGTGTTCCGGGAGCTTCATGCGATACATGCCTGTGCCTAACTCAAAGAACGCTTGGTCCAGGTGATGGTCGGTGTTGATGGGCGTGTAATCCCAAAACGTGTACGTCTGATAATAGTTGTAGCCATCCTGCGGTTCGTAATAGGTCGTTTGCTCAATGTTGACAGAGTCGTATTCACTTGTCAGATCGCGCGCCCTGCGGTATGAACCTTTGGCGTAAATGCCAATCTTGTCCGAGGCCGCATAGGCGAGGTCAAATCCCAAACCGCCACCCGCATGGCTCTCGATCACCAAATCTTTTTTCTGCAAAAGCACCGGGTCGGTCAGGTCACTGGACCGCATCTTGAAGGGCATTTTGCCGCTGGCGTAATCGTGTTTTTTAACAAATTCCTCTTCATTCAGAAGTCTTGCAGACACACAGGTTGAAACCATGGAAATGGTTCCTGCCAGCATCGTTAAAAGGATGTTCGTCAACATAACTCCTTTTTTGAAGGTTAACATTCTCTAACTGAACAAGGAGAGCAGCGTATTGAAACGCCGGTTTACAATTCAACTTTTCAAATCGGGTGACGGATGAGAGGTTCCATCGCCCGCAGAACGATCAACCCTTAGCAGCGGGCGAGGTATGCGATTATTTCTCTTTACTTTTTGAAGGCCAGATGTATCCAAGAGAAATCGCGAAGCAACTGTTGTGAAAACTATCATTGCTGTCGCCAAAATCACTTGTAGACAAGTTGGTGAAGCCGTAGATGTACCTCACATCCACATTGCACCGGCCCGTTCTCAGCGGAATCAGGGCTGATGTACCTACATGCAGTGAAAAATCGGTGCGTGCAAACTCATCATCATTCCAGTCAATGGACTCTTTGTTTTTCTCTCCATTCATGATATAGGTCCAATGCCCGGTGATGCCGTAAGCTATTGAGGGACCGGCGAAGATTGTGAACTTGTTGCTTTTTCCGAAAACACCCATGAGCAGTACCGGCAACTCGAGGTAGTTCACATTGGTGCGAATCTTATAATCTGATTCGCCGAGAACCACTCCTTTCTGAATCCAGCCCAACTCCGGCTGGAGAGCGAAATGGTTTTTCTCCCAGTGGTAGAACCCGAATGCCTGTCCGCCAAAGAGCGGATCCTTCATATCGTTGAATGCATCCACCGCATCCTGATCCTCTGAAATGTATTCCCATGCTGACAGACTGATGCCGCCGCGCAACCCGAATCCATTCTGAGCCACTGCGACAAGATTGATTGCGACGAGGGTGATTGTCATTAAAAGAATTTTCAAGCGTTTCATGACTTAAGTTTTTGGAATGATCATCTTTCATGTTCAGGAGAGTACCGGCAATTGCCGTAGTTGATCCAACTAATAAATCGGGTGACGGATGAGAGGTTCCGTCACAAGGAGGACAATCTAAAAATTGCCACCAAGCCCGAGGGTGATGCCCGGTGCGAATAACAACTTGTTCTCGTCAGGTTTGTCATAATTATCAATGTAAGCCGGATGCATGGAGAGGCAGAAGTCAAGGCGCAGCATGAATTTTTCACTGATGCTTATATGCCTGTACCCGACTTCACTCCAATACCAAATGCTCGTTTTGTCCTGAGCATCGCTTTTAATATCCGGACCAAGTCCAAAAGTGACACCGGCGCCTCCATCAAACTTGTTATTGTGGCCGGCAAGAAACTCAATGCCCACCGGAAAATCAGTACTGAATCCAACCTCATCCCCTCCGCCGCCAAAAACATCATAGGTCCAGGAGGATATATAGAGCCCCATTGCCGTCTTTAGGCGCAGGTTCATTTGCTTCGTTTGCCAGAACTGCAGCTCATAGCTGCACGAAACAAAACTCCCTTCACCGCCAAGAGAAAAATAGACTGAGTTTCTTAAAGTATCCGGTTCTTCATCCTGCGCCTGAATGAGGTTGGTCATCGGGAAAAGGAAAATCAGTATGCAGATGATGCTTTTCATGACGTTATATTTATACTAAGTTCTCCATTCACTCTCAGAAAAAACATGACTTGCCATCGGTCTACCTGATGATTTTTATCAGTCTGTTCGAATTCAATGAAATCATGCTTTTCGTTTTCATCTCTCAATGCTTTTACTTTTACTATGCAAAGTTCCGGCGGTTGGAAACCTCCTCCTAATTATAAATTGCAGACGACCACGACATAACCGCAGTCTTTGCCATTATTTGTGCTCAATTTGATTACGGAAATGGAAGATTTGCAGGAAATGCAAATCCACTCTTGAGAATTGCAGTATCTACCAAAAGAACTTCCAGCAGAATCCTTCTTCAGTGCGCAATGCAAAAAAATTAAGACCAAGTTCTAACCGGCGCAGGCAGTGCATGAACTAAGCAAAATTGCGCATGCGGAATACAACAAGGTACCCGCATTCACCGCAAAAGCCAAACAACTGGTGCGCAGCTTAGAAGATCAAAAAACTTCAACCCACTTCAAACAACATCAAACATTACCCCTCAATTATTCTTCTCCGCCATCAAAAACGCCTTGATGAAATCATCCAGATTACCGTCGAGAACGGCCTGCGGATTACTTGTTTCAAAACCGGTGCGCACATCCTTCACGAGTTTGTATGGATGCAGTACGTAGTTGCGGATTTGTGAGCCCCACTCAATTTTTCGTTTGCCAGCTTCCAATTTGTCACGCTCGGCATTCTGTTTTTCAATCTCAATCTCGTACAGCTTGCTCTTCAGCATCTTCATCGCTTTCTCACGGTTGCCGAGCTGTGTGCGTTCTGTCTGGCACATCACCACGAGCCCCGTGGGAATGTGAGTGAGAATCACTTTCGTTTCCACCTTGTTCACGTTCTGTCCGCCGGCTCCGCCGCTGCGAGCCGTTTCCATTTTCACGTCGGCATCTTTGATCTCAATGTTGATCGTGTCATCCACCAGCGGGTACACGAATACTGAAGCAAACGAGGTGTGTCTTCTTGCATTGGAGTCAAACGGTGAAATGCGAACGAGGCGATGTACACCGCTTTCACTCTTGAGATACCCATAGGCAAAGTCGCCGTCAATTTCGAGCGAACAGGATTTGATGCCGGCCACATCGCCATAGTTGACATCCAACTCATGCACCTTGTAGCCGCTCTTCTGCGCATACATGATGTACATGCGCATAAGCATGGCTGCCCAGTCGCAGCTCTCTGTGCCGCCCGCGCCGGCATTGATTTCGAGAATCGCGCCGAGTGAATCTTCAGGTGAGGTGAACGTAGAACGAAACTCCAGTTCATCCACCGCTTTCAGTGCCTGCTCATAATGTGATTCGATCTCGGCTTCATTGCCCTCGCCCTGCTGAAAAAATTCATACAGCACTTCCGTCTCATCCACCAGGGAACGGGTTGAGTCGTACAAATCCACCCATTGCTTGTTGGATTTGATCTGTTTCATGATGGCTTCTGCTTTCTTAGGATCATTCCAGAAATCAGAAGCGGTGGAAAGGTTTTCCTCTTCCCTGATCTTTTCTATCCGGGAATCGACGTCAAAGAAACCTCCTCAGGGCCTCAGTACGGCTCTTTATATCTTTAAGTTGATCGCTGGTCATAAGCGCGCAAAAATAATTGAGTTTAGGGGTTTGGATGTTGGATTTTTGTATTTAGGTGATGCGACGCCAACCCGTCTAACATCGCAAACTTCCATACTGCAACAGCAAAGTCATTCCCGTTGCCCGATGAAAGTCTTCTAATTGCGAGGTGCTGAAGTTATTTTCCCACCACCAGTTTCTGAGTGGTGCGCGCATCGCCGCTGATGAGGGTTGCGAAGTAACATCCAACAGGAAGCGCCGATACATCAAAACTGACCTGGTGCGTTCCGGCTTTCGTACCTAAATCATACTGCTTCACCATCCTGCCCTGCAAATCGGTGATGCGGATGCTGCTGCTTTCATTTCTCTCATCTAATGTGTAAAGAAGACTCACTACATCACTTGCCGGATTCGGAAAAACATGGAGCGATGAAGAAGCATCCTGATCCTGTTGGATGCCTGTCGGGATGCTGTACTTCTCTATAGAAACGGCAATCATGGGGTCTTCTGTTTCTCGGAAACGGAAAATGCCCCAGATGTTATCAAAGATTTCAAAGCAGCGGTTTGACAGCGGCAGGGTGAGCAGGCAGGCCAGACTCACACTCGTGGACTTCATATCCCACGAAACATAAAATCCGCCGTCTTCAATAATCACAGGATCCGTTAAAGTAATCGTGTTCCACACACCGGATAAGGGGCTGCCCACGTAAACAGAATCGAGCACGGTGTATGGCAAACCTGAAACCCCATCATCATCAAACACACGACCGGAAAAAGGACCTGCTGAGGAAAGGAAATAGTGGAGCTGTGTGATGGCGCAGGGATAAAACGGTGGAATGAAGTAACTCCCAATGCCGCCCTGCCCGCCAATCCAGTTGATGCTGGTGTAATTGGAAGTAACACCGTTATCATACCCCAGCCAAATATCAGTTTGAGTAGTGTCAACGGCTACAATCTCCATTTGCATGTCGTTATTGCCTGTCGCCTGGTCGCCGCTCAACTGCGTGTTGGTGATGAAACGGTATGATCCTTCTGTACTGGCCGCAAGCGTGGAGGGGAATGTCAGCAACTGCGATTCGGTCGACTCGAGTGTGTCGGTGTAGGCGCCGTTGTCAATGATCAGTTGCCCGCTCGGGCTGAATACTTTGCATTGCACATTGAACGGATTCACCGAGTGTGTGCTGTAATTCCGCACCATGGCCGTGAGATTAAACGGATCTGCATTGGTCGGAATGAAGATCGCGCCCGTGCCGGGATTGTCGTTGTAAATCATCGAAGCATCCGTCACCACATCCTGCGAAGGCGGATTGGGATAATAAAACTTGATGGCGAACAGGTCATTCGGCGTCTGGAAGGAATTGCCATTGGGCCAATGCAGTCCGTCAAGTCCCGAATAATTTTCCATGCCCACGCTGCTGCTGCCTGAATACGGAGAGAAAGGATCAACGGCTTTGTATTGATACGTGATGGAACTGTCTACTGCACTTACGATGATCTGAAACGTGTTGGAACCGCTGTAACCATTTCCGTTGGTATCAAAGAAGGGCACGTTGATCCAGCTTACAATAAGTGTATCGAGATTGGTACTGACCCAGTACCAGCATTCCGCCGGATTATCATCTCCCAGAAAAGTGAGATCATTCATGCAGGCACCCAAAACATTATTCGGGAGCAGTACATTGGGAAGTAATGGAAACGGCGATGCAATCTGTCCGTCTTCAAACATGATGTAGCCATTGGAACCCACCCAGAACTGATTCACATCATACCAGTAAAAATGGAAGTTGAAGTTCATTGCAAACGGCCCGCGGGAGTTGTCATCGCCGAGCAGCTTCACTTCCGTGGAATTGAAGTACTGAGTAATATCGATCCAATTGTAATCTGGGCCGTCAGGTTCATCGCTGTCCTTCCATTCATAACCGAAGTCATCGGGGCCACCGGTGGCAGCAAACATATTCACAGAGAAAAGGAGGAGAAAGATCGTAAGCAGTGTTCTCATTCCGCGTTGATTTGGTTCAGGAAAGTTACTATTTCATTTCTTATACCGAACATCCGTGAAGACTATTTTTCCCTATCCGATTGCCAACTTATTTTTGAAGCTCCCTCCTTCACCTGATTCAGATTTGATATGAAAAGGAATCAATTCATTAAACTGAGTGCAGCCGGTGCAGCTTACACATTGATCGGAGGTTACTCGGGATTACTCAGTAGCTGCTCGAAAGATGAAAACATCACTTCGGCGGGCGATTACATTCCCGTTACGGAAGGATCGTTCAATACTCCGCTTGCATTTCCGAAAGTGATGCAATCAAATTTCGCACTCACGCCGCAACTTACCGCCGGTGGAAACTTCAAGAACAATTCCCTTTCTGTTTATGGATATGAGGCGGGAAGTATTCTGGGGCCCACCTTTCAGTTCACAAAAGGGCAACCGGTTTCCATCAACGTACAGAATCAGTTGAGTGATGTTTCCAATGTGCACTGGCATGGTTTGTCAGTTCCTTCAATGATGGACGGGCAACCGCATCAGCTTATTCAATCGGGCAGTTTCTTCCTCTATTCCTACACCGTGAATGAGCGCGCCACACTGTGCTGGTACCATCCGCACCCGCATGGAGACACCGCGCGGCAGGTGATGAAAGGACTTGCCGGACTAATCGTGGTGACAGATGATGAGGAGAACGCTTTGAATCTGCCGGGCGGTGATCGCGAAATCTTTCTCGTGATTCAGGACAAAAGAATTTCGGGAAACGAAATCAGCTACTCTCCCACCATGAACGATGTGATGACGGGCTTCATGGGTGAATCCGTTTTTGTGAACGGCATTTATGCACCATATCATGAAGTGAGCACTGTGCAATATCGTATTCGTGTGTTGAACGGAAGCAACGCAAGGATCTATCATTTGGCTCTCAGCAACGGTAAATCGTTCGCAGTGATCGGAAGCGACGGAGGATTGCTCTCTACTCCTCAGACCGTCAACTCGATACTGCTCGGGCCCGGCGAGCGACTTGATCTCATCGTTGATTTCAGCGGGCAAAATCTGAATGATGAAATTTTCCTCCTCAGCAAAACATTTGATGCGGGTACAGCTCAGGGGCTCCAGGAATTCCGCATCATGAAATTCGTGGTAAACAAAATCGAAAGTGATTCATTTCAGCTTCCATCCGCACTATCGCTCATTACTCTTCTCCCGGAATCTCAATCAGTCGCATCACGAAACTTCGATATCTCGAATCAGGGTATGAATATGAGTGGCGGGCACATGCACGGCTCTCATACCATCAATGATCTGAGTTACGATGAGAGCCGCATTGACGAAACGGTTGCGAAGAATACCATTGAAGTATGGACGTTCGACAATGGTCAGGGCACTGAACCCCATCCGATGCATTTGCACGGGGTGCAATTTCAGGTACTCGACAGAACCGGCGGACGCAATGCCGTACAGCCGCATGAAACCGGCTGGAAAGACACAGTGCTTGTGATGCCATACGAGAAAGTAAGAGTGATCATCCCGTTTGGTGCCAACACCGGTTCCTTCGTATTTCACTGCCACAACCTTGAGCACGAAGATGATGGGATGATGCTGCAATATGAAATTACCTGAGTAAACTTGTTTCTCTTCTCAACCTCCTGATGAAACTCTACATAAAAAACATGGTCTGCAATCGTTGTAAGATGGTGGTTGAAGATGTGCTGAAAACATCGGGACTCCATCCAACAAGTGTGGAATTAGGTGAGGCAGTTATAATTGAGGACCTTACCGATGAAAAGAAAAAGCAGGTTAATGAAAATCTTCAGCCGCTCGGCTTCGAACTCATTGATGACAAGAAGAGCCGGTTGATCGAACAAATAAAAAGTCTCATCATTCAGTCAATTCATCATTCAAATGAAGGCCTGAACACCAACTATTCTGATTTCCTTGCCCAAAAACTTCATCACGATTATTCTTATCTCAGCAATTTATTTTCATCCGTCGAAGGAATTACCATTGAGAAATATATCATCCTTCAGAAAACAGAGAAGGTGAAGGAATTGCTTCTCTACGATGAACTCAGCGTCAGTGAAATTGCCGACCGAATGGGATACAGCAGTGTGGCGCACCTCTCCAGCCAATTTAAAAAAGTGACCGGCTCCACTCCTTCACAATTCAGAAACCTGCGGCAGAAACACCGTATTCCAATTGACAACCTGTAAATGATGTAAATCATTTCCAGAATTATGTAACGGACGTTCGGCGTCGTCTGCGGAGTTTTGTCTCGCTAAAATTTCTTAGTCATGAGACACGAATATCAAATTGAAGGAATGACCTGTGGTGGTTGCCAGGCGAAGGTGAAAAGTGACTTGCTCAGAATCCCTGAAGTTATTTCAGTAGATGTATCACTAAATCCGGGTCACGCCGTCATCGAAATGAGCAACCACATTCCGGTCTCTGCATTGCAACAGGCAATCAGTCCGGATAAAAGATATGTGATCAAAGAATCCGGGAATCAAGCATCAGAGATGAGCCGTCAGGAACCGAAGAATTGGTTTCTCACCTACAAGCCCTTGCTGCTGATTTTTGGCTACATCTCCGTAATCAGCCTGGTTGCCGCCATCAAATCAGAAGCATTCAGCCCCGCAACATGGATGAACTATTTCATGGGTGGCTTCTTTATCACATTCTCCTTTTTTAAAATGCTGGACCTCCGTGGATTTGCAGACGGCTATTCAAGCTATGATTTACTGGCAGGCAAGTGGTACTCTTATGGACTTCTATACCCTTTCATCGAGTTACTGCTTGGCATTTGGTTACTTTCAGGAATTAACCTGGAATCGGCTTACTGGCTGATTCTCGGGCTTATGGCGTTCAGCACTTTGGGAGTGATGAAAAGTCTGAGAGAGAAAAAGGATATCCGGTGCGCCTGCCTTGGCACTATTTTTAAACTACCTTTAGGAACCGTTACGCTGGCTGAAGACTCATTGATGGTTGCTATGGCGATTTTGATGTTGGTAATCTGACTCACGCTTCTGCATTTGAAGAAATGAACAAGGTTTCAAAAATATCCCCCGGCATTTCATTGGCGCTGCTTGCAGTGATGATCTTTGTTCATACCTGTACCGTGTGGTGCTCTGTAGGAACCAGTGAGTGCAGCTCCTTCAGCAGTACCCAGGTTAAAGTCATTCACAAATCATGCTGCAAAGATGAAAAACCAGGCAGGCCCGCCGATAGGGAGTGCCAATCGAATCATCTTAACTTCTTCAAGGCAACCGGACAGTATTTCGGATATGCTAAAGCAGTAGTGCAAAAACCAAATTCTGATTCCGTCACCCTGCGTTCTCATTTTGGATTTCCCTCCCCTGAAATAACGCTTGCATCCGGTGCGATTGCAACGGGCTTTCATCCACCGCCTACCGATGACATCCGGATTTTCATCCGGAGTTTTCTTATCTGATTCAAGACAAGTTAGCTGGCGATCGATTTGATTGCAAAGCGATTGAAACTTTGTTCATCATGAATGAGCAGCTTGTATTGTCTTAACTTTTAAAAACGAATCAAATGAAACTCAATAAAGCAATTGCGGCATTCGCCGTTGTGATAACCATATTCTTTCGAACAGCCGTAGCACAAACGCAATCAGACCAACTGAACGCAGTGATCACGCAATATCTTGAACTGAAAGATGCTCTGGTAAAAGACCAGGGCGACAGCGCCAGAATCGCTGCAAAAGGCCTCTACACTGCCATCGAAAAGCTACCTATGGAAAAGCTTTCTGCTGAGCAACACAAAGCGTGGATGCAGTATTATCAGAAGCTGAGTTACCATGCTGAGCACATAAAGGAAACTGATGATCTTGCGCACCAACGTGAGCATTTCGTCTCTCTTTCATCGAACATGTACAAATTGCTGACGGCAGCCAACATGAACACAGTAACGCTCTACTACGAGTTTTGCCCGATGGCAAACGGAAACAAAGGAGCTTATTGGCTCAGTGCAGAATCGGAAATCATGAATCCGTATTTCGGCAAGAAAATGCTTAACTGCGGTTCAGTAAAGGATTCCATTAAGGTAGCTCAATAGGAAGAGAAGATTCAGAGAGTGGGGCACATGCCGTCTCTATGAATCTAAAATCCATCTGCATCATGCTAAGAACCTCCTTCCTCCTGCTTTCGCTTTTGTTAGCACTTCAGGCATTCTCTCAGCGAACGGTTCGTTACGATTTATACGTGAACGATACCGTTGTTAATTACACCGGCAAGAATGCAAAAGCAATTACAGTCAATGGGCAGATTCCGGGACCGACATTGGAATTTACCGAAGGTGATACGCTCGAAGTTTTCGTCCATAATCAAATGGACTACGAAACTTCCATTCACTGGCATGGAATCATACTGCCGAATGATCAGGATGGTGTTCCTTATCTGACTACGTCCCCGATAAGGGCACACACAACTTACCGTTACCGGTTACCAATCATACAGAACGGCACCTACTGGTATCACGCCCACACTGAATTGCAGGAGCAATCAGGATTGTACGGAGCATTAATCATTCACAAGAAGAATGAACCGACCATGCCACAGTACACGCTGCTCCTAAGCGATTGGACCAACAAGAATCCAATGGAGATTCTCCGAAGCCTGAAAATGGCCAATGACTGGTCTGCCATAAAAAAGCATGCTACGCAAAACTGGGGTGAAGCGACCATCAGCGGCAACTTCGGAACGAAGGCAAAAAATGAATGGCTGCGTATGCTTCCGATGGATGTTTCGGATGTTTACTACGATCAGTTTTTTGCGAACGGAAAATCAAAGCAATCACTCCCTGAACTGAAAGCCGGCGATTCCATTCGGTTACGAATCATCAACGGATCTTCATCCACTTATTTCTGGGTTCAGTTTGCAGGAGGAAAAATGCAGGTGATTGCTTCTGACGGAAGCGATGTGGTTCCGGTTTCTGTCGACCGGATGATCATCGGAGTGGCGGAAACGTATGATGTGATTGTCACTGTTCCCGAAAACATGAGCTATGAGCTGCGTGCTACTTCGGAAGATCGCACCAAACATGCATCAGTGTGGCTTGGCAGCGGAATGGAAATGCCTGCTCCCACCCTGGAGGAATTGAAATATTTCGAAGGAATGAAGATGATGAACAGCATGATGAAATTCAATGGCAGGATGGATGACATGGGAATGAACATGAGCAATCAAACCATGGACATGAATGTGGTGATGTATCCTGAAATCACCGGTGAGGGTGAAAGGAAACAAAAAAAGGAGCCGGATGAAACCGATCACAGCCACCATCATGAATCATCTGAATCAGGAGAAATCGTCACATTGAATTATGCGATGCTTCGCTCGCCTGTAGTTACGACCCTGCCGCAGGCGCCGGTTCAAACACTGGCATTTAATCTCACCGGCAATATGAACCGGTATCAGTGGAGCATCAACGACCGCGTGCTCTCCGATACCGATAAGATTCTTATCAAAAAAGGAGAGAACGTCCGAATCATTCTGCGCAATGAATCCATGATGCGGCATCC
>JAFDYS010000058.1 GCA_018267315.1 Bacteroidota bacterium | reverse complement strand
AAGAAAAAGCAGGAGGTTGAAGAGCGGGCTCTTAATCAGGTTGTCGCATTCATCAAAAGAGAGATAGCCATGATTGATGTAATTGCGAAGCTGGCTGGTGTTCAGTCCTTCATCTGTGAATGCATCACGACCGATAGAGATAAAGTAGTCAGGATCTGCATGGAGAAAGGGAAAATGTAATAGAATAAGAAGAACAACTGAACCCACTGCGAGAATCCAATGTCCCTGTTTCATTGATCAAACTTATGAAGGAGGACCGACCAATCATATTCCCTGTACCGGATACTCACGTTTTTGTCAGTTGGGATGAGTCCGCGCTTATTAAGAATGCGCAGGGTTCCTTTCTTTCCGCCAAAGTCACCGCTGTACCAGTCAAAGAGTTTTGAGACGGTCACGCTGTTTGAATGAGCGTGGTATTTCACTTCCTGGCTGAGGAATGATTCAGTGGCTTTCTCCAATTGTTCATTCAGTTGTTCCGGCTCGTAATAGCGTATGGCCGGGCAACTCGTGGCACCGCAGTTCAGGGCGAAATGAATGCGGTAATCAAGCGGAACACGGAATTGCTTTTCGAATTGGCCGGCTGAAATTTTCTGCAGGTGTCCCATGCTCCACCACACTTTTGAATGGCGCAGCATGCCATGTTCCATGTCATTCAATGAAAGTTTTTCTCCGGCAATTACAATCGCATCATCTCCGAAGAAATTCATTCGTCCGGTCTGTGAAGTGAGATCGGGAGATTTTTCTTTGATCAGAATTTGTGTAAAGGCGTTGTAGCAATTGATCCAGAAAGCACGCCGGCTATTTTCCTGACTCAGTTCACTTGCTAATTGCTCAACCGTCATGGCCGCAAGCTGATTGATGAGAACAGTGGTATCGCTGCCGTCCTGAACCGCCAGCAGCAGCTGAATGGATAAAGCGACTGCGTTCATGTTTCAGAAAACGCGCTCCAGTTCTTCAATCACCTTCGTTGTCATGCTATCATCCACATCCATGTGGGTCACCATCCTCACCTGGTTCTTGCCGATGGCAATGCAGAGAATGTCTTTCTCTTTCATCTTCGCTGCGAATTGCTCGGCTGAGAATTCCTTCTTCAGACAGAAGATAATGATGTTGGTATCCACGGGCATCAGCCAGTCGAGATAGTCCGTTTTCTTCAACGCCTCGCCGATTGCTTTAGCCCGACGGTGATCGTCTTTCAATCTTTCGATGTGGTGATCGAGTGCGTAGATTCCGGCAGCAGCGATAATGCCGGCCTGCCTCATGCCTCCTCCGAAAATTTTGCGATACCTCCTTGCCCGTGCAATGAATTCTTTGTTTGAAACAATGAGTGATCCTACGGGGCATCCGAGCCCTTTTGAAAGACAAAAGGAAACGGAGTCAAACAATTTTCCGACTTCACTTGCCTTTACATTCAATTCCACCAATGCATTAAATATTCTGGCCCCGTCAAGATGAATCTTCAGCCCGAGATCATGAGCGGTCTGGCTCAGTGCACTCATTTCTTCGAGCGTGTAATAGCTGCCGCCGCCGCGGTTCGCCGTATTTTCTATGGAAACAAGCCGCGTGGACGGATGATGAATGTTATCCGGATTTTTGTTTTCAAGAATATCAATCGGCCGGATGCGCCCGCGGTCGCCATTGATCAGCCGCACAGAGCAACCGGAGTGAAATGCAATGCCACCTGACTCATAGTAGTACGCATGATTGGTTCGCTCAATAATCACTTCATCGCCGGGTTGGGTATGCGTCTTGATGGAGATTTGATTCGTCATGGTGCCCGAGGGGCAGTAGAGGGCCGCCTCCATTCCGAAAAGCGCTGCGGCCTTTTCTTCCAGGTTATGAACAGTGGGATCGTCACCGAGCACATCGTCACCGAGCGGCGCCTGCATCATGGCTTCACGCATTCGCCGGGTTGGTTGAGTGACGGTATCACTTCTTAAATCAATGGACATGGAAGTTCTTGTTTAATGATTGAATGAAAGTCGGACAGATTCTATGAAAAAAGTTTGTGAATAAAATCCACGGCAAAAGAAGGACGAAGTGCCAGAGTGTAAATCAACCCGAACACGGCCCCGTAAAAGTGGGCGCTGTGGTTGATGTTGTCGCCACCGCGTTCTGACATATAATGTGAGTAAGCCAGATACCCAATCGCCCATACAATGGATGGCAGTGGAATAATGCCCATAAGATACACCATGCTTCGCGGCTCGATCAACACGGAAGCGAAAGTAACGGCCGACACGGCACCTGATGCGCCCAAGCTGGCATACCACGCCTGATCGCGGTATTTCGAATATGTGGGCACGTCGGCGATGATCATGCCACCGAGGTAGAGAAGAATAAAATAGTACGTGGCGCGGCTGTCGAAATAAGCGAGGTAGTAATAGTAAACAGCGCTGGAAAATGAATAGAACACCAGCATGTTGATGAGCAGATGCGGCCAGTTCGCATGTATAAAACCTGAGGTGATAAATCGGTACCACTGCCGGTTGTGCTTCACCGCATACGGCCGCATGATCCAGCGGTTCATTAAATCGCTGTTCTGAAATGCAGCCACTGACATGAGTACGGTAATTCCTATAATGATGTAAACAACGGGCATAATTGATTGCTGATTCTGTTCTATGATTTACTGGTTCATTAGTTCATTGGTTCAGGTTGCGATGACTGTTTGGTTTGATGATTATTGGTCACTGTCCTCAAGTCTTAAATCCGCAAGTCTCGCATCCTTTTTTCAGTGGTGGTATTTTTCATTCTTCAAAATGGTAAACGCGCGGTAAAGTTGTTCAATGAAAACCACTTTCGCCAGCTGATGGGGCAACGTCATTTTCGAAAGTGAAATCAGCTGCGTTGCCTTCTCTTTCAGCGAATCATCAAACCCGTAGGCACTGCCGATCACGAAGCAGAGATTTTTTGACGCATTCATTTTTCTTCCGAGCCAATCTGCGAACTGCACTGAAGTAAACTCTTTACCGCGTTCTTCGAGCAGGATCAATTCAAATCCGGAACCGGTTTTATGCAGTACAGAAGCGGCTTCTTCTTTCAGTGATGCGGGCTTCAGTCGGATCACTTCCATTGAAGTGTAGTGTGAAAGCCGCCCTTCGTATTCTGAAAACAATTCCGCTGCCGCATTCGCTTCACTTTTTGAAATGATGATCAGCCGGATTTTCACAGATCACAAAGATAGCCGGGAAGACACCCCTTCAGCATAGTACTTTGGTCTTAAGTCCTCACGTGTTAAGCCGGCAAGCCTTCATTAGCTATCTTTGCGCGCACAATGAGCTGGTGGGTAATCATACTAATTCTGATCGGCGGATGGTTGCTGGTTTTCCTCGAAATATTTTTCATTCCGGGAACTACTGTTTTTGCGATCATCGGAAGCGCAACCATGGTTACAGGAATAATCCTGGCGTATTCCACGTTCGGCGCGGTGGGCGGCACCATCACGCTGGTGGCAACTGCGGTGTTCACTATCATTTCTGTTGTTTATGGATTCAAAAGCGGATTGCTGAAAGGGATGATGCTGAAGTCAAAACTGGAAGGAAAAACCAACGTGATTGATGAGGCGAAGATCAAAGTAGGAGATGCCGGCAAAGCCATGTCGAAGATTGCACCTATTGGAAAGGGACTGATCAACGACGAAAGTTATGAAGTGCAAACACAGGGAGAATGGATTGAGGAAGGAAAGCCGATTGAAGTGATCCGTATCGCACTCAATAAAATTTTTGTAAAAGAAAAAACCGCTTAAAATGGATAACACCGTTGTAATGGCCGTCGTCGCCGTCCTCATCATCATTTTCATTTTCCTCTTTCTCTACATCGTTCCGCTCGGATTGTGGGTAACGTCGTGGGTGGCAGGCGCACCCGTGGGTATTGGTCAATTGGTGGCGATGCGTATCCGAAAAGTGCCACCCGGATTGGTGGTAAACGGACTCATCAATTCCACAAAGGCCGGGTTGAAGGTGACTGCAAATGATATTGAAACGCACTACCTCGCCGGCGGAAACGTGAACCAGGTCATCAGGGCCATGATCTCTGCTGACAAGGCAAACATTCCTCTCGATTGGAAAATGGCTACCGCGATTAACCTCGCCGGACGCGAAGTGTTTGAAGCGGTACAGATGACCGTTAATCCGAAAGTGATTGATACGCCACCGGTAACGGCCGTGGCAAAAAACGGAATTCAATTAATCACACGCGCCCGGGTAACAGTGAGAACGAATATCAATAAACTGGTAGGCGGTGCCGGGGAAGAAACAGTGCTTGCCCGTGTGGGTGAAGGCATCGTTACCTGTATTGGCTCGGCAGAGGATCATAAAGCCGTTTTGGAAAATCCTGATTCCATTTCTAAAGTGGTACTGGCCAAAGGGCTTGATGCAGGAACTGCATTTGAAATTCTCTCCATTGATATCGCCGACATTGATGTCGGAAAAAATATCGGTGCACAGTTGCAGATGGACCAGGCGAATGCTGATAAGAACATTGCGCAGGCGAAAGCCGAAGAGCGCCGTGCCATGGCCGTTGCCCTCGAGCAGGAAATGAAGGCGAAGGCGCAGGAGATGCGGGCCAAGGTGATTGAAGCCGAAGCACAGGTGCCTGCTGCCATGGCGGAATCATTCCGTTCTGGCAACCTTGGCATCATGGATTACTACAAGATGAAGAACATCCAGGCCGATACCGGCATGCGGGATTCGATTGCGGGAACGGGAGAGAAAAAGGAGTAATGTTCTCCTGCGTTCATCGTGTAACCTGAAGATTCCTTTTTTAGCAGAAGTAATCTGCAATAGCAGATGCATTACGCTGCGCTGATGCTGTGTACTGAATGCCTTGTTGTGAGTCCCAGGTTTTCGGTTCCACTTAATTCACAGCTTTTCTTTCCAAAGTAACTTGCCGGTATTAGCATCCAGGCCAAAGGCAAATAACATTTTCACGCAGCAGAGCACACCAGCTTGCAGCGCATACTGCTCAAACCTGAATTGCGGATCTCCTGATTTGAAAACCTCTGTCATAGGATTGCTGCGGATTCCTTTGTCCGGGTCGAAGTAAATGCCTGGCACTAATGTGGTCCACTCTGTAGTTAGAGTGCTTCCATTCCAGTTTACTTTAGAGATGAGCAGACTGCTGGTATCGGTTACATTGTTGGCATGTACAATAAAAATGCTGCCTGACTGAATGCCAAGCGGGCAGCCTGAGAGAAACTGTTTCACTTCATAATGTCCGTTTGTGCTGTCGCGCTCCATGTCATCGATATTCCGTTTCAGCGCATCATGAGCATACATCACTTCCCGATCACTGCTGTTGTTTAACCATCGTTCATGCTGATTCAAAAAAGGATGTGCGGCTTCCAGCGAGTCACTTCGCAGCCGCAGCGCATGGATTGTTTGATTGAATGCACGGTCGTATTCACCCGCGATACCGGTAAGTGCTGTGGCATCCTGCTCACAAATGATTTCGCCGTGGAGGAAGCGCTCTTTCGTTTTGACCGTGTCACTGAGCACCAGTTGTTTTCTCAGATCACCATCCATTCGTATGCTGCGCCCGGGAGAGAGGTAAGCCGATCCGGACTTTGGGTAGTTTACATCCGGAAAGGCATCCGGTTTCTCATCCAGTGGTGTCGCTTGCAGTGAATGAGGATCGAGGGAATAAAAGACACCCTTCAAATCACTGATGATGATCTGCCCCTTGAGGTAATCATATGAGTAATATTGTTCTGCTTCGTAAGATTGGGGTTTGCTCATTTGATTTGCCAGATGGGGATTGGCCTCTTCAATTTTTAGTCGGGTGATCACCACCTGCATGGTGGCCGGATCACGTGCCTGTATACCGCCATCATCAGAAGCATCATAGCACCATAATTGATTTCCATCGTAACCCAGCATCATCACATCCACGGATCGCTTACCTGTCACCATGCGAGTAATCAGTTTTCCACTATGCAGGTCGCGTACCGTATACCTGTAATCGTTATAGCCGGTAATTTGAGAAATGCCGCGGTTGTATGATTTTGATGTGGCATGAAATACTTCTTCGTGAGTAATCACGAAATTTCCTTTAGGCGATCCGCAAAGCATGAACTGTGTCACGTCATCCGCTTCACCCGTTTTATTGGATTTATGAAAGCACGACGCGAGGAAGAGCAGTAAGATGATGGTAATAAATCCTTGAGGAAAACGGCTCATAGTAATTTGCACACCTACGCTTTTTTCTTTTTCATTTCTTCCATCATGCGTTCGAGGTTTGCAATGCGGCGGCTGAGCGAGTTATCGTGCAACGCGGATGTAACAATGATCATACCTTTCCAACACTCGGTGACATCTGCGAGCGGAATGCGCTTGTCGTCAAAGTACAGACTTTTCCCGTCGGCACGCACCACGCGGCCGTTGATGATTTTTTCCGCTGTCACCAGCACCACCGGCATGTCGTCCCGGACCAATTCGGGCTCTGACAATTCACAAACAAGAATATCGGGCTGTTGCCGGTGATCGGAGTTGGTTTCAAAGGCCATCAGAATTCCGGTAGTGCTCACCGGTAGCCGTATGAAATCCAGGTTAGGCGCATGCTTCAACAGGGTAGAAACTCCGGCAAATCGTTTCCGGTCCATCAACCTCAGATATGGTATTTCTCTGAGTCCTGATGAATCACCGCGGTATCCGGTAAACGATTCCCGGTGAAGCGAATAATTTTTTGATGCGAGGGATGAAGACATTTCAAACAGGGGCTCCTGGGCTGAGTAGAGTATATCCCGTTGCGGTGATCTCACCGTTGCGGAACTTTCTTCAGCACGGATGAGATACTCCAGACTCACGTTAAATGCCGTTGAAATTTTTTTGATGGTTTCCACTGAAGGTTTGATACGGTCAATTTCAATCTGGCTGAGCACGGAACGGCTGATGCCGAGTTGTGTTGCAAACTCTTCCTGGCTCAGGCGATTAGCCCGCCGCACTTCCCTGATTTTGCCTCCAAGCGTCATGTGGATAAATATTTTAGATCAAAAAGTTTGCATATGCAAATATAAATTGCATTTTTGCAATCCATTTAATCTCAAATGTAGCAATCATTTCATTTCACACATCAAAAAACTAAACACATGGAAACAATGAATCCAAAACATCACATCCATCATCTGGTGATTCTCGATGAGAGCGGCTCAATGGGGACCATCCGGCAAAAAACCATTGACACCTTTAATGAACTCATGAGCGGTAACGACTCACTGGTAGCTGAGAATCCTGACCAGGAGCACCGCATCACATTTGTCACATTCAACGGCGATGGAATCAGGGAAGTTTTTTTCAATGCTCCGCTCAACAATGATTTGCGGCTTACTAAAGAGACATACCAGCCGCGCCATTCAACACCGTTGTTCGATGCCATGGGGTCTTCCATACTCAAAGTGAAACATCTGTTGTATGGCGTTCCCAATCATGCGGTGAACGTAACCATACTTACTGACGGTATGGAAAATGCATCGAGAGAATTTACCGGTAAAGAGATAAAGCGTATGGTGGAAGATCTTAAGTGCCGGAATTGGGCATTCGTGTATTATGGAACGGACCAGGATGTGGATGCAGTGGCAGACCAGATTGGCATCAGCCGGACTAACAGAGAGTACTATGGAAAAGAAGAAATTACCACCCTGACGAAACAAATGATGGATACGCGAAAGACCGTGAGTGATAAGATACGCAGGGGCCAGAACCCTGATGCTGATCTTTTGTCGGACGCAAAGCAGGCGTATGAAAAGAAGGAGAAGTAGTTGAGTGTGTCGCGGGACAAAAAATTGCGAATCCCATTTGGTGTGAGCGGGGAATGGCTGACTTAAATTTCAAAGAGTCAGTTCCATTCCCTCCCTAGCCAATTCCACACGAAACGCATGTTGCTTGTCACCAAGGAAGTGGGTGAAAAGTTCGTTGAGTTTGGTATCCGTGCGTGCCGGATCGTGATGAGACAGTAACAGGTGCTTTACACGGGCGAAGGATGCAAAGTGTGCAGCGTCTTCCATGGAAGAATGTCCCCATCCTTTACGGCTCAGGTATTCATCGGCGGAATACTGTGCATCGTGCAGCAGCACATCGGCACCGGAGGCCAGCTCAATTCCTGAAATCCAGGTTGTGTCGGATATCATTCCGCTTTTGCCGAGCGCCGGCTCATGATCGGGCAGATAGGTGAAGACGGTGCGATGACCCTGTACCCGAAAGCCAACGGTAGGCCCAGGATGTATAACATAAGAAGACTGAATTCTGAACGGGCCGATTTCAAACGTGCTGTTTTCTACTTCGTGCAATATAAGTTTACAGGGAAGGTCACGCAGCAACACCGGAAACAGAGGGGGCGATAAATAGCGGCTTAGTCTGGAGTGAAGGGTGCGGTAGCTGCTTGCCGGACCCCACAAATGAATTTCCATCTCAGGATCGAAAAACGGCCGAAAGAATCCCAGTCCCTGGATGTGATCCAGATGCAGGTGTGTGAGCAGAATGTCAATTCGTTTTTGGTGGAGCGGATGCTTCAACTCAAGCCGGTGCATGCCGGAGCCGCCATCAAGTACCAGAAGCCAGCCATCTTCCCACACAGATGCACAGGAAGTATTTCCACCGTAGTACGCTGTGTCAGCTCCGGTGGTGGGTATTGATCCGCGAACGCCCCACAGATTAACTTTCATTCGTCAATGGATGTCCAGAAAATGGCTACGGCGCCGAGGAATTTCCCGGTGCGACCAATGATGGGATAAGAGGTTACCGAAATTTTTTGTTTAACACCTTTGAGACTTTCAATCCAGAAGGTCAGGTGATAAGGATGCGCTTTGCTGAGAGTTTTCACCAGCGGAAGTTCTTCCGGAGGCAAAGGCAGTCCCTGTTCATCCATGGGCTTGAAGATGGTGCCCCATTCGGCTACCGGCATCTCACCGGTTTCTTCGAATCGTTTACCCAGTATTTCCTCTGCCGGTTCATTATAGAAAATCAAATTGCCTGAGGTATCAGTAATGAAGACCGGAATGGAAAGGCAATCGGCCAACTGTCGGTTCAATATGATTTCAATTTCGTAGGCCATACCTGTTCAATTCATGCAAAGGCAGTCCTTCAAATGTAACCAAAAATTATACGGGTCATTGGATCACTGCGTTCTCATTTACAAGAAGTAGCTGAATTGCGATTGTCACATGCCGGCACATTGTGTGAGTGCCGCGTGCGTGATTATCTTTTTTTGAATGGACGGTTTCTGCCGGAGTTTCTCTTCTCCGGTTTGTGCACCGGTTTGATGGCTTTTAATTCTTCCGGTACCGGAAGCTTGGGAACCGTTCGTTCAATCAGCGCTTCAATGCGGGCGAACTTCTGCTGATCGCGGTGATTGATAAACGTGAGAGCCACCCCGGTTGATTCAGCACGTGCTGTTCGTCCGATGCGGTGCACATAATCTTCCGCATCGCCCGGCACATCGTAATTAACCACGAGTCCGATGTTTTCTATATCAATACCGCGTGAAAGAATATCAGTGGCCACCAGAATTTTTGTATCCCGGTTTCTGAAACCGAGCAGCACGCTTTCACGCTCTTGCTGCGTGAGGTCGCTGTGTATGGCTTTAACGGGAAGCTCAAGCCGGCGTAACTCCCGTTCGAGAGATTTCACTTCAGATTTCGTGGAAGCAAATACCAGCACACTTTGCAGCTTCTTGCCTTCCGGGCCGAACTTTTCGGGCGCGAGTAATGAGAGCAGGAGCGGAGTTTTTTGTGCATCATGCACTACATAAGCTCCCTGCAAAATTCCTTCAGCGGGCTTGCTAAGAGCGATCGTTACTTCTGCGGGTTCATTGAGGATTTTCTTGGCCAGCTCACGCATCTTCGAGGGCATAGTGGCGCTGAACAGAAGTGTCTGCCTTTTCTTCGGAACATGGTGAATGATGCGCATGATGTCGTCATGAAACCCCATGTCGAGCATCTTATCCGCTTCATCGAGAATGAGAGTATCCAACTGATCGAAGCGGTGATTGCCCATGTTGAGGTGACTGATCAGCCGCCCGGGGGTTGCAATCACCACGGACACACCTTTCTTCAGCGCCTGCTTTTCCTGATCAAATGCCTGCCCGTCACTACCACCATAAACGGCGATGGAACTGGCATGCGTGAAATAGGCGAAACCCTGGAATGCCTGATCAATTTGCTGCGCCAACTCTCGCGTGGGCGCTATGATGAGGGTAGAAGTATGAGGGATTTTATTTTCAGAAATATGATGCAGCACAGGCAACAGATATGCTGCTGTTTTTCCGGTTCCCGTTTGAGCGCATGCGATGAGATCGCGGTAACCGAGGATGATGGGAATTACCTGTTCCTGGATGGGCGTTGGTTTGATGAAGCCCATGGCTTCAAGTCCTTCGAGAAGGGGAGGAGTAAGTTTGAAATCGGTGAATTGCAACTTTGTAAATGAGGATGCAAATGTAGTCAGTGTAAAACTTCTTTACAGGCAAGTTGTTGAAAAGCATCGCAAATGATAAAATGCAGAAGCCGGCTCGCGAGTGGGCCGGCTTCTGATATTTCAGGATCTGCGGAGAAACCTACGGCTGATAAACTATTTGTTTGACCACCACATTGTTTCCGGCAATTACGCGAATAAAGTAGGTGCCCGCCGGAAGATTACTTCCCGGATTCATTTCTTCATTCACAAAACCATTTTCGACCGCAGCGGTTTTTTCAAACACCACTTTACCTAGCAAATTCACAACCTGGATAGTAACAGGTGAATCACTTGATCTTTCTGTTTGCAGTTCGATAGTAAAGCGGTCCGAAGCAGGATTCGGATATAAACTCAGTGAGAGGGCTTCGCTTTGGTTATTCAGAATCTCCACCCTGCAGGATTTCGTTACAGATACCGGTCCGGCGGATGAAGAGCATCCTGATGTGTTAGTGACGGTAACCGAATAGTTACCCGGCTCTGAAACCTGAATTTTCTTAGAAGTGACGCCAGCGATGGCGAGGCCATCTTTGATCCAGTTGTAAGATGAGGAAGAAGAGCCACCGGTGGCTTTCAGCGTAACACTTCCGGTTACACAAACATCTGATATTCCTCCCGCCACATTAATGCCTGCGGTAGGAGTGCTAAGCCGGCTTATTTGGGTGGATGAGGATTGCCAGGTGCAAGTACCATTACTCACTTTAACATAGAAACTTCCGTTTTGCAGTGTGGCGTAAACGGCGTTGGTAGCACCAACGATCTGGGCATTATTTCGGTACCACTGGTACGTTAAACCATAGCCACCATTCGTCTTCAGTTCAGCCTGTTCACCCCGGCATAGAGCGATATTTCCCCCGGGGGTTACCGTAGCGGAGTAAGACTGGCAATCGGCGCTTAATGGATTGTACATGGCAAGTAATTGTCCTCCTTCTACAGCATAAGCAGGAATACCTGATGTGTAATGTGCCTGATCATCCAGTAAAAACATGCCGGGGCCTAACAACGACTGCACGTCAATAATACCGGATGATTCTTCATCCTGGGTGTAGGGGGCAGTGGCAGCCAAACCAATGTCGCCAAAGCGGGCCGGATCATGCTTAGCAAGCTGGTTGAGCTGATCAGTAGATGAATTATAATTCCACACTTTGCCATTGTGCGCGTTGTTACCCACGTCTTCCACCAATACCAGGTTTCCTGCGTTATCCATGGTGAGGTTATCAAGCATGTTTTGCCCCTCAGTGCCGTCAAGCACGGCTTCAATGGTTCCGCCAAGTTCCGGGTTGGTAATGTCATCAAAGTGCAGGCGCCACAGGCGAGAGCGTCCTACTTGGGTGCCTGCGCCGTCACTAACCTGATCATATTGATCTGTGGTCTGAAAATAAAACTGCGAAAGGTCTGACGGATTCCAGGTTCCGTCTTCTACGCGGGCAAAGTAGGTGCAACCGGCTGACACGCTGTTTGCCTCCACTTGGGCACCGCTAAGGCCAAGCACTGATCCAATGTTAACGAGTTGGAATCTTGTACCCGGTGCAGGAGGGGGATTAATGGTTGTGGAATTAACGCGCTCTTGAACATAGCCGTCTACTTTCACAGCATACATCATTCCGTTAGTCAATCCTGCGCGTTCAATTTCATTCCCGTTGTCGGTTTTCTCACCTATATAGAAATACAGATTGGAAGTGGTAGTTGAACCATCATCAAGGCATGCCACAATGGTTTTGTCCTGTATGGTGGCATTCGCTACAGCATTCTCCCAGGGAAGTTTGCCCAGCCACGCGAGTTGCCAGGAGGTGCCGGTGTTGGCGCCGGTAATGATGTGTGCCATCGCCCGACCATCGGTGACCTCTTCACCATTCATATAAATTCTTTCCGGGGTTCCTTTTCCGGTGTTGCTGTTGTAAAATGCGGTTTCTGCAGGCAAATCACCTGAGCAGAAGCGATTAAACGCTGCCGATGACGAAGGATTTGCTGCATTAGCCAGTTGGTAAGTTGATGTAGAAGCATCATACAAGTAAACGTTTTGCATTAAGTCTGAACCGCTTATTACAGACAAGTCTTGCTTATTAATTATCCATTTTGAAACAAAACTTCCAACGGAACCATGAGCGCGTATAACCCCTGCGGTGTTGCCCAGTTCATGATTCATCAGGAGGGTAAAGGTGCCGTCGCCATTATCCAATACTCCCAGCCCGTCGGGAATGCCTGAAAGGTTATATCCATTTACCGCATCAGTTGCAGTAAGTATGGATGTGAAGGCGGTACCCGGGTAAACCGGGATCAGATAAGGAGATTGCGAACTGTTAGGTCCGGTAATTTGGGCTGCTGCATGTATTTGGAACATGACAACAAACACGGCAAAAATTTTACTCGTCAATTTGTAAATCGCTTTTGCTTTCATTGTTTGATTTTTTTGAGTGAAAAATGCATTTGAAATTTTTCCTCAAAAATCCCGGCGTGCGGTAATCAAACAGTCGGTTGCATGTTACCTTACTGCTTCCACTATTAACTAATTGCATCAGGTGAAAACATGGCCACCATCATCTTTGTAAAATGAATGATTGCAGAGCGCTTGAGTAGGAAATATGGATTGAAGAGCCGGTACTAAAACCAGTCAGTTATGAAAAATTTAAATCCCTGTTATTTCTGCTGGAGGCCTCTTTGTAAAAGTTTAAGAATGCAAACTGGCCAATAAGAACAAGCTGTTGACGAAGTATTACGGGGCAGAAATTATTTCTGATTCGATGTGTTGCTCTTATTCATCTTCTTCGGATTTGGACACTTTCGCCGCCTTTCTTTTTTCCATCATCTTTTTGAAGAACTTAAAGGAGCCGGCAATGATGAGCGCCTGAGCAATCTGCAATAGGTTACGGGTCCAGGGATCGCGTCCTTTCTTCATGGTGGCACCGAGTAATACAGGAAGCACGGTTCCGCTGAGCAATTCTATTCCTTTCAGCACTCCGTTTTTCATGCCCCCCTGAAACGGAAGCACGGAACTCACCACCATCTTCACCGGATCGGCAGTAAGGTCTTCCAAATGCCCCCGCAACTTCTCTTCATAGTAGGCGCATTCTTTCATGAGCCGTTGTTTTTCCAACTGCATGGCCGCCACGTCATATTTTCTCTTATTGCCCCCCATCTTCTTTTTCATTTGCTGAGTGATGCCTTAGTTCCTGCTCTTCTTCGTACAGCGCTTCGATCACTTTTTCTGCAATCGGTTTTTCCAGAACGCTTTTGCGTTTGAATAAAAGCAACAGAAACAAACCCAGAATCAATAGGGCAACGGATGAATACCCGATGACGTTAGAGTGTGTAAGCGCAGTTATCCACGACCCGATCATGATCAACAGGAATACAATAACAAAACCGGCCAAGAGTGCAAGGATCAGAAATGAGGCCATTACCCCGGTCACCTTTGACACTTTCTCATAGGCCTGGATCTTGGTGAGATTGGCTTTTGCCTGAAGATAGTTTGTTACATCCTCGCGAACCGCCTTCCACCAGATTGAAAAATCCTTGTCCATAATAATTATTTCACCGGGCCATTAGCCGATATCAGCTTGTTCGAGCAGATCGGTTGCCTTCTTTTTTAAATCGCCCACCAGCTTTTTTCCTTTCTCAATTTGATCTTCGAGTGTGTCGGTGGCTTTGTTCACCTTGTCTTTGATATCACTGATGATTTCTTCCTTGTTATCAGAAGCAAGGAAGTAACCCACGGCGACACCAACAGCAGCACCAAAAATGAACATCAAAACCGCTTTAGAATTATCGTTCATGATTTGAGGTTTTGTTTTCAAAGTTAGTGGATACAGGTTAATACTTTAATGACGCAGGTGTTCTCCCCAAAATAGCTCAATCATTGATCCGATGCATGAAGCTGGGGGTATTGTGTTCTAACCCTCTGATTACAATTCTTTATAGAAAATTCATGTTTGGGAATCATGATCAAAATGAGGGAATGACAGTCATCAGACCTTCTCATAGTTATTGGCACTTACTCTCTATATATCAGCTGTTTATAGATCATTAAGCTTGAGGGTTTCATGGGTATCCGGCTCTTCAAAACAAAAATGATTCGCAGGAATTTTCTTTTGCACAGCTTGAGGAGATATTCTGTGAAAAACTATTTTTTCAGGACAGGAATTCAAACAGTACCCATGCGGTTTACATTTGCAGCGGGCAAGCCTTCTACGACCAGCTCCTGCTGAACTCCCCCAGGGTCGGAAGGCAGCAAGGGTAGGTGGTTGTAGCGGTGCGATAGAAGTAACTTGCCCACTTTTTAAAATTCATAATTCTCCATACACGATTCTCAGAAATGAAGTTTTTCATTGACACGGCCAACCTGCAGCAAATCAAAGAAGCTAACGACCTCGGAATTCTTGACGGAGTTACAACCAATCCGTCGCTGATGGCGAAGGAAGGCATCAAAGGCGAAGAGAATATTTTGAAGCACTATGTAACCATTTGTGAAATGGTGGGCAAAAACGTAAGTGCCGAAGTGATCTCAACAGACTTTGACGGCATGGTGAAGGAAGCCAAGAAGTTATCGGCGCTTCATCCGGCCATCGTGGTAAAGATTCCGATGATCAAGGATGGGGTAAAAGCGCTCAAATGGTGCAGTGATAACAACATCAAAACAAATTGCACGCTGGTTTTCTCTGCCGGGCAGGCCATACTGGCAGCAAAAGCGGGAGCCAACTTTGTGTCACCATTTATTGGCCGAGTTGATGATTCAAACTGGGATGGCGTGCAACTTATCGAGCAGATCGTTCACATCTACGGCAATTACGGATATAAAACCGAAGTGCTCGCCGCTTCCATCAGAAATCCATTGCACATTGTACGCTGTGCTGAAGCCGGCGCTGATGTGTGTACTTGTCCGCTGAGCTCGATCATGGGATTACTGAAACACCCGCTGACTGATATCGGATTGCAACAATTTTTAGAAGATCATAAAAAGAGCCAGGCCTGATGAAACTCACCCTGCAGTAGTAGCGGGGCATGCGAGCAGCAAAACTTCCGACACTTTGTAGCCATAGTTAGGAAGTTTATCCCGACACGAAAGTGTCGGGATTTTTTTTGCGATCAGTCTTCTCACTTATAACTTCACCACCCTGGAAGTATTCCTCGATCCATCAGCATGAATGCAGGTAATGGTGTAGATACCATTTGGAAGATTCACAAGAGAAATCATAGACGATTCCCCCGCGGGAATCATGCTTTGAATTAAATCTCCCCGTAAATCTTTCAAATCAATACGGATCAATCGAAGGCCTTTCTGTTCAATGAGAATTCGGTCAGAGGATGGATTGGGAAACACAGTAAAGGATGATTTAGTGGACTGAGGAATACCGGTTGACACAGACCCTAAACGCAAAACGGTGCCATTATCTCCAACAGCAAATCCGTGGTCAGCACTTAGCATGAAGATGTCATTGATGCGTTCAGAAACGGTGGTCGAATTCAGATTCCAGTTTTCGCCGCCGTTCTCCGTACTGATAATGGTGCCATTATCACCTCCAATAAAGCCGGTGGAGGCATCAATAAAACTCATGCACAAAAAATCTTCTTCTACTGGAGGAAATTGCAGCGACCAGGAAGAGCCGCCGTTGGTAGTTGCAAAAATTTCACCCCCGCCGCCTGCAATCCATGCATGATTGATATCGGGGAATGCCACCGCAGCAAAATCCTCATTACCATTGACCCCTGCATTTGACCAATTACTGCCCCCGTTGGTGGTGAGTCTTGCAACACTGTTAGTTCCCACGGTAAGTCCGAGCGTGTTATCTGCAAATGCAATGCACTCAAGATCCTGGCCGGTTCCGGCGTTTTGGTTATTCCATGATTGTCCGCCGTCACTGGTATAATTCACTGCACCGTCTTTACCAACTGCCCAGCCATGCAGGGCATCGGAAAAAGTGAGGTCACTAAATTCTCCCGACAGGGGCGCAATAAGCGGGAAGCTTATTCCGCCATCACTTGTAAGTAATACAGCGTCCTTGATAAGAATCAGTCCGTCGTTTTCATTGAAGAAATGAATATCTTCAATGTCTTCGCCATCACTTGCATCTATTTGTGACCAGGTTTCTCCATCGTCAGTGCTGGTGGCGAATAGGCCGCCGGTGCCTGCTACCATTACCTTACCCTGCGGAGTGACAAAAACAGCAAGCGGCGATCCGTTAAGGGTTACGTTGAGATTGCTCCATGTTTGTGCGCTTGCAAGGGTGGCAATGAAAATGCATATCAAAAAGGTGAATAAAGTTTTCATGATGATTTTTGATTTGCGCACAAATATGTCTTTTGATTAATAGAAACAAGATGACTTTCCTCCGGAAGGGAGAATTTCTTATGTGAGCCGTAAAATTTCTTTGCCAGGGATTCGATTCTCACCGAAAGTTCTGTCCTTATACCAATGAGTAATTGATTGAACTGTCTTTCGCAAAGGGGGTGTATCAGGGAAAAATCCTTCAAGCCGCGACTTGCGGAATTTGATCATTCACCACGTATCTCATTTTACTTATTGCTTCACCACTCGGGTGGTTGCTACATTTCCAAGTTCATCTGTAACACGTAATAGGTAAATGCCAGCATCATATGAATTCATGCTGAGAATGTGATTTTCTGTGGATGTCCACTCCTGAGCAAGCAAAACTCTGCCGGTGAGATCAAGTAACTGCACACTCAATTTTTCTGTTTGACCCACTATTGCTACGGATGCAGTTTCAGTCACAGGATTCGGGAAAACTAACACACGGATAGCTGAACATGCAGGGATGATGGAATTGTTTTCCCATGATTTTGCAGGCAGAATATTAATGCTGTAATCTTCCACCTGCCCGCGTGCGAAGGTTTCGCAAGGAGTTGGCGCCGTGCTGTTTTTCATTGACACGCGCATTCTGGTTTGTCCCACGGTGGCGGTTGAAGGAACGCTGAATGTGTGCGTTTCCCATCCAATCTGATTCGATTTGTATCCCACCTCTTTCTCTCCCGAATCTTCAAAATCGCCATCTTGATTGTAATCAATCCACACGCGCCAAACCTCGTAGTAGTTACCTCCGCTCATTTCCGCACTGAGTGTTATGTCAAATGTGCCGCCCTGGATCAAGTCGGTGCTGAGGTTTGTATAATCTACATATCCCACTCCTTCACTTCCGATGGTGCTGTTTAAAAGCGTGTTGATGTAGACGAGATCAATCCACTCGAGTGATGCATCCAGTCCGCCGGTTTCACAGTAACCCGTGCCGAGTGTAGTGAATTGCTGAATCGCTGAATAGCCGGTTGGGCTACTGGTGCAAACGGCTTCAATTCTGAAATCATAACTTGTTCCGAGGAATAAAGAGCTGAGTGTATAGGAAGTAGCATCTGTGGAAAGCTGCTGCCAGATGGTTGACGTCGATGGCTTGAACTGAATGTGATACAAGTAAGCATTGCCAACGGCTGACCAATGAAGAGTCGCAGAGTTTTCGGTTATTGCTGTAGTTGAAAGATCGGTAGGTGCAGTGCAAACATCAGTTCCGCTATGATTGAGGTAATGCACGATAAATGTATTTACACTGCCGACGACGAACAAACTTCCGTCAGTGGCAATAGCAATTCCAACTCCGGCATTGAATTCACTTAAGGTGTCGAGGGTGGTTGACCACTGGGGCACCCCATTCTTCGCATACTTAACGGTCACCATTTGCCGGGCACTTAGAATAGGTCCGCCGGGGTATGGCCCTCCAATGCCTGTTACATATACATTGTTAGAAGCATCAACACTTATGGCATAGGGAATTTCATCATTGCCGGTGTGCGTGTCATATCGTTTTGACCAGAGAAGCGTTCCGTTCTTATTCACTTTCAATGTGAGCCAATCCACGTACAAACTGCCATTGGGGTATTTGTTTCCGTAAGCCATGATGGCGAAATTTCCATCGGGCGTTGCTTCGATTTTTGAAGCGAGATCACTGCCTCCGAAGTCATAGGTCTTGAACCACATTTGAATTCCGTTTGCATCAAACTTGTACAATGCTATGTCACCCGAGAAATTTGGTGAGATCCAGGTGAGCATATAGGTGTTACCCACGACATCAAAGGCGAGATCCTTTCCCTGGATGCCATCGGTGATTGCATTCCAGTGATCCGTCCCTGTAGTATCGAGCACCCAGGTTGTCGCGTTGGCGCTTGAATAACTGGTGACACCCGTTAACCCGAGAGAGCTTCCTTTCAAGCGCATGCTCGTTACAAAATGAAAAAGTGTGGGAGAACTGAACTGCTTGGTACTAACCCAGACAATATTTCCTGAAGGTGACACTTTGATAGCATTGAATCCAGCAGAAGGATAACCGGTAACGCTGCCGGCTGTACCGATGTACAAATTTCCGCCGGCATCCATTTGACTCGACACCTTGGTCCAGTACTGGCTGTTGTTAAAATAGGAATAGGTTCCCTCAAAGTTCTTCTTATAAATCAGGCCTCCGTCAGTGTTATATTGGAGCACGATCAGCGCATTGGCAAAATGTCCTTCACTGGAAACGGTGTGGCGATAACCAACCACCACAGCATTGCCATGCGGGTCAATATGGATCGATACCGGGAACTCGTAGTTAAACGGAAGCGAAGTGAAGGATGTAACCTGCCACTGAAGGTCGCCAAAGCGGTTCCTTTTTTCAAGAATAATCGAACCCGTTGAAGTGGTGGTGTAAACATTATCCGAGGCGTCGCGGGCAATAGCAGTGCCTTTGTTGGCGGCGAGGTCAGGCATGCGCATCCAATCGATGGATACTCCTGCAAAAGTGCAGGCGGCAATTAACAGAGAAGCAAAAAGTAATGTGATTTGTTTCATGGCAAAAAGATTTTGAGTTTGTGTTGAATTCCGCATGCACATGGACAACTTTCATCTGAATTGAGCCAGAGTACTTCGGAGTGTGTCAGCAAATGTAGAAGTGGCGAATCCTGTGAAGTAATTGAAATCTGCGAACAGGGAAATAATGCTCCTGAGTTTTACCGCGTCCATTGCTGAATGCGATCTGCCATTTGAGAAAATCACTCTTCAGTGTACTGACGACCGCCGCGGGTGGTTTCTATTCTCTGTTTCAAAATGAAAACAAGCAGTCCGCAAAGAAGCATGATGCCTCCGGAGATCATGAAAGTTTTTCCGGTAGAAATGAAGATGTAACACCAAACTGCAATTGCAAGCAAAACCAGAAAGGGATACAGGGGCATTCTGAATTTCAAATGCGATCCTCCGGTTCTTCGTCGCAGTATAATCACACCGGCTGATTGCCCGATAAACTGTACCACAATCCTCATGGCAAGCACGGCGGTGATAACATCAGAGAGTCTGAATAATAAACTGAAAACAAAAGCCAGTCCACCCAGGGCGAGCAGCGAAATGTGAGGGAAGTTTTTAGTAGGATGGAGTTTTCCGAACACAGCAAAAAATTGTCCGTCAAGGGCCGCGGCATACGGAATTCGGGAATAACCCAAAAGCACAGCGAACAAGGAAGAGAATGCAATGAGCAGCACAAGGGCCGTTGCCACCATTCCGGCTTCATGTCCGAAAGTGCGGCCGATGACATCACTGGCAATGAAGGAGGAGTGTTGCGCATCCTGCCAGGGAATCACTCTTACGATGCTCAGGTTAAGCATCAGATATAGCCCCGTAATTCCTGCCACTGAAATGAAAATGCTTCGGGGGATATTCACTTCCGGCTTTCTGATTTCACCCCCGAGGTGGCACACATTATAGTAGCCGAGATAGCTGTAAATGGTTTTCACAGAAGCGGATCCCAATGCAACAAAAAATAACGGGCTCAAATCAGGAAAGGCGAGCGATCCCTCAAGCCATCCCGCGGCCGGCGACGAATAAGTGAAACCAGCCAGGATGAGCCAGATCAGGACGAGCACTACACTAATCCATAACATCACGCTGATGCGTCCGATGGTTTTGATTTCACGGTACAGGATGATGACAAGCACAATCACGAGGGTGCCGCTCACCGCTTTCCGGCCTAATTCATCCAAAGGAAAAAGGTAGGATGCATACTGCGCAAAACCAATAGCTCCGCTGGCAACTACCAATGGCGCCTGAATGATGGTTTGCCACACGAATAGAAATGAGAACAGTTTTCCCCACTTCGGCCCGTATTCTTCTTTAAGGAAATTGTAACTGCCTCCTGCTTTGGGAAATGCCGAGCCCAATTCACTCCAGATAAATGCATCAATGAACGAGATCAGCGCGCCAAGAATCCATGCATAAAGGAAGTGCGGACCGAGCTTTCCCATAACGAGCGGAATAGTAACAAAAGGACCGATGCCCACCATATCAATCATGTTGATGGAGGTGGCCTGCAACAAAGAGATTTCTCTTTTCAGTTCTTTTATCACTCGCTCCTGGGTGGGTTTGGCAGGTTCGTTTTCTAACCTATTCGGCTGATTCATTCGTACCGGACATCATGCATTATCTTCGCCGTCTAAATGTAAACAAACCGTGATTAGAACATTTTCTCTCTTCGTTTTGGTAGTGTTCGCTATCTCAGTGAATGCTCAAACCGTAAATTTTCCGAGAGCCAGCCCCACATGCAAAGTGGATCAGGAATTCGGCACTTCAAAAATTATGATTGAATACAGTCGCCCGGGCGTTAAGGGTCGTGATATTTTCGGCGGACTTGTTCCCTACGATTCCGTATGGAGAACGGGTGCAAATTCCGCTACGAAGATTTACTTCGGCGATGAGGTACAGATCGAAGGCAATAAAGTGCCGGCGGGCAAATATGCTCTTTACACCATTCCCGGCAAGCAAAGCTGGACCATCGTACTTTCAACGGACACGGCATTGTGGGGATCATTTGGCTACAGCAGCAAGAGTGATTTCCTGAGAGTAAAAGTGAAGTCAACCACGCTCTCCTCACCCGTTGAAACTTTTATGATCAATGTGGCCAACATCAAGAATGATGCGTGCGATGTTGAATTGGCGTGGGATAAAACGAAAGTGAGTTTCCATGTTACCACCAATACCGATGCGCGGGTTATGGCCCAGATTGATGAAGCCATGAAAGGGGACAAGCCACCTTACTGGCAGGCGGCTTATTATTATTTCGAAAACGGTCACGATGTAAACAAAGCGTATGAATGGGTGAACAAAGCTATTGTCGCACGCCCCGATGCGTATTACATGCTAACGGAAAAAGCCAAGATGGAACTGGCCATGGGCAAGTACAAAGAAGCCCTTGAAACGGCTACCGCTGCGAGGGATATGGCCATAAAGTCTGACGACACCGGACATATCTTCACCAATAACCAAACCATTGCTACAGCAAAAGCAAAAATGAAGTAACAGAAAACGTGTAAATGAGAAAGCGGGCCGCAGTGCCCGCTTTTTTATTTTCGTGAAGTTCCGGAATAGAAACTCAGCAATAATGAAGTGAACATAACCAAAGCGCAACCGATCATGTTCAGCCAGAGAAAGGCCACTGCATTGCTGAAATAAAGGAGGATGATGATGAGCTCGGAAAAAATGGCTGCGGCAAATACGGCATGTCCGCTCACCCGCTTGAGAAAGAATGCGGTGAGAAAAACACCGAGTATAGTACCGTAGAAAAGAGATCCTAAAATGTTCACTGCTTCAATCAAACTGCCCAGTTGGTTGGCAATCATGGCTACAGCGATAGCAAAAAATCCCCAGATGACCGTGGCAACCCGTGATGCAAAAACGTAGTGCCCGTCAGAAGCCGATCGGTTTACTGATCGCTTGTAAATATCAACCACGGTGGTGGAAGCCAGAGAACTTAATTCCGCAGTGGTGGAATTCCATGAAGCGCAGAACACGAGTGCAATCAGCAACCCGATCAGTCCGTGCGGGAGGTATTCAAGCACGAAATTGAGAAAGATATAGTTCGTGTCATTAGCATCTGCAGCCGGGTTTGATTTCTTAATGATAGCGATAGCATCAGTCCGTAATTGCTTTCCTTTTGCATCCAGTTGTTTCAGGTCTTCCTTAGCAGTTTTTTCCAGTTGTTCATCTTTTTCATGAATGGCGCGTATCAATTCATGTGATTTTTCCTCCCGAAGCACTGAAAGCTGCTGTTGTTGTTTTTCAATTTCACTGAATGCAGCTGCCTGATCCGAGGTTCGTACTTTTTGAAGTTCCCCGTTGTTAAAAAAGACCGGTGCAGGATGGAACTGGTAAAATGCAAACACGAGCGCCCCGATGAGCAGGATGAGAAACTGCATGGGGATTTTCAGCATGCCATTCATGAGCAGACCGGATCGCATTTCACCCAATGATTTGCCGGAGAGATACCGGCCCACCTGCGACTGATCCGTACCGAAGTAGGAGAGTGCAAGAAAGAATCCGCCGATCAATCCGCTCCAGATATTGTACCGGTCATTCCAATCAAAGCCGGTCGTGATCACATGCGTTTTACCCATGCTTCCCGCCACCATCAGTGCATCAGAAAAGCCTGTGTCATCGGGTAACAGCTTCACCGCCATATACCCGGCGACGAACATGCCGGTGAAAATCACAAAGAGTTGCTGCAATTGCGTGAGCGATACTGCTTTTGATCCGCCGCTTACGGTATAGAGTATTACAAGCCCTCCCATGAAAAGATTAGTCCAGTAAATGTTCCAGCCAAGGAGTGATGACAAAACGATTGACGGCGCATAAATGGTGATGCCTGCTGCCAATCCGCGTTGCGTGAGAAAAAGCAAAGCGGTAAGCGAGCGGGTCTTCAAATCGAAGCGGCTCTCCAGGTATTCATAAGCCGTGTAAACTTTCAGCCGGTGATAAATGGGAAGAAAAAAAACACAGATGAAAATCATCGCCAGGGGCAGTCCGAAATAAAACTGGACAAACCGCATTCCATCCGTGTATGCCAAACCGGGGGCTGAAAGAAAAGTGATCGCACTGGCCTGCGTGGCCATCACTGAAAATCCAACGCGCCACCAATTGAGTGATTTGTTTCCGAGCAGGTAAGCATCCAGGTTTTTCTGCTGCCGGTTGCGGTACACGCCATAGATCACTATACTCAGAAGCGTTCCTGCCAATACAAGCCAATCCGCAGTGCTCATGAGAAATAAGAGGTGAAAAGTTGAAAGAGGATGATGAGGGCCGCCAGCCAGATGACTACGAGCCAATAGAGCCGTGTCCAGCTCTTGAATAATCCCGGAGGAGGATCAGGTTGATTCATTTGCCGAAAATTAGCAAAGGAAATTTCTGTCTTCCCGCTAATTTATACGCGCGCATTGATCCTTTCGACAAATGCGAATGAGTTGACCGTTATGATGTTTATTGCCGTGTGTGCCGATATGACAAAAAACATATATCAAAAACAAGCAAGTCGCATACATTTGAACAAAACAGTTAAGACCTCCATTCATGCGCATTTTACTTACAGGCGCCAACGGATACATCGGCATGCGGCTGCTGCCGGTACTGGTGGAAAATGGCCATGAAGTCACCTGCGTGGTGAGGGATCAGTTTCGGTTCCGGCCGGCGGGCAACCTGCTCGAAAAAATCAAGATCATTGAGTTCGATTTTCTAAAGCCGGAATATGCTCTGCAAAATTTCGGGGGAAAAGAATTCGATGCGGCATATTACCTCATTCATTCCCTCGGCGACACCACCACTACGCTGCGCGAATACGAATCACGTGCCGCGGGCTGTTTCGTGCTGGTGGCTTCACTCACGAAGGTGAAGCAAATCATTTACCTGAGTGGTATCAGCAATGAGAAGTTGCTGTCGAGCCATCTGCATGCGCGGCGGGCGGTGAAGGAACTCATTATGAATTCCGGAATCCCCTATACCATACTCGAAGCGGGAATCATCGTGGGATCGGGAAGCATCTCGTTTGAAATAATCCGCGACCTTACGGAAAAACTTCCGCTGATGATTGTGCCGCGCTGGCTCAACTCCCGTTGCCAGCCAATCGCCATCCGCAACGTGATGAACTACCTGAGCGGGATCCTGATGAATGAAAAGGCCATGAACCGATGCTTCGAAATCGGCGGCCCCGATGTGCTCACCTACAAGGAAATGCTGCAGCAATATGCCGAAGTGCGTGGCTATAAACGGTACATCGTCACCTTTCCTGTCATCTTTCCCGGGCTCTCCCTGTATTGGATCTACTTCACCACATCGGCGAATTTCTCCATCGCCAGGCAACTGGTACACAGCATGAAGAACGACGTGGTATGCAAGGACCACTCGATACAGGAAGTGATTCCGCAGGAATTGTTCTCATACAGAGAAGCGATCAGGATGGCGTTCATGCGCATCGAGCAAAACATGGTGGCGTCGAGCTGGACTGATGCGGCATCGAGCAGTTTGTCGCGCCTGGACGTCAATCAGTTTATCGAGGTACCCGTGAATGGTTGCTACCGCGACCGCCGCTGGATTGAGATTGACCGCGACAAAGTGAAGGAAGTTTCCGATCGCATTTTTGGCATCGGCGGTGAACATGGCTGGTACTATGCCGATATGCTTTGGCGGATACGGGGTATGCTTGACAAACTGATTGGCGGAGTAGGCATGAGCCGGGGAAGGCGGAGCGATGTAGACATCCGCCCCGGCGAATCTCTTGACTTTTGGAGAGTGTTGCTTGCTGACAGAAAGAATAACCGCCTGTTGCTATTTGCTGAGATGAAACTGCCTGGTGAGGCATGGCTTGAATTCTCCATTGTTCAGAATGAGAACCGGTGCCTGCTTAAACAAACGGCCACTTTTCGTCCGCACGGCATTGCCGGCCGCAACTATTGGTACGCCATGCTCCCATTTCATTATTTCATTTTCAGAAATATGCTCAAGCGCATTGCCGGGGTAAAATGAACGGGAGCTGAAATCTCATTCGTTCTTCGAAATCAGGTTTACAAACAAGCGTGCGGCACCGGGAACACCGGCAGGTATTTCACGGAAGAAGGAGAGTGAGGTGTACACATATTTCCCCTTGCCATAATCTGCTACAATGAGTGAGCCGTCAAGCGGGTTCTCGCCTTTGTCATTCATCGTGAAAATCTTCCGGTAATTAGAATCTGCATCACTTACGAAATACAATCCACGCTCCTGGATCCATCCATCAAAATCTTTATCGGTGATTTTGTTCGGCAAGTTCAGGATGCGATCAGCTACATTGATGAAACTCACTTTTGCCGTTTCATCCGTCACGCGTGAGCGGGAGATTTTAAAAGGATACGGACCGAGTTGATCCGTCACCAATTCATCGGTGGTGTTATACTGCACCAGCAGCACCCCGCCGTTCTTTACATAGTCGAACAATTTTCCCTGTGCATTCTTCAACCACTCATCCGTATTGTAAGCACGCACGCCGGTAATGATGGCATCGTATTTCTGCAGCGAAGTGTTCATGACAGCGTCTTCATCCAGCATGGTCACTTTGAATCCGACACGGGATAAAAGATTGGGGATCTTGTCACCGGCTCCTTTGATATAACCGATGTTGCTCACGTTGGTTTTGAACGGGACAGTGAAAAGTTTGGCATTCGCAGGCGGAAAGTAGGTGATCGAAGGAATGTGGTCGTAGGAAATGGTTTTGAGAGACTGGCTGTATGTCTTTCCGTTCATTTCAACAAGAACCTGCAATGAATCCATGATCACATCAGTGAATCCTGCCGGAGGCGTGATGCTGAATGTGACTGTTTTTTCATCACCCTTTTTCTCCATGGTGAAAGGAATGCTTGCCGGTGAAATATTCCACCGCGCAGGCGCGCTGAGTTTCACCGTCCCTGTTGCCTGATCTACGAACGCTTTCAGGCGGATAGCCAGCGGAGGTGGCTCCTGATTGCTTGAGCAGCCGAGAATGTTTGTAGGCAAGGTCGCAGTGATGGGTGGTGCAATCACCAGCGGCTGATACACTTCGCCCTTCACCGGATCGGTGAACTTGTAAACAACCGGTCGATAGCAGGTGATTTCAGCTCCATCAAATGAAAGAACAAACCGAACAGAAAGAGACGGATCATTTTCCGCCTGCCCCACCTTGTCCTGAGCCGCACTCACAAACATTCCTGCAGAATGAGGACTGAGCAGCCAGTACGGCTGACTCGGAGGCATATCATTGGCAATGGTCACTTTCTTTTGAAGGGTGTACACCTGATTGAAGGGGAGTGTTTGATTCAATGTGGAATCAAAGCCCGGCGCAGATATGGATTTAAGAGTGACCGGAATGCTGCTTCTCACAATTGCCTGCATCTTGCAATCAAATGTTTGACCGGCACTGTAAAATGATTCTGTTGCATATGCTTCGAACCATACCCCGCTACACAGCAGAATGAGCTTCTCTGTTTCTTTAAGTTTCTGATCCTTCCAATAACTTTCATTGAGTCTTTGTATCGCCTTGCGCAATTCAATTAAACGGGAAACGGATGCAGACGGATTGATGGCGAGGTAATCTTTGTTGACAGCGGTAACCAGTGACTGAATTTTTTCAGTTCCGTTCAGGCGGCTCCATGATGTGTTCACGTCATCCATCAAATCATGCACAGGTGCGTCACCCAAAATGGTTTTAAAATATTCCAGTTGCGATCCCCGGTTTCGCGGCACGCCAAAGCCCTGGCTCTTATGATTCGATCGGCTTTCGGCAGCAATCTCTCCGTAGCTCTTTCCCAGCAGCGTGTTATATACGCCCACATCCACTTTGAATTGATCTGCCGAGGTGGTATTCGTGTTTCCAAAATTGAATGTGTTCCAAAGCAGTCGTTTGGCTTGCCATGGTTTTACATATTGCAGTTGCTCGGGAAAACGATTGGGATCTGCTGCGGCAGTGAATGCTTCCTTGGCGAGAATGGCTGACGCGGTATGCTGACCGTGCCCGCCTTCTCCGGTGGTGGGGAAGCGGCAAATGATAATATCGGGCTGAAATTTCCTGATGACAAAAACCACGTCGCTTAGCACCTTCTCCTTGTCCCAGAATTGAAAGGTTTCTTCAGGACTCTTCGTGTATCCGAAATCGTAGGCGCGTGTGAAAAACTGTTCTGCCCCATCCACCCGCCGTGCAGCGAGCAACTCCTGGGTGCGGATCAAACCAAGTTGCTCTGATTGTTCGTCGCCGATGAGATTTTGTCCGCCATCGCCGCGCGTGAGTGACAGATATCCGGTGCGGTAGTGTTTCTCATTGGCGAGATAAGCCAGGAGCCGCGTGTTCTCATCATCCGGGTGAGCGGCAATATAGAGTACGCTGCCCAGCACATTCAGTTTTTCAAGATCAAGCTGCACTTGTGATGCATTCGCCGAAGGAGAAGTTTGTGAGAAAGAAAGGGGGCTGTATAACAGGTTCCAGCCAATGAAATATAGAATAAAACCGTATGTTGATTTCATGGGCAAATGGTTAAGTGGCCAAATGTAGAAAAGTGCATGCAGGTGAACATGAATGCTTTGCCTGCTGCTCAATCCTTGCTTATCTTTGTCAGGTAATTTGAATGATCGCTTGATGCTGCTGGAAATTAAGACGAGCGCAACCTCCACTGCTGTTGACTACTTTCCCATAGTTATTCAGTTTGTATTTGCTGCCGGATTTGTTGCGACCACCATGTTTGTAACACACATTCTGGGTCCGCACCTAAAAACAAAAAAGAAACTCAAAGCGTTTGAAAGCGGAATCAAGTCAGTTGGAAACGCGCGCCAACCCTTTGCGATAAAGTATTTCTTAACAGCCATTCTGTTTGTGTTGTTTGATGTGGAAGTTATTTTTCTTTATCCCTGGGCAGTGAATTTTTTAGACCTGGGCATGGGAGGAATTATTACCATGGGCTTGTTTATGGTGCTGTTGCTGATTGGATTTTTCTATATCATTAAAAGCGGAGCGCTGGATTGGGAGTAGGGATATCGGATAGGAATTTTGGTTTGGAATTTATTCGTGAATTGGAATTGGGTATTTGGAATTTTATAAACTGCTAATTGAATCATGGAGACTTCAGTGGAAACTCCTCCCCGCAAAGTGAATGTTGCTGAAGCACCGGAAGGTCACACCGGCGAAGGATTTTTTGCGACGAAATTGGACAAGGTGATCGGGCTGGCAAGAAAAAATTCCATTTGGCCGTTACCATTCGCCACGTCCTGCTGCGGCATTGAGTTCATGGCTACCATGGCCTCGCATTATGATTTTGCACGGTTTGGAAGTGAGCGCGTGAGTTTTTCACCCCGGCAGGCCGACCTGCTGATGGTGATGGGAACCATTGCAAAAAAAATGGGACCGATTCTGAAACAGGTCTATGAACAGATGGCGGAACCCAGATGGGTGGTGGCCGTAGGCGCCTGCGCATCCAGCGGAGGAATCTTTGACACGTATTCGGTGCTGCAGGGAATCGATCAGATAATTCCTGTGGATGTATATGTGCCCGGCTGTCCGCCGCGCCCCGAACAAATCATTGACGGATTGATGAAAATTCAGGATCTCGTGCACAATGAATCATTGCGCAGAAGGAATTCGCCCGAATACAAAGCGTTGCTTGAATCGTACGGAATAAAAACAATGGACAATTGATAGTGGACAATGGAAAGTTAAGAAATTTTAGAATTGAATTTCACTGCCAACTACCAACTGCCAACTAAGAAAATGACAACCAACGAAACCATACTCAGCAAACTCAAAGAAAATTTCGGAGAAAAAATTACGAATCCGGATTTGCAGTATGGCATTCTAAGTGTTTCGACTGATCATGAACACATTATTAAGGTGTTACAGTTTCTGAGAGATGACCAGGAATTGCAATTCGGGTTTTTAACCGACTTGTGCGGCCTTCACTATCCGCACCGCGATCACAAATTTGAAGTGGTGTATCATCTGCACAGCTTTAGAAATAACATCCGGCTTAGGGTGAAGTTACCCTTGCATGGCGATGCCCCACATGCGCCTACCGCTACGGGACTATGGTCATCTGCAAACTGGATGGAACGGGAGACATACGATTTCTTCGGAATTATTTTCGAAGGGCATCCCAACCTGAAACGAATCCTCAACGTGGATGAGATGACGATTTTCCCTTTGAGAAAAGAATATCCGCTGGAAGACAACACCAGGAAAGATAAGAATGACGAATTGTTTGGAAGAGACCCGAAACTGATTAGAGCGGACTTATGAATCCTGACTTAAGCCGAATGACTCGTTGACAATTGACCAATTACCTATAACCATTTCACCAAATAATTTTCGAAAGCAAAATTTCCAACTCAAAAAATCAAATCCGAAATCGGTAATAAACCGTGCTGACCGGCTCGCAACATATCAAACTGGAAGAAGGTGGTCTTGAAAAAGAAACCATCACGCTGAACATTGGGCCCACGCATCCTGCCACGCACGGCGTGTTTCAGAACATCGTGGAGATTGACGGCGAGAGAATCGTGAGCGGTGATGCCACGATTGGGTATATCCATCGTGCGTTTGAGAAAATTGCCGAGCACCGTCCGTACTATCAGATTACTCCGCTCACTGACCGACTGAATTATTGCAGTGCGCCCATCAACAACATGGGTTGGCACATCACGGTGGAGAAACTGCTGGGTGTTGAGTTGCCCAAGCGGGTGGAGTACCTCCGCGTGATCATCATGGAGCTGGCGCGCATTGCCGACCATCTCATCTGTAATTCCATTCTCGGTGTTGACACCGGCGCGTATTCCGGCTTTCTTTATTTGATGCAATACCGTGAACTGGTTTATGAAATCTGGGAAGAGATCTGCGGCTCACGCCTTACCACCAACATCGGGCGCATTGGAGGACTGGAAAGAGACTTCAATGATATTGCCTGGCGGAAGCTGGATAAGTTCATGAAAGAGTATCCGAAAGCGCTGAAGGAATTTGAAAAACTCTTTACCCGCAACCGGATCTTCATGGACAGAACCATCGGCGCCGGACCGATCAGCGCGGAGCGAGCCATGAGTTACGGTTTTACCGGACCCAATCTGCGTGCGGCAGGCGTGGATTATGATGTGCGCGTTCAGCAGCCCTATTCCTCCTATGAGGATTTTGATTTCATCATTCCCGTGGGAACCAAGGGAGATACGTATGACCGCTTCCTGGTGCGCAACGAAGAAATGTGGCAGTCGCTAAGCATCATCAGGCAAGCCATTGAAAAAATTGAAAAGCTGGAGGACAAAACTTCTTATCACGCCGATGTGCCGCAGTACTATCTGCCTCCCAAGAATGAAGTGTACAATAACATGGAAGCACTCATCTACCAGTTCAAAATTGTGATGGGCGAAATTGACGTGCCGAAAGGGGAGTTGTACAACGCCGTGGAAGGTGCGAACGGCGAATTGGGATTTTATGTAATCAGCGAAGGAGGACGCTCGCCGTACCGGCTTCATTTCCGCCGCCCGTGTTTTATTTACTACCAGGCCTTTCCTGAAATGGTGAAGGGCGGATTAATCTCAGATGCGATTGTCACGCTCAGCAGTCTGAATGTGATCGCGGGGGAATTGGATGCATAAATGGCCAACTACGAATAAATGACAATTAACGATTGATAGATCAATGCTCGCAGTAAAAACAGGTAAGCAAATTGAATTTTCTGCTGAGGCGCTGGAAAAGGCGAGTCAGATTATCTCACGTTATCCTGAAGGCCGGCAGAAGTCTGCCTTACTTCCGCTACTTCATCTCACCCAAAATGAATTGGGCGGTTACCTGAGTGTGGAGGCCATGGATTACGTCGCGCGCATGCTGCACATACAGCCGATTGAAGTGTACGAGGTTGCTACATTTTACAGCATGTTCAACCTGCAACCGGTTGGCAGATACATGCTGGAAGTTTGCCACACCGGTCCGTGCGCGATACGGAAAGGAGAGTGGCTCGTGAAATATCTTGAAGAGAAACTGGGAATCAAATCCGGAGGAACTACACCTGATGGGTTATTTACCCTGAAAGAGGTGGAATGTTTGGCCGCATGCGGCTATGCCCCCATGATGCAGATTGGTGAGAGGTATTACGAGTTTCTGGATACACCTGAAAAGGTTGATCAGTTGCTGAACGAATTAAGAAGTAAAATGGCTCAAAGCAATTAATCACAGGGCACATGAAGATTCTTCTCGATAAGGTGAATGTCGCAGGCATCAATTCGCTTGATGTGTATCGCGCCAACGGTGGTTATGCTTCCGTGGAAAAAGCCCTGAGGAAGATGACGCCAGCCGAAATTATTGAAGAGGTGAAGAAGAGCGGGCTGCGTGGCAGGGGCGGCGCGGGATTTCCCACAGGCATGAAGTGGAGTTTCCTCGACAAAAAGTCGGGGCGCCCGCGCTACCTCGTGGTGAATGCCGATGAATCAGAACCGGGCACCTTTAAAGACCGGTACCTGATGGAGCATATTCCGCATTTGCTCATTGAAGGAATTATTGCATCCTGCTTTGCACTGGAATCTAATCTCGCTTTCATATATGTGCGCGGTGAGTTCAAGTGGATCATAAATATTTTGTGGAAGGCGATTGGAGAAGCCAGGGATGCGGGACTTCTGGGAAAGAATATTCTCGGAACAGGTTTCGATCTCGATATCGTCGTTCATCCCGGTGGCGGCGCTTATATCTGCGGTGAAGAAACCGCGCTGCTTGAATCGCTCGAAGGTAAGCGGGGAAATCCGCGGCTCAAACCTCCGTTCCCTGCGGTAGTAGGATTGTACGGGATGCCCACGGTGGTAAACAATGTGGAGAGCATTGCGGCCGTTCCGTGGATTGTCCTCAATTCGGGCGATGCCTATTCAAAAATCGGAACACCCAAGAGCGCCGGAACGAAATTGATTTCCGCCTGCGGAAACATAAACAAACCGGGAGTTTATGAAATTGAACTCGGCTTACCGGTGGAAGAATTTATTTTCAGTGATGAATGGTGTGGTGGTATTGCCAATGGTAAGCGAATGAAAGCGGTGGTGGCCGGTGGATCATCCGTTCCCATTCTTCCCACCGAACTGATTTTGAAAACAGCCAATGGCGAGAAGCGGTTAATGAGTTATGAATCGCTGCAGGATGGCGGCTTTCTAACCGGCACCATGCTCGGCAGCGGAGGATTTATCGTGTATGATGAAAACCAGTGCATCGTGCGAAATACGTGGAACTTTACGCGCTTCTATCATCACGAAAGTTGCGGACAGTGTTCACCCTGCCGCGAAGGAACCGGTTGGATGGAGCGCATTCTTCACAAACTTGAAAACGGGCATGGCTCGATGAGTGATATTGAATTGTTGTGGGATGTGCAGAAGAAGATTGAAGGCAATACCATTTGTCCGCTGGGTGATGCGGCGGCTTGGCCCGTGGCTTCTGCCATCCGCCATTTCAGAGATGAATTCGAGTGGCATGTTACAAACCCGAAGGAAGCGATGGAGCGGAATTTTGGAATCAGGGAAAAGATTGAGGTTGCAGTGTAATCTTTGCGTAAAACTTTGCGCTCTTTGCGGTTAATTTTTTATGACAGAGAACGAGCTTTCAAACATTATTATAGGAGAGGCAATTCATGTTCATAAAATTTTCGGACCAGGATTACTTGAATCAGCTTATGAAGAATGTTTGTGTCATAGGTTATTCAAGCGTGAATTACGCATAGAAAGGCAGAAACCTATACCTCTTGTATTTGAAGATGTAAGACTGGAGTGCGGATTCAGATGTGATATACTAGTGGAAGGCAAAATGATTGTTGAAATAAAAGCTGTTGAAGCATTGAATGATATTCACCTGGCTCAAGTACTCACGTATCTTAAACTCACAAAATGCAAATTGGGCTTATTGGTAAATTTCAATGTTGTAAAGTTGAAGGATGGACTGCGAAGAATTGTAAATGGGCTTGAAGACTAAAAAGTAAACGCAAAGGACGCGAAGAAGCGCTGAGAAAGCGCAAAAGGAAAAACTGAAGAATGATCAAAGTCACCATAGACGGAATCGAGATCGAGGTAGAGGATGGCACCACGATCATGAATGCCGCACGCAAAGTGGGAGGCAAGATTGTGCCGCCTGCCATGTGTTATTATTCCACCCTGAAAGGCAGCGGCGGTAAATGCCGTGCCTGTCTCGTGAAAGTGGCACAGGGCTCTGCCAAAGACCCACGGCCCATGCCCAAGCTGGTTGCGTCGTGCAGCACGGCAGCGCAGGATGGCATGGTGGTGCAGAACATCACTTCGCAGGAGGTGCTGGATGTGCGGCGTGGTATCGTGGAAATGCTCCTTGTTAATCATCCGCTCGATTGCCCTGTGTGCGATCAGGCCGGCGAATGTGAGCTCCAGAATTTTGCTTTCGATCATGGATTACAACGCACACGAAGTGAATTTCCACGCAGAGAATTTGACATCATTGACATTGGTCCGCACATCAAGCTGCACATGACGCGGTGCATCCTGTGCTATCGCTGCACCATGGTGGCCGATCAGCTAACCGATCAGCGCGTGCATGGCGTGTTGTGGAGAGGCGAGAAATCTGAAATTTCCACTTACATCCAGAAAGCGATTGAAAATGATTTCAGCGGCAACATGATTGATGTGTGCCCCGTGGGCGCATTAACTGACCGTCACTTCCGATTCAGGAACCGCGTTTGGTTTTTGGCGCCGTTTGATGCACACCGCCATTGCACCAAATGCAGCGGCAAAGCGGTAGTGTGGCTGCGCGGTGAGGAAATATATCGCGTTACCGGCAGAAAAGATGAGTACGGTGAAGTGAAGGATTTCATTTGCAATGAATGCCGGTGGGATCATTTCAGTAAAACAGACTGGATAATTGAAGGTCCGAGGAAGTTTGAAGGTTGGTCAGTGATCAATGCGAATAAATATGACAAGGAAACCGTGGAGCTTCCCGAACATCTTTATTCCAAACTCGATAACAAGAAATGGGAAACGTTTGAAGGCGTTACCTGAGAAAAAGTTTCATTAATAAAAGAGTTAACCGAACGAAGCAGTGGTAACATTAGCGCAGGTTCTTCCCGCCATCATTCTCATCGTGGTCATTTTTGCACTCACGATGCTGGTGGCGCTGTATTCAACATTTGCAGAGAGAAAAGTGGCGGCATTCATTCAGGACCGCGTGGGTCCCAACCGGGCGGGGCCGGGCGGCATCTTTCAGCCGCTTGCTGACGGAGTAAAATTTTTTATGAAGGAAGAAGTAATCCCCGTTCTCTCCAATAAATTTCTTTTCATTCTCGGCCCCAGCATCGCCATCACTGCTTCCCTCATGACCGGTGTGGTCGTTCCGTGGGGACCTGATATTACGCTCTTTGGCAAAACCTACCCGTTGCAGATCGTGGATATAGAAATCGGAATCCTGTATGTGTTCGCAGTAGTCTCAGTCGGCATCTATGGCATCATGATCGGCGGATGGGCCTCCAACAACAAGTTTTCGCTCATGGGCGCCATCCGTGCCTCGTCACAGGTGATCAGCTATGAACTGAGTATGGGACTGGCCATCATTGCTTTGATTATGGTTACCGGAACGCTGAGTTTGCGTGAGATTGTGGAGCAGCAGCATGGCTGGCACTGGAACATTCTCTATCAGCCGGTGGGGTTCATCCTTTTTCTCGTTTGTGCTTTCGCAGAAGCGAACCGCACACCATTTGATTTACCGGAGTGTGAAACGGAACTGGTGGGCGGTTACCATACGGAATACAGTTCCATGAAACTGGGCTTTTATCTTTTTGCTGAGTACATCAACATGTTTATTTCATCAGCCATCATGTCCACGCTGTATTTCGGCGGATACAACTATCCCGGCATGGATGCAGTAAATGAATTTGTCGGACCGGTGATTGGTCCGCTGATTGGGTTTGCCGTATTGTTCGCCAAAACCTGTTTCTTCATTTTCTTTTTCATGTGGGTACGCTGGACCATTCCAAGATTCCGCTATGATCAGCTCATGAACCTGGGCTGGAAGGGGCTTATTCCGCTGGGTATTCTCAACCTCATTGCCACCGGAGCCGCTGTGTTATATTTTAAATAGATCAGGATGGAAGCATTAACCACTCGAAGAAAAGTACTGGAGCAGAAACGGATGACGCTGCTGGAGCGCATCTACCTGCCGGCCATTGCATCCGGAATGGGAATCACGCTCCGTCATTTTTTCAAAAAGAAGGCGACGATCAATTTTCCGGAGCAGCAAAGACCGGTGCCGCGTGTTTATCGCGGGCTTCACATTTTGAACCGCGATGAACAGGGGAGAGAGCGCTGCACCGCCTGCGGGCTTTGCGCCGTGGCCTGTCCGGCTGAAGCCATTACCATGGAAGCGGCCGAGCGCAAGCCGGGTGAAGAGAATCTCTACCGCGAGGAAAAATACGCGGCTAAATACGAGATCAACATGTTGCGCTGCATCTTCTGCGGTTTCTGTGAAGATGCCTGTCCGAAAGATGCCATCTATCTGGAAACTACTTTTGCTCCCGCTAATTACAACCGGAATAATTTCATTTACACTAAAGACATGCTGTTATTGGGCGCGAAACGGGAGGAGATCAAACCACCCTTAACTCAATGACAATGTCTTCATGAATCATGTGTGCTGCAATTGACTTGCCGACAAACAATAAACGAAGAACCCTGAAACCCGAAACCACTTAACGTGCTCACTTCAGCTTTTTACTTCATCGCATTTGTAACCGTCTTCTTTGCGGTGATGGTGATTGCCGCAAAGAATCCGGTGCACAGCGTGCTTTACCTCGTGCTCACCTTCTTCGGCATTTCAGCAAACTATATTTTCATTTTGGATGCGCCTTTCGTGGGTATCGTGAACATCATTGTGTATGCCGGCGCCATCATGGTGCTCTTCCTGTTTGTGATCATGCTCATGAATCTGAATGCCGAAGCTGAACACAGAAAATCCAATGCATTTCTCATCGTGGGCGCCTTTGCCGGCGGGTCGTTGCTACTAATTGTGGTAGATGCCATCCGTAAGGTGGACTGGAAATCTGTTTCAGGTCAGGAATCATCGGGCGGTGCCATTGGATCCATTAAAGTGCTCGGTAAAGTTCTTTATACGGATTACATCCTGCCGTTTGAAGTGGCTTCGGTACTTTTCCTGGTGGCCATCGTTGGCGCCGTGATACTTGCCAGGAAAGAAAAATTGCCGCTTACCGTAGGACAGATTTCTCATCCCGTTTCAGAATCATAAGGAGAACATGCCAAACATTTTTCAAACGGTTCCGCTCATACACTTCGTTTACCTTTCTGCATTACTCTTTTGCATTGGCGTGGTGGGCGTCCTCATTCGCCGCAATGCCATCATTATTTTTATGAGCATTGAACTCATGCTTAACTCTGTGAACTTGCTCCTCGTTGCTTTCTCCGCCTACCGCCAGGATCCTCCGGGACAAATTTTTGTTTTCTTCATCATGGCTGTGGCTGCGGCGGAAGTGGCTGTGGGGCTTGCCATTATCATCATGATTTACCGAAACATTCGTACGGTTGATATCAATGAACTCAGCCGGCTGAAGGGCTGAGCCGGATTTCCTCCCTTGTATATTTTGGTGAACGGGTTTCATTCACACGTTCCGGTTTCAGACCTTTGCTGAAAATACCTCCCTCATGAAAACAGTACTCATTACCGGTGCAGCAGGCAACCTGGGCTCGGCGGTGCTCCGGAAATTTCTCACAAGCGGCTACCGCGTAATTGCCACAGTGCAAAACCGGGAACAACTTGATGCAATGGAGCAAAATTCAAACCTCGAAGCCCGCGTCGTGAATCTTAATAATGAAAATGAGGCATCCGGTTTCATCAGTGAAATGACCGCAAAGTACGGGCAGATTGATGCGTCACTTTTGCTCGTCGGCGGATTCGCTGCCGGCGACATTGAGCACACCACGGCTGATGACTTGCGAAAGCAATACTCACTCAATTTCGAAACGGCATATTTCGTAGCCCGTCCGCTTTTCACGCATATGATGAGTCATGGCTATGGGCGGCTCGTGTTTGTAGGGGCGCGCCCTGCATTACAGGCGGCAGCGGGTAAGTCGATGGTGGCTTATGCGCTTTCGAAGTCTTTGGTATTTAAACTCGCCGAGTTCCTGAATGCCGAAGCCAAAGGCAAAAATGTAACGGCAACAGTGGTGGTTCCTTCCACTATTGATACAGCTATTAACCGGCAGAGCATGCCCGATGCCAATCCTGAGAACTGGGTGAAGGCCTCGCAGATCGCTGATCTGATGGAAATGATTTGTTCAGAAACCGGGGCTCCGTTAAGAGAAACGGTTTTGAAAGTGTATAACAATGCCTGAGTGCGGAATGAAATTTATTCATTCTTAATTTTCAGTCCCGAAACAATCACGCTTCATGGAAGAGACTCTTGTCATCGAGAAACCGGCTGATACCGGTACCGATATTACTGACGGTGGAAGAGTGATTCTTTTTAATGACGACTACCACACTTTTGACCAGGTGATTCAGCAGCTAATCAAAGCCATTCGCTGTACGCCGCAACAAGGCGAGCGCATGGCCTGGACAGTGCACACCGAGGGCAAATGCGAAGTGTATCACGGACCTATTGAAGAATGCCTGCAGGTGAGCGCGGTACTGGAAGAGATTGATCTGAAAACCCGCGTTGATTTTTCCTGAGCTGTTTTGCCATTTTCGAAACAGAAGTAATTCTCCGTCGTAAATATCCTTGCCCGTTTATCCGGTGCTCGACCCGCTTCATCGACCGCCTGCACGAATCCGCCAAGATTAATCAGGGATTCTCACCCCGCAGCCGATCTTTAAGTATTGAGTTGTTATATCTAAACCTCACTTTAATATGAAACGGGTTCTATTCATTTCGCTCATTGCTTTGCTGATTACCGCTCCGCGGTATTCATTCAGCCAAAAGATTCTTCAGGACTGGACCAAACATTTAAAAGCCGTTCCGGATGGCAGCCAGTTTTCCGCGCGAACCGGCATTGATGACAAAGGCGATCCGTATTGGTGTTCCAATACGCAAAACGACCTCACCGGTAAATTCGAGGTGCATTTGGTGAAATATGATTCATCAGGTGTATTGCAGTGGAGCAACCATTATGAAGGCGCCGGTGGACTAACCATGACCGATTTTCAAACACTCGGTGACGGCGCATCCTATGTCTATGGCATTGATTACGGTGCAGGCACCGGATCATCGCAGGCGGGCTTCGTGCAGAAACATGATGCTCAGGGGAACCTCCTTTGGTCATTCACCTTTGATCCCGTTTTTGATCAGGCGGAATTTCCTGACCAGTTTTATGTGAGTCCGGTTAACGGCGATCTCCTTCTCACCGCCACGGTGATGGCTCCGCAGTATTCGCTCGTAGTGGCCCGCTACACTGAAGACGGGCAGATGGTTTGGCAAACTTCATTTCCCGGCTACGAAGCAGGTGATATTATAATGGACGCCAATGATCAGATTCACCTGCTCACCACGTATCACTGGGGCAGCGGAGAAAATGATATCGCTTTTGACTACCTCAAGCTGGATGGCGCCGGCAACTGGCTGGCCGAGTTCAAGCAAACCGGGGGGCAAAGCTCCCACGCCCTGGTCACAGCAGGCAAGGGTCGCACGATCGGGCTCGATGAACTGGGTAATGTGTATGCCCTGGCCTGGGTGGAATCATTTCCTAACAGTGATACTACCTGGACCAATATCATGATCAGGAAATTCGACGCCAACGGGGAGCAGCTATGGAAGAAACGCCTTGAAGTGGTGCAACGCGGCTATCCGAAAGAAACAGCCACGCTGCTCACTGATGCCGTCACCGGCGAGTCTATCATTCTCGGCGGATGGGGCATGTGGAAGTACAATGCCGAAGGAGAATTCGTCAATGGATGGTATGACAACCGCAGGAATTACATTGATGCCTGCCAGTTCGATCAACAGAATCTATTTCCGCTATCGTCCGGACAACTGGTGGTGGATGGCGACTCAGGTAAAGTGGCGCTCATTGACTGGAGCGATGATTTCCCCGATCTGTATGTGAAAGGTCGTGCCAGCATTCAGCCGCTTAACAACACAGCCATCATTGAGCCGGATGCCGCACACAAGGCGCTATATGTTACCTGGAGTTTCGCTGATTCCGTTTCGCTGCACCGGGTCGTGTTGCGTGATGATGTCGCTACTACTGTCGCTGAAGCGCAGCATGAATTCGGCGCCACACTGTATCCCAATCCCGCCAATGATCAAACCACGGTTAACTTAAATGATGCCGCCCGCATTTCAATGCTTCAGGTGTTTGATGCGAAAGGGGCGCTCATCCTGCAACAGGATGTTTCGCAGCAGAAGCAGGTGGTGCTGGATGTGAAAAGCTGGGTTCCCGGTTACTACAGTGTAGTTGTTACGTCAGACGGAAACCGGTACCGCGACAAGCTGATCGTATTACGTTGAGCATGGTGCTTTCTTAACGGCAACAACGCCCCCGGTTTTCCGCGGGCGTTGTTGTTTTACGGGGTGGTATTTGCGGTTTACTTTTGCATGAAACTCCAAAAGGATGAAACGAATCGCCCACTGCATTTTCTTCTTTCTGCTTTTTGAATTAAGCTACACTACTATGGATGCACAAGACACACGCCAACGCCCGCAGTCGCCCGTTCAGCAAGGTAAAATGATGCAGGGCGGTCAGCTCACTTCCAACGGCGATACCGCTTTTCACTTTTTCTCCGAGCAGGTGGCCGATTTCAGAATACTCCGCTACCAGGTTCCCGGCTTCAATCAGCTCAGCACGCAGCAAAAGCAGCTGGCTTATTACCTCTACGAAGCGGCCTTGTGCGGGCGCGATATTTTTTATGATCAGAATTATCAGTACAACCTCATTGTGCGCAAAACGCTCGAGGCATTGCTGAACAGTCCCAAGACAGATCGCAAGAGCGATGAATTCGGCAAACTGCAGACTTATGCCAAGCAGGTATGCTTCGCTAACGGTATTCACCACTTCTATTCCAACAACAAGATGATGCCCGGGTTTTCACCGTCGTGGTTCGAAACACAGGTGCGCAATTGTCCGCTGGCGCAATTGCCGCTTCAATCCGGGCAGGATGTGGATCAGTTCATCACCTTCATCAAACCCGTCATCTTTGATCCGAATGTGGCGCCCAAGCGCACGAGTCTCGATACTAAAAGTGACCTGGTAAAATCCAGCGCAGTCAATTTCTATGAAAATGTTTCGCAGCAGGAAGTAAGTGATTATTACAAGCAGCTCAGCGATGCCGCCGGAAAAAATCCTCCTTCCTTCGGATTGAATTCAAAACTGGTGAAGGAAAACGGAGCTCTCACCGAAAAGGTGTGGAAGGTGGGAGGCATGTATTCACCCGCTATTGAAAAAATCGTGTACTGGCTCGGCAAAGCCAAAGAGGTAGCGGAGAGCGATCAGCAAAAGAAGACGATTGAACTGCTCATCGAGTTTTATCAGACAGGCGATCTCAAAAAGTTCGACGAGTATTCCATTGAATGGGCGATGGACACTACGTCCGTCGTTGATTTCATCAATGGCTATATTGAAGTGTATCACGATCCGCTCGGTTACAAGGGAAGCTGGGAAGCATACGTTTCCATCAAGGACCAGGAAGCCACACGCCGCATCAAAACCATAGGCGATCAGGCGCAGTGGTTTGAAGATCATTCACCCATCAGCGATGAATTCAAAAAGAAAAACGTGAAGGGTATAGCGGCCAAGGTGATCAACGTGGTGGCGGAAGCCGGCGATCTCGCGCCGCTCACCGCTATCGGCATCAACCTGCCCAATGCGGAATGGATCCGCGAGCTGTATGGCAGCAAGAGCGTGACCATCGGCAACATCACGCATGCCTATGCCAAGGACCTTGAAGCCAGCGGCATCATTGATGAGTTTTATTACAGCGATGAAGTGAAGAACCGACTCAAGAAATACGGCGCCGTTACGGATGACCTGCATACAGATATGCACGAAGTAATCGGGCATGCTTCCGGGCAGTTGAAATCCGGCGTTTCATCATTCAATGAAACACTGAAGAGCTATGCCAACACGCTCGAAGAAGCGCGCGCCGACCTCGTGGCATTGTACTACATGACCGATCCCAAACTGGTGGAGATCGGCGTAATGCCCAATGCCGATGCCTCCAAAACGGAGTACGACCGCTACATCACCAATGCGCTGCTCATTCAGCTGGCGCGCCTGCCGCAGAATGATGATCAGCTCGAAGAGCCGCACATGCGCAATCGCCACATGATTGCGCAGTGGGTTTATGAAAAAGGCAAAGCGCAGAATGTGATTTCCAAAGTGAACAAAGACGGCAAAACATTTTACGTGGTGAACGACTATGCCAAACTGCGCAACCTCTTCGGGCAGCTGCTGCGCGAAGTGCAGCGCATAAAAAGCGAAGGCGACTATGCGGCCGGTAGCGCGCTGGTAGAAAACTACGGCGTAAAAGTGGATGCTGCCGTGCATAAAGAAGTGCTGGCGCGCAATGCCAAGCTCAACATCGCGCCGTACCGCGGTTTCATACAGCCGCGCCTCGAGCCGCTCAAAGATGAAAAGGGCAACATCACCGATGTGCGCATCATCTATCCGCCGCAGTTCATGAAGCAGATGATGTACTACGGAAAGATGTACTCCTTCCTGCCGCTGGTGAATTGATATTCGGCATCAGTCCGAAATATCGATTATGGGTTGGCGGTTGCTTGTTGCTGGTGTCGCAGTTTGAAATGGTTTGAAGGTAGTTGTGACATTTCAATTCTGCGATCTTTCGTTTTCAAAAGTTGCCAATACCTTACTTAGCAAGTACTCTACCCCGCGCTATTCAACCCGGCTATATGCGCACGTCAGAAGCATTTATTCTCTTTTCAATTCACAGCCTGGTTATGTGCTCACTTCTTCTCGTCTTTAATAAAGACTGTTTCGGTGATATCGTTTTTCACCGGCTGAAGACTGTTCAGATATTTCCAGATTGCGGTGAGGTCTTCATCGGACATGCGGGAGAAGGGTCCCCAATCCATGGGAGAAAATGAAATGAGTCGTCCTTGCCTGAACCGTGTAATGAATTCTTCCGGCGTTTTGAATTTAGATAAAGCACTGTTGGGATCCGGTGTGATGTTGGGAGTGCGCGCCCACAACCTTTTATCTACTTTAAGAAATTCGTGCAATTCCGGCCACGGTTCAAACTCCATTCCTCCTGCGAACTCAGGTCCTATCGCCTCGTAGGTCATCGGGTCACGCTTGGTATGGCATCCAATGCAATTGCAAACGTAATGCGTGAGGTATTCACCGCGTTCGATGGTGGGTGCCATCGGCGGTGCTTCAGCAGGTGCTTGCGGATCCTTTACCGGCTTAAACGTGTTAGTGAACGTTCTTACCGCCTTACCGACGAAGGTGTAATGCGCATCCGCCACCTCGTGTTCCACCGGCGGCATTGAACGCAGGTATGAAACAATGGCCACCAGATCGCTGTCTGCCATCTTAAAGAATGGCATAAGCAGTGGCATCGAAGCCATGCCATCGGGACGAATGGCATGCCGCATCATACGGAAGATTTGCTCATCGCTATAGCGGCCAATTCCTGTTTTGGGATCGGGGGTTAGATTGCGTGTAACAATTTGGCCAAGCGGACCCATTTGAAATACGATGCCGCCGTCCAGGGGCACCGGCACCCCGTTGTCCGCTTTCACCATGTTATCAAAGCTGGATATGTGGCACGAAACGCAATGCGCAGGTCCGGTTACTAAATATTTTCCGCGGGCAATAACTGCTGAGTCAGTGCTTACCTTCAGATTGGGTGCCGGCCAATCATATTTCTTATCCCATGAAAGTTCAACGAAGATGTACAAGCCAAGTAAAACGGCGGCGATTACCGTAACGGTGCCGAGGAGGATTTTTTTGATCATGGTGCGTTGAATTAGGTGGGTTTGTGCATTTCAAATGCATGAGGTCGAAATGTACTAAGAATCTTTTCCTTTCGCCAACCTTCTTCAACCGGTTCAGTCATCTGCCCGGACCAATGCCGGTTGCTGGTTGCTGGTTGCTGGTTGTTAGTTGTTAGTCCCGATGAAATATCGGGATCTTCGCTTCGCTTCGATCGTTGGTTGCTTGATGCTGGCTGCTTGTTGCTGGTGTCGCAGTTTGAAATGGTTTGAGGTGGTTTGATGGGAGTTGAGACATTTCGGTTCTGCCATCTGTGGTATTCTGCAGTTACCAATACCTGACTTAGCAAGTACTCTCCCTCGCGCAGCGAGGGGGAGTGTCCCGGCGCATGTCGGTACGAGGGGGTAGCCAACAGTAGGAGTGTGGAGCACAGGTTACATTGAGCCCGTCGGGAAGTGGTGAGAGCCCTTTGAATGATGCATTGTACCTCTGGTCGCTGTCCGCACCGACCAGTATCAGCGGTTGGTGGGGATACCAACCGCGGGTTTAATGATACATAACGCACAAGAGGATGCTGGCTCAAGTTAGGTGGCACGAGTCACAGAGGCGCGCCAGCAGAGGAGATAAAACTTATTCTATTCCTCCGCCTATTTCCTGCGCAGGAGTCACCGAAATCTTGTAGTCAACAACCACTAGTCCTCCAACTTTGTCGGGTATTTTCATGGTAGCTGTGACTCTTAGTTTCTTTTCTCCGAGTGTGTCTACGATTTTGGCTGTAGGGCCGGCTTTTACTCCGTATCCTGATATAAACTCATTTTGCTTCTTCAAATAAAGTTGCTTTGTAGTCGCATGAAAAGAAACATCGAATGCCCCAATTTCATCCTCATCGTTGACTTTTGAAGGAAGATCAAGGTACCAGATCGTCTTGCGCTCTTTATTTAAATAAGCTTCATCATTAATCCGGTGATAAGCTGAGTTTGAAAAAAAACAAACTCTCCATGTCACCTCTGATTTAGGCCACGCAGCATCCTTGTTTGTTATCGACATCGGCATGCCTTTTTCGTCAAGTGCAAATGCAATGGCATCGAGCGGGTGTATCTCAGGAAGAAAATCGTGTGCTGCATCGTTCACGAACGGGCCCTGCAAATAAACCATTGCATGGTTTTTTACCAACAAGGAAAAGTCACTCAAATCTGAAATGGGAAATCCCTGATTATCCTCAACGGTAGGCCGTGAAAGCTCAAAATAGGGATGCGGATCATTTCCATTCATAAGCATAAACGGACCGTCCACATCCAATGGATAAAAGAATTCATCATCATCCGTGTTTATATGGTCATTCACCACCATTATTTCAGTATACATGCAACAAAGGTGGCTCCGCGTAGCTTTCACGAATCCCTGGCTGATTAGTGTAGTCCTGAGGTCATTAATGGTAGCATCATCGAGCGCAATTCCGCAATGCCAGTCGGCTTCATCATCTTCTTCGCCATGAAAAAATGACACCTCTTTGCAGGTTCCGCCCAGTAAAATCTGGCCGGGTTCACCCGATGGCCCTCTGAGGCGTGAAGGAACAGAAATAGGCGGATAGCCACCTGTTTCGTTGTCACCACAGGCGAAAAAAAGTGAGAGGAGAAACAAGGTTGCGGTCAAAGTCAGGAGAAGTTTTTTCATGAAGAATTTTTTTACCGGTAATTATCAGGTGATGAGTAAGCGCAGATTTATTAATTAGTCCTTTTGGCGCGAGTGTATGCGTATCTTTTCCTCTTTATTTAGTAAAAGTGTACACGTGTGCAAGTTGCAGCTTATTCTTCCAAAAAAATCATTGTACCTCTGGTCGCTGTCCGCACTGAACTGTATCAGCGGTTAGTGCCGATACAAACCGCGGGTTTAAAGTGCTCGTGGTTGGGTGCGGGTGGGTCAGTTCGAGTTTATCGAGAACTTGCGCGAGCCGTTTGATTCTTGCTGCTTTTAGATTTAACCGACGGGCTCTCGCCGCTTCTCGATTTGCTCACCGGGCCTTCGCCGCTTCTCGATAAACTCGAAGTGACCTCCGCTTCTTTTACATAGTGCTCCCAAAAATGCTGCAAGCCCCCTACTGTGCCGAGCGTCCGCTCATGCCTTTTCCATTAGGGGAAATCAAAGGGCTTGCTTCTCCCTCCATGAAAAATGTCGGAATCGCAATGACGGATGGCGTTGGGGATTGCTTCTCCCGACATGAAAAATGTCGGGATCGCAATGACGACAATTCCTACCTGATAATCGTCACCGTACCGATGAATTCTTCGGATTCGGGTTTCTCGCTGCAGGTGGCAACGATGTAGTAGAAGTACGTAGCCATGGGATTGGGTTCACCCTTCACGCTGCCGGCCCACTCACCCCCGCCGGCATCGTCGCGGTCATACACCATCATGCCCCAGCGGTTCCACACGCGCACGATGTCGAGCGTGTAGCAATCGTTGTTGGCGATGATGTGCCACGTGTCGTTGATGCCGTCGCCGTTGGGGGTGAAGGCCGTGGGGATGAAAATGGCAGGAGGAGGAATCACCACCAGCACATCTACGCAGGAGGTATCCTTGCAGCCATTATACCCGGTTACGGTAACACAGTACGTCACCGTGTCCTGCGGGTTGGCGATAGGGTTCCACTTCGTGGGATCATCAAGCCACGTAGGCGGATCCCACAGGAAGGTGGCATTGCCGGTGGTATCGGCGGTGAGATACACCAGTCCGTGACCGATCACAATGCTGTCAGGAGAAGCAAAAGCCGTGGTGGAAGTTGAGTTGACCGTTACGGTCATCGTCTTGGTGATGGAGCAGCCGCGCGAGTCAATGATGGAAACGGAATAATCGGTGGTGCTGTTGGGATATACTTCGATGTGATCACCCGTTTGTCCGTCGCTCCACTCAAACGTGAGCGTGCCGGTGCCCGTGCCCGAAGCATAGAGGAAGGCGGGCTCTCCTTTACAGATGGTGGTGTCGTTGCAAATCGTGAGCGTGAGCGGAACGAAGGTGAGATCGCTTTGCGGAATCAGGTACGAAGTGAAAATTGCCGGAGTGGCTGCGCCATCTGTTGCGCCGTTGTTGCCGGCGCAAAGTCCGCCGGTGGTGGCTCCGGCAATACCGCCATCCATGGTCACAATTCCGGTAGGTGAGAATGCGCTTACGAAAACAAGACCCGCTCCACCACCACCGCCCGGCCCGAAGCAGGAATCATTGGCTGCCGATGCATTGTTGGCGTCACCGCCCTTGCCGCCGCTTACGTTCACATTCACCCCGGTGAGGTCGGGTGCATCAAGGTAAATCATGCCGCCGCCGCCGCCGCCGCCGCCTCCGTCAAATGATGCGGTGGTTACTACATCAGCCCCTTTGGAGATGAGGGTGTAACCATTGCTCACGATGCTGTTTGCCCGGATGATGATGATGCCGCCGCCGTTCGCTCCGGCTGTGGCGCCGTTGCTGTTGTCGTCACCGGCGCCGCCGCCGCCGCCGAGAAAGGCGCGGTTGTCCACGTTGCTCACTACGAGTGAATGTCCGCCGATGCCGGGATTGTCGCCGGCACATCCGGGAGAGAGGTTGCTTCTCGTTCCGCCGTTACCGCCGTTAAGGATGTTAGCGCCGCCGCCGCCGCCCGTGTTGCTGTCATTGCCGCCGCCGCCGCCGTTTGCCGGTGCGCCGCGGCCGAGATTCTGATAGAGGGTGCCGGCAATGCCTTCGCCTTTGTTTGCTCCGCCGCTGAGTACGGTGTTGCAACGGTAACCGTCATAACCCAGTCCGCCGGCATAGCAGAATGAATCGTGAAACACTGCGCCGCCGCGGAAGCCCGTGCCTGTGGCATCAATATCTGCATTGAGGGTAACGGTACCGGATGCGATGAATGCGATCACGCCTCCGGCACTTCCGTTCCATGGCTGTGCTGTGAGGGTAGATGCCACGATCACATCATTATATTGAGGAACCAGTACCACCTGCACTTTGCCGGCGGCATTGTAGGTGCGCATGATGGCTTCCTGAAACGTGATGATGTTATTCGTCACATCGGAGACGGTGAGCAGTTCATAGTTGCCGGCGCCGTTGTAGTCGAGAATGGATCCGTAAGCAGGCGTATCACTCGTGTCAATGATGGCGCCCTGCATCTGCATCAACAGCATCTTGTCGCCGATGTTCACACCCACCACAATAGCAGGCAGCGCCACGCGGTTGTTGCACACATCCACGGAGATCACGGGCCAGTAGGAGTTGATGGTGGCGCCGATGATGGTTTGTGCCGAAACCTGTTTTACGGTCACACAAAAAAACAGCATCAGCATCACTCCGAATTTCCTGCGCAATCTCATCCGTGTTTTTATTCAGTGAAAAATGATGGGAGGAAACCTTTAGTGAGGAAGCAGGACGATCTTGAATGTTTTACTGAAACCGGGATAATTGAAATCGAGGAAATAAATTCCCGGAACGAGTTTATCTTCTTTCATGGAAACGGTGGTTTCATGCCGGCCTTGCTGTGCCAGTGATGTGTTTTCCGCCGTGAGGTCTTTCACCAAACTTCCTGATAAATTATACAGGCGTACATTCAGTTCCACGGCATCCGTAAGTTCATAAGTAAGATGGAACTGATCCTGCGTAAGGGATGGATACACCTGAAGGGAGGTGATGTGCGGTTCGTCAATCCCCACACTTTGCCTGAAGTGTGCGACGATGTTGTCGCCGGTGTACAAAGTGAAGTACGCATCAGGATCGGTGGAATTGGGGTTAACGAAATGGTTGTCGAGTTCCCAGTAATCAAAGACATATCCGCTGTTGGGATTGGCTTTCATGTCAATTTCATCACCGCTGAGGTAAGCGTTGGAATACGGATACACGGAAGGGGTGGAGCCCTCGATCGTAACTGTTCCGGCATTCACGGGATCTACATCGAGAGTGAGTGCAAAGGAGGGAAGCACATTCTCGAAGTGAGCGATCACCACATCATCGCTTTGCAGGTTCAGTGACATGGAATCTGAATTGGGATTCGGGTTGATCACGTTGTTGGATACTTCCCAGTAGGAGAACTGCATGTTGTTGGCGGGAAACACTTCGGCTTTGAACCCCAAATCCACATTGCCGAAATAGGTGCCGCTCCAGGGATACGATTGAGGCAACAGGGTATTCACATGCACTTCGCCGGCACCGGGCGGATCCACCAGCACGGTAATATCATAGGGTCCGGTCACATCATAGCAATCCACGATGGCGGAATCAATAAATGCGCAGCGCTGCGAAATGTAATCCTGCAGGTAATCGAGATTATCCTGCCAGCCGGCCATGCTTCCGCCCCAGCGGGCAATCTGCCCCGGCATTTCAGGCGTGAGAATGTCAACGAACTCGTTCTTGAGTGCCGTCATGGTATCGCAATCGAGCACGGTGTTCATCAGATCGGCGTACCGGTTGATGTAAAGACTTTTGAATTCAGGATTCACGAGCAGCCAGTCCATCATTTGCAAGTGCCCCATGTCGGGTCCGGCATTTTGATACAAAGGCGCGAGATCGCACGGGCCGGCATTGTAATTCGTGGTCGGCCATCCGCTGTAATTCTGCCCCAGTCCCAGCACGTTGTCTTCATCCCAGAATGAATATGTCCACTTGGTGCGTTGCCCGTTGGGATTTCTGCCACGCCACCACATCGTATTCCAGTCAATCCAGTCGCAGTTTACCATGTAGGTATTCATCACCATGTTATCAATCATGCTGTTGAAGTCAATGCGGTCCTTCACGTGCTGGTAATATGCGGGATTGGTCATGCTGTTGGTCTGCATGTAGTAATAGAGGTTGTTCCATGCCGTATCACTTCCGTAACCGATAATGAGCCAGCCCCAGTATTTCAGGATGTCGATGTCTTCTTCTCCCTGATCATAATAATGACTGGTGAAATCGGCCTCATCCATTTTCTCGCGGACCTCATACAGTCCCCAGTATTCTCCATTGATGTAAATGATACCGGGCTCGTATGTTCTCACATCCACATCCACATTGTGCCGTAGCGCCAGTGTATGAGTAAAAGCATCGCGCATGTGGCACGGCGCCGTGCCCCAGCTGAATGGGTAATTATCCGATGCGGCTGCTTTCAGAATCAGATGATCGAAACTGGTGCGGTCGCGGTCTTCAAAAATTTTGTAGGGGATGTTGTGAGCATACCCATAGTCGTCTTCGATTTCAAAGTCAATTCCTTTCTGCGGAAATGCCCACGAATCATTTCCGTGCGGGTCTACTTTCCCTTCACCTTCCTGAACCAGGTTGCGCTGCTTGTCAAAAAATTCGAGGTAGGCATCAATATCGTCAGTGCCCCAGCTATTAAACAGATCATCAAAGTCACCCGAGCTTAGTGACAGTACGTAGTAATGATCATCATGTGTCACGTTGATGAAATAAGTATTCACTTCTTCAAAACTCGGCAGCATGTCACTTTGAGAACTGAATGCCCGGGCACGAATCACCACCGTTTGATCTACTGTTAAAGGTGAAGTATAGAGGTAAGATGATGTAGTGGGAACGGAACCGTCAGTGGTGTAGTAAATGGTGGCATTGGGATCGGGATCGGAAAGAGTAATCGTCTGCGAGGAAGTGTAGAATCCCTGCTGCACATCGGCCGTGGGTTTTGCCACATATTCGGTGTATGAAAAACCGTTAGAAGTTCCGGGTGTCGGGGAAGTGAATACGCCCCAGGTGCTTCCGCCATTGGTGGTTCGCCCGCGTGAATGATTCTTCTGGGTTAACTGAAGCGTTAAACTATCAATAATATTTCCCGAAGGATTGCTCAGCACAATCTGGTCACCTTTCGTTTGTGTGAGTTTGAAATTGGTGTGTATGTTCGCGGTGACAATTTTATTTTTTGAAGATGCCCAAATGATTTTGAATCCGCCGTTCGGTATGGTCACGCTGGAATTCACCTGGTATTTGGTCGGATTGGCCGCATCGTCAGAGAGGTACCAGCCGTTCAGGTCCAC
>JAFDYS010000057.1:10139-32166 GCA_018267315.1 Bacteroidota bacterium | reverse complement strand
CGGGTCGTTAATCCGAACTACACTTTCACGCTCAATAAATTTCCTGATGCCAAATCGGTGCAGGTGAGTGGCAGTTTTAATGGCTGGGCCGATCCCGGTTATACCATGACAAAAAAGAACGGCATCTGGACATGTCCTGTGTATCTGCGCACCGGCAAATACACTTATAAATTTGTGGTGGACGGCAAATGGATTACTGATCCCGGTAACTCACTCACCGAGGACAATGAATACAACACCGGCAATTCAGTGCTCTGGATTAAACCGGAGAAGCAGTATCTGGAACGCTAAGCTCTTTTGCCCCATCTGATTTTTTTACTCTGAGTTAGTTTGATTTCTTTCTTCTATGCCCACCATAGTATCCCTGTTACGGGGAATCTTTTTCAAAAAGGGAATTTCACTAAATTGGAGGGCAATTAATACCGGCGCATAAGAAAACTACCCGGAGTTCTCACTCCCCAAACAACATGACGGAACCGGAGAACATCAATCAAATGCTGGACGAACTGAAAAGTGCGCCCGTCTCCGAAATAAGCAAGTACATCTATCCAGCGATCAGCCGGTTTCGTTTCCTTGCCAAACCCGAACGGCTTGAGTGTGCCCGTGCCTTTTATGAGTGGGCGAATGAAAACAAAGCGCATGAACCGGTGAAGTGGTGTTACGCCGAATTTCTTTTTGGTCTTTATCATTTCATTAATGAAGAGCATGAAACGTCGCTGCGGTTTCTCACGGTCGCACGCAAGCAGTTCGAAGAACTTGATGACCGGGAAGGTTTGGGCCTTTGTTCCATGCTCATCGGCGCGATCTACCGCACCTTCTGCAATTTTGATCTTGCATTGAAAATACTGGTGGAAGGATATCACCTCCTCAGGCAATCCGGTCACTATCCTGTTTTTGTTGCGGCAGCGGCTAACAGCATTGCCAACATCAATGTGGACATGCGCAATTACGAAGAGGCCATTGAGATGTTCCGCATTGCCCTTGATATAAGTGAACGGGAACACGATTTCTATTTCAATATCTACGCGCTGCACGGGCTGGGAAAAGTGAGCATGCTGCAGAAGAACATGATTTCTGCGAGGGATTACTTTGAAAAAGCGCAGGCACTCGCTGAAAAGAACGAGCATCCCATGCAGATTGCGAATTCGCTTACCGAGTTAGGCAACTTGCATTGCCACCAACAAGATTTTGAAAAGGCAGAACAATTGCACAAACAGGCGCTCGACATCCGGGAAGAGCGGAACCTGATGGGCGGCGCGGTGACTAATTGCATCCATCTGGGTGAGTTGTACATGAAGCAGGCAAGATGGACAGAGTCATTGGCCATGCTTAACAGGGGACTAACGATAGCAGAACAACTCAGGGTGAAACCGAAAATGTACCAGGTGCACCAGTTGCTTTCAGAAGTTTATCACAGTACCGGTGAGTTGGAGAAGAGTCTGCATCATTACAAACTGTTTCATGAATTGCGTGAACAGGTGGAGCAAGAGGACAGCACACGCAAATTGGCTGATGCCAAACTGATTTTTGAGGCCGAGCAAACGAAGAAGGAAAATATCATCATCAAAAGACAAAAGGCGGAAATTCAGCAAAAGAACATAGAACTGCAGGAAACCATTGATGAATTGACCCTGGCTCGGGTAAGCCGCAAAGCAAAAGCACTCACGCTCATTATTGCCATCATGCTTTTTATTGCTGAAGATTTCGTGTTGGGATTTGTGCTCAGGAATCTCCCAAGTAATAACTACTTCCTGTCATTGGGTGTGAAAATGGTGATCATCTTTTCCCTCAGTCCAATCAATGCCGCCATTGAACGCTACCTGCTTAAACGGGTAATCAGGAAGAAAAAACACGAAGAGGAATTGCTGTTTGCAGAACAAACCATTCCGGCCACATCATAGGAATTATTTCTGGTTCATTTGCTGTTCTCAGGAAATCGTCCAGGGGTTACTTATGGCTTTTCCTTTTCAAATCGGGCAATCACTTCCTGGTAATATTTGAAAGTGGTTTTGGCAATAGACTCCCAGCTGAACTTCTCCAGCACCCGCTCTCTGCCCGCTTTACCCATGCTAATGGCGAGTTGTTCGTCCCTGAGTAGTTTATTCACCTTGGCAGCAAAATCTTTCTGGAAGGCATCAGGATCAGCCGGATTGAAATCGCTCTTTGATACACTTTTCAGCGGAACGAGGTAGCCGGTTTTTCCATCTACAATAATTTCAGGAATGCCACCCACTGCTGAACCCACCACAGGTGTTTCGCAAGCCATAGCTTCGAGATTGATGATGCCAAACGGTTCATACAACGATGGACAGGCGAAAACCTGTGCATGGCTGTAAAGCACCTTCACCTTCTCACGCGGCAGCATTTCCGAAATCAAAATCACACCTTCCCTTTCCGCCTGTAGTTTTTTTATCAGGTCATCCGTTTCCTCTGCAATCTCTTTCGTGTCGGGCGCCCCGGCGCACAACACCACCTGGCAATTCTTTTCAAAATACCGGGCCGCACCAATGAGTTGTGAAATTCCTTTTTGCCGCGTGATGCGGCCAACAAACAATACAAACGGAACGGCCGGATCAATGCCGTATTCTTCCAGCAGCGCCTCATTGAATGTCGGCTGATAAAATTCCGGATCAATGCCGTTGTGAATCACGGTCACTTTTTCGGGATGCACCTGGTAGGCGTCTATCACATCGCGGCGCATTTGTTCGCTCACAGCGATAATGCCATCCGCCGTTTGATAAGCATGCCGTTCGATCCAGCGCGAAAGGAAGTAGCCATTACCCAGTTGCTCGTATTTCCACGGGCGATGGGTTTCGAGACTGTGCGTAGTGAGGATCAATGGTGATTGCAGCAGTTCACGCGAGAGAATGCCCGCGAGATGGGTGTACCAGGTATGGCAATGAATGATGTCGGCACTCACGGTGGTGCGCGTCATCTCGGTATCACGAAGCACATGCGCCAGCATTTTATTGTGCGGTCCTTCCGTCCAGGATGCCGTGTTCACATGCTTATTTACTCCGTAGGCGCTGAGGTTTCCCTCCTTCATGTGCTGGTCGCCGTAGCAATGCACTTCCACTTCGGCCAGTTTTGAAAGTTCCTGTGTGAGAAAATCAACATGCACCCCGGCGCCGCCATAGATGTCGGGAGGGAATTCATTGGAGTAGATCGCAATCTTCATGATAGAATAAAATTGAATTGAGAAAATGATCCGTCAGTGCGCCGCTTTAAAAAATCTGTTGCGCTGTTTTGGAGGCGGCAAAGTTAATCAGGTGAATGAAGCCGGAAAATGTATTTGCATCACTTCCAGATTTGAAACTTAAGCCGGAATTTCTTGTCCTGCAGCAGGGTTCGCCAGTCAATGTAGAGCAAGGCGAAAATGAGCGTCAACCCGATGATCAATCCCGTCACGGATTCCCATGAAACGATTCCTCTCATCAGGGTGTCAATATTGCGTGCAGCGTAATCACCGAGAAGTACGGCAACAGCATCGCTGCTGAACTTACCGATCACAAACGGAGGGATGATGTAAATGGTTTTCATTCTGACCATGCCGCCTGCAATGAACAGCGGCGTAGTGGGCAACGGCATCAGAGAATAAAGAAGAATGAGCGCCTGGCTTTTCCATCCTTTTTCCTTCAGCTTTTTTCCCAGAAACCGTACGTCCTCATTCTTTGCCACACTGAATATGTGATCGCTCAGACGGGCCACATACAGGGTGAGAATAGTGCGGCCTGCAATGGAACCGAGCACCCCGATAATGATGACCGGCCAGATGTGAAGCCCGTAGTAGATCTGAAAGAAGATCATTACGGTAAATGCCGGCGGCAGCGGAAGCGGGACAATGTCAACCAGCATGGCACCCAAAAAAACGAGAACATATTGCCACCACATGATCTGAATTCTTCTTAACTAAAATAAGAACAATCCGCTTCACCATGCGATGATGAGCGGCATGCGCTTCTATGAGAATGATCGTTGTTTGCGGCGGCGCCATAACTGCAACCCGCCTGCAATCAGGAAGAGCGCCATACCGCATGCGGTTACCAGAAGGGTTGTACCGAAGTAACGATTTTGAAAATATAAGACGACATTATTTTCTCCCTGCTTCAGAAGAAGTCCCATGAGTCCACCATTGACAATGGCAATCTGCTGCGGGATGCCGTTGACGATGGCAGACCAACCCTTGTCATAAGGCATGGAAAGTAAAAGCATTTCATCCTGCAGTAACTTAATGCGGCCTTCAAGCCGTGTTTGGGAGAAGGCGGTGAGCGTAAGGGTATCCCGCTTTAAACTATCAATGGCTGCAGTATAAACGTCCACATTAAAAGCCGTGGTATCAACGCGACTGAGTTTTTGAAGTGAAGGATATTGTTTCTCCGCGGAGTCAGGAATAAGAAAAGCATAAAGCAGGGCCACATCGGTGTAGTTGCGGCTGATCTTATTAAAATCACTTTGAAGCATGAATCGGTTGTACGCAAACCCCAGGGGAAGGGAAAACTTATTCCGTACGGCCGTTACGTTTCCGAAATGCGCCAATGAATCGAATTGAAAGTTCCATTGCGGGCTCAACGCATCATTCCGCAGCAGGTATTTCACTGAAAAAATATTTTCAAGCAGCGGGTGATTGCGGGTGCCGTCAAGCCAGCGTGTCTGAGCTTCCTGCAGCGGATCAATCACTTTCATAAATGCCAGCGCGCGCACATAATTCAACTGGTTGAATGAGTTGTATAGCGAGGTGCCGTAGTACTTCTGCACCATGGCGTCGTTCACACTAAAATGGATGGCCGGTGATGATGCATAATTTTTATCAATGCGGAAAAAGGACGGATCGGCATTTTTTAAAAAGGTCACCGCTTCAGCTGTATAATCATTATAGCCCGTGCGTTGCTTCAACTCGGCTTTTTTTACAGCTGCGCGATCAGAAGTGGTGGTGCTGCCCATGTAACTCAGTTCCAGCGCCAGGATGGCAAGCAAAGCGTATTGCGCCATTGGCTTATGCCTGGCGGAAGGAAGGAACATGAGGAAGAAAGCATAGAGCAGAATGAGAGTGACGGTGATCATGAATATCGGTTGCTCTTTCATATCCGCCGGTGTAGTCGCACTCACTGCCACCAGCAGCAGGAGCGTAGTGGCGCCAAGAACCGGGAAATTCACTTTCCTGCCTTCGGCGTTCATCATGCTGAGGGACCGGGCAGCCAGGTAAATGAGAATGATGCTCACACAGAAGGAGTAGCCGCGGTAATAGTCACCGGTAAAAAGCCAGAAAGCATGTCGCAGAAACGGAAAAAGTACAGGGAGCAGCCATGCTCCCAGAAAAATCAGATAAGCGATTCTACGCCTGCGCTCAGCATTCGCAATACCCAGCGGCAGCGCCACCAATGCCAGGATGCCGCAGTAAAACTCAGGTGCTTCCAGGTAATTATACCAGCCGCTGAAATCGGAAGCCGTACCCATGAGGTCACCGGAGAAGAACCGGGAAACGGTGGTTTTAAATTCCGCGCTTCCCGCAAGTTGCAATACCGGAATGTTCCGGAGTGAACTGGTAAAACCGGTGAGTCCGCTACCGCGCGGGCTTTCGAGCAATTGAATCACATTAGGAAGCAGGAATACCGCAGCCATCATAATGCCGATCATCGCGAGGGCAGCCATTTTGCCAAGCAGTAGCCCCAGCGATTTAACGGAGTGATCTTTTCCTTCTTCATAAAAACGAAGCAGTAAATACGTCATGAGAAACAAACCATACACGTAAAGATTGAATGGTTGTGAGATGCCGATCAGTGCAATAGGTACCGGGAATAACCACCATTCATTTTTCTGAAAAAGCATTTCAAATGACAGAAGCAGCAGCGCAACGGTAATGGCCTCAAATGAAAATATATACCATCCGCCGGCGAGAATCATGAAACTGCAGAATGAAAACATGAGTGCCCCCGCCACGGCGGCGAAGCCATCCTTCACCACGAGGCGCAGGTAAGCGTAGAAAATGAAACCGCCTGCCACTACTTTGGCGAATTCACGCCAGGCAATGAGCGAAGCAATGTGATCACGTCCGGCGAAGTACAGGAACAGATCAGTGGGATCGCGCAGGAAGAACGGCAGCAGGTTCTGCCCGATGCCAAAGGCGAATGACCAGCTTGGAAATCCATAATGCTGAAGGTAATCGGCATACAGGCAGAAGCCGGGATATAACGCATTCAACGTATCACTGCCGATATCTTTAAAGAGATAAACCTTATCGCCAAACAAGTAATCTTTAAAAACAAAACAGGCAACAGCCATTATTAGCATCGCCGCAATTAGGAACGGATGCTTTTCAAAAGCAGGATTCGTGGCGGCTTTTACCGGTTTCTTGTATGAAACCGGCTGCGCCGCACCGGCTGCCTTATGTTTTTTCTTTGTCAAGATGTGGATTTACGTTCAAATGTAGTGAGGAAGAAAAAAGTAAGTGTGGCGTTGAAATCGTGACAAACAATAATCCTGTCATTTGTCATCAGTACACTTGACCTATCTCATAAAATACCGGCCGGGTCTTCACGAAACTTCGTATCGTAAAATCATTCATCATGAAGACGAAAATCGCTTTCACCGCAGTGATAACAGCGTTGTTGCTGCTGGCGTCCTCTGTGGCGTTTTCGCAACAGAACCTGCCGGCTGACACTTCCCTGAACGCCAATCATGCAAAGATTGAACGCGTGGCAGTGGATATGGGCCGTGCCAGTTTAGTTGCTTCCTTCAGCAATATGAATTCGAAGGATGAGTATCACCTCATTCTCTTTACCAATGCAGGAGAACAAGTGGCTAACTACTGGGTTGACGGTGAAGAAACGGCATTCTATGTCGGTTCACTGCAGTCCGGCAATTACTTTGTCGTGCTCATGGAGGGGAAGAAGATTGTGGACCGGAAACAGATTCTGGTGAAGTAAAGGTTGATATGAAGTGGATGCCCGCTATGTCATGAAATTTCCGGGAACTATTCCGGGGTGAGAAAATATTTTTTGCCAGCACACTAATCTCTTCAGTCATTTCCTCAATGAATTTGTTCAGACGAATAGCAGAATGAGAAGCTGCGCCATGAAAATCCTGCAAATGGTCACCAACGGATAAACGGTGGCGTAACTCTGTGAAGGAATGTCAGAATCAAAGTAGGAATTGCTGAATGCGAGTGCCGCCGGATCAGTGTAAGCGCCGCTCATCAATCCGGCCAGTTGCAAAAAGTTTGTCTTCATGATAAACTTTCCAACCACCACCATAAATGCCAGCGGAATGATGGCGATGAGGCAAGCGTAAAAAATCCACATCCACCCGTTGTATTGAACGAAGTTGCTGTAAAAATTTTCTCCGGCATGAACTCCTACGGCAGCGAAGAACAAACAGATGCCGAGATCTTTCATGAAATAAATCGCGCCGTTGTTGATATAGGAATGGATGACGCCGATTCCGCCGTAGCGGCTAATGAGTAACGCGGCAAGCAATGGTCCGGCGGCAAATCCAAGTTTGAGCGGAACAGGCAATGAGGGAATCATCAGCGGAATGGAACCGATGATGATTCCGATCAGCAACCCACCGAAGAGGGATAAGAAATCCGGTTCGAGTAACCGCTTTTCCGAGTTGCCGATGATCTTCACCGCTTCATCCACGGCTTTCTGGTTTCCCACGAGCCGCAGTTTATCACCGTAAAATAATTCGAGCGAAGGACTGGCCAGCAGTTCCATTCCGGAGCGGAATACGCGCGTTACTTTCAGATTGTACCGGTTGAACAAATCGAGCTCCGCCAGATTTTTATGAATGGCGCTGCGGTTCGTAACGAAAATATTTCTCGTCACCACATCATGTTCCGATTCGATGAACTGATCAGTGGATTCGCGACCGACCTGTTGAATGAAACGATCCACGTCTTCCATGGCGCCCACCACCATCAGCACATCCCGCTCGCGGATAGTGGTGTCAAGCGATGGAGAAAACACCGTTTGCGAACCGCTGTGCTTGAGTCTTGAAATAATCAGGTGATCGGAGTGTGTGTCGGTGAGCACATCGTAAATGCTTTTATCAAAAAACTCCGGCTTCAGCACGCGACACTTTTTGTGGATGACCGGTGATTCTGATTTTGATTTTTCCTCCATGAAACGCCGTGCTTCTTTTTGGGTGTCGATTCGTAACAGACCTTTTGCGGCGATGATGGAGAGAATCACACACAACACCCCGGCAGGATATGCGATGGCATAGGCAATGGCCGGATCGTTGAATTTCCTCCCCGGCACAGATTGCTGCACTTCCTGCAAGGCGGATTTGGCGGCGCCGAGACCGGGCGTGTTGGTTACGGCACCTGACATAAGCCCTACGATGTTATCAATCTGTTGCTCGGTGAAGCGGAAGATCAAATAGGTGATGACGCCGCCAAGCAATACCGTGCTTACTGCCAGCGCATTCAGTTTCACGCCTTCTTTCCTGAACGAGGAAAAGAATGACGGACCCACCTGAATACCTATGCCGTAAACGAACAGGATTAAACCGAGATCGCGGATGAAGTCGAGAATATTTTCATTGATCCGATAACCGACATGGCCCATGAGCAACCCCGTGAACATGACCGCTGACACGCCAAGCGAAACGCCTTTCACTTTAATTCTTCCCGCAAATACACCGGCGGCAATGGCGATGAGAATAACGATTAATGACTGTGTGATATCAGGATGCGCTTCGGGAAGAAATAACCGGGATAGCCATTGAAACATGCGGACCAAAAGATTTCTGCTGCGAAATTAGAAGTAATGAAACAAGATCAGCACCGGGGACCGGAGTGCTTGCGTTCGGCCGTCGCAGCAGATTCAGTAAACAGCTTCTTCCGGTTGCAACAACTGTTCTCCCCGCTCCATTGCCTGCTGATTGATGGGCAGCAGGTGGTGATATTTTTCAGGCAGCACCTGCTTCAGCGCTTCGAGCACTGATTCTTTTTTCACCACAGGTTTACGGCCGAGGTACGCCCCGAGCATGATCATGTTCATCACCTTCGCATTTTTCATCTTCAGTGCTTCTATGGCTGCGGGTATTCCGATGATTTCAATATCGGTGCGCGTGCTTGATTTCAGAATGTTACTTGAATCAAAGAGCAGCAAACCACCGGGTTTCACTCTTGATTCAAATTTCTCCATGGATGGCTGATTGAGAATGATGGCCGAATCGAATTGCGAGATGATGGGTGAACTGATCTTGTTGTCTGAAATAATGGTGATGCAGTTGGCGGTGCCGCCGCGCATTTCCGGACCGTACGATGGCATCCACGAAATTTCTTTGTCTTCGAGCATGCCGGCATAAGTGAGCGTCATGCCGAGTGAGAGAACGCCTTGTCCTCCGAATCCTGCAACGATGAGTTCTTCTAACATGATTATTGGCCCTCCGTTAAGTTTTTCAAATCGTCCGCCTTCGGCAGTTTCACATCGCCGAGCGGAAAAGTTTTTACCATTTCATAATCAATGAATTTCTCCGATTCAACCGGTGTCATCTTCCAGTTTGAGGGGCAGTTGCCTATGATCTCCACGAAGCAAGTGCCTTTATGCAGTTGCTGGTATTTGAATGCATTTTGCAATGCCTTCTTCGTTCTTCTTACAGATGGGGCATTGTGAACGGCTTGCCGCGTCACGTAAAATGCTCCGGGCAGCGGAGAAATGAGCTCTGACATTCTGATGGGTGAACCATATGCTTCATTTGTTCTGCCGAAAGGCGTGGTGGTGGTTTTCATTCCCATCAGAGTTGTGGGGGCCATTTGTCCGCTCGTCATCCCGTACACGGCATTGTTGATGAAAACGATCAGGATGTTTTCTCCGCGGTTGACGGCATGCAGTGTTTCAGCAATACCAATCGCTGCCAGATCGCCGTCGCCCTGGTAAGTGAAAACATATTTGTCCGGCATGAGCCGCTTGATGCCGGTGGCAACTGCGGCCGCTCTTCCGTGTGCAGCTTCCGTCATGTCAATGTTCATATAGTCATAAGCGAATACGGCGCAGCCCACAGGAGCAACACCCACTGTTTTGTCCTGGATGTTCATTTCTTCCACCACTTCCATGAGCAGCTTGTGCACTAAACTGTGTGCACAGCCGGGGCAGTAGTGCATGTTCACATCAAGTAGCGGCACGGGGCGGTGATAGACGAGTTCATATTCATCTTCCGTTTCACACACGTTGTTTTCGGGCAAAGTGAGTTTGGTTTCAGGAAGAGCGTGATCTTCTAGCGCACCCTGCAACAGGTTGGGTTCTTTGGTGATAACTTCTTCTTCAGTTTTCATGATGCTCATGAATTACGGTTTCCAATTGATGAACAATCTCTTCGGGCGTGGGAATCATGCCGCCCAGTCTGCCATAGAAATAAACCGGCGTCTTTCCGTTCACGGCGAGCTTCACATCTTCCACCATTTGCCCGGCATTCAGTTCCACGCTCATCATAAACTTCACTTGGCCGGCGAGTTGCAATAATCGCTCTGCGGGGAAAGGCCACAGTGTGATCGGGCGAAGCAATCCAATCCTGATTCCTTTTTCCCGGGCAAGATCAACGGCTTTGTGGCAGATGCGGGAACTGAGTCCATACGCCACGAACAGGTATTCCGCATCGCCTGTACTGATCTCTTCAAATCGCGCTTCGGTTTCTTTCATCACCCTGAATTTCGCCTCGAGTTTCAGGTTGTGCTTTTCCATTTTTTCGGGCTGTATGTGCAGCGAGGTAATGTAGTTTCTCTCCCGTGTTGCCGACTTGCCTACCGTAGCCCAAGGTTTTTCATAACGGGTTGATTTGAATTTTCCGAAGGTGACTTTTTCCATCATCTGCCCAATGGCTCCATCAGACAGAATCATCACGGGGTTACGGTATTTGTCAGCGAGATCGAATCCGAGAAAAACGAAGTCGGCCATTTCCTGAACGGATGAAGGCGCGAGCACGATCATGCGGTAATCGCCATGTCCGCCGCCTTTGGTGGCCTGGAAGTAATCACCTTGTCCGGGTTGAATGGTGCCCAGCCCCGGCCCTGCACGATTCACATTCACGATGAGGCAGGGCAGTTCGGCACCGGCGAGGTAGGAGATGCCTTCCTGCATCAGACTAATGCCGGGAGATGATGAGCTTGTCATAGCTCTGAATCCGGCCCCGGCAGCACCATACACCATATTGATGGAAGCCACCTCGCTCTCTGCCTGAAGGACGATACGATCGTGCTTCGGCATTTCACGAGCGAGATACTCCAGCACTTCCGATTGCGGCGTGATGGGATAGCCGAAGTAGGCATCGCAGCCGGCTTCAATGGCGGCTTTCGCCAGCGCTTCATTTCCTTTCATCAGTTTCGTTTCCATCTCTTGAGTTGTCTTTTTCGTTTTCAATTCGCAGTCACCTCTGCCTTTTCATTTGATGTTTCCTGCTTTACCAGTCCTTTCAGTTGTTCGCGTATATCAGGCGGTGTAATCACAGTCTTTTTATTTTTCACACTGGTACGGTACACGGTTATTACTGCATCAGGACATACCAGCGCACAATTCACGCAACCGTTGCACAAGTCGTTGTTGGCCACGATGTATCGATATCCCTTGATGTTAATGGTGTCAGAAAGTTTCAAGGCCTCTTCCTTGCAGGCCACGGTGCATAGCTCGCAGCCCTTGCACTTCTGGATGTCAATCACGACTTTTCCCTTTACCTTTCTTTCCTTCACCGGAGTTGTCTTGAGTGTTGCGGATTCCATCTTGCTCGCCGTTCATAAGGCAAGGCAATAGTCGCTCGATTGGAATTGGCAACCTATTGACTCTGTCAGCATCAAACATGATTTACGTCATGAAAAGGGATGAAAAATGAAGGAAGACCTTAACTTATACCTTTACAGGGAAGATATTTATATGAAAACGTGCATTACCCGCCTTCTCACATTCGATATTCCGCTGATTGTTCTTTTGATGATGAATCCTGTGCTGACTTTTTCACAGGTGGTGATCAATGAAGGTAGCAACAAGAATTATTCAACACTGACCGATGAAGACGGCGGGCAACCTGACTGGATTGAATTGTTCAATGCCGGTTCTGACCCGGTTGACCTGAATGGCTATTCGCTCAGCGATGACCTGGATGAGCCGGCTAAGTGGGTGATGCCCCACAACATTCTGAATGCAGGCGCCTATCAGGTGATTTTTTGCAGTGAGAAAAACCGGTTTGCTTCTCCGCCATTTACCACGGTGGAGAATACGGGTGTTTTTGTTCCGGTTACCGGTTGGAATACGCATCATTTCACTACGCCGTTTTATTGGGACGGAACTTCAAACATTATTGTGAACACCTGTTCCTATAGCTCGTTGGGCTATACCACCAACGCAGTGTTCAATCAATCATCCACTTCTTATAACTCAACCATCTTCGCCGTAGCAGACGGGAGCCCTGCGTCCTGCTCTTTTTACAACGGCACTCCGGTCGCAGTTAGGCCGAACATGAAGCTCAATGGTGTGGCCATTGGAACGGATAATCTTCAGAACTGTAATACATGCTACCCTGCGCCGTACGGCAACTGGTACTGGGGAGCCAGGAATCAAATGCTCATCCATGCCGATGAACTGCAAGCCGCGGGCCTGACTGCCGGTTACATTGATTCGCTGGCATTTGATGTGGCATGGACTGATGCCGTGACGTATGACTATATCGAGATCAGTATGGGCCTCACTGCTGTTAGTTCAATGACGAATGAGTTTTTGCCGGCAACCGGATTTAACTATCACACGAACTTTAAGATTTCAGGGTCGGGGGAAACGGTGTATTTGTTTTCTCCTTCCGGCAATTTGTTGAGCAGTCTCAATATCAGCTGTGAAAGTTATGATGTGAGCATCGGTTCCATTCCTGATGCATCCATCACCCACGCTTACCTGAGTCCTCCAACTCCGGGTGCAACTAACAACAGCTCTTTTCCCTATACGCAATATGCAGAAGCTCCGGTGCTCTCCCATTCCTCCGGATTTTTCACGCAGCCATTTGATGTAACCATGAGTGTTTCAAATGGTGGTGCGGGAGAAATTCATTACACGCTGGATGGAAGTGATCCCGAGATCAGTTCTCCGGAGTTTGACGGGACACCTGTTCCTATTTATCAATCAACTGTGGTGAAAGCAAAAACCTTTGTAGAAGGCATGTTGCCCAGTAACCTTACAGCGGCAACTTATTTCTTCAACGTCAGTCACCTAACGCCCATACTCTCGGTGATCACTGACAACAATAATCTGTACGGCGACAATGGCATCTTCGATCATTCAGAGCAGGATTGGCTGCGCCCCGCCTATGCTGAATATTTTGATTCCACATCCGGTAACCCGTTGATCTTTTCTCAGAATGCAGGAATGATGATTGACGGTGGCTATGGCGGCAGCCGCTGGCAGCCGCAGCATTCTTTCCGGCTGGAATTGGATAATTCCGTTCTCGGTGAGGGACCCGTGAATTTCCCGGTCATTCCGCAGCGTCCGCAACGAACAAAGTACAGCCAGTTTTACCTGCGCAACGGCAGTAATCAATACCTCGTGCTTCCCTATAAGGATGCTTCGCAACTGAAGATGATGGGAGAAAAAACGTACAACTACTACACGGCCTGGCGTCCGATTTCTGTTTACATCAACGGCCAGTACTTCGGGCTGTATGAGTTGCGCGAGAAATATGATCCTGAACTTTTTGAAGTGCTCGACAGTGCATCGGAAGACTCGATGGACATCCTTTCGCTGAGTGCCTTTTACGGTTTTGTGCTGCGGGCCGTCACCGGCTCGGTGGATTCATTCTGGAGTTCTTATGATGCGTTCAAAACGATAAGTCCTGCAGATACGGCCTTCTGGACCAAAGCCGACAAGTATTTTGATATGATGTACTACAACGATTACATCATTGCCGAATCGTGGATGGGGAATGTGGATTGGCCGGGTAATAACATCAAGATTTACCGTTCTGACAAAACGGATTTCCGCTGGAGGTTTTGCCTCATTGATCAGGAATTGGCCTTGTTGCCAAACAGCTGGACTGATTGCTATTTTGATCACATCTCTTACCTGCAATCACTCGGTGATTATTTTCCTTACACTGATATCTGGAACCGTGGCATGCAGAATCCGAGATTCAGAAACTACTTCATCAACCGGTTTGCCGATCTCATGAATACGGCCTACCTGCCCGACAGTTTGCTGGCGGTTGAGAACGGAATGTTCAATCAAACCATTGTGGAGATGGCCAATGAATATGCCCGATGGGCCGATCCGTGGAATGTGCCTGCCTGGATTGATTTCTTCTATGACAATCACCTCACCTTTCAGTCGGAATTGCAATGCCGCACCGATCAGGTACGCAGCGATATTCAGCACGATCTGTCTCTTGCCGGACAGGTGAATGTGACACTTGATGTGGATCCTCCGGGTGCCGGAAGGATTCAGATCAGCACGATTACGCCGGCGTTGTATCCCTGGCAAGGCGTTTACTTCAATTCGGTGCCTATAAAAATCGAAGCGATGGCGAATGACGGCTACGTGTTTTCGCACTGGGATGACAACAACGTAATCAGTGATGTGCTCAACCCGGTTATCAATAATCAGCTCAGCGCCGGCCCGCTCACTTTCAGAGCGCACTTTGAACAATTGCAGACGAATGCCGGCGAAGCGGACGTATCGGAAGACTTCAGGGTTTTTCCTTCGCTGGTGGATGATGAGCTGAAGGTGCTGAAAGGAAGCAATGCGAATGAATCAAACCTCAGGTTTGAAATCACGGACATGAACGGGAGAGTGGTGAGTAGCGGAACACTCAATGCCCATGGTTTCCTCACGGAAATTGATGCTCAGCAGTTGCGCCCTTCCTTGTATGTATTGACGATATGGAATGAAGAACGCCCCGTCCGTCACTTCCGGTTTTGTAAGATCAACGGTAACTAAGAGGGAATTTACCGCCTATACCACGGCAGCCACTTCTTTCATCCGCCGTTGCCTCTCATTGTGGTCGAGGTAAATTTTCCGCAGACGGAGTGATTTGGGTGTCACTTCCACGTACTCATCTTCCTGGATAAACTCAAGACAATCTTCGAGGGAGAAATCAATTTTGGGTGCGATGCGTGCCGCATCGTCGCTGCCTGATGCGCGCATGTTGGTGAGCTTTTTTGTCTTCACCACATTCACCACCAAATCACTCGGGCGGATGTGCTCGCCTACCACCTGACCGGCATACACTTCATCACCGGGTTCCACGAAAAAGGATCCGCGGTCCTGCAGGTTGTCGAGGGCGTACGCCGTCACTCTTCCGTTTTCAAGCGCAATCAGCACGCCGTTATTTCTGCCGGGAATATTTCCGCGCCACGGTTCAAATGCCTTGAAGCGGTGCGCAATGATGGCCTCACCCTGTGTGGCGGTGAGCAAATTATTTCTCAGTCCAACCAAACCTCTTGAGGGAATATTAAATTCCAGATGTTGCACGTCACCTTTCGGTTCCATCACGAGCAATTCTCCTTTTCGTCCCGATACAATTTCAATCACCTTCCCGGAAAATTCAGCAGGCACATTTACGGTGAGTACTTCGATCGGCTCATGCTTCACGCCATCAATGTGCTTCACAATCACTTTGGGTTGCCCCACCTGCAACTCGTATCCTTCGCGGCGCATGGTTTCGATGAGGATGGAAAGATGAAGAATGCCGCGGCCGTAAACAAGAATGGCATCGGGCGATTCGGTATCTTCCAAACGCATGGCGAGGTTCTTCTCGGTTTCTTTTTCCAGCCGATCGCGTACGTGGCGGGAGGTCACGAACTTGCCTTCTTTACCGAAGAAGGGTGAATTGTTGATCGTGAAGAGCATGCTCATCGTTGGCTCTTCGATGGCAATCGGTTTCAGCCCCTCCGGATTTTCAAAATCGGCAACCGTGTCGCCGATTTCAAAATCCTCAATGCCGAAGATGGCGCATATGTCGCCGGCAATCACTTCACTCACTTTTTTCTTTCCCAATCCTTCAAAGGCATAAAGCTCCTTGATTTTGGATTTGGTGATTGAGCCATCGCGCTTCACCAGACTCACATTCATTCCTTCTTTTAATGTGCCGCGCAGCAATCTGCCGATGGCAATTCTTCCGGTGTACGATGAATAATCAATGGAAGTGATTTGCATCTGCGGTGTTCCTTCAATCGCCGGTGCCGGCGGAATGTGCTGAACGATCGCTTCAAAAAGCGGAATGAGGTTTTCAGTGGGCTTCTTCCAGTCTTCACTCATCCATCCTTGCTTGGATGAACCGAAGAGGGTGGGGAAGTTGAGTTGCTCTTCTGTCGCATTCAAATGGAAAAATAAATCGAAGATCTGGTCGTGCACGAGATCGGGATGGCAGTTGGGCTTGTCCACCTTGTTGATGACCACGATGGCCTTCTTTCCCAATTCCAATGCCTTCTGCAATACAAACCTCGTTTGCGGCATGGCGCCTTCAAATGCATCCACGAGCAGTAACACGCCGTCGGCCATGTTGAGCACGCGTTCCACTTCACCGCCGAAGTCGGCGTGACCGGGGGTGTCAATGATGTTGATCTTCACATCGCCATACCGGACGGAAACGTTTTTGGCAAGGATGGTAATACCCCGTTCACGTTCCAGCGGGTTGCTGTCGAGAATGAGTTCCCCCGTTTCCTGGTTTTCACGAAACAGGTTGGATTGATGTAAAATCTTGTCAACGAGGGTGGTTTTCCCATGATCGACGTGGGCAATAATGGCGATGTTGCGTATGGAAGACATAAAAGCGGGCGCGAAGATAACTCATGAAGGGCGGTTGGCAATGATGTGATCACAGTGATAACTTCCGGTTGCCGGTCATCGAACGAAACAGGCCTCTTCACGGGTGCTTCCAATTACTTGCCATGGTTGAAGTAATTTACTTGAGGCATCCGCCCTCAAGTTCAGTAGATTATTGGTTCGGTGAAGCGAAGCCGGCAGTGAGAATCCCTATTAAAGCAAAAGAGTTAGAGAAAATTTATATATTTTCAATGTCATAAAAAGGAGGGCTCGTATGATTGACAAAGAGCAAGATTCAATGCACCCGCAATTTTGGATAAGTTGCCTGCGCGCGCCTCTCTCACCGGGCTTAGTTGTGGTGAAGTAATTAATTCACAAGCTAAACTTACCATCATGAAAAAAAGATTAGTCAATCAGAAAATCATGGGACCGGCCATCGGTATCATGGTACTGCTTTCAGCAATCACCAATCATCTTGCAGGACAAGTGCAATTGTGCGAAAACACAGGTTACACAATTAATGCTACAGGTACAGGATGCACAAAAGCCGAAGCTAAACTGGCAATGAGGTTGAATGCAGCTGCACTCGCTGTTGCCGTATGTCCGGATAAGGTTTGCCAGCAGGATACGGTATCACCCTGCGCACTGAAGGCAATAACCGCCGTAACAGGCACGGCCTATTCTACTCAGAATGATAATAACTGTCCTCAGCCTCACCTGAGATGGACTGCAACGAGAACCTATACGGTCACCTGTAAATGCATAAACGTTCCGCAGCCTCAGCGCAATGAAGTAATAGTTCCTGATGATCCCGATTGGGATGGATTCTTATCTCTATTTCCCAATCCGTCCGTTCAGCAGGTTTTTATTGATGTTTCAGCTTTTAACGGAATCGTTCAGTTGAGTGTGATCAATATGCTGGGTCAACGGACAATGAACGAGGTATTGAACCTGGACGGTATGACTATCTACACGCTTGACATCTCCTCTTTTGCGCCGGGGATTTACAAGCTGATTCTTACAGAGGATTTCAATTTCGCAGTCGGAACGTTTGTCAAAGAATCAAAATAAATTTTCCCGATCATTATTTCCCGCATTCGATCCATAGTTGAATTCGGGATAATCACTTTGCATCGCTGTTGGCCCGAAAACCAGCAGCGATTTTTTTTCACTTGCATTGGAGCAGGTATTACCCGGGACTTAACGGTGTAGCACATATCGATTAAACAAAAATTCAAGGGGCATAAGAATCAATACGGATAGCGCTTACGGATTTCTTTGACAGAATTTGAAATCATCTGACCTAAAATTTCGGGATTCACATCATCCAGTTTTTTGATGTAGATGCATGCTTTACCTGCTTTATGTTTCCCAAACTTCTTCAGTAACTCATCCCGTTTTTCAAACCTTCCTGATAGATAGATAACCATGGACGTTGCCCTTGGAGAGAAAGCGGCCACCGGCGCATCACCTTCGTGTCCGCTTTCATATTTGTAGTGGTATTTGCCAAACCCGATGATGCTTGGTTCCCACATCTTCGGCTTGAAGCCCGTATGCGTTTTGAAAATCTCCAGAAGGCGAAAACAGTCTCTGCGTTTTACTTCATCCGCAACCTTATTAATAAAGATGGTGACGCTTTGATTCGTTTCGGTGGTTTTGTTTTTGGTCATGATCCAGTTCCTGTGTTAGTGATATTGCATGCAATCACTCATTTATAAGGTGCTAAAACCTGATGATGAATGCTGCAGGTTTTTATTCTCCGGCAATTGAGACAAGCTCAGCCGTTGTGAATATATGTTGTTTTATCGTGCTTGTTTTCTTTCAGGTACCGACCTGCGTTGACTGATTTTTGTTTTATTCTGTCTTACGTTTCATGAAAAAATAGAATGGACCAGTATGCTTCCCGGGTACAAAGAGGTTAACGAATTTATCATGAAATAATAATGAGAAACTATACTTGAATCAGTGACCAACATCAGCGAGGAGGGCACCCGGACACCCCTAATTTAGGGAAACCAAAACGGGGAGTAATCATGAAAAAAATGAAGAATATTTGGGGATCGGGTGCTATCCTGATCATAGTCACCAGTCTGCTTGTAACGATGGCAGTTTCATGTAAAAAATCGGACAGCGAAAAGATCACCTTCATGGGTACATACTTTGGAACCCTTACGATGGGATTTTACAGTGAAGCTGATACAATTGCCATTACTGCCGGCTCAACATCAACAGCAGTAGTAATGACAAGCCAAACGGAAGCCGGTTCCACCTTCACTTTGAATGGAACGGTGGATGGAACCAATCTTACCATTCCCGAACAATCTGTTTATGATTCGCACTTGAACGAAACCTATACGGTAAGCGGCACAGGTACACTGGATAATCAAACGGGTTCCCTTATTATTAATTACAAATATGTGACCTCCTCTTCAAGCATCTACTACTGGCAATTTAACGGAATCAAAATTATCTGATGCAGGCGTTTTCAATTAAGCCTTGGGGCGTTTTAGACCGCCTGATTTTCAAAATATCAAGTGAGAAAGGCGATTGGATTCCGTAAACGAGTGAGGCATCGAAAGCCTAATAACTCACCGCATTCACGAGTGCACGTCCATCAAGGGAAGAGACTTCATGATCCTTTTTTCCTGTGCAAGTTGCTTTCACGCAGGTATTGAACCATGAAGAAAATTCCCCAGATCAAACTAACTGTGTGAAAGGATATGAAACCTATCGCCATCCATAGAAAATTTGACTTGAGATAATCTGGGTTGATCCGATGTTGAATAAAAGCAACCAGGTAGGGAACGATGCACCATATGTTGAGTGCTTTGATCCAAATAGGAAATGGTTTGTAACAGCTGATAAGTAACATGCAGGGAATGAAAAAATACAATGGTGATGTAATCATTTCGTCAGCGACATCCATATTGAAAAAATCAATGGAGGCGAAGAAAACACCCCATCCCACGCCGAGTATGGTAAAGCCAGCGGCAGCCAGGTCCCAACCTTCACGGGCAAGTTTTACTGCAAGAAGGATAGTTCCACTTATAAACAGAACATCTACAAATTTGAATAGAATTTCAGACGGGATTCCCGGCAACAGCAGCTTGGTAAACGTGCCCAGCAAAAAGGCAAGTGCAAAAATGATGAGTTGCCAGATTACAACCAGTCTGTTTTGTTTGTGATGATCAACCGAATTGCGAAATGTTTCAGCCATATATACTAATTACCATTGGTCAGAACTCCGGCGGAGATTGAAAACCGGCTGTGCGGCTTCACTGCGGGTAGCAGAACCGCCGCAAAGCTAAAAATGATTAAATGTGTCTTACGGATCATAAATTCTTTACGGTAATTTCTCATGGTTCGACGATTGCCTCCGTCAATTCATATCCAGCTGCGACTGCTTCCCTTTCTTTTCCTTTGCTAACTTGCTCAACAATGAAAATGAGAGTCACAACACTTCTTGTTTTTGCCATTCTGTTTTCCTTTTCAACCAAGGCACAGGTCACAAAACAGGAATTGAAAATCTGCAAAGCCATTGACAGCAGAACACCGGCAGCCCTCGCACTCCTTAAGGCAGCCGTGAACATCAATAGCGGCACCATGAATTTCGCCGGCGTGAGACAGGTGGGGGATTTGTTCATGACTGAACTGAAGAAACTGGGATTTGAAACGCGCTGGTCACCGGGTGATTCGTTTAACCGTTCGGGACATTTAATAGCAGTTCATAAAGGGAAAAGCAGGAGGTTTCTGCTGATAGGGCATCTTGATACAGTGTTTGGAACTGAAAGCAAGTTTCAGACTTGGAGCATGGTTAATGATTCCATCATGCAGGGTCCCGGTGTTTCTGATATGAAAGGCGGCGACGTGATCATTATCCTCGCCATGCAGGCCTTGCACGATGCCGGCTTGCTTAATGATCTCTCTGTCATCATTGTGATGACCGGCGATGAAGAGGCAGACGGTAAACCGATTGAGCTTTCAAAAAAAGAAATTAGAGATGCGTCCATGAATGCTGATATCGTTCTCGGTTTTGAAGACGGGGACGGAATTCCCAATACTGCGCTTATTGCCAGAAGAGGATCTGCTGACTGGAAACTCACAGTAACAGGCACCGCGGCCCATTCATCACAGATTTTTACCAATGAAGTTGGCAGGGGCGCCATTTTCGAAGCCGCCCGCATCCTGACTGCATTTCATGATTCACTCAGCCAAGAGGAGAACCTCACCTTCAACCCGGGACTGATTGCCGGTGGCGGAGCTGTTTTGTTGAACGATACGGCCAACACCGTTGTGGCATCGGGTAAAGACAACATTGTTTCAAGTGAAGTGATTGTGACCGGTGATCTGCGCGCTGTTTCATCTGATCAATTGAAAAAAGCACGGCAGATCATGTATCACATTGTTGAGCAACAAGAGCCGCACACATCTGCAACACTTTCATTCAGTGATGATGGATATCCGCCCATGTCACTCACCGGGGGAAATCAAAAGTTGCTGGAAGAGTACAGCCGTGTGAGCATGGATCTCGGATTCGGGCCGGTTACGGCTGTACCGCCGCGCCATGCCGGCGCTGCTGATATTTCATTTGCTTCCGAATATGTTCCGATGGCACTGGATGGTTTAGGGATTGCCGGCAGCGGAGGACATACGGTGAATGAGAACGCCAACATTCATTACTTGTCTATTGATGCGAAGCGGGCTGCCGTGCTCATTTCAAGACTGGCGCAGTGAGACAGATCGCCTTTACCACACTTTGGGAATGAGCCGTTGTTTAGTTCTCTGTGCATATTCAGTGTAACCGGCCAATTCATTCTTCAATGTTTCATCTTCTAGATAGGTTCTGAGAAAGAGCAACACCATGGCTATGGCAAGAGGAATGCCGCTCCAAAGTGAGCCGGTAATGAGCGGAAGCCCAATGAGTGAGATCATCATTCCTGAATAGCCGGGATGCCGCACGATCTTGTAAACACCGGTATCGCAAACAGCGTGTCCGCGGTCAGATTGTATTCTCACCACGCTTGAAAAATATCGGTTTTCTTTTCTCGCCTGAAAGAAGAGCACTTGACCGGCAAGGGTGATCAGGATGCCGGATAAATAAATGCTCCAATGCAAACCGGGCGACCAGTGATAGCGACCTGAATCTAAACCTGCCACAAAGAGGCATAAGAGATAGGTGATTCCGGATAAAATTAATATCCGTTTGTCCCATGATTTGGCGCCCTCACCAATCTTCGCCCGTTCCCTCATCAGTTCGGGGTCGTTCCGAATCCACCAGAAATTCATGAAAG
>JAFDYS010000057.1:0-10063 GCA_018267315.1 Bacteroidota bacterium | reverse complement strand
GTGGCAGCAAAAGCTTTGATCAGGAATCTTGCTTTCATTTTATTTCGTTGTCATGCCTCACTTTTTGAATTCGCCGAAGTGCCATAAAATGCCGGAAGGATCGTGCAGAAAACATTCTTTGCCCCAGTCAAGATGCCTAACCGGAATAAGCCGTACGCCAATGAATTTTTCAGGTAACCCGAGTGACTCAAGCTGACGCCAGAACTGTTCTGCATTTTCCACTTCTACAAATACCTGTGTGTTGTCAACCCAGTCTTTCACATAAGCATCCTGCAGGTAAAAAGCCACTTCCTCTTTCAAAAAAAGGACAAGATTATTTGACAACTCTATTTCTTCAAAACCCAGATGGCGATAAAAGCGCCGCGACTCATCAAAGTTCTTTGCACCAAGAAAGGGCCGGATGGATTTGATTTGTCTGCTCATTGCTTACAGTTTTTTGAAGTGGGTGTGGAATGTTTGGGTTCAAAATTAGTGCGCGATCTGGCAGAGCATCACTTACGGAAATAGAAGAAGTTATCCCCTCTATCATCTTGTGCCGGAATGAACAAGGCAGCAAGTGCTGCTCAAGTGCTTACCGTTTCTGAATAGACCGGTACACTTTGAGATTTTCACCACACAATTTTTTCCTTATTCAGGAAGGAAGCAATTCCCTTTCGGCAATCTTCGCCGGCTCTCGTCTTCGCATTCATTTCAGCTGCGAGGTGGAGTGCGTCATTTAAATCCATGGAAGGTATTTTTGAAAGCAACTCTTTGGTGGATGAAATGGATTGCGCTGAAACTTCTTCACATAACGAAGCGGCGAATTGACGTACCCAATCGTTGATCTTGTCCTTATCAATAACGGCATTGATCAGTCCGATTTCTTCGGCACGCGCGGCGGTGATGAGGTTACCGGTAAAAAGCAATTCGCGCATATCTCCGCCGCGGATTTTTCTCGAGAGAAAAACGCTCACAATAGCGGGAATAAATCCGATACGCACCTCCGTGTAGCCAAACTTCGCTTCAGGTACGGCGAAGCAGAAATCGCAAACACTGGCTAGTCCGCACCCGCCGGCAATGGCATGTCCTTCAACCTGTGCGATCACCAACTTGCGATTGTTGTAAATTTTGAGAAAGAGATTCCTGAGCTTGCCGGAATCGGTGAGGTTTTCTTCATACGAGAATTGCTGCAACTTCTGCAGATACTCCAGGTCGGCGCCGGCGCTGAACACATCGCCTTCTGCTTTCAGCACGATCACCTTCACATCGTGGTCCTCCTCCAGTTGTGTGAAGGCACTGGTTAGCGCTTCCACCAGTGCATCATTTAAAGCGTTCTTCTTTTCGGGCCTGGCAAGTATGATGAATCCCGTGCGCCCGGCGATTTCCGTTTTAATGTACTTACTCATGTGCAGGTTTTGATTCGCTCAAATGTAGTTGATTCAACGAGCCGCTTTTACATAGCAAAGATTGACCGTTTAATACAAATCGAAGGAAGCACAGGGGAGGCCCGGGATAGTTCGAAGTAACAAAAAAGAGGCAAGTATTGAGTAGTGATTCAGGCAATCATGCTGCTGAATTCTTCTTTGATTTTTGTCACCTTGTCAAGCGCGAGGGGCTTGGTGATGAAATCGGTTACGCATTGATATGAGAGAGACTTGGACTTGTCACTCGGGTCAATGGATGAGGTGAGGATGTACAACTTGCATTGTTGCAGGAAGGTAGCCGGAAGTGTTTTGTAAACGTCGAGGAAATCCCAACCATCCATGCCGGGCATATTCAGATCAAGAAAAATGAGATCGGGCATGCCCTGCGGATCTGAAGCCGTGTTTTGCAGGCGGGCTAATGCTTCGCTGGCATCCATAAAGTCGATGATTTCATCAGCGAAGGAAATCTTCTTCAGTAACAGTTTTGTGATGAAATTAAAGGTGGGATCGTCATCAATCAGATAGACGCGTCTAAGTGTTCTTTTCATGGGGTCCCTTGTTAACCGGAAGCAATATTCTGAATGTGGTTCCCTGATCTGGTTTGCTCTCCGCTTCAATTTTTCCGCCTAATGATTCAACCTGGTTTTTCACGAGGTACAAACCAATCCCACGTCCTTCAATGTGATTATGAAAGCGCTTATATAAAGTGAATAGCTTGGCCCCGTTCTTTGCCAGATCGATGCCAAGTCCGTTATCCTGTACGGTGATATGAACGAAATGTTCCTTCTTGCGGGCCGTCACGCGAATTTCAGGAACCCGCTCCGGTGAGCGGTACTTGACGGAGTTACTGATCAGGTTTAGCAGTATACTGTGGACGTAGCCGCGTATGGAATGAATTTCATTACACTCAGTGAAGTTTTCGATCACCTGCGCGCCGCTTGCATTCAACTCGGCCGAAAGGATGTGCTTCACCTGGCTCAGCTCTTCTGACAGATTGATTTCTTCCTTTGACTGATATTCTACTTCGCGGATCGAAATAATATCGGTGAGATCATTCACCACCATGTCAAGTGTCTTCAACTCCTCAGAAATGCCATTTATGATACGTCCGTTAAATTCAGCCGAGCCATCATCATGATTGAAAAGGTCAGCAAGTCCCTGAATCTTGGCTATCGGTGCGCGGAGATTATGGGAGATGATGTAGGCAAACTGCCGCAGGTCTTTATTCTTTTGCTGAAGACTTTCCACGAGTTTCATGGCTTCGCGTTCCGTCTTACGCTGGAAAGTGACATCAGACATCAACACCGAAATGCCGTGTGATGCGGGATATACATAAACCTGCATCACATAAGTTTTGCCTTTCTCATGGTACTCACTCGCAAATGTATCTGCCTGCTTGGTCCTGAGGGCGCGGCGCAACCGCACTTTTAATTCGGGCCAGTCATCAGTCGGGTAAACTTCATCCATCGTTTTGCCCACCACGTCTGCCTCATGGCGGCCTGTTCTCCATTCGCAGGCATGATTCCAGAAAAGGAAATGCTCATGCTGATCCATGGAGAAAAACATTTCGGAAATGTTATTCGCCAGTTCTTTATAGTGCGCTTGCCCTTCGAGGATTTTTTCCTTCAGGATCATCTCATGTCGGGACTGCAGTTGCTGCTTTTGGCGTGTGATATCGGTGCAGATAGAGCCGATTCCCACCATTTTGCCGTCGTCATCTTTAATAGGGAAGCGGATGGCAATGAAGTTGCGCAACGTACCGTCGGCAACCACCCATTCTTCTTCATTGGTGATCACCGTGTCTTCCTGCACCACTCGCATTACATTTTGGATTTCATCTGCCTTGAGATTTAACCGGATGGTGGGTGCGGAGCGCTTGCCGATGATTTCTGATTCTTTCAACCCGGTCAACTGTTCAAAAGCCGGATTCACCATCAGGTAATTTCCCTGCCGGTCGCGGATGGTGACGATGGCGGTTGAATTCTCTATGATGCGGCGGAGCCGAACCTCGCTTTCGGTGAGTTTCTTTCGGGTTTCAACCTGCTCGGTTATGTCACGGCATATGAGCGCTGCGCCGAAGATTTCTCCATTGTCGTTAAATATGGGTGCAGCGGAATCATCAATATAACGTTGCGAACCGTCTTTGCGGCGAAGAACGGTGTGGTTTGACATGCCGATCACCCGTCGTTCATTGAGCGCTTTCTTGGCGGGATTGATCAGGGGCTGACCCGTTTCTTCATCGGTGATATCGAAGACAAAATCTAGAGGCTTGCCGATCGCTTCTTCGCGATTCCAACCGGTGAGTTTTTCCGCGGCATTGTTCATGAAGGTGACCAGTCCTGAATCGTTAGTAGCAATCATGCCATCACTCAAACTGGCCAAAGTTTTCGAAAACCATTCCCGGCTCAGCGAGAGTTCCTGCTCCATTTTGGCCCGGCGCTCCATTTGCCTGAAGAGAAAGAGGTAAAGGATGAGCATGATGGCCAGTGAAATGGAGCTGGCAATAATGATGAGGGTGCGGAAAGTTTTGTATTCATTCGCGAGATCATCAAGGCGCGCATTGAGTATTCGTTCTTCTTCATTCACCAGGCGATGATCTACCGCTTTAATCATTACCGATATTCTGCTTCCCTCCAGCATCTTCTCGGATATGGTGAGATCAGGATACTCCGAGTCAGATGTGATCTTGATGATTTCTTCCATGGACTCAATCCTCGCCAGCACCAGTTTTTCGAGTGAGTCCACCCGTTTGTTCTGTTCAGGATTGTCAACCGTGAGTTTCTTCAACTGATCAATCAATGGAAGCATGAGGTTTTTCGACTGGTAATACACTCGCAGGAAATACGCATCGCCGGTGAGGGCATATCCCCGTGCCCATGATTCTGCCATTACAGCCGTTGATAGCAGCTCATTGCTGTTCTCAATAACCTGGTGGCTGTGATTCACCCAACCCACATAATTGTGATTTCGGTTCAGGCTATAGAGATTCCACACTTCCAGTGCGAGGATGAGGGCGGCACTGAAAACGGCGGTCAGGTTGAGGAACCTGAATTCTGATGTGGATGAGCGCTTGCGAAGTTTCATTTGCCTCAGCCAAAATTATAAAAAGGGTTACTAATTTTTAGGTAGTTCCATTCTGTGGGTAAATCAACCGGGTTTTTGAGTGAATCGGAATATGAACAGCAAATGCCTGTAATGCCGGCCAAGCAATGCTGGCAGCGGTAGGAGGCCGCAAATATTTGATTGGTCGGCATGTAGGGGTCCGTAAATACCTTATCTAAGTCCTGAAACGAGAGATCATACCTGATTTGTTGCATAACTGATATACACTAAGCCGTGAGCATTGTCCTAACCATATTATTTTTGCGGAAACCTGCTGATTCGTTGCAACCCCGATTAATCCTTGATAATAAAAAGCTGAATCTCACCATCAACCGGCTTTGTTATCAGCTTATTGAGAATCACAAGGACTTTTCTTCAACTGCCATCATTGGCATTCAGCCCAGGGGTGTTCATCTGGCTGATCGAATTAACAAACGATTAAAGGAAATTACCGGGCTGGAAATAGAGTATGGATTGCTTGACATCTCCTTTTACCGCGACGATTACCGCCATGCCGAGAAAAAGATTGAGCCAAAACCAACCACCATCCGGTTTAGCACCGAAGGCAAAAAAGTAGTGCTGATTGATGATGTACTTTTCTCCGGAAGGACGGTTCGGGCTGCGATGGAGGCCTTGCTGGATCACGGACGTCCGTCTAAAGTGGAACTGCTCGTGTTGGTTGATCGCAGGTTTACACGCGAATACCCGATTCAGCCGGACTATGTTGGCAAAGCCGTTGACTCGCTCACCACGGAACGTGTAAAAGTGGAATGGAAGGAAACGCAGGGTACAGATCAGATTTGGCTTGTTGCTGCAAAAACGGATAGGATATGAATTCACTCAGTGTAAAACACCTTTTGGGCATCAAGTACCTAACACGTGATGACATTGAACTGATTTTTGCAACGGCTGATGAATTCAAAGAGGTGCTTTCCCGAAAAATAAAAAAGGTGCCGTCTCTCCGGGACACCACCGTAGTGAATCTATTCTTCGAAAATTCCACCCGCACCCGAATCTCATTCGAGCTGGCCGAAAAAAGATTGTCCGCCGATATCATCAACTTCTCATCTTCTGCCTCTTCTGTGAAAAAGGGAGAAACGTTGATTGACACGGTCAGAAATATCCTCTCCATGAAAGTGGATATGATTGTGATGCGGCACCCGGCACCCGGCGCACCGGTATTTCTATCACGTCATGTGGAGGCGAGCATCATCAATGCAGGCGACGGGACAAATGAACATCCAACTCAGGCCTTGCTTGATGCGTTCTCCATCCGGGAAAAGCTGGGAGCTGTGGAAGGAAAAAAGGTGGCCATCATCGGCGACATCCGGCACTCCCGCGTGGCGTTGTCAAACATTTTACTGCTTAAAAAAATGAATGCCGAAGTGATGGTGGTCGGTCCGCCCACACTCATCCCGAATTACATTGAATCACTCGGTGTTCGCGTGGAATATGATGTGGCGGCAGCATTGCGATGGTGCGATGCAGCAAACCTTTTACGTATTCAGCTGGAGCGGCAGGAAATTCAGTATTTCCCCTCCATGCGTGAGTACTCGCTTTACTTCGGCATCAATAAGAAATTGCTTGATGACCTCGATAAAGAAATTCTTATCATGCATCCCGGCCCCATCAATCGCGGCGTAGAAGTGACGAGTGAAGTGGCCGATTCCAAACACTCTATCATCCTCGATCAGGTTGAAAACGGAGTGGCGGTGAGAATGGCTGTATTGTACCTGCTAAGCGGCAACCGTATGAATTAGATCCATCTTCGTTCCCTGCGGGGCACATAATGCTGGCGGGCCTTTCCCTTCAGTTTGTCGAATAGCTGCAATCATATTTGGACAGGATGTATGTATTTGTACATTGCATACGTCTAACCTTAAAAACATCCATTTATGAAATCACTGCTTACGCTATTAAGTGCTGTCCTCATCACAGCAGGGGCTTTTGCTCAGCGCGGTAATCAGCTTTACCTGGGATCACGGGCCGCCACGGTTTGCGAAGGGGCAACCAAACTTGCAATGAACCAGAAGCGAAACACCATTTCTTATATCCGGCTTGACGATAATCACCGAATCATGACCAATCAGGCCGTGCAGTGGCTGAAGAAGGATGTTCTGAAATTAACCGGTGATGATCAAATCAAATTACTCCGCACGCACACTGATAAGATTGGCGACGTTCATTACCGCTACACGCAATACTACAAGAACGTGCCGGTGGAATACGGAGTTTACTATGTTCATTCGCGGGCCGGGCGGGTCCGTTCGGTAAACGGAGAATGGTATCAGGTTGCAAATGTGAACACGCATCCTTCCATCTCGGCAAGCGAGGCTTACCAGCATGCGTGCAGCTATGTTGCTGCGAATGTGTGGTGGCATGAAAGGGAGGAAGCGGATAATAACCGGTTGATGATTCTGCCTTTCAACGGGAATTTTAAGCTGGTTTATAAATGCGATGTGTATGCCAGGGAACCCTGGACACGGCAGTGGGTGTATGTAGATGCGCATGATGGTTCTGTCGTGAAGACGGAAAACCGGATTCATACCAATGATGTTCCCGGATCTGCGGTTACGGCTTACAACGGAACGCAGACAATTATTTCTGACAGCTTCGCTGCCAATCAATTCCGCCTGCGCGAATACACACGCGGCGCCGGAGTAGAAACATATAATGTCAGTGAACCCAATGATTTCATCAACGACAGTCCTGACTGGGACCTTACCGGCAGTTTTGACATCTATGCACTCGATGCGCACTTCGGGGCGGAAGCCACTTATGATTACTACAACGATCATTATGGATGGAAATCAGTTGATGGGAACGGCACGCAAAAACTGAAGAGCATCGTGCATGCAGGCCCGGGCATTAATGCGTTCTGGGACGGCACCTACATGAGTTACCTTGATGGAGATGCATCTATGGGTGTCACTCCACTCACTTCACTCGAGGTTTGCGGACACGAATTAACACACGGCGTAACGGAGCATTCTTCCGGATTGGTTTATTCCTGTGAATCGGGAAGCATCAATGAATCATTATCTGACATCTTCGGCTGCACGATCCGGTTTCTTTATACGCCCTACGGAAGCTGGAAGTTGGGTGATCAGTTCAATTATGTAATCCGCGATATGTCGAACCCCAATGCGTATGGTAATCCGGATTGTTATGATGGTCTTTACTGGGTAAGTTGCCCCGAAGTGCATAGTGGAAGCGGGGTCGGTAATTTCTGGTACTATTTACTTACAGAAGGGGGCTCAGGCGTGAATGATATCGGTAACTCTTACCTGGTATCAGGTTTAGGACTGATTGATGCTGGTTCCATTGCGGCGCACACCAATCTCGAATACCTCACATCCAATTCTGAGTACGATGATTTCTCCATTCTTGGGGTGGATGCGGCGCAGGCATTATTTGGTGATTGTTCCAACCAGGCAGTTCAAACGGCAAATGCATTTTATGCCGTGGGTCTCGGCAGTGGTTTCACTGATGCCGTGACTTCGATTTTCAGTTCAACACAAACCAATTTCTGTTCCTTGCCCGCCATAGTCACGTTCATCAACGGTAGTTTGAACTCTACAGATTACCTCTGGGATTTCGGCGATGGCACCACTTCAACTGAAATGGCTCCGGTACATGAATACACCAGTGAGGGGCAATACACCGTGAGTTTGATTGTGAATGGAATTTCTCCCTGCAATACCAGTGACACACTGGTGCAAACGGCTTACATCAATGTGCAGAATGTAGGGGCACCGGTTGCACCGTCATGCACACCGGCCACTTCGGATCCTAAACCCAAGTACGGCATTCTTGGCTTCCAATTAAACGGCATCAACAATACCAGTGGCAATGCGGAAACAGATGGAGGATACCGTGACTTCGCGTGTTCTGATTTTACCGCGCTCGTTGCCGGCGATCCGTATAGCACGTCAATCAACATCGGTTCAGATGTAAACAATTTCGGTTCACAGCTTCCTGAAGATGTGAAGATGTGGATTGATTACAACAACGATGGTGTTTTTGATGATGCCACGGAACTCGTTTACAATGGCAATGATGTTTTCGGAACGGTTTCCTTTATCTATAGCGCACCGGTCAATCCGCTGCTGAATACACCGCTGCGGGTCCGCATCATTGACGATCATAAGAACAATGTGATCACTGACGGTTGCTACAGCCCGGTGAATGGGCAGGTGGAAGATTTCAGCGTTTACTTTGAGGCAGCTCCGGCCGTTGCGCCTGTTGCTGATTTTACCGCCAATGTTACCGAAGTTCCATTGGGTGGTGTGGTGAATTTCACCGACCTCTCCACCAACTCACCTACTGAATGGGAATGGGAATTCCAGGGAGGTACTCCTGCATCTTCGACTGAAAAAAATCCTGCAGGCATCACCTACAATACGGCCGGTACGTGGGATGTTACACTCACGGCCACCAATCCGTACGGATCGGGAGTGCTAACCAAAACGGCCTACATCGTGGTTGATCCGGTGATCAATTTGTGCAGTTCATTTGATACGACCGACCTGACCTCCGGTACCGTATATGACAGCGGCGGACCTTCCGGCAACTACGGCAATGATGAAAATTGTTCGTTGCTCATACATCCGGCCTGTGCATCGAGCATCACCTTTTCGATTACCTCCTTCTCATCTGAAACCAATGATGATCACCTCAATATTTATGACGGGCTGGACGCCACGGCACCTTTACTGGCCAGCGTAACCGGATTCCCATTTCCCTACCCGAGTGTGACGGCTACTTCGGGAGCCATGTTTATTTCATGGACCAGCGATAACAATCAAAATAATTACACCGGATTTGCCGCAAACTGGACTTCAGTTGTAGGCAGTTCTGTAACGCCTGTGGCGGACTTTACCATCAGTGATCCCAATCCTCCTTACGGAATTACAGTGGACTTTGCTGATGCATCAGTCAATGATCCTTTCGTTTGGCATTGGGATTTTGGAGATGGCAACACCTCATCAGTCAAAAATCCATCTCATCAGTATTCCGGAAGCGGAACATTCAACGTCACTCTCATTGCATCGAACTGCGGCGGGTCAGATACCATTACGCATTCAGTCACCGTACAGGCGGTGCCAGTAATGATTGTTACACCTGCAACGGTGGATGTGAATCTCAGTTGCGGAACTGATTCATACAGTTTCCCCATTTCCGTTTTCAACCACGGTGCCGGTGACCTGGTCTATTCAATCAATGAGTGGGAATATTATTTCCAGGGAATGCAGCCGAATATACTGGCGCTTACCTATGGCGTTGATCTGTTTGTGAATTATCCGAATACTATTGCCGCCATCAATCAATACTTCCCGGGTTATGTGCTTACCATTACCACTACAACAGATGGCAATGAACTCGCCGCCTTGTTGAAGGGCAAAAATGTTTTTCTGATGGCCAAACCGGAAGGTGATCAAAACATTTATTCCAATTATGCTGCAGCACTTCAGGAATTCGTAAACAACGGAGGCACTGTAATTTTCTGCGGTGCAGCATCAGGCAAGAAGAACTGCATCTTCAACACGGGCTTACTG
>JAFDYS010000056.1:7934-8876 GCA_018267315.1 Bacteroidota bacterium | reverse complement strand
AGTATAGACCTTGAAGAGAGCTTTAATGTCGTTGAATTTCATAAGCTAGCCCATCAAGCCATTAAGGAAATTCTTTCAAGGGGAGCTGTCCCCATTGTCGTCGGAGGGACCGGATTTTACCTTCATGCACTCATTTACGGTCCGCCAAGCGGCCCTCCGGCAGATCCCGAATTGCGGCGCAAGTTAGAAGAGGAGATGGAGCGGCGAGGGGCGGAGGCTCTCTACGAGTGGTTAAAAGAAAAAGATCCCGTCTATGCCGCGACGATCACCCAGAGGGACCGCCATAAAATTATCCGGGCCCTTGAAATTATCGTGCTGACCCATCAGAGAGTCTCTGAGTTGCCTCGCGCAGAGCAGGGGCATGCAGAGCATTACGACTTCCGATGCTGGTTTCTCCATATGCCCAAAGAGTTGTTATACCCGCGCATAGACACTCGGTGCGATCGAATGATTTTACAGGGATTTTTAGATGAGGTTAAACGCCTTGTTCAAGAGGGATTGGTGGAGAATAGCACCGCTTCGCAAGCGATTGGCTACCGACAGGCGCTCGATTATTTGAACTCCTCTCAGACGCCTGATGATTGGGAGAATTTTGTGAAAACGTTCAAACAGGCCTCTCGTCGGTATGCAAAGCGGCAGTTCACTTGGTTTCGGCGGGAACAGCCCCTATTTCGGTGGGTCGATATTAGTGCAACCCCTTTAGACGTGGTTGCCGAGTTAATAATTCAAGATTACGAGCAGATTTAAGAGCATAATTATGATAGAAGACGATGGGGTTGCAACAGCGGCGGTGGTGCAGGAGATTTCTTTAGAGGCCTGGGAGGCTCAGTGCGAAAAATTAGAGTCTTCTTTAGAGAAGATTCGCCTAAGTTTGCATTGGATGAAGAAAGCTTTGGAAGTTCAGGGAGCTCCTTGCTTTCGGATGTTTTGGGAAATTCGAAA
>JAFDYS010000056.1:7676-7894 GCA_018267315.1 Bacteroidota bacterium | reverse complement strand
TCAGAAGAAGCGCGCAACGTTAAAAATATTTTTGATGAAAAGGCGGCCTTTGCCGCAGAACAGCTTGAATTGGCCATTGCCTCTGTTGAGCACGACCTCGAGCAATTGCCGCTCTTGCGCGCAGAGATGCCGGCCCCTTGGGAGAGGCGCCCTCCTCGGTCTTTAGAAAAGAAAGCTCCTTTTTATAGCGAATCATATGGGGAAATCGCTCTTTTAAA
>JAFDYS010000056.1:6735-7663 GCA_018267315.1 Bacteroidota bacterium | reverse complement strand
GTTCGGATAAAAAACGCGTTATTTAATCGATTGATGACCTGTCGGCATCGAATTGTCTCCCGTCGCACGGCCTTAGTCGAGGAGGTCTCCAAGGCCTTTTTAGGAGAAGTGACCACTTTTGTTTCTTTAGCATTTTCTAAAAAAGAGGAGCGGGGAGAGGATCTTCAACGAGTTCGCCAGGAGATCCAGGCTTTGCAGGCCCTTGCAAAAAAAATGCCTTTGAATCACAGCTCTTTTAAAGAGAGTCGTGAGAAATTGTCCCTTTGTTGGGGGACGCTGAATGAGAAAGAGGAGGGGGTTAAACAAATTCTTTCAAAGCAGCGGGAGGAGCGGCAGAAGATCCGCGCCGAAGCCGAGGAGAGGCATCGCAAAGAGCAAGAGCGCCTCCGAGCTGTTGAAGAGCAAAAGGCGCTCCATTCTGAGAGCATCAAAGCGCTAGAACAGCGTTTAGAGGGATTAAGCCAGCGCATTGAGACAACTCCCTTAGAAGAGATTTGCGATGAGAGGGACTGCTTATTAAAAGAGATTGAAAAAGCGATGCCAAACCCATTAGAAAAGCAGCGTTTGGAAATGTCTCTCCGAAAAATTGCAGACCGCCTTCGAGAAAAAAGGGAGCGATCTCTTCTTTCCCTATCCACAGAAGATGCCACGGTGTTGAAGCAACTTTTGGCGATGTTAGAGGAGAGCCGGGCGCAACGGATCGAAGTCAAGCGCAACCTTGAGGGGTATCGCCGCGCGTTGGGAGGCTCCGGGTTTGATTTTGAAAAAGCCATTTTGTATCGAGGATTTGTTGAGGTGGCAAAGCAAGATTTAGAGAAGCTCAACATTTCTATTGAAGTGTTGGAAGAAAGGATTGAACATCTGCAGTTGAAAGGATATGACTACAATTAATATGGCGGAGATGAGAGCCCACTTTTTTGATTTAGAT
>JAFDYS010000056.1:0-6622 GCA_018267315.1 Bacteroidota bacterium | reverse complement strand
TTCAGGTTGTTTCGGTATAAGAGCTCATTTTTTTGATTTAGATCACACCTTGGTCAAGGGGAATTCTAGCTTTCGCTTTTGTTGTTATTTGGTTAGGAAACGAGCCCTATCTCCTTTGAGCCTGATCTACGCCATAGCTTGTTATCTTAGACATCTGTGGCTGGGGGGATCTTTGGTTTGGCTGCACGAGAAAATTTTTTCCCGAGTCCTTCGAGGGCTCTCCCTTCCCTTCCTCAAACAGCACGTCTCTCATTTTGTGCCTGAGTATTTAAAAAAAGCCTCGAACCCATCGATTATGGGTTATTTACGGGAGGCAATGGCGAAAGGGGAGTATACGGTAATCTTGTCCAACTCTCCTGGATTTCTTGTGTCGGCCTTTGCAGAATTTTTGGGAGTCAATACCTGGAGAGCAACTGAATATGCGACGGATAAAGAGTTTAAATTGGAATGCATTCAATCGGTTCTAACAGGGGAAGAAAAGGCCTGTGCCTTGAAGAAGCTCTCTTCGCAGCTCTCTTTAAAAAAAGAGCAAATCGTTGCCTATTCGGATAGTTTTTTAGATTTACCCTTTCTTCTCTTTGCAGGAAAAGTGGTGGTGGTAGGCCCAGATCGGCAGCTGTTGCGCGTTGCGCAAGAAAAAGGATGGACCATTGTATGAGAATAGGGCTTTTTGGAGGGACTTTTGATCCGATTCACTGCGGCCATCTCAACTTAGCCCTTGCCATTGCAGAGCGACACCAGCTCGATCGGGTCGTTTTTTGTCCTGCAGCCCTCTCTCCCTTTAAAGAAGGGCATCCGCCGCAGGCGCCGCTTTCCGACCGCGCCGAAATGGTCCGATTAGCCATTCAGTCGATTCCCTATTTTGACCTTTGGGTCAATCCCGCACAAAAAAGCGGATTGAGTTATACGATCGACATGCTCAAAGATTTTATTGCCTCGCATGAGGAGGCAAGAGAGCCCTCCAATATTTTTTTGATTTTAGGAGAAGATGCCCTCTCTCAATTCCATCTTTGGAAGGAGGTCGAGGAAATTGTTTATTTGGCGCCTCCCTTGACAGGAGGGCGTTCAGCGGAAAAATTTTTTTTCAAAAGCCCCCAACTTCCTTTCTTAGAAGATTTAATGCGCAAAGGATTTACAAAGATTCCTCTGATGGAGATCAGTAGCACCGAGATTCGGTATCGGTTAAAGGAGCAGAAGCCCTGTCTACAGTGGGTTCCCTCGATAGTGCTGGATTATATTCGGGCTCACAAATTATACTCTTAAGTTTGAACAGTCTTGAAAAGGTATTATTAGATGGAAGATCCATTAGCGGCTTTAAATGAGATAGCTCAAACAATTTTTGACAAAAAGGGGATTAATATTTTAGCGCTCGATGTGCGCGGCGTCTCCTCATTGACCGATTTTGTCGTGATTGCTGAGGGGAATGTAGATCGCCACGTGAAGGCGATCGCCGACGCAGTGATTGAGAAGATGCGCACTTTAGGGATAAAACCTTGTTACGTGGAAGGGTTGGTAGAAGGGGATTGGGTGGTGATCGATTATTTACATATCATGGTCCACCTCTTCATGCCAGGACTTAGAGATAAGTATTCTTTGGAACAATTGTGGCGTAAAGGAAGTATTGTCGATCTGCAGGTATCGGAGACAAAGACATGAAAAAAAAGCGAATTGTAGTGACAGGAATGGGGGTCGTTTCTTGCTTTGGCAACGACGTTGACGAATTTTATAAACAACTATTGGCAGGAAAAAGCGGCGTTGTCCCCATCGAGGAGTTTCCTTGCGCGGATTACCCGACCCGCTTTGCAGCGGCCATTCGCAATTTTGATGCGGGGGAGTACCTCGACAAAAAGCAGGCCCGTCGAGTCGATCCCTTTATCCGCTATTCCGTAGTTGCGGGCAAAAAGGCTTTGGAGCACGGGGGACTTCTTTCTCCTGAAGCGCTAGGCCGTCTTAATAAAGCCCGATGCGGCGTACTGATCGGTTCTGGAATGGGCGGGATGAACGTCTTTTACGATGGAGTAGAGACCCTGCTCACAAAAGGTTTTAAGCGACTGACTCCTTTCTTTGTGCCCTACATCATTACGAATATGGGTGGCGCGCTGCTTGCGATTGACCTTGGCTTCATGGGCCCTAACTACTCGATTTCGACAGCCTGTGCGACCGCAAACTATTCTATCCATGCAGCAGCCCGTCATATTGCGGCAGGAGATGCCGATTTGATGCTCTGCGGAGGGGCTGAAGCGCCCATCACTCCGATTGGGCTTGCGGGATTTGTGGCTTGTAAGGCCCTTTCAGAGCGCAACGACGCGCCTGAGAAAGCCTCCCGTCCTTGGGATAAGCAACGAGATGGATTTGTGATTGGCGAAGGGGCGGGAGTGCTTCTTTTAGAGAGCTTGGAGCATGCGCAGGCTCGAGGGGCTCCTATTTACGCCGAATACCTTGGCGGAGGCGTTTCTTGCGATGCCCATCACATGACCGACCCACGAGCTGATGGGATGGGGGTTCGGCTGTGCATTGAACATGCACTGCAAGAGGCGGGGATTGCCCCATCGGAGGTCGACTACATCAATGCGCATGCCACCTCGACCCTTGTAGGGGATGTGTGTGAAATGAGAGCGATCCGCGACCTATTTGGGCCCCATTTGTCGAAGATCTCTGTGAACTCGACAAAATCGATGATCGGCCACTGCCTGGGAGCGGCTGGCGGCATTGAGGCGATTGCCGTGATTAAAGCGATAGAGACGGGGATGCTGCATCCAACCATCAACCTCGAAGATCCAGAAGATGAATTAAAAGACATTGACTTTGTGCCGCTTGTTGCAAAATCGCGTCCTGTGAAAATAGCGCTGAACAACTCTTTTGGATTTGGAGGACACAACTCAGCCCTCCTTTTTGGAAAATATCGAGAATGAGAGAAGTCGAGTCGTTTGGGATCATCCCTTTAAGAAAAGAAGGGGAGCAGTGGCAGGTGCTCATGGTCTGCCATCGCAAAGGGGGACACTGGGCCTTTCCCAAGGGGCGCGCCGAAGAAGGGGAATTTCCTCAAGAGTCGGCAGTGCGAGAATTGAAGGAAGAAACAGGGCTTGAGGTGGTACAATTACTGAGGTCAGAGCCCTTTATTGAGCGCTATGTTTATTCTCATGGAAAAGAGGCAGTCCAAAAAAAAGTGACCTACTTTGCAGCGCTTGTGAAAGGGACGCTCCGCCTTCAAGCTGAAGAGGTGGCTGAGGCGAGCTGGTACTCCCTCTCTGCAGCTCAGGACGCCCTGACTTTTCCAGAGGCGCGCCGGCTCCATCACCAAGTTGTGGATTTTATAGCAGGATTAGCGAATGGGTCTATTTAACAAGTTTAAAGAGCCTCCGATTGAGGTCTTTGTCCGCTACTGCCACTACTCCTCGGCAAGTGCCCACAAGACCCGCCTTAAAAACTTTAGCAAAGAGCGCTGTTTTCACAATCTCATGGAAACCGTCGATCTTCGCCGCGTCCGGTTTACATTCTTTCTCGACAGTTTTTACCCTGCAAAAAGGCCCCACTTCATTCTGGATCAGCGCCAATTTCCCGTGATTGAAATCAAAGCGGGCAACGAGGCGGCCTCTTTCTTACAGATGCTCGATTATGTCTCTAAACAACCGCTCACACCAGAGACCATTGTCTATTTTCTCGAAGATGATTATCTACATCGGAAAGGGTGGACCGAGGTACTTTTGGAAGGGTTTACGATCCCCATGGTCGATTATATCACTCTTTTTGATCATCGGGATAAATACTTTGATCTAAGTTATGCGCAACTGCAATCAAAGCTTTTCCACACCCAGTTGTGCCACTGGCGGACGACCCCATCGACGACCAATACCTATGCGATGCGCTTTAAGACCCTTCTTGAGCACCTCGATGTACACAAGGCCTTTTCTCAGGACAGAAAGATCTCTGCCGATCACGATAAATTTTGTCGCTTGCATGAGCTAGGGGCGACGTTGATTTCCTCGATTCCCGGCTTTTCAACCCATGCCGAGCCCGATTACGCCTCCCCCTGTATTGATTGGGATCATCAGGTGTGAGTTAAGCCTGAATGAAAAAGCCATGGCCGTTCACCATATCTAGTTTGAAAAGGTGGCCTTTCTCGACCAGGGCATTAATAATACGGCGGAGCCATTGTCGCTGATCATCTTCAGAATCATAGGGGACATGGGACAAATAGCCCAAATTTTGGTAGGCGTGCATAATTCCTTGATTAACACCTAATAAAATATAACGTTTTCCTTTGACAGAAGCGTCTTCAGGAGTCTTAGCAAGGGCTTCATTAATGAGGCGGATCACGTCGAGGGTAACTTCTCTAAGAGTCACTTTTTTCTGTATTTTCACAATTTCATCTGTATCATCGGATTCGTTGTAAAAGACAATTTCCCCCTCTTCTTCGAGGTTAAGGAGTTCCAAGGAAGCAAGATCAGCCACTTCAATGAGTTTGCGGGGATCATTTAAGCAACCGGTTCTCTCGTGGAATTGCTGCAATCTCCCATCTTCTTCAATTTCTTGTAAGCGTCGGGCTTTGATCTCGGCATAATGACCTCGGACGTTATGGTTCCTAGCTTCTGCCAGCGCGATATCTATGTGCTCAGCAGAATGTAGGCAATCAACAAGTCCTCGACGAAAGGGCCAAGCTGCGCCAAAAAATCCCGTGCGAGCGCTCCTCATCTCTTCTAGATCGATAAGAGCGATTTTTCTATTTCCTTCGAAGTCATTGGCTGTATCTATGAGGGGGATATTACGCCATGTGACATCGCTAAAGCCGGTTAGGGCAGTAAAAATAGCTAATTGTCTGATGGTTTCATCAAGGCCAGGCAAACGATAGAGATCTTCTTGAGCACTTTCATCACTTTGGATATCTAGACGTCGTTCGACAATAATAAGATGGGGTCCCACTCGGACGGGTCGGGCATGAGGAACGATAAGGCAGTCTAGCTGATGAGCTAAGCAAACATTTTGAGCCTCTACCATGTTTTTAAAGCGTGAATGATCTTGGGGTATTTTAAAGATAAGGTTGGGGAACGCAGTGAGTGTGAATACGTTCCTGTTAATCCAGTGGATTTGACCTGTATCTTCCCGACTTCTTATATCTAGATTCTGCTGACCTATTGCGGCAGCTGCGTTTTCTAGCTCTTGATCGCTAATGCCAGCTCTTACCCTTTGCGCTGTATCAATGAGATGAAAATGATGGACCTGCCGCAGAATTGCCTTGGCAGCAAGGAGAATTAAGGGGATCACAATAGTGAAATAAGAGGCCACTTTGAGGGCTGTAACGAGACAAGATGAAGAAGTGCCCTTTGAGAGAACCACCCCCTCCCGGCCCCCTACGGCCTCTCCTTGGACTACGTGGGCTGTTTTTTCAGGCTGGGGAAAGTAGCTATCGACGTTTTCCAGTAGGGATTGTAAAAAAGATTTAGGGAGATTATTAAAAGTAATGGGGGTAAAAAAACCAAGAGTTGCCATGTTATTCCTCTTTTTAAAAGGAATAATTTTAGCAGATAAATATTAAAAAAACGAGTGAAATCAAGCTGTAAATGTAATTTTTTTTCTGTGCTCAAAGAAAGGTTGATTCATAATCAACTGATTGTTAATTGTTTACATTTCTGTCCTTTTGCAAAAGGAAACAAAACAATAAAACTAGCCTTGTAAAGGAGGATTATGGAATCGGTCTTACAAACCACATTTCTTAAGAGTCTGTCTACTTACCCGACATTCCTGCGGAAGAGGTCCTCTGCCGATTTCACCTGGTCGGAGCGGGGGGCCTCTTTTTCAAAAGAGGGGATTCTTCCAGCGCCAAAAGGCTTGGAGAGCTGCTCAATGTGTTTTTTTGTGCTCAGCATCTTTGCCGTGCTCTCTTCTTTGTTTTCACGGACGTCCCGTTTGGATGGGGTCGGCGAGGCTGGGGGAGTAGAGGGTGTGTTGCGGTTTATTCGTTCGGCCATGGGAGCCTCCTTAAGTTTAAGGGTGTAAGATATTGTTAATAGTCTCCAAGATTTTTTCATTATATGAGGCGTCGAATTTTGTGAAATAAAAATTTTTCAACCCATGGGAAATTGCGCAACAAGGGCAAGATGATTTATACTTAAGAGAAAACTCAAAGGGGGGCAAAATGAGAGGATGGAAGCGTTGGATTGCACAAGGTGTCCGTGCCCTCATTGCTTTGCGATATCGGGTGGTGGTTAAGGGACTCGAGGAGCTCGATCAAAAGGGGCTTTCTCGAGGAGGGGGGATCCTTTTCTTGCCCAATCATCCCGCTGAAATCGATCCAGTCATTGTCGAAGCGATCCTTTGGAAAAAATTTTCTCCGCGCCCGCTTATTGTGGAGCACTTTTACTACTTGAAGGGTTTTCAGTGGTTAATGGATCTTGTGGGGGCAATGCCCTTGCCGACGATGGATCAGATGGCAACGCCCCGAAGGGCAAAAAAGGTCAAGCAGCAGTTTGATCGCGTTGCAGAGGCGGTAAGTCGGGGAGAGAATTTTCTAATTTATCCTTCAGGCAAATTGAAGAGAACAGGGGCCGAAAAGATGGGAGGGGCCTCCTTTGTGCACGATCTTTTGGGAGCTTGTCCCACAGCCAATGTGGTTTTAGTTCGGACG
>JAFDYS010000055.1 GCA_018267315.1 Bacteroidota bacterium | reverse complement strand
AAAATGCGGAGTACCGATTTCCGGTCCAACGATAAATTCATCGCCGAAATAATCTGTATTCACATGAAGTTTTGCCGCTGGAACCGATGTGCCCAGTCCAATCTTTCCATCATAATCAATATAAAATCTTGTTGAAGTTGACCAACTGCCACCACCAAGGCTTCGGGTTTGCTGGATATAAAAATTATTATTCGCATCAGTGGTTGATGTACGGGCAAGAACCTTCCACTTTCGTTCATCACCAATCTCATTCGTGTAGCTCTTGAGATAAATTCTGGCGTACTCGTCGGCGCCAACCTGATTGATGAGGATATGCGGATTATCAAGATCGGCTGTTTTGTTGATATGAAGAAACGCTCCGGGGGATGATGTTCCCAATCCGATTTCATTTCCATTGTCGTACAAGCTTCCGTCAATGAAACCGCTTCCGTTTGATCGCGGAATAAAATTGTTTGTGATGGCTCCTCCGCTGGCGGGAGTAATCCAACTCAGCGTGCCTGCTCCGTCAGTACTCAATACTTGTCCGCTCGACCCATCAGCGGAAGGAAGTACCCACACTTTGTTTGCTGCAATGGAAGCGGGTGCCTTAAATCCAACATAGTTGGTACCGTTTGCCGACAGCTCCAGAAACCTGAGGTCGATTGTTTTCCCTGTTGAATTGGGATTCAGTTGAATGCCGTTGATGCTGCTTGACCCGCCGACATTGAGACCGGTTAAGAAGTATCCTGTTCCGTCAAAGTACCCATCTTTCCATGATAAGGCCGATGAGCCAAGACTCTTTGAGTTATCAGAACTCGGAAGCAAACTCTGATTTACCGAAGTGGGTGATACCAAATTGGAGAGCGAAGTATTTGCCTGTGAGAATGCGTTGTGATTCACAGCAAAGAGGATCACTGCAAGCCAGCCAAAACTTTGTAGAAGGATTTTTTTCATGATTGAGAATTTTATGAAGCAAAGGTGGATCGGGATGCAAGCGGATGAAATACCGCAATCGGGGGAAGAGGAAATTCCGGAGTTAACAGAACCGATTTGAGAAAATAAAAATCTGACTTCTGCGTGAGGTCAATTCGCCGAAGGCATTCATTGAGTAGCTAAAGAGAATGGGCCTACACAATTTTTTCGCGCATGGCCTTGGAAACGGCTTCGGTGTTGCAGTTGACGTGAAGCTTGGAGTAAATGTTCTTGACGTGCGTGCGAACGGTTTCATAAGAGATGTCGGAAGCATCGGCAATCATCTTGATGCTTTTGCCCTGCACCATCAGGGAAAGCACCTCCTTCTCTTTGGGCGTAAGCTGATAATTGTGCAATGAAGGAACGGAAACATTTTGTGCAAAGAGGGAAACCACCCTGCGTGCAATGAACGGGCTCATGGGTGAACCGCCCTGATGCACATCCCGGATGGCTTCAAGATATTGCGCCGGAGAAGTGGTTTTGAGAATGTAACCCGAGGCGCCTGCGCAAATGGATTGAAAAATATTTTCGTCATCCTGAAAAACGGTTTGCATCAGCACCTGCACCTCAGGAAAATCCTTCTTGATCAGTTTCACTGCTTCTGTACCGCGCATGCCGGGCATTTCAATATCCATCAGCACCACATCCGGTAACTCTTTGTTCAATTGGTACAACAGCTCATCACAATCAGGGTAGGCGCCGGTCAGTTGAAAGCCGGGCGTACCGCTGATCAGAATGGAAAGACTCTCCCTCAGATGCTTGTTGTCTTCAAAAAGAGCAACCTTAATGGCCTGCATTGCTACAAATGTCAAATGATTACCTGATAAAAAACTCCCCCAATCAGGGGATGGCCGAAGAAAAAGTGATACGGGTGCCGGCATTAAAAGCCGAATCAATCTTCACGTCACCCCGGATGGACCTTGCGCGCTGTATCATATTCTCAAGACCATTGCCCTTTCTGATTTTTGAAACATCAAACCCATTGCCATTATCGGTGACTTCCATTTTCATGCGATGATCCGTTTGCTCGACTACAATTTTCAATTGGTTTGCCCCGGAATATTTTACCGCGTTGTTCACGGCTTCTTTAAAAATCAGGTAAATGTTTTTTCGTGCTTCCATTGGAATATGAAGGCCATCCGCTTCCGGAGTTTTTTGAAAGTCCAGTTCAATATTTTTTCCGGAGCACATTTCGGTAGCATACGACTCCATGCGGTTGAGAAGATTCACGAAGCGATCATTCTTCGGATTGATCATCCACACGATGTCACTCATGGATTCCACAGATTCACGCGCATTGCTGCTTATTTTATCCAGCAGCTGATTAGCAACTGAAGAGTCAGGAATTTGTGCCTTCACCATTTCGCTGTACATGCGAATACTGCTCAGGGTGCTCCCAATATCATCATGCAAATCGGCGGCAATCTTATTTCGCACCTGCTGCAATTCGATGATCTTATTCAGGCGGTAGCGATAAAGCGCATACAGCAATCCGCCGGTGAATACCACAATCAGCGCAATGAACCATGGTGTTTGCCAGATGGGCGGGAGGATGCAGAATGAAAAGGAAGCCATGTTGGAGGAGACGAATCCTTCGCCGTCGCGTGCGCGCAGCAGCAGCTTATATTCTCCGTGGTTGAGGTTTGGAAATTTAAGAGAAGTAAGTCCTCCGGCATCGTTCCAATCCGCATCGGCCCCTTCGAGCTTATATTCAAAACTGATTTCAGCGGGGCGCGAATAGTTCAGTGCGGAAAAAGAAATTTCAATATTGTTCTGATGATAAGGAAATGCAAACTCACGTTCCCCGTCCCAGTCAATTTCATTTCCATTCACCAGAATATTCCTGATGACCACCGGAAAAGAATACGGTTCCGGTTCGAGGCGGTCAGGATGAAACTGAATGAATCCATTCTTCACCGGAATTAAAATTTCACCATCAGGTGTCATGGAGGTCAGCACGCCGAAATCAGAATTTCCGAACCCCGGGTCGAACGGATATTTCCGTATCACTTTTCCCGTATCGCTCATGCAGGTAAGCGACTTGTACGTTAGCAGCCACAGGCGATTTTTTTCATCGCATTGCACCGCCAGAATGGTGTTTTCCGGCAGCCCGCTCGTGAGGTTGTAATTCCAAAACGGTTTTGTCTCATTACCGTATGTGAACCGTGAAAGTCCTCCGGAGTTGGTGGCGACCCAGATATTGCCGTTGCGATCTTTTGCCAGGTCAAAAATCAAACTCGAGTGAAGCTGATGTTCATCACGCGGCTGCGAATCATAATAGGCAAATGTGTCTTTCACGAGATCGTACCTGAATAATCCGAAATCATACGTGCCTATCCATACGGCAGCCCGTTGCGGATCACTGCACAGCGCCGTTACTTCGCGGTCATAAAAATGATCGGCAGCTGAAGGTTTCCACCAACGTTTCTCCTGATCGAGGTACACCAGCAAACCGCCATCAGTCGTAGCGAACCACAGATTATTCTCAGCATCCTGAATCATCTCCACAAACAAAAAGTGCCGGGCTGATTCAGGAATCGGAAAACGGCTAAAGCCACCGGTTTGCCGGTGATACCGGAACACGTTCCCTCTGCACAGAATCCAGAGCCACGTTTCATCACACTCATTAATAGCGGCACAATCCAATAGCGGCACACCTCCGATTTGGCTCAATTCTTCACGCCGGTTCGTTTTTGAATTGACGATGATCAGTGAATTAGTGAATGGGGAAGCCATGAAATAGTTTCCGCTCACCCGATCATAAAAAACAGAATTGATCCGCCATTCAGAACGATCCGGATGAGCTCTTACAAAATGGAAGAGATTGAGTTTAGGATCCAACTTGAGGATTCCGTTATCGGTGCCGATCCACCTGATGTGCTGGTCATCAGTAAAAATCTGTGTCGCATTGTTGAATTGATCAGCATCTTCAAAAACATTATTCAGGAGGATGACATCCGGATCTTCTTCTCCTTCACTAAATCTGAGGATGGTTTGTTTCATTGGAATCAAAAAACCGCCTGCCAGGGATGCATCTGCAAAACCGGAAGCAGCCAATACATTCAACTGATTCTTTGTCCATACTCTGATTTTATTTTCAGGCACAGAGAACGAATACAGATTGCCTGCTTCCTGCGCGAAGTAAACCCTGCCGGCTGATGCGTCATACTCAAGGAGCCATACATCGCCTCCGTTTTCGCCGCCGTAATAAGTAAACTGTTCAGTAGCCCTGTTGAAACTATACAACCCCACATTGGTCCCGAGCCACCACTCCGTATCTGACTTCGGAATTATTTTTCTTATAGAGAAATACGGGTTCGAGCGTTGCGGTACCTGCTCCCTGGCAAACTTCATCCAGGGGTAATAGGAGAAAGTTTTGGTGACCGGATCAAAACTTGCCAGATCTCTGGCATCAGGCGCAAGCCAAACGCTTCCATCACCAGCGATGTCAACGTCCCAAATCCATGCACTGGGAATAACCGTTGCATCCTGCGAGGCGGAATTGCTCCCCGGCTTATAGATCGTAACTGAGTCCCGCCGTGCATCAAGAATATTCAGTCCTCCGCGGGTGGCAATCCATAAATTTCCTTTCGAATCTTCGGTGATGGAATTGATGAATTCACTGGACAAATAATCCATCTTGTTTGCCGGTGAATAGATTCTGAACGAGCGGCCATCATACCGGTTTAATCCGTTGGCGGTTCCTATCCAGATGTAACCCTGCCGGTCCTTGAAGAAACTGTGAATACGATTGTCTGACAAACCCTGAGACTCATCAATGATCTCGACCTGATTGGGTTGAGCCGATACCTGTTTCGCCGAACAAATGAAAAACGGGATTATAGCGAACACCAGTAAGTAACGGATCATTTGCGGCTAATGTACTTGATCAAATGATCACGCGATAAGTTAAAGCTGCATGATGAATGAAATCATCTATATCGGCAACTTGAACTCGTAAACTTTTTTCTCCTTGTTGGTAAGAGAATAATTAATGATCCACGGGTTGAGTGTGCGCAGGGTTTTATAGTTTGTTCCCTGTTGCTGTGCAAATGCCGGCAGGTCCGTGATGGTGGAATCCACGGTTATGGTTTTGTACTTGTACTCCGGGTAGAGGTCTTCCGTTTCGAGGAAGAATCCATATTGCTGCGGGTTCTGCAACACCTGCTTGAGGGCAAGAATGCGATAGACGTATCTCGCTGTTTCGGTGTTCAGATAAAGATCATAATAGTTCGATGTCTTTTGTCTGGAAACGGCTGCATCCATGCCTTCCATACCCCGGTTGAAGGATGCAGCTGCCGTAGTCCAGCTTCCGAATTTTTCTTTGGCTGTTTTCAGGTAGCGGCAGGCCGCTTCAGTTGACTTTTCATAACTCAACCGTTCATCCACTTCGCCATTGATCGTTAATCCGAAATGCTGCCCGGTGGATTTGGTGAACTGCCACAAACCGGTGGCTCCGGTTGGTGACTGCGCATTCACCTGCAAGCCGCTTTCCGCAATGCAGAGATATACGAAGTCTTCAGGCACGCCATTTTTTTCCAGTATCGGTTTCACGAGGGAAATGATCTGCGGGTATTCCTTCATGATGTAGAGCGTTTGCGAATGCCAATAAGAATTGACAAGCAGCTCGCGGTCGAGGCGTTGCCTCACATCGGCATCTTCAAGCGGAACGCGCTCGCCGGCGAAATCGAGGGAGGAAGGAATTTTTACCGCATACACCTTATTGTCGAACGGGGAACGGATCTTTTCAATGCGGAAGGAAGTGCTCTCCTGCATGGGGTCCACGCGAACTGAACTGAGCGAAATAAAAATTACCAGCCCGAAGATCATGAATGCGGCACCGCGAATCCATTTATAGATTCTCCGGTGATGCCTGACCCAGAAATATTTGAGCTCTTTCTTCATGAATCAAATTGATACCTCAGGTTTGCGATGGCGCTGATTTCTTTTTGAACAACGGAACATTTGAACATGCTTCCCCATACATCAGACTTTTTACCACAGGGCGAAGCATACGGGTTACTTCAACATAAGCCGAAACCGGAACCGGTTTGTCACTGCATCCTTTGATTATCACGCGCTGATCTTGGAATGCACTCACATCCAGTTTTTCCAGCCGCTCTTTAAAAATCACTTCGTCCAGTTCCTCTTCTCTGCAGAAATAAAACGCGGCGGCAACCGGCTCGAGGTAAACACCGGCGAGCATGAAAGCCCACACGGGAATGATGGCATCGGCGCTGCAGAACACGGCTACATTCCGTCCGCGGTATTTTTCCCAATCAACCTGCTTGAGCGCTTCACGGTAATCCTTTTCTTTCAGGATCAATCCCATGAAAAGATAGTCCTTCAGGTCAAATGCAGCGCGCTCCTCTTTTGGATACAATTCCTCCAGATTCAGCGTGACGAGACTGCTATCGGCAACTTTATTTTCGATGGATTCTTTGATTTCCATGGGGAAATAAAATAACGCTTAAAGGCCAGTAAAAGGTTCATGCAAAATTAGGCATAACCGGGCTCCCGGAATGAAATGCCGGCTCTTGCTTCCAACTACGCAGAACCTGAGGGATGACGGATCAGAAAAAGAGGTAACGCGTATCCTCAATCTTCACCGACTTCTTAAGTGCTTCGGCAATGCCGTATTGCACACGCGGCTGAAGTGAATTGAGTAACTGCTGCCTGAACTGGCTGTAATCAGCGATGGGTTCCGGCTTGGTGAATGACTGCACCTGCACCACGAACACTCCCTGTTCTCCAATAACGGGTTTGGAAAGTTGATTTTCCTTGAGGGAGAATACCGTGCCCACCACCTTTGGTTCGTAGCCAATATTTTCAGAATACGCATTGGCGAATGAAACAGAGGAAGACGTTTTCACCGGTTGATTCACCTTGGTTGCTATTCCTTCCAGCGTTGCATTGAGCGATGCGGCGGCGCTGAGTTGAGATGCGATCTGCTCCCCTTTCTTTTGCTTGCGTACCTGCAATTCCAATTGCGGGCGCACATCATCAATGGTGGCCGTTCCTTCGGGTTTTATTCCCGTAAGCACAGCCACCACATAATTATCTGGTAATGCAAAGGGCGATGACACTTCGCCCGGCTTGGCCTGGAAGGCCCACTTCACCACTTCGCGCGCTGATTGCAAACCCGGCAGTGCAAAAGCATTCTTCTGCACATTGGGTGCCGTCATCTTATTCAGCTTCTGATCTTCGGCGGTTTTCTTAAAGAGATCTGCCGTGTTGTTCTCAACGGCAAACTTTGATGCCTTCTCAAAAATCTGCTTATCGGTTTCGCTGCTGGCTTCGAGGGGACGGGTTACAAAATTGATCTGTACGGCTGTACTTACATTTTTCACTTCATCAATGCGGATCAAGTGGTATCCAAACTCAGTGCGCACAATTTTCATATCTCCCGGCTTGCCATCAAAGAAGAGGTAGTTGTTAAAGTTCTTCACGTAAATGCCCTGGGGTGCAAAACCCAAATCACCGCCTTTGGCGCCGGAGCCCTTATCATCAGAAAACCTGGCAGCCAGCGAGTCGAATGATGTGCCGCTTTTGACTGCATTGTAAATACTGTCTATGCGGTTCTTTGCCACGGTCGAATCGCCGCCCTGCTGAACGGCAATGAGGATGTGATGCGCCTTAACTGAATCGGGTACTTCGCGGCGATCCATCAGTTTCACGATGCGGTATGCTCCGCTTTCAAAATAAGGTCCGACTAACGATCCCACCGGCACCTTCATCAATGTATCGCGCACGTATGCTGATTCGATGCCGTCTTTCTTGTAATAATACTTGTCGAGACCTTTGTCGGAGTTGAGCTTGAGTACATTGGTATCATCCGGTGCTGCCGCGAGTTTCTGATACACATCATTGATGGTTTTCACCACATCGGCCGTATCGGCAGCGGAGGGTTGCACTTTGAAGATCACATAATCCAACTGGCGGAATTCTTCATTCTGCTTGAATTGCTCTTTGTGTGTATCGAGATATTGCTGCAGTTCGTCATCCGTCACTTTCACTGCTGAATCGCTGATGGTGGTGTAAGGCACCATCACGAAGTTCACTGAAGCGCGTGTGTTCTTTTCGCTGTAATCCACTTCGGCCATCCACTTGGGTACATACATGGCATTCTTGATCAGATCAGAATACTTGTTGGAAAGCCGCTGATCAATTTGCGCTTTTTCGAAAGCCACCCACCGCATGCGGCGCTCGCCCGGCTGTTCATTCTGGCCGGTTTGATCGAGGTTCTCATAGTAGTTTTTTACTGCGAGCGGATCGAAGATGCCGGTGTTGGGATTGGTAAAGGCCTGCCTGATTTCAGGTACAGGATCTTTTCCGAAAAACATATCCTTCAGTTCTTCAGAACCAACCACCAAACCGAGTTTACTGTACTGGTCGCCGTTGATTTTTTCACTCACCAGCTGATTCCATGTTTGGTCACGGATGGAGAACATGGTGTTATCATCCACATTCTTTTGTTGCGTCTGCAGCTTGTAGTTGTTCACTGATTCATCCACGCGGTTTTGAAAATCGCGGTAATGGATCTTATCTCCGTCAATAACACCCACCACATCTTTATTGCCGCTCATTAAGCGGGTGTTGGAGTTTAATGCTGTTTCAAGAATGAACAAGGCCAGCGATAAACCGATCACTATCACAATGATGGGTCCCAGCTTGTTACGAATGGTTTGAATAACTGCCATACTCTGTAGGTACCTTAAAAGGGAGTGCAAAGAAAGCGGTTGGAGGGGGAAATTCCAAATAAGGATCGAAGCATAGAAATGCTACTTGGAGAACTGCGACACATTCAGTTTTTATCCGGCAAATCCTGGGGATTGTGCGATTCAATTCTGCGTGACACTGATGGAAAATCTATTAATCAGAATGGTCCGCCTTCTTTTACCTGCATGGTGCCGCGAATCTTGCGGATTTTGTAGTTGGAAATATCCTGATTTGATTCAAAACCATCGCCGAATATGATTTCATCCTTTGTGGTGATCTTGACAAATTTGTCGCTGCTGATTTTCTCTGTCTTTTGATTCCAAACCAGTTCTTCGGTTTCCAGTCGCTCTCCATTGATGTTGGTGACCACTACATTGTTGCGGGCAATCATTTCATCAGACTTATCATAGCTGATGCCGTAGCCCGCCGTGAGTTCACTCTGCATCTGCAACTGTTCGTTGAAGAAGATGAGTTTCAAACCCGCGGGTAATTCGGTGTAGGGGTTCTTGGGTTCATTCACGTGGTTCATCACGGGAGCGGTGAGTTTCGCTTTCACATGGCCGAAGTCGCTGTAATACGCTTCCACTCCTTTCCCCGCTTCGCGCAGCGCTTCCTTCTGTGATGAAATTTTTTTCACATTCTTCATGTCATTCTCACAGGAAGCGGCCAGCATTACGCAGCATGAAAGGACGACAATGATTGTAAATGATTTCATGAAACAGCAGCCGGGCATGAATGTGAAATGGGATCAGTCAAATTTCCGTTTCTGAAACCAGCGATCATTCATGGTGACGCCGAGTGTAAAACGAAAGTTGGAAATGGCCAGCGGATTATCCTTAATGCTGCCGATCTTGACCCACTCGGCAGCGAATGAAACTTCTGACAGCACGCGCCGCAGCGGAAGACCCGCTCCCACGCTGGCCTGATATTGCTTCAGATTTTTGTTATCGAATTCAAGATAGTTCTCTCCTATTGAAAATCCGGCGCGGTAGGCGATCAGGTTCCAGTAGTTATCAAATGATTTGTAGTTGGGAACGTACTGCACACCGGCACTGATCCTCCAGCTATCCTTCGTGAAATCCGTTTCGCCAAATGAGAGGTACTTGCTCCAGGCGGCGTAATCATAATTCAGGCCCACCATGAGTTTGTTCAATCGGGTGAACATGATGCCCGCACTTATTTTGGGAGGAAACACCACCTCTCCGTCTTCTGAAGAATTGTAGATGGTATCATAAGGTTGCGGCGTGGATTGAAAAACCCCGCTACTGCTGTAATAGGTGAACCTTGAATAAAGAAGGTTGCGCGAGGTGGCCACATTGGTCTTCAGATCGCCGTAAGCACCAAGGTCAAGAAAATATCCCTCTTCTTTATTGAGATTGATGCGGTACTGCACGCCGGCCGTGAAAACGAAATCGCCGAATGATCGCGACTCATCCCGCAAGGTGCCATAAGCATTGGATGTATCAGGAAATGAAAGCACCGTACTGTAATCAAGCTTACCGAAAAGGTAAGCGGCATTGATGCCAAAACTGAGGTCTTTCCACTTGTAACCCGCACCAACATGAAACTTGTACAAGCCCCCGTCGCCGGTAAAATTATTTGCTGAGGATCCGAGACCCAGGGCGCTGTCATTATTCTGAATTATATTGTAGTCAACCCGGCTGAAGGGATTGATGCCAATGCTTACTCCGAGTTTATTCCTGATTACGGGAAAACCGAGCGACAGGGTTGACAGCCCGCCATCAGTAAAACTTGCGACTGAATCACTTCCCGTTTTCACCTTGAGCGAGCTGGCAAATAAACCGGCCTCAAACACCGTGAAGTTGATGTAGCCGTACGAAGCCGGGTTCATGTAATTCAGATTAAGGGTATTGTGGAAAGCCGCTGACTGGCTGCCCCAGCCCTTCATCCATGCGGGCTGCGGGTCCTGCAATATGCCAATGCCGAAACGCGAATACGGGATGGTGGTTTGTGCGCCCGCCAAATTGTGCAATGAAACAAGGAGGATGATCAGTCTAAGAATTCGACGCATTATTCGCCAGCAGAATTTCGTTGAGGCCGTACAACACGAGGTGAGGCAGCGCAAATATCTTATATTCCTTTTTAAGTGCTTGACCTGAAAACCGCTCCATAAAAAAAGCAGCGTCTCCCCCTGTGATGATTACATGAAGATCTTTATACCGGGCCTGATATGCTTGAATGAAACCGGACATTTCAAAAAAAGCACCTGTTAAAACACCGGTAAGCATGGAACTTTTAGTGGTGTTGCCAAACAAATCGGAAGTAAATTTCTTTTTCACCAACGGCAACCGCGATGTGAAAGTATGCATGGCTTTCAGCTGCATATCAAGCCCCGGCGCAATATTGCCGCCGTAATATTCACCCTTTGCATTCAGCACATCATAAGTAATACAGGTACCTGCGCTCACTACCAGCACATTTTTGCGTGGGAAGAATGACCGGGCTCCCATAAGATTTGCCAGCCGATCCATTCCCAGCGTATTCCGCGTCTTGTAATAATTTTTGATGGGAAGAACGGTAGAAGATCGGAGCCGCCTGTAAGTTGTGTTTTGCCGAAAAAATTTTTCCAGCGGAACCGATGCCCTCGTCACCGAACAACTCATGCACCGTTCAATCGCGTAATGTTTAAGCAATTGTCTTAGCTGAGTTTTGGAAAACTGTTTTTGTGTTTGCACCAATATCAATTCACGACCGTCGAAAATGCCGGCTTTGACCGCGCTGTTTCCAAAATCAAGGGCGAGCTGCATGCAGGCAAAGGTGCAAAAGAAAAAACCTGCCGTGGAAGCGGCAGGTTTTTTCTCATTAAAATACCGGTTATTATTAAGGCAGCCACCACAGTTTGGGGCTATACATATCCGATTCTGCATTGGTTGCATTAGAATTGTACAAACGCTCATTGGTGGGATAAACGAAGCGCGTAGGAATCGGTATTCCCGGAACGTTGGAAGTCAGTGCGGGGAAACCCGTTCTCCGCATGTCAACCCATGATTCTGCGTTCAGGAAATTAGCGATCCACTTCTCCGTCATGATCTGTTCCAGTTCAGTACCGGCATTCAGTGTGCCATTGGCAGCAATGTATGCGGCACCGTCAACACCGTAGAAATCCATAGAGGCCTGAATGGCTTCGGTGAATGCGGTTTGCGCACCTGCTGCATCACCTGTTCTGAACCTTGCCTCGGCCTCGATGAACTTGCGCTCAAATTCAGTCATCAGCCAAACCGGTGAGTTGTCAGCAGAGAAGAAAGGACCAAGGTAACCGGGGCCCCAGTAATCTCCGTTCACATCCACATACACTCCGTAGCGCGGATCATCACGGGTCTGCATCAGTTGTAGGCAGGAACCATCGTATGCAATATCATCACGTTGCTCGATGTATTGATACCACGGACCGGGACCTGCTGAGTTAAAAGGATATTCCGCATCGGCAATCGGGCCGCCTGCATTGATTTCATCCAGTGCCATTTGTGCATAACCCGGATCCACGTTAATAAGGTGAATGTAGAACCGCGCTTTCAGCGCATGGGCGAGCGAAATCCAGGAAGCTGCGTCGCCTCCGTAAATGAAGTCGTTTGCATCCGGAACATCAAAATCATCGCCCGGATCGTTTGACATTTCATCTATAGCCACATCAAGCAGTGATTGAATGCGGTTATACACTTCTTCCTGTGTATTGTACGGCGCATGAAGTTGCTCGTTGCCGAGAAATGCTTCATCATAGGGAATGTCACCCCACACATCAGTAGAAAGTCCGATCGTGTAAGCCATGAGAATACGGGCAATACCATCATAGATGCTGTAGTTGCCCGGAGAGGCCTCTTCAATTTGTATGATGGTAAAGTAATTCTTCATGGTGGCAGCGTACAGGTTGTTCCAGAGGTTATTGAAATCTTCCTCTGTGAACACATAGCTGTTATAGCTCGAAAACTGGCGGCTGGCTCCGGTTACATACTGCGTCATGAGTGCAGTATATCGCCCGAGGTCACCACCCAGTGCATAAGCCAGGTTACCTTCAGCACCGGGCAGAAGTACCCGCGGGGTCACTTCAGACGGTGAGTTGGGATTGTCATTTACTCCTTCAAGAAATCCATTCTTGCAGGACTGGGAGGTGATCAGTACGATCACCACCGCCAGAATGCTCATCAATTTTATAGTTCTCATTGTTGTACGTTTTTAGTGTTAATGATTACAGGGTGAGGCGCACGTTCAAACCATAACTGCGGGTTCCCGGCATGTTGAAGTAATCCATACCCTGTGAATTATTCGCACCTGTCAAACTTGTTTCAGGATCAACGCCCTTGTAATCGGTCTGCAACCAGAGGTTACGCCCAATGAGCGAAATATCCAATCCGGCAATGGGAGTTCTTTCCAATGCCTTCGGGCTGATGGAATAGGTGAGCGAAACTTCCTTCAGCTTCACGTACGAACCATCTTCAATAAACTGCTCCGTAACGGGACCGAATCCGCCGCCGTTACCCTGATACCAGGCCTGGTCAAGCGTGGCCACGGTAGTGTTCTTTCCTTCAGTTTGCGGGAAACCGTTGGCATCATAGAGCAGGTTTCCATCCTGATCAAACACACCCACATTTCCTTCAAACGTGGTGGTGGTACCTCTATCCAGTGTATTGTCAGTTCTTCCGAAGAAGGTTAAGGCACCGCGGGTTCCGTTCCAGATATCACCACCCTGGCGAATGTCAAACAGTGCATACAAGCTGAGTCCTTTCCAGGAAACGGTGGTGTTTATACCGGAAATCCAGTCAGGATTCACATCTCCGATTACACCAATCTGTGCATCTGGAATCGGATATCCATCCTGGCCAATAACGATAGCGCCGGAAGCATCGCGCAGCCAGCGACCGCCATAAATGGTTCCGTAGGGTTGACCCTGTACGGCATAGATGGCTGATCCTTCAAATCCGCCGAGGAAGAGAATGTCAACTCCTTCAGCCAGTGACAGCACTTCTGATTTGTTGGTGCTCCAGTTCACGCCGATATCCCATTTCCAATCCTTGGTTTTAACCGGGGTGAGGTTCAGCGCTACTTCAAACCCGGAATTCTTGATAGAACCGGAATTAAGGTATTGCTGCTGGAATCCGGTTGATCCTGCAATAGGTGCCGGTACAATCTGATCTTCTGACTTTGATTCATAGTAAGTGACATCCAATCCAATCTTGTTATTTACAAAACGAAGATCAGCGCCTACTTCCCATGAAGTTACTTTTTCGGGCTTCAGGTTCGGATTTCCGAGTGTAGCAGAATATCCGTAGGATGTTGTCTGGTTACCATCACGGTCAGGTAACGGATAAGCGATACCTGACGTCCAGCCATCGGCTGCCGTTACCTGTGAGAAGTAAGTTCCCAGCACATAAATCGGCGCATCGTTTCCAACCTGTGCCCATGAAGCACGGAGTTTTCCATACGGGAATGCTTTGCTGTTGCTCAATCCGAGCGGCTCGGTGAATACCCATGAAGCTGCCACTGACGGATAGAAGAATGAATTGTTATCCTGTGGCAAAGTGGATGACCATTCATTTCTTGCCGTTACAGTCAGGTACAACTGGTTGGCAATTCCGAGATCGAGAGAACCGTAGAAAGCGTACGTGCGATAGCGACCGACAGAATTCCTGCTTAGTACGTTGGAAGCATTCGACATGTTGTAGAAGTCAGGGATGTTCAGGTTATCACCCTGTACATACACCTGCTCAGTGTATTGGCTGAATACGTTGTTGCCCACCGTAAGTGAGGCAGAAAATTTATCCGAGAAATCTTTAGTTGCCGTAGCCAGAACATCGTTATTAAAATGACGGTAGAAATAATCCTGCGTAAAGATTTGCCCGTCTGGAATAGCGCGCGAACCCACTGCGAAATGCTGATTGCGGCGATCGGAGTAGAAATCATTTCCCAGTCGCTCGGTCAGCTTAAGCCAGGTCCATGGTGAGTACCCTACTTCACCATAGCCATAAACGCGGTTCACATCATCTACAAACGGGTTTTGATTGATGGTCCAATACGGGTTATCATATCCAACACCGCCACGGTAGTTACGCTGAGTTCCATCAGCGAGTATATATGCTGAAGGATCTGTCGGATCATCACTGCCGTTGGAGTTGTCGAATGAAATAGGGGTACGGAGCAGATCAAGCATCAGACCGGAAAGGTTTGATCCCTGCTGCACCCGGTTACCACCGGATTTGATGTAAGTAACAGATCCACCGATATTGAATTTAGAAGAAAGCTGTGTTTCACCGGCCAACTTTGCAGTGTACCGGTCAAAAGTGGAGAGCGGAACAATACCATCCTGGTTCAGGGCACCGAAAGAAAGACGGAAGCCTCCGTTATCACCTCCCCCGCTAAGAGCAATGTTGTTTTCAAATGTATGACCCTTGCGGAAGAATTGATCTGCATTGTCATAGGGCGTGAATGGAATGAGTGCATGTCCGAAAGTATCAGGGTTGGTGGTTTGAACCAACTGACCATATTGATTGAAATTGGTTGCTTGCGCAGGATCCCAGTATAGTTGCAATGTTCCGTTCTCATCATGAACCGCAGGTCCCCATGATCCGGAAGAAGAACTTTCATAAGAACGGAGCGCATCGCCTGTACCCTTCACATATTCATTTTGCAGATCAGGTAATTTGTTCACTTCCTCATAAGTAAATGTGCTGCTGTACGTAGCATGGATTCCCTTTCCGGTGCCGGCAGCTCCACCTTTCTTAGTGGTGATGATGATGGCGCCGTGCGCAGCGCGAATACCATAGAGAGCGGTAGCTGCGGGTCCTTTAAGAACCGTGATGGAAGCCACATCATCCGGGTTGATGTCGATGGCGCGATTGGAGTTGTTTACGCTTTCAAGGAGGTTATTATTAATGAGTGCTCCTACATTATCCGGGTTTCCCGAGTAGTTGTATGAGTTGTCGAGCGGAACACCGTCCACCACAAAGAGCGGCTGGTTGTCACCGGTGATGGATGTGGTACCGCGAAGCTGCATGTACACGGATGAACCCGGTGCGCCTGAGGCGCTGATCACTTTAAGACCAGCTACTTTGCCACCGAGTGATTGCATGGTGTTGTTGTTACCGGCAGCCGTGATCTGCTCACCGGAAACATCCTGCACAGCGTAGGCGAGTTTCTTCTTTTCAGAAGAAATACCAATGGCTGTCACTACCACTTCATCCAAACCAAGCACGTCTTCTTCAAGTGTTACGTTCACTACATTGCTGGCAGTGAGCGCTACCTCCTGGGTTTTAAACCCAAGATACTTGAAGATAAGAGTTGTGGCATTGGAAGGAACGCTGAGAGTATAGTTGCCGTTCTCATCAGAGTAGGTTCCCGTAGTGGTTCCTTTCACGATGACTGAGGCACCTATAATCGCATCCCCGTTTGGATCTTTAACCGTACCAGTGATGGCCCGGTTCTGAGCTTGTGATACCTGCCATGCCAGCATGATGGCAAGCATCGCCGAGAAAAATCGGATCGCTTGTTTCATAGGGTTTTTAATTTGGTGAATGAAAAAATGATTGGACAAAATTTATATTGCAATGATGCCGAGTTGAGGACAACGGTTGGTTTGTTCACACTCCGGGCACGTTTTGTTAGATGAAAATAGAAAAATTGAGGTTGCATGATCAGCGAATTCTTTTTTCGCAGCAAGGGTCTAATATTTGACTGGTTTTCAATAAGACATAGGGAAACCGTGTGCAGGTTTGAGAATTTTAAAACAACGGCAACCGCAAATTATTTCATGACCTGGCGGACGGGGCGATAACAGATTTTGCGTACTAAGGCATGACAAAAGTCAGAACTCCGGGAAATAGTTAGCATGACTGGCGGAAGTAGAAACAGAATACTTTTATCCTCATGTTAGCACCACCCTTGTGATGCACTATCCTTCAAAATCAAACCCATGAAAAAAGTCCTCTTGAGCGGCCTCGTTGCCGCATTTGTCCTCCTTATTGTAAGTGTGGGCGTTCTGTATTTCACTGTTTACTTCTTTCCGAATCTGGCTCTTGAATATTATGACCCGGCTTTCAGATCATCATCCAAAGGAACGGTGCTTTACTTCGTGCACCCTTTTATCCTGAGTTTTGCGCTGGCCTGGTTTTGGGACCGGTTTAAAACCCAGTTTGACAAGCCCCGCTTACTCAAAGAACTTGAATTTGGCTTGGTGTACCTCGTGGTGGCCACATTGCCGAGCATGTGGATGATTTATAGCGCCATGTCGGTTACCATTGAACAAGTTGGTACGTGGCTGCTTTACGGATTCATTCAGGCGGTGATTGCAGCTGCTGTGTTCGTACGGGTAAATCCCTGATAGGTCTAACTTTATTCTTTTAGCCATGCATTCACCTCCGGAATGCCGAATACTATATTATACTACCCGAAAGGCAAGGTGCTGCTTGCATGTTCTGAGCCAGATTTACCAGTTCAAGTTCCGCTGCGTTCCACTTCTTTTATTCCCGCGTACCGCACATTTTATTTCCACGATTTAATTCGTATATCATAATACATTCCGTGGTGCAGCATGCATTGAAATCATCCACTTGCAACTTTCACGAAAAAAATACTGACAAGCGTCATGTTTCACTCCCACGCAAATCATAACTTACAATAGGCCATACTTCCAACTTTCGCCTCCGTAAAATGAAACAGAAATAATTCCTGCACTCATGAAATCACATAGCACCCTCCGACACATTTCACTATTCTTTTTTACCGCATTCCTGCTCATTCAAACAAATCTTGCCGCTCAGGATATATATGGATTAGCCGGCGATTTCAGCATTCAGATTTCCGGCACCTCCAATGTTCATGATTGGGAGGAAACAGCAAGCAAAGCCACGGGACAGGCCAGGATTCAATGGAATACGGATGGGTCCTTTAATGTATTAGCCCTCGATCTCAATATTGATGTCAAGTCAATCAAGAGTACCAAAGGCAGCATCATGGACAACAAAACCTATGAAGCGCTGAAAGCTGATGATAACCCGACCATTGCATTCAAACTCACTTCTGTATTGAGTAACGTAAAGCCAGGTGCCACCATCAGTGCCCGGGGTGACCTGAAAATTGCCGGCGTGTCCAAACCGGTTGACTTGCAGGTAAAGGTGGGCGGAAACAACACGACCCTTGTATTTGAGGGTGCGAAGAAGATAAATATGAAAGAGTGGAATGTATCACCACCCACCGCTTTTATGGGAGCAATGAAAGTGGGAGAATCCGTTGATCTCAAATTCAAATCATCATACACTAAAAAGTAAAATCAATTTCAATTCACGTAATTAATTAATTCCAAAACCAAAAGTTATGAAAACCTTCAATGCATTGATCAGATACATGCTGGCTGGCATGTTGATCTTGACTACCTCGGCCTCCTGGTCGCAACAGACCAAGATTCAAAACCTTCGTCCTTATGATCATACAGGGCTAAACATGTTTGAAACTCCGAAGAATGATTCCATTCCCTGGGATGGATTTAAATTCCGTCTGGGGGTAAGTACCTCATTTCAGTTTCAGAATCTCAGTCATGAGAATACCATGAACACTGACAGCACCGCCGGCTGGCCGCTGGTTGATGCGAACAAAGACAATGTGGACGATCGCAAGTTGATCCTCATCACCAACGGATTCAACCTGGCGCAGGCAAATCTGAACCTCGACTTCCAGGTTTATGACGGGGTGCATGTGAACCTGGTGACCTACCTGTCATCACGGCACCACCAGGAAGCGTGGGTGAAAGGCGGCTATGTCCAGTTCGACAAACTCACGTTCCTGAATAGCAACGGCATTAACAACCTGATGAAATACTTCACGATCAAATTCGGTGACTATGAAGTGAACTACGGCGACCAGCATTATCGCCGAAGTGATGGTGGCAATGCGATGTACAATCCTTTTGTGGAAAATCTTGTCATGGATCAGTTCACTACAGAGATCGGTGGTGAGTTGCAGTTCAAGTACAACAATTTCATCATCGTTGGTGCCATGACGGGCGGTGAAATCAAAGGCGATATCACCTGGAATCAAAAAATGGATGCGGTTGACAGCACCACGCAGGATCCCGGACTGCCCGGCTACAGCGATGCCGTTCCGATCAATAAGCGCGCACCGAGCATCATAGGCAAAATTGCTTATGATAAACAGTTTAACGATGACCTTCGCTTCCGGCTCAGTGGTTCAGTTTATACTACGAATAGTTCTGCCAGCAATACTCTCTTCGGCGGCGACCGCACCGGTTCCCGTTACTTCGGCGTACTGGAGAACACCACATATTCCACTACCGGTACTGCATTCTCCGGCAGATTCAACCCCGGTTTCAGTGATCAGGTAACCAGCTTTATGATCAACCCGTTTGTAAAATTCAAAGGACTGGAGTTGTTTGGTACAGCGGAATTTGCCAACGGCAGACAGGTGACTGAGATTGACAAACGCAATGCATCACAATATGCTATTGATGTGATCTATCGCTTCCCGGCTAATGAGCACTTCTGGATTGCCGGCCGCTACAACACAGTCACCGCGCAACCCCTGCTCAAAGACCCGAATGGCGTAACGTGGAAAGACGATAACGGTGACATTCCCAATGTGACAGTCAACCGTTGGGCGGTTTCCGCCGGCTGGTATCTCCTCGATCAGGTGATGCTCAAAGCGGAATACGTAAACCAGGAGTATAAAGACTTCCCGAACTACGACATCAGGAAGGATGGCAAGTTCAATGGCTTCATGATTGAAGCGTGCCTTGGATTCTGATTATTGTGTTGAATGATAGTGAAGGGCTGTCTTGACAAATTAAGACAGCCCTTTATTTTAGCTTCCGCCTCATATACCATGCTTGTACGGTTCATCATATTGTTCATTGCTGCCTTTGCGCACGAAATATGCTCACCGGTTTACGCGCAAGATTCATCAGGTAATCAGATTATCTCTTACACCATTCTCGCCGGTAGCAAAGTCACGGTGATTGGCTCTACCAATGTGAACGAGTTTGCCTGTGTTTCTGAAAAAACAATCTATGATCATCAGCTCTCCCTGAGCACCAATGCCACAAACACAAGCTCGCTTTTCAGTAACGCCATCCTGAAAGTAAAAACCGAATCACTTGATTGCGGAAATGCGGTAATGAATACCAACCTGTGCGCCACGATGCATGGCGATCAATATCCGTTTATCGTGGTGGAACTGGCCGAAGTGCAGTCGGCTGACGGTAAGCCCATCCGCCCCGCATCGGCCAATGCTTTTGTGGCAAAAACTTACATCACGCTGGCCGGGAAAAAGAAAGTGAACAATGTAAAAGTGGAATCGGTAAAAAATGCAGACGGCAGCTACCGCTTCAGTGGCAAACATCAGATTTCGCTTAACAGCTACGGGCTTGAGCCACCACGCGCCTTCTTCGGACTTATCAAAGTGAATGATGTAATCACTGTGCAGTTCGATTTGATCGTGAGCGTAAGAGAAGTTCAGGCACCTTAATCTCACGGTGTCCCATTCGCATAAAATTTTTCAGTTGAAATCTGTAAACCAACACTTGTAAATGCGCAGGTCAACTGATCGTTGATTTACCGAACGATTCAAAAGGATAAATGAATATTTGAACGAAAAGCTCAGCCCGATCACCTGGCACTAACAGAAACATTTGCGCCACTGGCAGAAATCTGTGCCGTGTTTTCTCTGAATTTGCTGAGACCTTCATCAAGAAACCGGGCATATTCATTCGCATCGGGTGTGTAACCGCGCGGCTCGGTGAGCAGCTTGCCGGCGGTATCCAGTAATACATAATAAGGTTGAGCGCCCATGGCGAAACGGGAAAACTGGAGATCGAAATTTTTATCGCCTAATGTCTTCACTTCCTTATTCAGTTTCTTTGAGAAGTAGCGTTCATTTTCCGGAAGCGGGGTTCTGTCATCTACATACAATGATGCCGTCACATAATCATTGCGCAGCCGCTCCAGTACGCTCGGAGCGGGCCAAACTGATTTCTCCATCTTACGGCAGTTCACACAACCCCAGCCGGTGAAGTCAATGAAGAGTGGTTTATTCACTGCTTTGGCATGTGCTAAAGCATCATCGTAATCGAAATACAGATCAAGGCCCAGCGGCGACTCAAATAGCGTTGCATATTTCTTCGACTCGTTTTTCTCCGGATTATGTTGGCCTGCTGCTGAAGAAGTTCCGTTTATTGACCCGCCGCCCTGCTCATAGGCAATGGAGAACTCAGAATAGTTAGGCAGAAAACCACTCAGCGGTTTCAGCGGCGAACCGAACAAACCCGGCACCATGTAGATGGCAAAGGCAAGACACCCCACGGCGACGAGCAACCTCGGCACGGAGATATGCGCGTCATCATCCTGCGAAGTGAGTTTCAATTTTCCGAGCAAATAAATTCCGAGCACGGCGAAGATTACAATCCAGATGGCCAGAAATACGTCACGTGAAATAATTCCCCAGTGATACGCCATATCCACTTTGGAGAGATAAATTAAACTGAGCGCAATCTCCAGCAAACCAAATGTCACTTTGAGCACGTGCATCCAGTGCCCTGAACGCGGCAGTTGTTTCAGTAACGTGGGAAACCAGGCCAGCAAGCCAAAGGGTAATCCGAAAGCCATACCGAATCCGGCGAAGCCCACAATGGGTTTCAGGAAATCGCCATCCTGTGTAACGATGGAAATGAGGTTGCTGATGAATAGCACCGTACAGGAAAATGAGATCAGCACAAGCGCAAAGGCCATGAAGAAAATTCCGATCAGGCCGCCTTTCATTGACATGGAATCCACTTTGTTCACCAGCCCCGAAGGCAGTGTGATTTCAAATACGCCCAGGAAAGAGAGTCCCAGCAGAAAGAAGATCACGAAGAAAAGCATGTTAAAGAACCAGCCGGTACTGAGTGAGTTGGCCATCTGCCCGTTGGTAAGTGCTGAAATGAGTACGCCGATCAGCACAAAAATGATCATGATGGACAAGCTGTAGGCCAATGCCAGCATGGAGCCCTTCTTCTTCTTGTCATTTTGTTTGAGAAAAAAACTAACCGTGAGCGGAATGATGGGCCACACGCAGGGAAAGAGCAGGGCAATCAGCCCGTTCAGTACTCCCGCTAAAAATGTTGCCCAATAACCCTTGCTCCGTACATCGCCCTCAACGATATCAGCGCCTTTTTGTACTGCCGTCACCTTATCAACTACTGTCTTAGATACCGTGTCAGTTTTAGCAACAACTTGATTGGCCTTCACCAATGTATCGTTCACGGGCGCCATCGTTTTGCCGGCTGTGTCGGCAGGTGCTGCCATGGATGTGGGTGTGCCTGATAGTGTGTATTCAAAAATGTAATCGCTGGGCGGATCGCACATCCTGTCGTTGCACGTCATAAAATTGATCAGCCCCTTCACCGTCACCTGCGGTTTCGTGATTTTGACCCGCTGCGTAAACGTGACCTGATCTTCAAACCAGATCAGTTTCATATTGTCAAAAACCGGCTCCAACTCTTCATGCCGGTTACCGCTTTCCTTTACCTTACCTACCAGTTTGTAATCTGCTGACTTTTCAAAGGTGAAGGTGGTGGGGATGGGACCACCTTCGCTGATATTCTGACTGTAGAGATGGAATCCTTTGGATATGCTGCCCTTCAGTACCAGATCAAATTCACTTTCACTCACTTTCTTCACCGAAGTGGACCATGCTACATTGGGATTGACATATTGTGCATGAACGTCCGGCAGATGCAAAAAGATGCCCGACACGATGAGTGCGAAAATCAAATGCAAATTGCTTCTCATAATCGGCTGCATAATTCTATGCAAAATTAGGTGATGCTTCATAAATGACGGGGTTGATAACCGGCTACACTCAGCGGAGCAAATCATCCATTACATCCACTTCAGCCCGTCCCTGAAACTGAATAAAGGAATCAAACAGAAACCTGCCGTCAATATTTCCCAGTGCTTCTTCTGCCGCACGCTCGGGATGCGGCATCATACCGAATACATTTCTTGATACGTTGCAGATGCCGGCAATGTTATGAAGGGAACCATTGGGGTTGCCGGCCTCATTGATTTCTCCGCTCTTATCACAGTATTTGAAGAGAATCTGCTGGTTATCCTCCAGTTGCTTCAGTGTTTTCGCATCGGTATAATAGCGCCCTTCAGCATGAGCAATGGGAATTTTATAAGCCCTGCCGCGATCGAGAGCGTTTGTAACTGCGCTGTCGGTAGTGACCGGTGTCACGAAAACGTTCCTGCAAACAAATTGCTGATTCGCGTTGCGCAGTAAAGCACCGGGCAGCAAACCGGCTTCGCAAAGAATCTGAAAGCCATTGCAGATGCCCCAAACATAACCACCGCTGTTGGCAAATTCAATCACCGGATTCATGATGGGTGAAAACCGTGCAATGGCGCCGGAACGCAGGTAATCGCCGTAACTGAATCCGCCGGGCAACATGATGCAATCTTTCTGATCAAAATCGCCGAGGGAGGTCTCTTTGTGCCACAGCACTTTCACTTCCTGCTGCATCACATTTTCCAATACGTGAATGAGATCGCGGTCGCAGTTGGAACCGGGAAAAATGACCACACCTAATTTCATGGCAACATCATTTTACAAGGGAATAATACTGGAAGAACAACGCGGACAAAAGTAGGAAGAAATGGACGATCTCGGCGACCCATCTCCTGCGGATTTCCATACCGAAAATGGCGAAGGCCAACCCGATGGGGATGGCAATCCAAACGAAATGATAAAACTCACCGGTGAACTGAATCAACAAAGAAAAGACACCGGCCACAAACAGAAAGATGAATACCATCATGTAACTGCGCACCTGCACCACCATGCGGAAAATATTTCCCTGCACATAAAAAAATGTCCACAGCGCTACGGCCAGCAATGTGCTGCCGGTAACGATCACCCGCACACTGCGCTCCAGTTGCTGAAGGGGAAAATTAAGCTGGGTGATTTCAATCGTTTTCCAGAAAGCATCGAGGTTATGGTACCAGAAAAAGTAAACCCCGATGAAGTAATAAGGCAGCAGCAACCCGATCACCGAAATAAGATACTCGCGCATGTTGAACGGCCGAAGCACTACCATGGCAGCGAGGATGAAAAGAAAGAATGCGATGTAAGGAAAAAAGAACAGTGAGGCCATTGCCACCAGCAAGGAAGCATCAAACAGGATCGGCGATGCTTTTTCCTTCTTGTAGGTGGAAAGAACTTTTGACAACGCAAACAACAGAAACGTATTGGCAATAAGCGCCGGCGTGAGCAACGTAAATTCAATCAGCACCGATGAAACCAGCACATACGACATGGCTGGCAGGTAGCTCGAGCGGCTGAGAATGCGGTGGTTGTTGATGATGTAATTGAAGTACAATGCCTGGAAGAAAACCAGCACCGAAGCCGCTACGTGATAAATGTAGTTGCGATCACCGATGAGCCAGCTGAGCAACTGGTATGTGAGAGAACTCAGGTAGTTGGCCGACTCCGGTGGCGTGAAAGGCACGGCGGCCAGCAGGATCGGCACGCGGAACATGGCTGTGTAGAGCAGCAGCAGAAAAATGACACCCGGATGATACGATCGGAAAATACTGATCAAGGCGCCGCGCTCTTTTTAAAAAGTGATTTTGATGAACTGAAGGTAATTGCGCTTGAAGCTCGGTATCACCAGTTCATTGGCCGAAACCTGTTTGCCCTGTTTCATCGCCGGCATAATGCCTTTGCGCTCGGCATTCAGCAGTTCGGTGCGCGATTGGTTGCCATCGGCATCCAGTTCGTAATACGCCACCACCGTTTGACCGTTGATCTGATCATTGTAAAGCAGGTAAGCACGGCGTTTGGCAATCATCATGGCAAAGGAAGAAAAGAATCCGCCGTCACCTTCGGTTTCCTGTTTCTTATGAAGGATGGTTTTCCACTCGGCGCTGCCGTCGGGCTTGAAACTGATGGCCATGATGTCATCGTAATGAAATGTATTCACCACAAACCCGCCGGAGAAACCAAAGCCGCCGACGCCGGAAGACGAGTAGGTTTCGGAACTCGTGGAATGCGACTCGGCCAGTATCACAGCGCCCCCGTCGCGCTTCACAATGAGTTCCATTAATTCAAAATCATAAAAGCCATCGTTCTTTTTAGGCGTAGCGCTGCCGGTGAGCTGTGAAAGAAATTCCGTGGTGTGAGCGAGGTAGTTCACTTTCTCCACCGTATCCAGCGAGGCATTGTATTTCATAAGAAAAACGCCGCTGGATTCCGTGCCAACGGCATGAGCATACAATCCGGCGAATAAAACATTGCCGGTAAGCACATCGCTTTTGACGATGCCGCGTGAGTATAAGATGTCCTTATTTGTGATGATCTGCGGATGAATTTTCATGGCGCGGTCACGGATGGAAAGCGTGAGCAGCGCCGTGTAATCAAAATCGTTGCGGATGCTGCGGTCGCGGTAATCGCCGCAAACGAATACAGCATTGCCGGCCGAGTCGAGCGTGGCATCAATCACTTCAGGATGCTCCAGCCCGGGCAACCTGGTCACCGCTTTCCAAACGGGTTTCAGCCAGGCATTGTAACAGGTGGCATGCAATAATTTGTTGTTTTCAAAATTGGCATCGGGAAACCAGGCGAGGATAAACCGCTTGTCCGCCGACTCGCGGAACCTGGGCGACGGCGCCTGGCTGAAGGCATTACGGGAGAGCGAATCACAAATGACCAGTCGCGCCTGCGACTCAATCCTCGAGCTGGTTTTGGCCGCTTTCAACTCAGTCACTCCTTTTGCCGCGATGGTGTAGAAGAAAATCACGCTGTCATCGAAGGTGGTGATGTGGGTGATGATGGCGTTCTTCTCATGCACCGGAATTTTTTTTCGCCAGTGCTGCTGCATGTTGTCGTAAAACGCCACGATCTCGTCATCCTCCTTCTGCGTGTGACGGACCAGGATGCCCTGATCCGTGCGCCCCAGAATCTCCACTTTTGAAATGCCGGTGTTCACCTTCTGCGGCGGAGACATGATGACATCCTGCGCAAGAGTGATTGCAGGAAGGCATAAGGAAATGAGAAGAAAGAAAGTAACCCGTTTCATTGACCGAGTGCCAAAGATACGGTGGGGCTGAGTACTGCCATCAAGGCGATTGCGGTAATTAATGGTCACTGTGCGATGTTTCGTGTTGCAGAACACGCAGCGGCTCGATTTCATGAATTCACATAATCGGTTGTAAGGTTCAAATCATAACTTCGCACCGCTTTCCATCCCAAGTAAAAAATCAAACATCAACAATTCCGCAGTGCCCGACATCATCCGCCAACTCCCCGATTCCATCGCCAATCAAATCGCTGCCGGCGAGGTAATTCAGCGGCCGGCTTCGGCGGTGAAGGAGCTGATGGAAAACGCCCTGGATGCAGGTGCCACGCACATCAAACTCATTGTGAAGGATGCAGGCAAATCGCTCATACAGGTGATTGACAACGGCTGCGGCATGAGCGAGACCGATGCGCGCATGAGTTTCGAGCGGCATGCCACGTCCAAGATTTCCACGATTGATGATCTCTTCGCCATCCGTACCATGGGTTTCCGTGGCGAAGCGCTGGCCTCCGTGGCGGCGATTGCGCAAGTGGAACTGAAGTCGAAAAGAAAAGAAGATTCGCTCGGCACGTTGATCGAGATTGAAGGTGCAGAAGTGAAGAAACAGGAAGCCGTTCAAACCGCCGACGGCACATCCATCGCCATCAAAAATCTCTTTTACAATGTGCCGGCGCGAAGAAATTTCCTGAAAGCAAATCCGGTGGAAATGCGCCACATCATTGATGAATTCCAGCGTATCGCATTAGCCAATCCGGAAGTCCATTTCGAGCTCCATCACAACGGACTCCTCGTATTCGGCTTGCCGCCGGCCAACCTGCGGCAGCGCATTGTGAATGTGCTGGGCGCGCATTACAATGAGCGCCTCGTTCCGCTCGAGGAAGAAACCACCGTGGTGCGCATCTTCGGTTTCATCGGCAAACCCGACGCGGCGAAGAAAACACGCGGCGATCAGTTCTTTTTTGTGAACAGAAGATTCATCCGAAGCAACTATCTCAATCACGCCGTGGTGAGCGCTTATGATCAGTTGCTGACGAAGGACTCTTTTCCGCTCTATGTCATTTTCCTCGACATTGATCCGTCGAAGATTGACATCAACGTGCACCCCACCAAGCAGGAGATCAAATTCGACGACGAGAAAATTGTGTACGCCTTTGTGAATGCGGCTGTCAAGCACGGGCTGGCGAAATACTCCATCACGCCCACGCTCGACTTCGACCGCGAAACGGCCTTTGACCGGCTCGAAGCATTCACGTCCATGCCTTCACGACCTTCAGCCCATGTGGTCACGCAGGAAAGTGAAACGGTGGAAGCGAAGAGCGGCGGCATTCCCGGCGAAACGTCCTTCTTCCTGCACAAGCAGAAACCCCGGCACTGGGAAAAACTCTACGAGATTGCGAAGCAGCGCGAGAGCGTGACCGTTACGCTGCCGAGCACCGAAGAAGGAACGGAGTCGCATGCCAATCAGGTGGCGATTGAAGATTTTTCTGCGGAGCAGCCCGCGCCTTTCCAGATGCATCAGCAATACATCGTGTCGCAGATCAAATCGGGTTTCATATTGATTGATCAGCAGGCGGCGCATGAGCGCATCCTGTTTGAAAAATATCTCACGGGCTTGCAGAATAACAACCTCTCTTCGCAGCAGCAACTGTTTCCCGAAACCATTCACATCAATGCCGCCGACGGCGAGTTGCTGAAAGAACTTTTGCCGGAACTGAAAGCACTCGGTTTCGATCTGCAGGAATTCGGCGGCAGCTCGTTTGTCGCGCACGGACTTCCCTCCGATCTAAAAGAAGTGAAAGTGAAGGAAGTGATTGAAAGCATGCTCGATGAATACAAGCAGAGCGCTTCGCAAACCAAATTCAACAAACGGCAGCAGCTCGCTTACTCCATGGCCCGGCGCGCTTCCGTGAAATCTGGCGATCAGTTGAATGAAAAAGAAATGCGCCAGCTCATTGATCAGCTCTTCGCCTGCGAAACACCGTTCGTGGCGCCCAATGGCAAGCTCACCATACTCACCTTCGACCTCGAGGAAATTGCACGGTTGTTTGAGCAGGGGAAATAGTTGCCTGTTGCTGGTTTCAAAGTTGACTTATGACTCGTGGACGGATGGCGCGAGGACGCAGGGACTTTCCACCCTCGCACTGTCTCCCTTGCGAAGCATGGGGACAGGACGAAATGAGACCCTTTAAACCATCTCGGTCCCCTTTGGGAGACTGGGCTGAGGAGAAAAGGCACGAGTGGACGTTCGGGCCAGAATTGGGCAAACATCAAACTGACAACACAAACGAACAGACCAAATGACACTACACGAAGCAATAGAAAAACTTTTGCGGCAGACAGGACTGCCTATGACAACTCAGCAAATCGCTGACGAGTTGAACAAAAACGGTTGGTATCAGAAAAAAGACGGTTCAAAAATTCAAGCGTTTCAAATTCACGGTAGGACAAGAAACTACGCAAACATTTTTGATCGGGACGGTTCAACCGTTTACCTAATCGGACAAACAAAAACAAAAGTTGAAGCGACCAAAACGGAAACTCCTAAACAAGTAATTAAAGCAACACAAATTTCATCGGTTGACACTGACCTGCTAGTAAAGGTTTTGATGGACGAGAAAAATTTTAAGAGTGCAGGTAGCATTGACAATTTAGTTCCTCACAACGCAGGACTGTATTGTATTCGCATTGCGGACATCAACAAACTTCCAAAACCATTCAACACTTTTTTAGCGGACAGACAACACAACATAATTTACATCGGTATTGCGACCGAGAGTTTGAACAGACGATTTTTGAACCAAGAGCTTCGTGCTAACGGACACGGATCATTTTTTCGGAGTATCGGTGCGGTGCTTGGACACAGACCGCCAAAAGGTTCACTAACGACAATGAAAAATAAACGCAACTACAAATTTGCCCCTACTGACGAACAGAAAATTATTAGGTGGATTAACGATAACTTGAAAGTGAATTGGGTTGACTTTAATGGCGACTTTGAAACAATAGAAACAGAACTTATAACCAAATACAAACCACTAATCAATCTTGCAAAAAATCCTTCCGCACTTCAACTGCTTTCGGACTTGAGAAAAGAGTGTGTCCAAATAGCCACGGAACTATGACTTCTAGCACCCGTTGTCGCGTGCTCTGTCCCCCACTGTCGCGCATACTATGATAAAACCAAATCTTTTTTGGCAGCAAACCCCCCGTGGTGTGAGCTTTCCATCGTGGCGCGTATCAACAGGGCATGCCTCACCAATTATGCTCAACTTTGAAGACGAGTCCCCGGGCATAATGCTGATTAAACAGAAGATAACAAGATGACAAAAAGTAAATTACTGGAAATGCACAACGTCGGTATCGTTGTTGAGTCACTCGATCAGGCCATTTCTTTTTTCGAAGAAATAGGTCTCACGCTTGAAGGACGAATGACGGTTGAAGGCGAGTGGGCCGGGCAAGTAACCGGACTGGGTAATCAGACCGTCGAGATTGCCATGATGGTTACTCCCGATGGAAATTCCCGGCTTGAACTTTCACGATTTCTCACACCTCATACAATTGCCGATCACCGGACCGCACCGGTAAACTCGCTGGGCTATCTCCGCATCATGTTCAGAGTTGACCACCTTGACGAATTGCTATCCAGACTTGCAAGGCATGGTGCTAAACTTGTTGGAGAAGTGGTTCAGTTTGGTGACTTGTATCGGCTCTGCTACATACGCGGAACAGAAGGACTTCTTATCGGATTAGCTGAACAACTCGGTAATCAAACAGCAACTGATATTTTAGAAAACTCCTGATTGTTTTTGCTGATATTTCTTTGGGGCGCAAGCCAGGAGGTGCGACTACAATCTTCAGCGAATCTCCGGCCAATTCATAAGCAACGCTTACAGGAGTCGGGTTGGTAAGCGTCTCTTCTGGCTGAATAATAATCAACTTGAGGTTGCCGGTAGTGTGCAACTTGAACGAATACTTCATCTCCTTCCTTGTCTCGCCATTGTCGCTCGCAAATGTCGTTGAGCATTTGCGATAGCTTTCGCGTGCGCTGCGTCCTTCACTCCAATAATTCCACCTTCAAGTAACCTTTCCCACCTGCATAATCAAGCGCAGAACTATAACACCAATGTTCCGCTTCTGAAACCAAACCCGCTACGACAGGATTATGATGTATGTAGTGAAGAGGGCGGCCGATCATTTCATTGCCTTCAATTTCGATTGGATGATAGCCATCTTGCCACACTTTGAATTGGTTTAATTGTTTAAGCGGCTTTGCCGCCTCGCTAAACGATCTCAACAACCATTCCTTCCCCCTCGCACTGTCTCCCTTGCGAAGCATGGGGACAGGGCGAAAGGAAATCCTTCAGACCAACCTGGTCCCCTTCGGGAGACCCGGATGAGGAGAAAAGTAGTCGACTGCGGGGTGTCACACTAACTACACAGCATTGCAACGGCTAATGGACAGTGACTTTTGAGCTAACTTTGAGTCTCGCACCGGGTGGTCTGCGAGGCAACCGGGTGCGGAAAAAAACTTATGACCAAAGCCAAATTTCCAATAACACTCCTGGAAGTAACCAACGACAATGTAGCCGATGCAGGCATTTACTGTGTTAAGGATAAAAAATCGCCGGGCTATCTGGCTAAACTCGAGTGGTTCAAAGACAAAATAAACAAAGGACTTAAGATTACGATCGCCACTGACGGTAAAGGCAAACAGCTTGGATTTATAGAATACATTCCATCAGAAATTTCCTGGCGGCCCATTCAGGCGCGCAATTACCTGTTCATACAGTGTATTGCTTTGTTCGGTAAAGATGCAAGAGAAAAAGGAACAGGGAGTCTGCTGATCAAACAATGCGAACAACACGCAAAAAAGCATCACAAATCCGGCATTTGCACTATGAGCAGTGACGGACCCTGGATTGCAAACAAGACATTGTTCGAAAAAAACATGTTTACTATAGCCGACAAACTCGGACGCTTTGAGCTCATGGTAAAGTCTTTTGACAAGAAAGAAAAAATTCCCCGCTTCATTGACTGGACAAAGCATCAATCTTCTTATCGTGGCTGGCATTTGATCTATTCAGACCAATGCCCCTGGCATGAGAAGTCCATTACCAGCATTAAGCAGTCTGCCCTTGACCATGGTCTCCGGCTGACCGTAAAGAAACTATCCACTCCACAAGAAGCCCAAAACGCTCCTTCGGGCTTTGGAACATTCAGCTTGATCAAAGACGGCAAACTCCTGGCAGACCATTACATCAGTAAGACCAGATTCGAAACTATATTGAAGGAAGAGAGCGGAGGATGAAAATAACACCACCTCTCACGCTGAATCCGCTTAATGCAGCCGGGAATATTAAAAGGCAGAAGCATACGCTTGCACTTTAATGCGGACGCACCCAAAAAAGCAAACATCAAAAAATGTTACAATTAATTGGACTGCTTGCTATTTCCTGGCTGCTGATTTGGCTCTTTGAAAAAGGCCACTTATCTGTTTTAGGGTTGACACCCACAAAAGAGAGAATGAAATATTTCACAATCCTTTTTGTTGTTTCGGCCATGCTCTCTGCGACTGCATTTATCTTGAGAATGTGGATCGCAAAAGAAGAATACACCATTTCTCAATCCCTGACAGCAAAGTCATTTTTTCTTGAAACCTGGAATCAGTTCAGGATGGTCTTAACAGAAGAACTGCTTTGCAGGGGAGCATTGCTTTACATTCTGATCAAAAAAATCGGACAGACAAAAGCAGTAATTATCACTTCTGTAATCTTCGCGGTTTTGCACTGGATCAACACAGGCATTTGGGGCAATGTGACACAAATGATTCTTGTTTTCACCTTTGCTTTTGCAATGGGACTATTGCTGGCTTATTCATATGCAAGGACATTTTCATTGTTCATCCCTTTTGCAATCCATTATGGCTGGAACCTGACACAGAATTATGTTTTCCCTGACACTGCAACAGGTAATCATGTTTTTACATTAGCTGCGCCGCCGCCAACCGTGACCATTTCATACCTGGCATTCTTCACGATGCTTTTGCTTCCCAAAATACTTGTACTTGGCATTGACTACTTAATAATTAAAGGACACCGGCAGGTTGAAGTACCATAGCAAAGCATGCCAGCATTTATGTCAGGCACGAATGTCGTTGAGCAAACTTGAGTGAGCATTCGCGTGCGCTGCGTGATCAAACTAACGGTTCATCTTTCCTTCCTCGCGGGGTCTTCATTACAAGGCCCCGAGCTGCGAATTACAACCATCCGCCATTGCCGGCATCGGTTGTCAGCTTGACCGTTTGAACAATCCCACGCCTCTTCTCGATAAACTCGAAGTGACCTGCGCGCATCGGATCGTTGCGGGACTTCGGAACGAGAACACGCAAGGATTAGATTGATTGCGGGCTTATTTGGGCAAGTGAAGTGGTTGTTAGTTGATGGTTGCTGGTTGTTGGTTGCTGGTCGTCAGCATTACCCTTGACCATTAACCCTGCCCGTCTAACGGCACGTATTCACGATTCACCATTCACTATTCACCACTCACCACTCACTATTGACCCCGCCTATCCTCGGGCAGGCATTCACCCATGACTTCTCACTTTTCGCTTTCCCCACCCTACCTTCGCGCGCATGCAGCAGTACCGCCCTTCGGGGTTCAGCATTCTTCCTCCGGTAGTAAAAAACCTGATGATCATCAACGGGCTGATGTTTTTGGCCACCATCGTGTCACAGTCCACAGCCGGTTTTGATCTCGTCAATCTGCTCGGGCTGCACTTCTTCACCTCCGACTTGTTCAAGCCGTTTCAGATCGTGACGCACATGTTCATGCACGGCAGCTTCATGCACATTTTCTCCAACATGTTTGCGCTGTGGATGTTCGGCAGCATGCTCGAGAATGTGTGGGGACCCAAGCGGTTTCTGTTTTTCTACCTCGCCTGCGGGCTGGGCGGAGCCATCGGTCACTCCGCCGTAACCGCTATTCAGTATGCCGCACTCATGAAAGATGTGAATGAATATGCGGCGCATCCCGGTGTGGCTGCTTTCGCTACGCTCATTGCCCGGCATGATCTGCTGGTGGATCCGTTCAAAACCGATCAGTTCATCGCGGCATGGAAAGCAGCACCCGATGCCTCTGATTACCTGCAGGCCTCGCTGCGCATCGCCAGCGATCTTCCTGCACGCCTCGCCGACATCCCCATCGTGGGTGCCTCCGGCGCCGTATTTGGTGTGCTGATCGCTTTCGGTATGCTGTTCCCCAACATGTATCTCTATGTCTATTTTCTCTTTCCCGTAAAAGCCAAATATTTTGTGATCCTCTATGCCGCGCTGGAGCTGTATGCCGGTTTTACCGGCGCGCAGGACGGCGTGGCGCACTTCGCGCACATCGGCGGAGCGCTCGTCGGATTTATCATCGTCAAATTCTGGCAGCGTAACATGCGGGGCAATTTTTACTGAGCTTCTCCTCCCCTTCATTTTATTGCCGGTAATTTTCTTTTTTTGGAATTGAAAAAGTTTTCGAACTTGGTCTATCCAATTCAGCAAGGCAATGAGTAATGTGATCTGGCGGGAAATACGTGGCACCTTTCAACGGCGCGACCGGATGGTGTATCAGCTGATCTTCGTGAACGTGCTGGTATTCCTCGCGGTGAACCTCGTTCGGGTGGTCATGTATTTCATGAATGTGCCGTTTGGCATTACCGGCTTCAGCACTTACCTCGCCCTGCCTGCTGATTTGAGAACACTGGTGCGGCAGCCGTGGACGATTATCACGTACATGTTCACGCATTTCGAGTTCATGCACATCCTGTTCAACCTGCTGGTGTTTTACTGGTTTGGGAAAATTTTTTCGGAGTTCGCAGGTAACAAAAAAATTCTGCCGGTCTATCTGCTCGGCGGAATCGCCGGCGGGCTGCTCTACATCGCCACGTACAACATCTTCCCCGTGTTCAATAATTCGATCGGTGTGGCGCGCGCCTTCGGCGCTTCGGCCAGTGTGATGGCCATTGTGTTTGCCGCCACTACACTCGTCCCCGATTACACGATGTTTCTTTTCCTGTTCGGTGCCGTGAGAATAAAATGGATTGCCCTGGTGCTCGTGATTATCGACATCATCAGCATCCCATCATCCAATGCCGGAGGCCACATCGCCCACCTCGGCGGCGCGCTCTTCGGATTTTTCTATGTGAAACAGTTGCAGCGCGGCCGCGATCCCGGTTCGCCGCTGAATTCCATGGCTGACCGCGTGGCCAATTGGTTCCGGAAGAAGCCGGATCTGAAAGTGACTTATCGCCGCAAGGAAAAAAGTACGGTGGGCAGTAACTACAAACAGAAAAATGTTCCGCAACATAACGACCAGGAAAAACTGGATTTCATCCTCGAAAAGATTTCCCAGTCGGGTTACGAGTCATTATCGAAAGAGGAGAAAGACTTTCTCTTCAGGATGAGTAAAGAAGAATGATCTTTAGGCCGTAGCGAAACGGAACTCCGCGTGACTTTTTTCCGACACCTCTTGCTCTTCATCAATGCAGTTTTTGCGCTTTGCCTCATAGCGGGCGGATGGAGCATCTATCTGAATCCTGAAAAATTCTGGCTGCTTTCATTTTTCGGATTACTCTTTCCCTTATGGCTATCGGTGAATGTGTTTTTCATCTTCTTCTGGATCGCGGCACGCTTCCGTTACATCGTGATTTCCATCGCCGCAGTGCTTTTTTCACTCCCGGCGCTGCAGAGCTATTTCGCAGTCACACTTTTTCACTCCGCCGCCTCCGCATCTCACCCGGTAAAAATCATGACATACAACGTACGCAACTTTGACCTGTACAACTGGAAACAGGGTGATGCCACCAAGAAACTGATCATGGAACTCATCAATGATCAGCGGCCGGATATCATTTGCTTCCAGGAATTTTTCAGCATGGATACCGGAGGTTTCGCCACCATCAGCGAATTACAAAATCGCTTCGGCTATCCCTATTATCGTTTTGAAAAAACCGTGGAGCGCGGAGGTTATGGCGCCTGGGGAGTGGCCACGTTCAGCCGCTACCCCATCATCGGTTCATCCGGCATACGATTCACCAATTCAAAATTCAATTCATCGCTGTACACCGATGTGAAAGTGGATTCGACTGTCATCAGAATTTTCAATGCGCACCTGCAATCCGTTTATCTTTCGGCCGGCGATTATGAATACCTGGAGCTCGTAACCGAGGATCAGGACGTGCAGGTAAAACCCACCAGAAAAATTCTCTCGAAACTGAAGAGCGGTTTTATCGCCCGCTCGCAGCAGGCACTCCGGCTGAAAGAAGAAATCAAAAAGAGCCCCTATCCCGTGATGGTGTGCGGCGACTTCAACGACACGCCCGCCTCATTCACCTATCACACCTTTGCCGCTGATCTGAATGATGCATTTCTCAGCGCGGGTTTCGGAATCAGTCCCACGTATTCGGGATTTCTCACGCCGTTCCGGATTGATTTTGTTTTTACTGATGAGCAAATAGAAGTGCTCCGGTATAAAACCATTTGTGAGAAACTTAGCGATCACTATCCGGTGCTGTGCACCATTGAAGTGAAAGGGAACTGATCAATCCCGTGGCGGCATGCGTAATAAATCCATGGATAGTTGTTCGTAACATTAATTTTCATCCATCCTTTTTCTCTCACTACCTGTGCTTCCATTCCCGCCTCTTAAGTTTCGTTTGTACCTTTATCGCCGGAGAAACACCGAATGAAAGCAATCATCCCGGTCGCCGGGACGGGTACCAAGCTTCGCCCCCATACTTATTCGCAGCCGAAGGCGCTTATTCCTATTGCGGGCAAACCTATTTTAGCATTCATCATTGATGAAATGATTGAAGCCGGCGTGAACGACTTTGTGTTCATCGTTGGTTACCTCGGCGACAAGATCCGCGACTTTGTAGAAAAAAAATATCCCAACATCACCGCGCACTTTGCCGAACAAAGCACACGCGAAGGCATAGGTCATGCCATCTGGCACGCTGAAATGTTTGTGAAGGAAAATGAACCGGTCTTCATCGCACTCGGCGATAGTGTTTTTGATCTGAACCTGAAAGAAATTGCCTCCGCGCCTACGTCACTCCTTTGCGTGAAGAAGGTGGATGACCCGCGTTCTTTCGGTGTGGTGGAAATGGAAGAAAAGAACGGATTGATCCGGCAGTTGATTGAGAAGCCGGTGATCCCGAAATCCAATCTCGCGCTCGTAGGACTTTACAAGATCAATGAATCTGCTGAGTTGTTTGATGCCCTGGGTTATATCATTCAGAATAACATCAAGACAAGGGGTGAATACCAGCTTACCGATGCGTTGATGCGCATGATTGAAAAAGGCATCGTATTCAAGGGCTACAAAGTGAACAACTGGTTTGATTGCGGAAGAAAGGAATCGTTGCTGGAAACGAATGCTATCCTCCTCAAGAAGTTCGGTCCCCAACAATCCGCAACCCTCCAGCTTGAAAACTCCATCATCATCGAACCGGTGAGCATTGCGGATAACTGCAAACTGGTCAATTGCATTGTGGGACCGAATGTGACGATCGGCGAAAACACAACGGCCGCATCGAGCATCATTAAAGATTCCATCATCGGCAGTGATGCCGTTCTTGACAATGTGCTCCTTCATCACTCTCTCGTGGGTAATGACACCACCATCCGCGGCATGAGCCAGACACTCAATCTCGGTGACGATACGGAGATTGATATGAGGTAGGACGGGTGTTGGTTGTCGGTTGTAAGTTGCTAGTTGTTGGTTTTCCATTGATGATCTTTTGAAGTTGGGGAAATTGATTTGTCTCGCCACCCTTCACCATTCTCACTTAGCTTTTAATCATCTTTGCCTGCCATGAATCAGCCGGGGATCCTTTTGTCACGCAACGCATTCTACATGCTCATGGGTGCGGCCACGCTGGTGTACCTCATCGGCCTTTTCATACCCATCATGGAAGTGGATGCCGCGCAGTACGCGGCCATCAGCCGGGAGATGATGGAGAACCATCATTACCTCGAGGTACTTAACCGCGGCCAGAATTATCTCGACAAGCCGCCGCTCCTGTTCTGGTTGTGTGCGATCTCTTTCAAGATTTTCGGAGTGAATGTGGCGGCTTACAAACTGCCATCGTACCTGTTTACGTTGCTCGGTGTTTATTCAGTGTATCGCCTTGCCAAACATTTGTATGATGAGCAAACCGGGTTGGTGGCGGCATTGATCCTATACACCTGCCAGGCGTTTTTTCTCTTCAACAACGATGTGCGGACTGATACGCTGCTCACGGCCAATGTGATTTTCGCCACCTGGCAATTGGTGCGGTTTGTTGATACGGGTAAGTGGAAATTTCTCATCGCGGGTTTCGCTGGCGTGGGGCTGGCCATGCTCGCCAAGGGACCCATTGGCGCCATCGTTCCAGGCGCCGCGATTTTCGTTCACCTAATGATGAAACGGCAGTGGAAGAAACTGTTTCAGTGGAAGTGGTTAGCCGGCATCGTTGTCACGTTCCTCGTCTTGCTGCCCATGACGTATGGGTTGTATGCACAATACGGTTCCGCCGGTCCGCGATTCTTCTTCTGGACACAGAGTTTCGGAAGAATCACCGGTGAGAATGCGTGGAAGAATGACGCCGGTTATTTCTACTTCATTCATGTCTTCGGCTGGTCCATGTTACCCTGGACATTGATCGCTGTGGCTGCTTTTTTTTATTTTCTGGTTAAAACCTTCAGAGGCATTTTCTCGCCAGATTCACTAACGGAGTATTACTCCATCGGCGGATTTCTCATACCCTTCGTCGCCCTTTCGCTTTCTCATTACAAACTGCCGCATTACATCTTCGTCACGTTTCCGCTCGCAGCCATCTTTACCGCAGCATTCATTCGTCATAAAATTTCTGAATCGGAAAACCTGCAACGGGTGATCAGCATCTCCCAGCTGATCCTTTTCATGGGCGTGCTGGCCGTGCCCATAATTTTTTCCACGTTATGGTTTCCGGCCACTAACGCGGCGCTCTGGATCGTGTTTGCAGCAGGGGTAATCTGCATTTTCTGGTTTTGGTTCAGGAGCGGCAACCGGGTGACGGCAATACTAATTTCATCAGCGACAACAGCCATTACTATAAACTGGATGCTGAATACGCATGCTTATCCGTCGTTGTTTAAGTATGAACCGGGCAGGCAACTCTCCCCATTTGTTTCAAAGGAGAATCTGAAAAATCATGAAGTTTATTTCTTCAATTTCGGCAGCTATGCCATGGAATTTTATACGCAAACTGTTTTCGGTTATCTGAATGAAAATGATCTATCCAAAAAAATGGAAGCGGGAAAACCGTTCTCCGTGGTGGGCGGTGATGACCTGATGGCCGTGGTAAACCAGCACCACTGGACTCCCAAAAAAGTGGAGGTGACAGATCACTACCATATTACTACACTCAGCATCGCCTTCCTCAATCCGGCAACACGATCCAACGTCGTGAATAAGATTTATCTCCTCGAATTCTGATCAGAAACGGAAGCCGATTTCTGTGGAAACATAATCGGCCGTGAAATCACCTGCTGTCAAATACACACCTGCCGTAATCCGCTTCAGTGATTGCACGCCCACGAAGGGGCAGGAATAGTACGCTCCGATCTTCTGATAGAAACTGATCTGAAGCGGTGAAGGATGATAGAAATAATAACCGGCATTTACAGCAATGCCGATCGGCCCGAAAAGAAAATCATCCCGGAGAAAACCCGAAGCAGCCAGAGAGTTGGCGAAGAAATGATCCGGATACAATTCCTGCTGACGGATGAAGGCATAGGCGGCTTCTTTGTAGCAAAGCTGCGAACCCAGTGTGAGCAGGTTCCAGCGGGCGAGCATTCTTCCTGCTGAAACTTCCGCGATATATACATGATACATGGGCCCGTATGGCGGATATGCTTCCTGAAATCCTAGCCCGGCCTGAAAGTTCAGCACCACTTTTTTGGAAGCACGAGCAAGCGCCGGCTTCAGGTATTCATCCGGCGGCGAATAGGGTTTGGGCTGATACCGCAACCCTACTCTCATAGCCGGAATATTGATGCCGAGATTAGGTACGCGAACAGCGCCGCTGCTATAGTGCGTAAGTGATGCGCCGAGCAGAAACGTAACATGATCTGATGCCTTGTATTGGCCCGCAAAAGCAAATTGGGTGATGTTATTTCCTTTTGAGGCAATCACGTTGTTAGTGGGATTTTCCACCGGATCATAATATTTATTCAGCAGCGCGAAACCGGTTCCCACCCGGAATGAAGCAGAGAAACCATTCTTACCGGCCACCAGGTTTTTTCCTCCTGCAATGGGAATTTCAATGTATGGAAGAACGGAAAATGCCTGACCGATCACACTGTCATTGCCCAAATCATTATACGCAAATGCAAAACC
>JAFDYS010000054.1:29985-31917 GCA_018267315.1 Bacteroidota bacterium | reverse complement strand
GCCAGTTGCCCGCAGGCAGCATCAATGTCTTTTCCCCGGCTGCGCCGCAGCGTGGCATTCACGCCATGATTGTTGAGGTAGTCGCAGAAGAACTGCGCACGGTCCTCTTTTGATTTGTGAAAGGAAACTCCTTCAACCGTATTATACTCGATCAGGTTCACGCGCACATTCGGTACCTGCTTGCAAAGCTTGATGAGTTGACGTGCATCTTCTACCTGGTCGTTGAACTTGTCGAACAGTATGTATTCAAATGAAATACGGTTTCCCGTTTTCTCGTAGAAATAATTCAGGGCTGCGATCAGTGATTCGAGATTGTTCTGTTCATTGATCGACATGATTTCATTGCGCTTTTTGTCATTGGCCGCATGCAGTGAAAGCGCTAAGCGGAATTTCACTTCATCATCTCCCAGCTTCCTGATCATTTTGGCAATGCCTGCCGTTGAAACAGTGATTCTCCTCGGCGACATGGCAAATCCATCCGGCGCGGTGATGCGCTCGATCGCTTTGAGCACCTGCGCATAGTTGAGCAGCGGTTCGCCCATGCCCATGAATACGATGTTGGTGATCTTCCTTCCGAAATTCTTTTCCGCTTCTTCATTCAGCATCACCACCTGGTCGAAGATTTCATCGAAGTGCAGGTTGCGTTTGCGGCCCATTTTGCCCGTGGCGCAGAAGCTGCAGGTGAGCGAACACCCGACCTGCGATGACACGCAGGCCGTCAGCCGGTCGTCAGCCGGAATCAAAACGCCTTCCACGAAATACCCGTCATAGGTTTTGAATCGGATCTTGATCGTGGTGTCCTTGCTTTCCTGCCTGAGATCAACACGGAGGGAATTGAAATCAAAATCTTCTTTCAGTTTTTCACGCAGCGGCTTGGAGAGATTGCTCATGGCGTCGAAGGAGCGTGCGCCTTTTTGCCACAGCCATTCATGCACCTGCCGGGCGCGGAATGCTTTTTCTCCTCGGCTTTCCAGCCACTGGGCGATTTCTTCTTTAGAGAGGTTGCGGAAATTTTCCCTGGAAACTTCAGTCACGGTGCGAAGTTACCGGCATTCAATTAATGTACGGTTATGTAATTCGAATTGACAACGAACGGTGTTATCTTTACTCTTATCAGATTAATCATATGCCTGACAAGAATCAATTTATCAGTGAACTCGATTCATCCTATCAATTCTCCGGCGTTGCCATTACCCTCGGTGCCGGAATGTTGGATGGCGAAGTGCAGACCAATCACCTCGTAAAAATTCCGGTGAAGATGATGAACCGCCACGGGCTGATTGCGGGCGCAACCGGGACGGGGAAGACCAAGTCGCTGCAACTGATTGCCGAAGGATTGTCTGCAGCCGGTGTGCCCGTGCTGCTGATGGATATTAAAGGTGACCTCAGCGGCATTGCCAAACCCGGTACCGATAACCCGAAAATTCAGGAGCGTGTTTCAAAGATCGGGGTGACATGGAATCCGCAGCAGTTTCCGGTGGAGTTGCTCTCACTCTCCAATCAGCCGGGAGTACGATTGCGCGCTACGGTAACAGAGTTCGGTCCTGTGCTCTTCTCAAAAATTCTCGGGCTCAACGATACGCAGCAGAGCGTGATGGCCATCATCTTCAAGTATTCCGATGACAAAAAACTGCCGCTTGTGGATTTGCAGGATCTAAAAGCATTGATGCAGTTCATGGGTGATGAAGGAAAAGAGGAGGTGACCAAACTTTACGGAAACATTTCACCCGCCACCATTTCCACCATTCTTCGCAAGATCATTGAACTGGAGCAGCAACATGCCGACGTGTTTTTCGGAGAACCATCCTTTGATCCTCACGATCTGCTGCGAACCGATCTGAACGGAAAGGGATACATCAGCATCCTCCGCCTTACCGATATCCAGGATCGCCCGAAACTTTTTTCGACGTTCATGCTTTCCTTGTTGGCTGA
>JAFDYS010000054.1:26796-29915 GCA_018267315.1 Bacteroidota bacterium | reverse complement strand
GAACTGCTCGATCAGATTGAGACTACGATGAAGCTGATCCGCTCGAAAGGCGTCGGTGTTTTTTATTGCACGCAGAACCCGCAGGATGTTCCGTCTTCAGTGCTGAGTCAGCTTGGATTGAAAGTGCAGCATGCGCTTCGCGCTTTTACCTCCGCCGATCGCAAAACGATCGAACGCGCGGCGGAAAATTTTCCGGAGAGCTCTTATTACAAAGTGGATGATGTACTCACCCAAATGGGAATCGGCGAAGCGCTGGTGACGGCGTTGAATGAAAAAGGAATTCCCACCATGCTCGTGCACACGATGATGTGCCCGCCTTCATCGCGCATGGATGTGCTGCAGGATGCAGAGATCAATGAACTAGTGAGTGCTTCGCAGCTTGTACGCGTATACCGCGAAACGCTTGACCGGCAGAGCGCTTTTGAGTTGCTGCAGGAACGGATGCATCCTGCCCGAGACGAATCCTCCAAAGGAGACGAGTCAGTCAACGATCAGGACAATGGCAAGCCCGGTAAACCTCAGCCAACCACTTTCGACAAACTGATTAAAAGTCCGGTGGTACGAAGCATTGGAGTTGCAGTTGCCGGCGCGGTCACCCGTTCCCTGCTGGGTTCGCTGGGATTGAAAACGAGAACAACGACGCGCAAGAGAAAATAATGAGGCGCGAATGGTGAATGGTGAATGGTGAAATCAGATTAACTGATAAAGCTACTTTTCAGAGTCTAAGTCGAAAGCCAAATTCAATCCGTAATTGTAAATCCGAAATCCGAAATCACAATGCTTGATCAGCTTCATCTTGAAAACCTCATCTGCATTGACATCGAAACGGTGCCGGCGTGGCCGGATTTCGTCACCATGCCGGATGAGTTAAAGGAACTCTATCTCAAAAAATCAACCCGGCTGAAGCAGGAGGGCGAAACAGAGGAAGAGCAGTTTTTCAATCATGCCGGCATCTACGCCGAGTTCGGCAAAGTGATCTGCATCGTGCTGGGCATTTTCAGGAAGGAAAAAAACGGTTATGTGTTCCGGATGAAAACCATCTCCGGCGATGATGAACGCAATGCGCTGATGGAATTTTCGGAACTGCTCGGCAAGTATTACAACAAAACTGACCGCTTTCAGTTTTGCGGACACAACATCCGCGAATTTGACATCCCGTATCTATCACGTCGTTATCTCGTGAACCGGTTGCCGCTGCCGGCGCTGCTTGATATTTCCGGAAAGAAACCGTGGGAGGTGAATATGATTGACACGCTGCAGCTGTGGCGCTTCGGCGATGTGAAGCACTACACCTCACTCAAACTGCTCGCTCTCATTCTCGGTATTGACTCGCCGAAAGATGACATCGAAGGAAAGGATGTCGGCCGTGTTTACTGGAAGGAAAAAGATTTGCCGCGCATCATTCAATACTGCCGCCGGGATGTGGTGACGGTAGCGCAACTCATTCTCCGATTCAAAGGAATGCCGTTGCTGGAGCCGGATCAGATTGTAATTGCGGGCGACTGACCTCCGTCGCAGAAAAACTCACTTCAGTTCCCGTTGTCTATTTTTGGTTTTCTTCGCGTGACGTGAAAAGATTTGTATTCCTTCTGCTGGTATCTGCTACGCTCCCGCATGCTGCCGATGCAGTGACCTACTATCTGTCGGATTCAGGCAGTGACTCAAACAGCGGCACTTTGCCCGCCGAGCCATGGCTTACGATAGCGCATCTCAATACGGTTTCTATCCTGCCCGGTGACAGTGTGCTCTTTGAACGCGGCGGCCTGTTCCGTGGTGAAATCGTGATCGCGTCTTCGGGAACTGAGGACGAGCCGATCTATATCGGTGCATACGGCAGCGGTGATACGCCCGTGATTTCAGGAGCGCTGCCCGTAACCGGCTGGAATTTGTACAGCGGCAACACTTACTTCGCCCCTTATGCTCAGCCGGCGCGGCATCTTTTCTTCAACGACCGGAGGATGACGGTGGCACGGTATCCCAGCAGTGGTTTTCTTTTTCAGCAGGGAGCCATCGGCACTAATGGCTTTGCTGATTCGCTGCTTACACAATCCGAAAATTTCTGGAAGAGCGCGCTGGTGCACTTGCGCACAGGCAATCAGCGGTGGGAGATCAATACGGTGGATTCATCGGCGCCAGGAGAAATCTTTTGCAGCTCGGCCTTTTCGAATGCCGTCACGGCCGGCTACGGTTATTATTTCGATGGTTTACTTACGCTGCTCGACACAGCGGGTGAGTGGGTTTTCGATCCGGGCAGTGCCAACATTTACCTCTATGCTCCTGATGGTGGTGATCCTTCTTTGGCATCGGTTGAAGCATCGGCCTACTATCATGGAGTGAGCGTGCAGGACAGCACGGCATACATCACCATAGAGGGATTGCATTTTACAAAGCAGGTGATTGCCGGGGCGTATATCGTGGATGGCTCCCATCATGTCGTGGTCCGCAGTTGCGTTTTTGAGTCTGAAGGCGAGCGGGCGATTCAGATCGAGAATGCGCATGATGTTACCTGTACGGCAAACCTGATCTCCGATTGTCTTGCGGAAGGAATCCGGATCGTTTCCGGCCGGTCATGTTCCGTGGAATCGAACACGGTGAAGCGGATTGGAATTATATCCGGGCAAGGCATCAACGCCGGCGTCAACGGCTACGCAGTGGTGACGGATATCTCGTCGCAAATTCAGATCAGCGCCAACACAATGGACAGCACGGGCAACGGTGGCATCAGTCTCGCTGCGGATTCATGCACAGTGGAGAGGAATGTCTTTTCTCATTCCTTCCTCACGATGAATGAAGCAGCCGTGATCCAGCAGGGCAGCGGGCCGCATCGAGCAAACATCTACGAAGACAACTTTGTCTTTCCGTCAACCGGAAGCAACGAAGCCACGCCAAATAATCCGTTACTTGTTCATGGCATTTCCGTCGGCGACAGTTGTGACGAATGTTTCATCACGCATAACACCATTGCTGAAGTTTCAGGAATCGGAATCTACCTAAATGATGCGCCTTCGCTAATCACGGTGAACCGAAATCTGGTGTACGGCTGCGCCGTGAGTCAGTTGAAAATTGAAGACATTGACAGTGTGCCTTCCGCGGGAAGCAACAGCGTTCATCTGAATCAG
>JAFDYS010000054.1:5094-26777 GCA_018267315.1 Bacteroidota bacterium | reverse complement strand
AATTTCATTCCTGCTTCTTTCGATTTCAACTACTATTTCAACCCTTACGATTATGCGCCGGTATCCGTGCAGGTGGAAGATACCATCGGTATATGGGAATTCCGGTTTTCGCTGCCACAGTGGCAAGCACACAGCGAACAGGATCAAAACTCGATGGCCGCTTTTCTGTATCGCAACCGGTTCACGGTTATTGACTCACTGGGGCCGGAGTTCATCACCAACGGACAATTCACCAACAACTTCGATGGCTGGAATACCGAGCAGGGCAGCACCATTCAGTTTCTTCTTGACAATTCCACACCGCTCGATTATGGTTGTCTCAAACTGATCAAGAGCGACAGTGTGCCGCTTCGCGAAGAAGGTGTGTACAGTTCTCCGTTCGCCGTGGATTCAGGTATGACGTATCAGGTGCGTGTGAGCAATTATTCAACCCGTGAAGGCAATCTTCGTCTTTTTGCGGCTTCAAAAGATCCGCCGTTTGAAGGTGACGGACTGAACCGTTACTTCCCATTTTCCGAATCACGAAACAATTATCAAACGGTGTTTAAAGCCACACGCAGTGATGAGCATGCACGGTTGCAGTTGCTCATCAATCATCTCGATTCGTTGGTTTGGGTTGACAATGTTTCGGTAGCTCCCGTGACCGCCGCTTTTCATGATCCCAAAAAGCTGTGCCGCCTTTTTGTGAATCCCACTCCGGCAGAGGTGAGTTTTGATCTTGGCGATTCGCTGTTCTTCAATCCGGAACAGAATCCGGTGAGCGGTTCCTTTTCCCTGTTGCCTTATTCCTCGGCGGTGCTCATCTTCGACAGCGCATTGATCACTACGGCGCATATGCCGGAAGCGTATTCACTGCTCCGGTTGTTTCCGAATCCTGCACGCCGCGGTTCGCAGGTGATGATTGAATTGAAATCAGATACCCGCGAAACGGCAGAAGTTCGACTGCTCAATATGTTTGGTGTGGTGACAACTGTTATTGAAGTGCAACAAACAGGTCGCGTGATTTCTTTTCAACTGCCTTCCTCCATTTCTCCGGGTGTTTATCTGGTGGAAGTGAATGGGAGAGAAGGCCGGTGTGTGGCGAAACTTCTCGTAGGGGAATGATTCAGATCACTGCAAGCTCTTCTCCATAATTACATAATCAGGCCGCTGCTTGGTCTGCATGAGGGTACGTCCGAGGTATTCCCCGATGATGCCGAGGATGAGCAACTGCAAACCGCCGATGAACAGTATGCTCACGAGCACGGAGGTCCAGCCGGGTACGGCTTCATTGGTTTCCAGGTAAACATAAATGGCGTAGATCGCATAGATGAAAGCGAGCAGGGAAATGGCCGTACCGAGAATCATGGCCACCCGCAGAGGTTTCACACTGAAGGAGGTGATGCCGTTAATGGCCAGCATCATCATTTTGCCGAAAGAGTATTTCGTTTTGCCGCTTTGCCGCTGATGGGGAATGTAGGGTACCATGCATTGCTTGTAGCCGAGCCATGCAATGTATCCGCGCAGAAACAGGTTGTACTCCCTGCTATTGCTGATGACCTGGGCCACGGACCGGTCAATGAGCCGGAAATCGGCGGCGCCCTCTTCCAGCGTAATGTTTGACAGGCGGTTCATCAACTTGTAGAAAACGGAAGATGTGCTGCGTTTGAACCACGAGGTGTTTTGCGAATCGTCGCGGATGGTGGTAACAATGTCAAATCCTTCCTGCCATTTGGAAACGAGTTGCGGTATCATGGCCGGCGGATGCTGCAGGTCGGCATCCATGGAGATGATGCAGTCGCCGGATGCATGATGAATGCCGGCAAGCAGGGCACTCTGATGTCCAAAATTCCTGGAGAACGAGATGAACTGAATATTGGGGTTACTGCGGTGAAGCATGCGCAGTTTTTCCGCAGTGGCATCGGTGCTGCCGTCGTTGATGAAGATGATCTCGTATTTCCTGAACTGCTCCGCCTGTTGTTTGATCTGTTCTGCAACGGCCTCTATGTTCCCTTCTTCATTGAAGGCAGGAACAATAATGGAGAGAAAAATATTTTCGGTGCGGCGGTCCATCACAGCGATTCAGTGCAAACAAATGTAATCAACGCACTCCTAAATCAGGGCCGGACGGAATGAGCGGGGATGTAGAAATTGTTTTTCCAGAACGATCCGCCGGATTCCGGCTGGGAAAAAACAGTGACATCCGCCGGACGTAGTAAAAAATGATTTGCTTCAATCAGCTTGCCCCGGAGCAAAATCTCAATCCTGTTACTGCTGTTATGAACTTTGAACCGCTGGTATTGCCGCTGCCAGCCAAAAGCATTGTCGGGATTTTCTTTCGGAACGCTCACCAGTTCCTGCACTATTTGGTTTGAAGAATTATACTCCCTTAGCACAAGTTCCGGCGACTCATAGGAATCAGTGAACACCCTGTTCCATACCGATGCTTCAAACACTTCTGAAGTATCCGCCTGTTCGACTACTTTATTCATCAGTGAAAGCTCTCCGTTTTTCTTTATGCCTTTTTCAAATGGCGCTGCACCTTCCTGTGAAAAGCCAAACACCGGAACATCAACATCACTGCGGTACCAATAGTCACCCGATTGGTGCAGAGAATCTTTCTGTGTTTCAAATTCATTTCTCACCGCATCAAAGGGCGCATGCAATGCCTGAAGCGGTAGCTCATACAATGCGAGAGCGCTGTCGCTCACGATGAGTTTTGATTTTGAGACAAGAATTTTTTCATTAGCACTCAGCGAATCGGGAGTGACTAAAAGCAGAATGGATTTTTGCGAGGGAAAATCTGCCAGCATTTCCCTTGCAATCAACGTATCGGACACCAACTGCAATGCCTTCATGGTTTCTGACAAACTGGTGCGCCCGCAGTGACTGTCAATCATGGGAAGTTTGGTGTCATAGGCCGCTGTAAGTCCGGCATACAATGCAGACTCAGCCCAGGTGAACCAGAACTTCTCCGATCCATTGTGGTACATCGGCAGTGCCAGCGTGCATTGAAACTCATCAGCGCTTCTTCCTGCTTTTTGCAACCGTGATGAAACAGGATGCGAGTCATAAAACTCTTTCTTGAAGGGATAGGGCTTGTACGGGTTGATCACGATTTTCAAATTGCTCAGCACATCATTACTCCACCCGAAAACCATGAGCAGTAAAATGAAAGAGCACATGAAAACTTCATTGCGCCTCTTCCAAGCGCGAAGATGAATGAAGATGAAATACACACTGAATACCGAGAACACATAATAAAAGATCCAGGCAAAGCGGCCTTCCGATCGAAACTGGTTCACCACGCCCAGGTAGTCCAGTAAAAATTCAAGCCCGAGTTTGAAGGGAAAGGCAAAAGAAAAAAAGAGGACGAGCATTGAAGCCCAAAGTGATGTTTTCAAAAATTCCGGCGCCAGCAGCACATGATGTTTCCATTTTCTTGCCCGTGTAACCAATCGAACGGCAAGCAAAACAAGTCCGGTCCAACCCACGACGCCCACATAAGCATATCCTTCAGCAAAGCCATTTTTGAGTTGAAGGAAATTCAGCGGATTGTACATCGGCGGGAGAAAAACGCTGTTGAATGAAGCGTAGTTGAAGAAAAAACCCCAGGGCGTTTTCACGCGGTCGGTGACGGGATCGGTGAATTTCAGAAGTACAGCCGTAAGTACATAGGGCAGGAAGGAGGCCACCAACAGCGGCAGGCAGTTGAGTGCCGCGGCTTTCAACGCATTCCGGTTTCTGAGGAGGTAAACGAAAATGAATGCCAGCACGAAGAGCATGATGTAGGCCATGTAATAAAGGTGAGCGAGGCCGAACCACAACAGCGTAACGATCATCAGCAGCATCCACAGCAGCTTCTTTTTTCCTTCCATCAGTTTCATCATGAAATACCATTCCATGGGAATGAAGAAGAGATAGGACAAGCTGAAGTGCCCGGCAAAGCGTAGCAACTGCGGCGACAGCATGGTGATGCCGATGGCGGCAAAACAGTTGAACCAATGACGGTTGTTGAAAGAGGCAAGAATGAGAAAAAGAAAAATCGCGCACGGCACAAACGACCACATCATGGCAGAGTTCACGATGCCCGGAATGTAACCGCTCCAATCGTAGCCGAGATGTTTCAGCCACTGTAGCGTAAGCACCAGAGGGAACTGACTGTCCGCATACACGATGTGCTCACCGTAGGGATAAATTTCTCCGGTAAAATGAAGGCCACTGTCGTACTTCACATAGTAGGCCATGCACATCAAGCTCTTCACTGCATCGGCGCCCACCTCAAAGAAATAATCATTCGGGTGCCAGAGAATTTTTCCGAAGATGGCCATCACCAACACCGCCTGCGCCGCGACGCTGATCAGAAGCCATTTGAGTTTGGATGACAATTGCAAATCTTTGATGTTCTCAGATTCTCAACAGGGGGCTAAGTTATCATGCACATATTCACTGGTCAGTTCGAGCCGGTCAAGAATTTGAAATGTCGTAAAAATAAGTGCGATTCCATGCGGGCCGGATGAAAACTTTTCTTGTACGACTACCGATTGGGAATCAAAATTTCCCATCTTGGTCTTGATCATTTTTGGTTACGGATGGAGAATCGTTGGTCGTTTTACGCCTGTTGGATCAGCATGGTTGTACTGATTATTTCTGCCGTTTCCAACAATCGGCTGCATTCACCTTCCAATATTTTCCGTGATGATGTGCAGCAGTACTACGCCTACCTGCCGGCGCTTTTCATTCATCATGATATTAAGCTGCACTATCCCGATGCGGATTCATCACTGCATAAATCAGAACTCACACCGCTTAAACTTCCCAATGGCAACCATCTCATCAAGATGACGTGCGGTACAGCCATTTGCTATGCGCCGTTCTTCTTTTTGGCTCACGGATACAGTTTGCTCGCCGGTGAGGCGACGGGATACTCCTTGTCCTATGCCTGGTGCCTCGCGTTGGGCGCAGTATGCTATGCAGGCATCTCGTTGTTTGTAATGAGAAAAACCCTGCTTAAATTTTTTTCCGATGCGGCAGTGGCCGTTTCAGTTTTTTGTGTGTTGCTGGGCACAAATTTCTTCTACTACTCCGCTTATGAGGGATTGATGAGTCATGTATATGCCTTCTTCGCCTTTACTTTGGTGTTGTGGTTTACCATCCGTTTTTTTGAGCTGCCCCGTGCCGGTACCGGCATCGCCCTCGGATTCTTTGCAGGACTCGCTGCAGTGATACGTCCAAATGATATCCTGATTCTGCTGGTGCCTGTGCTGTACGGCATCAATTCCATTGCAGCCGTTCGTAACAGGGTTTCATTTCTGTGCATTCATTTTACCACGGTCATCATGAGTGTGATTGCCTTTGCGTTGCCTTGCCTGCTTCAAATGTGGTATTGGAAAACAGTTACCGGCCATTGGATTTACTATTCTTATCAGGGCGAACCGTTTTATTTCAATGATCCGCAATTCCTGAATACCCTGTTCAGCTACCGCAAGGGATGGTTGCTATACACGCCGGTGATGGTGTTTGCCGTTTGCGGTTTTCTTTTTCTGTTCCGTGTTGCGGGGAAACTTGCTTCGCCAATTCTGGTTTTCTTCCTGATCAATCTCTATGTGTTGGCCAGTTGGTGGTGCTGGTGGTACGGCGGCAGTTTCGGCAATAGAGCTTTCATTGAATGCTATGCGTTGATGATTTTTCCCCTCGCTGCATTTTTTGAAACCGCATTCCGGAACCGTATAATAAAGATGGCTGTTGCAATGCCTGCTGTGTTTTTCATTTTCCTGAACTTGTTTCAAACATATCAATATCGGGAAGGAATCATTCACTACGACCGCATGGGTGCCAAAGCATATTGGATCGTTTTTCTGAAACCGTCACTGACGCCGGATGAATGGAAAGAGCTGGATGAGAATCTTCACTTTCCGCAATACGACTGGTGGAAGGAGCGCGAGAAATATCAATCAGAGCTGAACACGCGCCAATACCACGAGTAGCTCATTTCATTTTGCCGAGGTACTTTTTAAAACCCGTTTTCTCCAGCGTTCCCGCTTTTTTCTCTACCGTTTTCCTGAGCTTGTTCTTATACGCAATCAGATTGCGTGAAAGTTTTCTGTCGTTGATGGAGAGAATTTCGATGGCAAGAAGCCCGGCGTTGAGCGCCCCGTTGATTGCAACCGTTGCCACCGGAACACCCGGGGGCATCTGCACGATGGAGTAAAGGGAATCCACGCCGCTCATCGCTTTCGACTGCACAGGCACGCCAATCACGGGCAGGTGCGTGATGGATGCCACCATGCCCGGAAGATGCGCCGCACCTCCGGCGCCGGCAATGATCACTTTGATTCCTTTTTGCGTAGCCGATTTAGCGAATCGGAACATGCGCTCCGGCGTGCGGTGTGCGGAAACAACGGTGAGCACATACTTTACTCCGAATTCATCAAGTACCGTGGCAGCATCTTTCATGACATCGAGATCGCTGTCGCTGCCCATGATGATGGCCACTTTGGGTGAGTTGGTCATGCGTTGATGGTCAATGGTGAGTGGTGAATGGTCAATTGTTCAATCATGTGTCAGCATCAGATTACAGTTTTTCAATACTGAACATCGAACGGATGCGCTGCGCTTTCGCAATAGCGTCTTCCGCGGTTTCTCCCAGCACCGTGATGTGACCGAGTTTGCGCATAGGTCGCGATTCCTTCTTGCCATAAAGATGAACATAAACACCTTCTTCTTTCAGTATTTCATCATAACCGCCCAGGTAATATGGGCCCGAGAAATTTTTTGCGCCCAGAATATTCAGCATCACCGCCGGCTTGAGCAGTCGGGTACTGCCCAGCGGAAGACCGAGCAGGATGCGAAGCAGTTGTTCGTACTGCGAAGTGAAGCACGCTTCAATGGTGTGGTGCCCGCTGTTGTGCGGGCGCGGGGCCATTTCATTTACGTAGAGGCGATGGTGGTGATCGAGAAACATTTCGATGGCGAATAGTCCGACCCCGTTCATGGCTTTCACTACATCAATGGCAATGTTCTCCGCCTGGTCCGCCATCGTTTTTTCAATTCTTGCGGGGCAGATGAGCATGGTGACGAGATTGGCTACCGGATCAAATTCCATTTCAACCGGTGGAAATGTTTTGATGTTGCCTTCCTGATCGCGTGCGACGATGACGGAGATTTCCTTTTTGCAATCCACAAATGCCTCCAGCACGGCAGGCGCATCCATGGGCGGCTTCCCGGCTTTCAGCATCTCTTTGGTTTCAACAATCTGAACTCCGCGTCCGTCGTAGCCCTGCGTGCGCGCTTTGGCCACAAACTTTTCCCAGCCGAATTCTTTCACTACCGCTTTCCATTCGTCCCGGGTTTCCACGAGGCGAAACGGTGATGTAGGGATGCTGTGATCGGCATAAAATTTTTTCTGCCATCCTTTGTCCTGCACAATCTGCAGGATGCGCGGAGAAGGAATGAGTTTTTTTCTTCCTTCTTTTTCCAGTCGCAACAGGGGCTCGATGTAAATATGCTCGATTTCGTAGGTGAGAATGTCAGCCATTTCGCTCAACCGTACGATGGGCCCTTCTTCCGCAATGCTGCCGATGATATGATCGTGGGCGATCACTGAAGCGGGACAATTTTTATCTGCGTCGGCGATGATACATTCGATGTTGTAGCGCAACGCCTCTTCAATAAACATGCGGCCCAGTTGCCCGCCGCCGATAACTCCGATAACAGGTTTGTGTTTCATCCTTTTCGTTGGCTTCTCAATTCCGAAACAGGTAGCTGCAAAGTTGGTACAAAGTATCTCAAAGAAAAAAGGGATCAGTTTTCTGCTGATCCCTTTGCATTTTCCAGAGTATGACGGATTGCTTCGTCGCATTACTTCCCGCAATCACGGCTATTGCCTACCAAATCTGTGTCCGGTCTTCGGGCTTCACATACATCTTATCACCGGCCTTGACGCCAAAGGTCAGGTACCACTCAGGTGTGTTGCTCAAGGTGCCGAGCACACGGTATTTACCGGGTGAATGGGGATTGGTGAGCAGTTGCATGCGAAGTGAATTGTCGCGGATGCTGCCGCGCCAGATTTGTGCGTAATTGATGAAGAAGCGCTCTTCAGCAGTGAGTCCGTCGATCTTTTTCGGCTGCGGATTTTTCTTCTGCTCAATCTGAAATGCGGTATAGGCAATCGCCAGTCCGCCCTGATCAGCGATATTCTCTCCATTGGTAAGATCGCCGTTAATGTGTAGGGTGTCAATCGGGTTGTACATGGAATAGAATTTCGATACGCGCTCTGCTTTTGCTTCGAACTTCTTTCCGTCTTCTTCCGTCCACCAGTCTTTCAGATTTCCTTCCTTGTCATATTGACGTCCCTGATCATCGAAACCGTGGGTGATCTCATGCCCGATGCCGGCACCGATGCCACCGTAGTTCACGGCATTGTCGGCATTCACATCAAAGAAGGGTGGTTGAAGAATAGCGGCAGGGAAAACAATTTCATTGAACACCGGATTGTAGTAGGCGTTCACGGTTTGCGGTGTCATGCCCCATTCGGTGCGGTCAACGGGCTTGCCGGCTTTGGCAATGCTGCGGTTGGTTTCAAATTCCACACTGCGAAACACATTAAGTACATACGGTCCGCGGTCAATTGTGAGGGCGCTGTAATCTTTCCACTTATCAGGATATCCCACCTTTACCGCAATGGCATTGAGTTTCTCTTTCGCTTTCACTTTGGTTTCCGGACTCATCCAATCGAGCTGATCAATGCGCTGTCCGAGAGCCACCTTGAGATTGTTTACGAGTTCAATCATCTTTTGCTTGGCTTCGGGCGTGAATGTCCTCTTCACATATTCCTGACCGAGTGCTTCACCCAAAGCGCCATCAGCCATCTCGCTCACTCTTTTCCATCTTGGGTTCATGACCTGCACACCGCGAAGCGCTGTGGAGTAGAAAGCGAAGTGAGCTTTTTCAAAATCAGAGCTGAGCAGATTAGCGGCATTGTCAACGAGGTGAAAACGCAAATAGGTTTTCCAGTCATTCACTGAAACAGAATCAATGAGTTTGTTCACGCGGTCGAAAAATTTCGGCTGACCCACCATCACTTCATTCATGGCAGGAAAACCCATGGAGGTGAAATAGAGATTCCAGTTCAGGTTTGGCTCACGGTCAGTTAATTCTTTTACGCCCATTTTATTGTAGTTGGCGTGCGGATCACGCAATTCCACATTGGTAAATGAAGCTTTTGCCAATTCCGTTTCGATAGCCATGATGGTTTTTACAGCGGCGGCTGCGTCCGTTGCAGAGGTGCCGGATAGGGTGAGCAATTTGGTGATATAATCGGCATACGCTTTTCTGATCTCTGCCGATTTTTCATCCGTGCGCAGGTAGTAATCGCGGTCAGGCAATCCCAATCCTCCCTGATAGAGGTTCAGGATGTTCATCGAACTGTTCATCTGATCTGCATCAATATAGAATTGCCAGAGTGCAGTGGTAGCAAATTTGTGTAATGAAGCGGTGGTTTTAATGAGGTCATCTTTTGATTTGATGGCATCAATCTGATCCAGATAGGGTTTGATTGGGGTGATTCCGAGCTTCTCGATGGAAACGGTATCCATACCGCTGTACCAGAAGTCGCCGACTTTCTGTGCGGTTGATCCTTGCGGTGCATTGGACTTTGCATCTTCTTCCATGATCTCGCGCAACATTTTCTTGCTGTTGTCTGCCAGTACGTTGAACGCGCCCCAGCGGCTTTCGGTGGCGGGAATGGGATTTTCTTTGTTCCACTTTGCATTTACATATTCAAAGAAATCATCGCCGGGGTTGATGGATTTATCCAGCCAGTCCACGTTGATGGGTTTTTCAGTGGCCGGCGGATTCGGCGCCGGCGTGAATGAGAGCAAAAAACAAATGAAGATCGAAGCGAAAAGGGGGAGAATTGATTTTTTCATGAATGGAATTTTGGGACGGCAAATGTAAGCGGCAAACGGCAGGTTAAGGATGATGAAGTGCAGATTTCGGCAAAGAAGTTCAGCCGCTCGACCAAATGAATTCAGGGTTGTGAATACAAAAGCAGCGCAACGGCATAAGCCGCAATTCCTTTCTCTTTCCCGATAAAACCTAATCCTTCATTGGTGGTGGCTTTGATGGAAATCTGCTCTTCCGAAATTTTCAGCACTTCGCCCAGTCGCTTCTTCATCGCATCTATGTGAGGATTGATTTTCGGTTTTTCAGCAACTATGGTAGCGTCGATGTTTCCTATTTCGAATTTCTTTTCGCGGATCAATTCAACCACTTTTTGGAGCAGCACGGTGCTGTCAATGTTCTTGTATTGCGGGTCAGTATTCGGGAAATGAAAACCGATGTCTCTCAATCCCGCCGCGCCGAGGAGTGCATCACAGATGGCGTGAATGAGTACGTCGGCATCAGAATGACCTTCGGGGCCTGAGTCGTGCGGGATTTCCACGCCGCCGAGGATACACTTTCTTCCTTTCTTCATGCGGTGCACATCATAGCCGAAGCCGATGCGGTAGGCCGGTGTGTTCATTGTAGTAACTTCCAATTCTTCAAAAATAAAAGTGCCGGATCAAATGTTCCGGCACTCATGCATTTTCTCAACTGAAAATTCATTACTCGTCGTTTGTGTTTTCCGGTTCTTCCGGGGCTCCTTTGAGCTGGTCAAAGTTGAAGTACAGTGTGAAACGAAGCGTATTATCGAGTGGATTCTTCTGGCTCGATGTCGGAATCAGATAAGAGAAGTCAAGCCCGAACACATTGTATTTGATACCCAGACCGGCAGTGAGAAACTGGCGGCCGCCCTTGTATTTGTTTTCATAAAAGTACCCGCCTCGCACACTGAACAGATCTTTATACCAGTATTCAGCGCCGCTCGAGATAGTAATCTCACGCATTTCTTCCTGGAATCCGCCGGGAGCATCGGTGAATGAACTGAAGATGCCTTCGATGGTAGATTTGTTTTTGTAATCACCGGAACTGTCAGGTGTAGGTACCAGCAACTTGTTGAAGTCCATGTCTATGGTGAGTTTGTTGTACTCATCAAACTCAAAGGAGATTCCGCCACCCAGGCCGAGATTGGTAGGGAGGAAGTCCTTGTTTTCAGCGGATTCAGTATAGGTAATCTTGTTGCCGATGTTGGCAATGGATGTTCCAATATTGTACTCGCCTTTGATCTTCTTGCCAAACTTGGCCGGGTGATGGAAGAAGAAAGAGATGTCAGCTTTCACGGCTTGTCCGGCTTTGATCGGAACGTTGTTCACGCTGTATCCCTGCGCCAGGTTGGAATACACATACCCGAGATTAAGACCGGTGGAAAAGTATTGGGAGAGTTTACGGCTGTACCCCGCATCCACACAAAACTCACGCGGATTGAAATCACCCAGGGTATTTCCCGAAGCATCAGTGAACGTAATGCTTCCGAGTGAAAAATACCGGAGTCCGAAGGTGAGCCCCTGCGACTCATTGAATTTGTAATAACCGCCGAGTGAAGCGAGATAAATGTCATTCACCAACTCACGGAGCCATGGCGTGTAGGTTACTGCTGCGGCCGTTTGTTTTTCGGAAAAAGCAATTTTGGCGGTGTTCCAGAAAATTGAATTGGCATCGGGAGTAAGTGCGAGACCGGCATCACCCATGGCGCCGGCTCTGGCATCCGGTGCGATACGCAAAAACGGCACGGCCGTGTTGATCACATTCGGACGATTATTGAGCGAGTCAACAATTAATTGCGCATTGGTTGCCGGTACTGAAAGGATACTACACAACACCACACCGATCAACCGGCTGCGTACTAATAGAAACTTCATGCGAAAATGGATTGGATTGGTTTGAAAAAACGGTTGCAAAAATATTTTTTATTTAAGAACGACCAATTTTTGATACGTCTCTGCTGACATTCCGTTATTGGCCTTAACAGTCAGCTTGTAAACGTAAACTCCCTTGCCAATGTTGTCACCAAAATCATCTTTTCCGTCCCAATGAATACCGTTTACGCGGTAACCACCCTCACCGTCAATCTTTTGACCGGTGGAGGAAATGGTTTCGGGAATTACAGTCTGCTGAATGGTTTTAATGAGTTTTCCTGATACGGTGTAAATCTGAACCAGCACATCCAGCATCTGCGATGGCATGTTGTGTTCAAACATGAATTCAGTGTTGGTGGTAAAAGGATTCGGGTAATTGAATACGTGTGAAAGCGCCATTTGAGCCGATGATGCCACAATAAAATCTGTGAATCCTTCAGCCGAATTATTGTAAACGTCCCATGCCTTCACTTCAATATGATGCAATCCTTCACTCAAACTGCTGAGCGGGTAGCGCACTTCACCGGCGGAATAGCTGTCCAGATCAGAAGAATAAAAGTTGTTCATCACCAGCGTATTCTTCGTGTCGTCATCCAGCACCCCGGTAATATCATGGCCGATGCCGGTGCCCACGGTGTTTACGCCGCTCGTGTCGCTGATGCGCACCAGCACGGTGGGATTGGCATCGGTTATTCCGCCCGTTACAAACTTTTCATCATTCATGTAAACTTTCACAACAGGCCCATCCACATCAATGGCAGCGCTGTCATTAATTCCGCCGATCACCACATCATTTTTGTAGCCGTGTGCATCAATGCTACCGTTGTCGGCGTAGTAACTCAGCTTGCCAAAACCGAATTGATACGAGATATCTTTCGGAACGATAAATGAAAAAGTGAATGTGCCGTCTTTCACGCTGGCCTTGCCGTTGTAGATTACATTCTTCTGCAGGTTGAAACTTTTCACCTGGCTGTCACCGTCATTGGCCAGTGTTTGATATGTAACCGATTTGTCAAACACTGTCGGGTAAATGGTTCCGTTGAATGAAGTCATCACGGTGCCGTCAAGGTTGTTTACCGTTCCCTGCACGGTTACTTTCTGCAGCGCTCTCATGGTATCCGTGCTTACCGTTACATTATGTCCGTTGATGGAAGTGGTGTTGATGCCGAACGTGGGATACGCCAGTGTAACGGCCGGGTCGCCGATGAGCGTAAACTTGCGGTTGTTCACGGCATCGGCCTGGCTGGCATTCTTTCCCCGGCGAAACACTTCACCAATGGGCGGAATAATGCCATTGGCATCGGGCAGCAATACTTCTTCCATGAATGAAGAATTCATTTCCTTATTGGCAGAAGAATATACGAGTCTTACGGTAGTCACTAAACCGATCGCGCCGCCATTAGCGTTCAGCAGCAAGTACTCACCCGCTGAAGGGATGGGCGGATTATCATACTGTGTGAACTCGCACGTCGCCGTCACATACAGGATGAGCTTATTCAGGTTGGTGTAGTTCTGAATATCAGAAATTCCGAGAATGCGCTCATGCGCCCAGCCGCCGACTCCACCATGACCGATGTAGTTCATCAAAAGGCACCCGGCGCTTACCCGGTTGTTGATGGCGGTGTTCACATCAGGATACCGCTGCCCGCCCGGCACGGAAACCTGCTGGTAGGCATCGAGATAAATCTTGTCGTAATTGTAAACAGGGTAAGCCGAGGCGGTGGCATTGCAAATGGTTTCCGCGTCTTTGATATGTGTGTTATTATCCTGGTCATCTGCCACGAATGTGATCCAGTTTCTCCAGTTGCCGAATGATTGCGATGAGGAGTACACCTTGATCTTGTTTATTACGGCTTCGGCCTCGTCAGCAGTATTCACTGTGAGGCGCCCGACGGCAACATCCAGTTTTTCATTGTTGTCGAGTAAGTTGTCTCCTTCAGTGGCGTCAAGCAATCCGAAGAAGTCATCCGATACATAGGAATCAACCGGTTTGAGTGAACTCGGGCTTTCATATGTGAGAATGATGCTCTTGTTGTTCGGAAGAATGCCTTTGTTATCGAAGGAGCCATCGCCGAATAACAACAGGTACTTCGGCATAAGCGTGGTGTCGCCGTTCGCCCGCACATAAAACATACGGACAAAATCGCGCAGCGCACTCAGGTCCGAAGCGCCGGAAGAAAATTCATTGAAGATTTTGGCCTGGTCAGCTACGATTGCTTTCATGCCGTCATGCTCTGCATGATAATCGGCCAGTTCCTGCGCCTGGGTCAACAGGAAGGCAGGACTGATGATGATCAAATCAGCGGCGGAAAGCCCGTGCAAATCCTGGTTGTCAATCTTGCCGATTGCGACCGGGTTATATCCTTCCGTGCTGGCGAACATCACAAACTCATTGATCGCTTCCGTGGCGGAGGTAAATTGAAGTTGCGTTCCTGCGAGCTGACCCATTTCGTTTTCAGGATTCAGCGGATCAGAAACATCCCACACCAGCACTGAACTGTTTGCATTGGTGATGGTGAATTGAGAAACATTGCCCTCGCCCACGGCCGCTACGCTGCGGAAATTATACTGTGAACCGATCCAGGTGAGATTCCGGGTTGCATTCAGTTCAATATAATTCAACCACCCCTGCCCGTCCTGCTGCATCCGGTTGAAATCAATTTGAACATTTACAGAAGGCGATGTCGCAGTGAATTGTCCGGTGAGTGTGATTTCATTTGCAAAAGGACAGGTGAAATCGCTGCACACTTTTCCGATAGTTCCGGTCACAATGGTTTGTCCGTTAAAGAGCAGCGATACTTTATTGTCGCCGTAATAACTCTTTCCAACAAACGTCATCGTGAACTTCACGGGGTTGGATGTTACGATGGAAGGAAAGTTGAATGGAAAGGTTTGGCTTGTTTCAAACTCGAATGCTTCTCCGTACCACCGGCGTCCACTGGCGATGAAGTTGTTTGCCTCCAGCTCATGAAAGGCATAATCATCAAATGTGGTGATGAACTGATTGGGGGTGCCGCTGTTCTGAAGGTCAGCAACTCTTTTCCCTGTTCCGAGGTCGGTGGTGAGGAAGTAATAGGAAGTGTCAGTGTAAATATTCTTGATGTGATAAAACTTCTTAGCTGTGGTATCATAGCTCCACTGATCGGGTCCGCGGGCATAGAATTGAATGTAATCGCCGTCATCAAAATGTCCGTCATCCTGTCCGGTGACCTTAATGGCGTTTTCTTCCAGATCATCATACCGAAAAGCGGCATTCGACTCTGGCAGCATGCCGCCCCCGTTTCCGTAGATTCTGATGTTGCGCGGATCAATGGAATTAACGTCCACACCCAGATTCTGCAAAAACGCTTTGTCAATCTTGTGAATTCCATTTTTTGTCACTCCGATTTTGAACCATGTACCTGTTGAAAGCACTGAGTGATCAGCATAATCACCGCCGCGCAATGAGGCGGAAGCAGAGGGCGTAATGTTGATGTGATACCGGAATGAAACGAGTTTCTCAATTTGACCGGTGGACCCATTTCTTCTTATGGGAAGAATGGAAACATCGGCAACCGGTTTTCCTTTTTCGTATCCTGCAGTGGCCAGGGCAACCACAGCATTCGGTATTCTTGAATCCACATCACCAGCGGGGCGCAGGCGCAAATTGGTGAACGGCTCATACGTTTCATCGGTAACTGTTACTGTCAATGCCCCGTCATATGGAAGTCGCACGCTTTCACCGAAGAAAGGCAGGTATCCGAAATCAGCTTCCCTGTAAGCCGCTCCTTCGAAAGAATAGGTGAGGTGATTTCTGTAGTCGGAAAATTCTTCTTTTACGAGCGTATCAGCCCACTCCAGGGTTTTAAATCCGGAGATCACCTGCTGAGCAAAAGTGCAGACAGGGGCAATCAGCAAGCCCAGCAGCAACAGCGTAATCCTATTCATGCTTTAGAATAATTTCCGAAAATCGTTAGTCATGAAAAATTCCGTTCTTTAACGAGAATATTTTCAATGAATTTTGTCAGGTAGAAATAAAATTACGATACAATTCGTTTTCGGGTGAATGAAAGGGATTGCAATAATAGCTATTATTTTAGTGTGGCATGTCACTGCAGCGCAAGATTTGGCTTTCAGCCAGTATTTCAATGCGCCCGTTTACACCAATCCGGCATTTGCCGGTGTGGATGATGGTCCGCGGTTTTCACTCAACTACCGCAATGAATGGGCTTCACTGGGGAATGCTTACCTCTCGTATGCAGCGGCCTATGATCAGAATTTTGAAGGGATCGGCGGAGGCATAGGTGCTATTCTTGTTTCTGACCGGCAGGCCGGCGGTCTCTACGTCACCAATAGTTTCACCGGTGTGTATTCATATCAAATCAACCTGAACAGATATTATGCTGTGAGGGCTTCAGCACAGGCAGGCCTTGTGCAGCACCGCATCGCAACGGATGAACTGGTTTTTGCTGAAAACATCAATCCGGATAACGGGAGTGTGATTTCAAACGGCTCAACCGATCTTCCTGATCAGCCCAATAAAACATTCGCGGATTTCGGTGCAGGGTTCCTGCTCTACTCACAAAAGTTTTTCATGGGCATGTCGGCCAAACATCTCACCTCCCCCAATGAGTCACTGCTTTCTTCTCAAATCAGTCCGCTGCCTATTTGTTGGTCTGCCAATCTGGGATGGGAGTTTCACAGTGATCCGCACAAGCCATCGATCGTATACTTCACTCCGAATTTTCTTTATGTGCAGCAAGCGAAATTCAAACAACTCACCGGTGGAGCCATTCTCGGTGTGAGTCTGATTTATGGCGGCATGTATTACCGAACCACCTTCACCAATGGTGATGCACTAATTCTACAGGTGGGATTGAAGCGCGGTGTGTTCAAGATGGGTTACAGTTACGATGCGACGGTTTCACAGCTCAAAGGAAAATCCGGCGGCACGCATGAATTGGCCCTCGTCCTGAATTTTCATGATTCTGAAAAAATTCAGAACAGGCGCCACTCCAAATCTGTCTCTAAATGCCCAGAGATTTTCTGAGTGAAAACCCAACAACCTTTTCAAAATAATTACGTTACATTTGCGTTTACCTCTTTTTAAAAATCATTTTTAGATCATGCTGAAAATGCCTGTTATGAAAATAGCCCCGATGGCGCTCGCGGTGGCGCTTATCTTCAGTTCATGCAGCAAAAAGAAGTCGCTCTCCACCGGTTGGAACTATAACGACACCAAATGGGGTGGTTATGAAGTGAAAGATTATGCCGGACAGGAAACGGGTCCTAACCTGGTGTTGGTACAGGGCGGTTCCTACGTTGCCGGCGGAACAGAAGAAAACATTACTTACGACTACGACAATGTTCCGCACAAAATCACGGTGGCTTCTTTCTACATGGATCAAACCGAAGTAGCCAATGCTCATTACCGGGAATACTTGTATTGGCTCAGCCGTGTTTTCGGAGCAGACTTCCCAGAAGTGGCGAGGCAGGCATTACCCGATACGCTCGTTTGGCGCGACGAACTTGCTTACAACGAACCCTATGTTGAATATTATTTCCGTCATCCGGCATTCAACCTGTATCCGGTGGTTGGTGTAAGCTGGGTGCAGGCCTCACAATATTGCGCCTGGCGTACGGATCGCGTGAATGAGATGATCCTCATCCGCGAAGGCATCATGGAAAAGAATAACAGCCAAACTGATGAAGATAACTTCAACACCCGTTCCTACCTGATCGGGCAATATGAAGGAGCAGTGAAGAAAAACCTGAAAGATTATTCACCTAACGGAACCGGCGAACGCAAAGTGAGAATGGAGGATGGCATTTTCCTTCCTGAATACCGTCTGCCAACGGAAGCAGAGTGGGAATTTGCTGCGCTGGCACTCATCGGAAACAACCCGTATAAAGACGAAGAGATTTTTACTGACCGGAAATATTATCCCTGGAACGGCGATGCATTACGCGATCCGCGGCATGGCGACTGGCAGGGTGATTTTCTTGCCAACTTCAAACGAACCAATGGCGACCTGATGGGCGTGGCCGGAGGACTGAATGATGCTGCTGATATTACCGCTCCCGTGTTCTCATACCTTCCGAATGATTACGGCTTGTATAACATGGCGGGCAACGTGAGTGAATGGGTATCGGATGTGTATCGTCCTTTCACTCCCTATGATGCAGCCGATTTCAATCCTTATCGTGGTAACGTGTTTTTGAAGGATAGTCTCGATGAAGAAGGATATCACGTTGATAAAGATTCGCTGGGTCGTGTGGTGCGCACTCCGGTAACCGTTGCGGAGAATGTAAATCGTCTCAATTATCGCAGAAGCGATGTGATCAATTTCCTCGATGGCGATTCATCGTCATGGGTCACTTACAACTATGGCACTTACAGTTTGATCAATGACAAGGCACGCGTTTACAAAGGAGGATCATGGACTGACCGGGCCTATTACCTCACGCCGGGAACACGCCGCTTCCTGGATGAGAATCAAAGCACGGCAACCATCGGATTCCGCTGCGCGATGATTCGCCTCGGCAGCCCGCTGGGCAATCATGATCAGGCCGGCAATTTCCCGCCTAAAAAGGTTCCCGAATACAAGCGGAAGAAGCCGTAACAGGTTTAACAAGAAAATCGAAGAGCCCCTTCAAATCTGAAGGGGCTCTTTTATTTTGCTTCACAGAATCGCGTTGGAATTCCTGGGTGATTATTCATCCCAAATATTTTGCAATTCGAGATGAATTTCCTGGCGGAAGAAAATTTTTGTGGTTTGTTCAAATGATTCGGTGAAATCAGAAACATAAAAATGATGCGGATTTCTCCGCTGATCGTTGAGCATGTCTTTTTCAGTGAGCGTGCGCTTCAGCACTTCGGTCACCACATCGGTTGAATCAAAAATTTTCACACGCTGATTGAAGTATGCGGCCACCTCTTTTTTTATGAGAGGGTAGTGCGTGCAGGCAAGAATCATGGCCTGTACATCGCTGAAGTCAGGATAGGCGAGGTAGGAATTGATAATAGCCTGTGATACGCTGTTATTGTAAAAACCGGCTTCAATCATGGAGGCCAGCAGTGCCGTCGCCAGCGAAACCACTTCAAGGTCGGGGCGGATGGCTTTTAACTTGTGTTCGTACACCTGCGATTTGATGGTGCCTTTGGTGCCGATGATTCCGATTTTCTTAAAAGACTTATCTGAAGCAACGGCATTCACCACCGGATCAATCACGTTCAATACCGGAACGGCGCCTGCCACATGACGGCGCACCGTTTCATAAGCAGCCGCAGAGGCCGTATTACAGGCAATGAGAATGATCTTGCACTTCCGTTCCAGTAAAAAGTCGCTGATGCGTACAGCGTAATGCTGAATCGCTTCGGGAGATTTGTCACCATAAGGAAGGTGGGCGGTATCACCGAAATATATGATCTCTTCATTGGGCAATGCCTCAGAAACAGCATTGGCGACTGTTAAGCCGCCAATGCCTGAATCAAATATGCCGATGGGATTTGTTCTCAATGCTGTGCACTGTTATTTCAATCCTAATTTCTTTTTCACGAGGGCCATAATGTCATCAGAATCCTGTGCGTAGATTACAGCACCTGCACTCGTGTCAAACACATAGGCATAGCTGTTCTCCTTTGCCACCTGTTTTATGGCATCTTCCGTTTTCTTCAGGATGGGTGAATAGAGTTCTTCTTTTTTCTGCTGAAACTTATCCTGTGCCGTTTGCTGAAAGGTTTGAATGCGCTGTTGCAGATCCGAAATCTCCTGTTGTTTCACATCTTTCACTGCATCCGGCATGGTAGCTTCATTCTTCTGGTAGTCCGTCACCTTAGTCTGATACTCGTTGAGCATGGTGTTGTTCTGATCTTCCAGAGATTTTTGGTAGGTCTGAAGGGTAGAATCGGCCTTCTTGATTTCCGGCATCAGTTGCAACAGTTCAGCCGAGTTAATGTGCCCGAACTTATTGGATTGAGCAAATGAATGGTTGGCGATGCTTAGAAGGAATGCCATCGTCATCATTGAAAAAAACTTCATGTTGGTAAATTGATTTTTATGTGTGAAAATGGATGTAATCAGGTGTTTTCTGACCTTCATTTGGAAGGGCAGCAAAAGTATCAAATTTCATGACATGCTAACGGTGTTGCCGGGTGGTTATTTCGGCGGCTGCTTGGGCTGTGTTTTGGGTTGCTCATCCGATTTTGTGTCGGGTTGTGTTTTGCCGCCACCCTGATTTTGTGTGCCGGCACCTTTGGCCGGCTGGTTGCCGGTGCCTTCAGAAACTTTTGATTTCGGATTAATGCCCATGCCTTGCAGCACCTGATCGCTGATGTTCAGTTTGGTGTTGGCATACAGCACCACCGAACCGCTCGATTTATCAAGTACAAAATCATATGCTTTGGTGGTGGCAATTTTTTGAATGGCATCGTAAACACGATCCTGAATCGGTTGAATGAGTTCCTGACGTTTCTGGAATAGATCGCCCTGGTAGCCGAATCGTTTCTTCTGCAGTTCCTTGGCTGCTTTTTCCTTATCATCAATTTCCTTCTTACGCTGCTGCTTCATATCATCCGTCAGCAGCACCTGTTCGGCTTCGTATCGCTTGTACAGGTTGTCAATCTCTGCATATTTGGTATCAATATCTTTTTGCCATGCTGCGGCGAGATTGTCAATTTGCTCCTGTGCCGCTGTGTATTCCGGCATGTTCTTCAGAACATAATCTACATCCACATAAGCCACCTTCTGTGCCGAGGCGGCAGTGGAGAAGACGGCGCTCAACACAATCATCAGATATTTTTTCATGGTATGAAATTTCAAATGGTTGAAAGAAATGTTATTCGGGTTCAAATCCAAGAATGATGCTGAACTTTCCTGACTTCACGAAATTGCTGAAGCCGCTGAGGTTCTTTGTCGGGTCGTCGAATGGCCAGCCGTAATCAAATCCCACTGTACCAAAGATCGGAAGATAAACGCGCAATCCGAATCCCACAGCCCGGTTGAGATCAAAAGGATCGTAAGAGTCGAAGGAGTACCACGCATTTCCGGCTTCAGCCCACAGGGTACCATAAATGAAGGCACTCGGGTTAGTGGAGAACGGATAACGTAATTCGGCCGTGAACTTATTGAAGATGGGAGCCGCCACCGGTGTATAAATTTCATAACCGCGCTGCGCAATGAAATCAATTCCGTATAACGAATAATTCTGTGACAACCCGTCACCTCCCACCTGAAAGCGTTCAAACGGCGGCAATCCGATATCCGGATTATAGTAACCGAGGTAACCGCCTTTGGCTGCCAGGCGCAGCACCAGTTTGCCGGTAACTGTGGCATACCATTCCGCCAGAAATTTCCACTTGTGAAACTCAACCAACTTGTATTTCTCTGCCGGCGGAAGGGTTGAGTAATCCTTATTACTGAACAGCGAATAAGGCGGTGTGAGGGCGAGACTGATGTAGAAATTGGATCCCCATTTCGGAAACAGGAAATCCGGTCCTTCACTGTTGCGTCCGAAAGTTTCTTTCAAACTAATGCTAAGCGCATTGCCGTCGCTGATGAAAAAGTTGGTGACGTAGTTTTTCAGATTGTAGTTCGTCACTTCCACAGATGAAATGAGTGTGAAGAAATCGTCCGGCCACTTAAGCTGTTTACCGATACCGATGGATCCGCCGACGGTGGTGAGTCTTCCGAAATTAATATCAGTGTATGCCAGGTTATTGGTGTATCGTGAATAGTAGGTGCCAATGTTCAGTGAATTCGGTTTTTTGCCGCCAAGCCAGGGCTCAGTAAATGCAATGTTGAATGACTGATATCTTTTTCCCGTGGACTGAAAGCGCACTGAAAAAACCTGCCCGTCGCCTGATGGTAACGGTGACCATGAATCTTTGTCAAAAATTCCTTTAGCTGAAAAGTTATTGAAGCGCAC
>JAFDYS010000054.1:0-5033 GCA_018267315.1 Bacteroidota bacterium | reverse complement strand
ACATATGTGAGATCAACCGTTCCGTTCTCCGGATGCGGATCGGTTTTAATATCGAGTTTCTCCGGATCGAAAAATCCCATGGTGGCGATTTCACGCTGCGAACGAATCACATCTGCCCGGCTGAACTTACTTCCGGGCAATGTGCGGATGGAGCGGCGGATCACATGCTCATGTGTTTTGGTGTTGCCCTGAATGTTGATGCGGTTAATAATGGCTTGCGGGCCTTCGTGCATTCTCAATTCAATGTCAACGGAATCGCCCTGTATGCCCACTTCCACCGGTGTAACGCCGAAGAAAAGGTATCCGTCATCCATATAAAGCGAACCCACATCATCGCCGCGCGGATCGCCGCTCAGTCTCTTTTGTAGTTGTGCTTCATCATACACATCGCCCTTTTTGATACGCAATACTGAATCAAGGCGGGGCGACGAGTATTTGCTATTGCCTACCCAGTTGATGCTTCGGTAATAATATTTATTCCCTTCAGCGAGGTTGATGAGGATGTTGAGATTCCCCTTTTCATTCCTGTAAATGCTGTCAGAGATGATGCGCGCATCACGGAAGCCCTTGGTGCCGTAGTATTCGATGATCTTGGCTTTGTCCGCGTCGTATTCTTTTTGCTGGAAGCGCGACAAGCTGAAGATGGAAAGCGGCGACATGCTGTTCTCCTTGGTTTTCTTCATCAGCGAATGAAGCTTTGAAGTTTTAACCTGGACGTTGCCGGTGAAATCAATGTTGTCAATTTTCACCCGATTTCCTTTGTCAACGTAGATATAATACAGCATGCTGTTCTTCTGAGTGGAATCGGGAACCTCCTTCACATTCACATCGCAATTCTGATAACCTTTCTCCGCGTAAAAACTCCTGATGGTGCTGATGGTGTTCACTTTCACATTGTCCGTAAGCACTTTGCCGCGGTTGAGTTTGATTTTATCACGCAGGTCGTTTTCTTCTGACTTGGTGGTTCCCCGGAATGTAAAGCCCGAAAGACGCGGACGCTCTTCCACCACGTAATTGAGATATGCTTTGTCGCCATCGGTGCTGTCAATATAGATTCTTACGTTGGCGAAGAGTTCCTGCTTCCACAGGTTCTTGAGAGCCCGTGATGCTTCCAGACTGGGCAATTCAATTCTGTCGCCAACATGAATGCCGCTGATGGCAATAAGTATATCCTTGTCGAGAAACTCTGTGCCGGTTACTTTGATGCCGGCAATGGTGTATTCTTTGGGTGCTCCGTAATCCACCACGAGAGAATCATAAGGTTCCCCGCCGCTTTGTGCGCAAGCCAACTTCAGGGCAAAGAAGAAAACTGCAAAGAGATATATGCGTTGGCGGATCATCTTGTACTCACTTGCTCACCGGTTTTACCGAAACGGCGTTCACGTTTTTGAAATTCAATAATGGCTTCGTACAGGTCTTCTTTGTCAAAATCCGGCCACAGTACCGGAGTGAAATATAATTCGGCATAGGCGAGTTGCCACAGCAGATAGTTACTCAAACGTTGTTCACCGCTGGTTCTTATCATCAATTCCGGATCAGGATATTCACGCGTTTCGAGGTATGAAGAAATTATGTCTTCGTTTACTGTTGCGGGATTCAGCCGGTGATGAAGGATATCCTCCCCCATCTTTTTCATGGCTTGAGTAAGCTCCCAGCGGGAGCTGTAGTTGAGAGCAATGATCAGCGTAAGACCTGTGTTGTTTCTGGTCTGATGCATGGCCTCTTTCAACTCTGCAGAACACTTGACAGGAAGTTTCTCAATATCGCCGATGGAACGCAGGCGGATGTTGTTTTCCATGAGCGTTTTCAGTTCGCCATGAATGGTTTCAACCATCAGTTCCATAAGCGCATCCACTTCTTCCTGGGGCCGCTGCCAGTTTTCTGTTGAGAAGGCATAGAGTGTGAGAAACTGAATGCCGAGTTCAGCACAACCCTCAGTGGCGGCGCGCACAGCTGACACGGCGTTGCGGTGACCGAATGTGCGCTCTTCGCCCTGGCGGCGCGCCCATCGGCCATTTCCATCCATAATGATGGCTATGTGCTTCGGAAGCCGGCTCTTATCAATGAGGTCCTGAACGGGCATATGCAAGGGGCGCAAATTAACGGCAAAGTTTCGTGTTTGGGGATGGATCCTGGCAGCATCTCATCTCTGATGTGTTTACCATAATGCCGTTTATTTCTGATAGGGACACTTATATGATTTTAAAGTGTAAATGAATCCCACACCAAAAAGAAAATAATCGTCGCTCTTGGAATTGTCGCCGCGCATTTTACCGGCCGCACCTACCGGCTCACTCACTACAGCACTTGACGGATCAGCCAGAAAAGCCACCATCTCTCCGCCCTCATGCAGCAGCACGATGGGATCGGCATAAACGCCGCTCACATCATCGAGGTAGTCAGTGTAAGTTTTCCTGACACCTCCTTCAATCTGCACTCCCAGCTTTTTGCTTGCTCTGAATTTTATTCCCCCGCCGAATACAAAAGCCGAACTGGTTCGCTTGTATTTTTTCAGATCGGGATATTGCGGATAACCCTGTCCCTCCGTTCCCAGCGGTTGCAATTGCATACGCTCTCCGTTGTATTTCGCCGTAGGGTTGAAATGAAATATGCTCCACCCGGCAAAGATGTAAGGGGAGTAGTTATGCTTTTCCGCGTACGTGTTGGTGAATGAATTATCGTAAGGCATGAAGTTGAATTCAAACTGTCCGCCTGCTTCGTAGAGGTATGATGAAAAACCCAGGTTGCGGGTCCACTCATAATAATCGCTGGAATACTGATCATCGGCCCACACATGTCCGGCATTTATATTGAAACGGACTGACACCCGGTTATCAAAATTGTAACGTGCGAATAATCCGCCACCGGGATTTGTGAAACGGAAACTCGTATGAGTATTGAGATCACCGAAATAATTAGCCCCGCCGATCCACGCACCCATATCCCAGCGCTGAGCGAAGGTTTGCTCCGTGAAAATCAATAACAGGCAGCCAAGCAGTAATCGGGCTTTCAATGCAATGCTGATTGAGTGAATAAGGTGGTAAAGTTGCCTCGATAAACGGATGGAGATTCGGGTTAGTATCTGTTACAAAGATAGCTGATTTCCCCGCCTTATATGCGGAGAAGACAGGTCACCGTATAAATTGCAATGGTGTTGTAAGCCGCGAGTTTCTGAATGTAAATCACAAGTGTCCTGAATCACTTTCTGACATCGGCACCCCACATGAGTTTGTTCCGAAGTGTTTCCAGAAAATGATGATCACTGAGTCGTAGTAAACTGAACGTAGAAGTGCTCTTCTTAACGGCAATCTGGTATGATGAATCAATGGCTTCCGTCCGGCTGTCAAGGGTGCAGAAGAACTGTTCGTTGCGTCCTTCTATCTCGAATGAAATCACACTGGAATCAGAAACCACAATGGGGCGCACATTGAGGTTGTGGGGAGCAATGGGTGTGACGACAAAGTTTTCAGAGGTTGGAATTACGATGGGTCCTCCGCAGCTGAGGGAGTAGCCGGTAGAACCTGTGGGGGTGGCCACAATCAGGCCATCGGCAAAGTAAGAGTTGAGGAACTCGCCGTTGATGTAGGTGTGAATGATGATCATGGCTGATGTGTCCTTCTTGTGCACTGTTACATCGTTAAGAGCCAGTTTCACATCGCCGAAAAGCGGCTTGTTGCATTCCAACTCAAGCATGGTGCGTTTGTCAATCACATACGAACCTTCTGCAATGGCGTCAATGGCCGCTTCGATTTCGTCTTTGCCGATGTTTGCCAGAAAACCGAGGCGTCCGATGTTGATGCCAACAACCGGAATATTCAGATCGCGAACAAACGAAACAGTGTCGAGCAGGGTGCCATCGCCTCCGAGTGAAAACATGTAATCAACATTGGTGCTGATGTCCTCATGCTTCTCAAACGTTGAGATGCCGGATCGTGTCTTGATTTGCTGCCATACCGATTCGAAAAATTCTTTGTAAACAAAAACACCGATTTTCTTTTTCGAAAGTAAATCGAGCAGATTTTGAAGAACAGGAATATGATCTTCGCGAATGTGACGGCAATAGAGAGCGATTTTCATTTTATTGTTTTAGTCAGAAAGCCGGACAATACAAGCCGGCTACACAACTTCCCGGGTTTCCTCGTCAAACTTAACTCCCAATTCACTGAGTTCCTGCAATACGGGTTCATAAACTTCGGGCAATACGGGAATATGAATTCCTTTCAAAGCCACTTGCTCATGCAGCAGCAACTTCGCCATGATGGCCATTGGCAGCCCCACGGTTTTGGCCATGCCTGTATGAACGGCATCATCTCCTTTGATAACCAGGGTGCTTAGGTGCCGCATCATTTTTTTCTTGCCGCGGGAATTGGATTTCAGATATTCCGTTTCATGCCTCATTACAATCATGTCAATGTCCGTCTCACTTATTTTCCATTTGCGCTCGATGAGATCCTGTAGAATCTGTGCGGGCGTGGCGGCCTTAAGCGGAATCTTTTCACCGGTAAATAATCCCAACCATTCCAGTCGCCTGAACACTTCATCTTTTTTCTTTCTCCCGAGAAATGCGGCAGTGGTGGCTTGCACAGCATGGTGCCGGTATCTTCCGTTCGCCGGCAGATAGGATGAAAGCCACTCTGCGTAGCTCAGCTGATTGGCGTTTTCAATCACGTATGAATCTTCAGTGAGCCCGAGCTGAATAAGTGCATTCCATGCCTCGCAAAACCCTGCTTTACGCAGGGTGCTTCTCACGATAGTTTGAACGCCGGTGAGTCCGTATTTTGAAATGTATTGCAATGAATCTCGGTTGGGATATGATTCAAATTTGCCCAGCCCTTTGAGTTTGAATTTTTCGGTGGATGTGAACAGCCGGTGGTACGGAACAAATTTTTTCATGCCGTTTTCAAGGAACAGCGCAGTGCCTTGTCCTGCGAGTACCACGTTGCGGGGATTCCATGTCACTTTGTAGTGCCACGGATTGTCATCACTCTCCGGAGCCACCAGTCCGCCGGTTCCTGATTTGAATGAAGTGATTT
>JAFDYS010000053.1 GCA_018267315.1 Bacteroidota bacterium | reverse complement strand
AAAAGAGTATTGCGAAATCGTTGCCGATTCACTTCAGTATTGTCAGAGGCATAAAGGGTTAGTTATTCATGGCTGCTGTCTGATGCCGAGTCACCTACATCTAATCGTCATTGATTTTTATCATGGTCCTTCAGTGCAGTTTGCCCTTACCTTTCAGGCAATCGCCTCAATTACTCCGGCAATACCTTGTCCGCCACCGACGCAGGCGGTGATCAATGCGTACTTCTTTTTCTGCCTCACCAGTTCATTGCGGGATTTGATAGTGAGAATAGCTCCGGTGCAACCGAGCGGGTGACCGAGGGCAATGGCGCCGCCGTTGGGATTCACTTTTTCAGGATCCATGTTGAGCGCACGGATGACGGCGAGCGACTGCGTGGCGAACGCTTCATTGAGTTCGATCACATCCATGTCTTCGAGTTTCATGTTGGCCTGCTTCAGCGCCTTCGGCACCGCTTCCACCGGGCCAATGCCCATGATGCGGGGATTCACGCCGGCGCTGGCGCAACTCACGATGCGCGCCATTGGTTTCAGCCCCAGTTCATTCATCATGCTTTCACTCATGACAATGGTGAACGCAGCGCCGTCGGATGTTTGCGATGAATTACCGGCCGTCACTTGTCCGCCTTGTTTGAATGCGGGTTTCAGTTTGGCCAATGCTTCAAGCGTGGTGGCCGCACGCGGACCTTCATCGGTATCCACGACAAAAGATTTTGATTTGCGTTTTCCGTTTTCAACCAATACTTCTTCAATGGTGATCGGAAGAATTTCGTCTTTGAACTTTCCATCGGCAATGGCTTTCACTGCCTTTTGGTGCGACTGCAACGAAAACAGGTCGGCGTCTTCTCGGGTGATGCTGTATTCTTTGGCCACTTCTTCGGCGGTGAGTCCCATGCCGAGGAAATATTCCGCATGATCTTTCGCCACGTTGTAGTTCGGAACGGTTTTATACCCCACGGTGGGAACGAGCGACATGCTTTCTGCACCGCCGGCGATTATGCAATCGGCCATACCGCTCCTGATTTTCGCCGTAGCCATGGCGATTGCTTCCAGTCCTGAAGCACAATAGCGATTCACGGTTACTGCCGGAACATGAACCAGATTGGCCTGCACGGCAATCCATCTCGCAATCTGCAACCCCTGCTCCGCTTCTGGCACGGCGTTACCCACGATGATGTCATCAATCCGCTTCACATCGAGTTGTGGAATCTGCGACAACAGTTTATTGACGATCTGTGTTCCGAGATCATCGGCACGCGTGAAACGGAACCCTCCTTTTTTGGCTTTGCCAATGGCTGTTCTCAAACCACTCACGATATATGCTTCACTCATGTTCGCGATTTTATTGTTAAAGGATATAAATCGAGTATTAGTTCCTCAAAGGCTTGCCTGTATTAAGTATCGACTGCATCCGTTCCATTGACTTCTTCGTTGTCGCTAATGAAAGAAATGCTTCGCGCTCAAGATCGAGCAGGTATTGTTCACTCACATAAGATGGGGCACTAAGGTCTCCGCCGCACATCACGAACGCCAGTTTGCGGGCAATCAGTTTCTCGTGTTCGGTAGCATAATTGCCGTACACCATCGCCTCAATGCCGGAGTAGAAAGCGCTCAGTGCGTTTCGCCCCAGTACATAAATATCATTTCGCTGAGCAGGCATTGTGTATCCTTCACGTACCATTTCGAGCACCTTCATTTTCGCATCGGCGATCACACGCTTTTCGTTCATGCTTACCCGATCAATTCCATTTCTGAAAATAGAGAGATCAAATGCCTCCTGCGCCGAGGTAGCGACTTTGGCCGTGGCGATTGACATGAACCGCTTTTGTAATTCCGGAAATTCAATCTCACCTTCCTGGTAAGCATCACTTGCACGCAACGTCATTTCTTTTGTGCCGCCGCCGGCGGGAATAATTCCAACGCCAAACTCAACAAGACCTATGTAGGTTTCTGCTGCGGCCTGAACAGCATCGGCATGTAAAACAAACTCGCAACCGCCGCCCAGCGTGAGGTGATGCGGCGCCACCACTACCGGAACCGATGAGTAGCGAATTCTCATCGAGGTGTTCTGAAATGTTCTGCAAGCAAAATCAAGCTCATCGTATTCCTGCTCGATGGCCAGCATGAGGATCATTGCGACATTCGCGCCTGCAGTGAAATTCTCTCCCTGGTTTCCAATTACCAACCCTGCAAAATCTTTTTCAGCGATGGCAATGGATTTCTGAACACCCTCCAAAACTTCGCCGCCGATGGTGTTCATCTTGGTTTTCCATTCGAGGTTCACCACGCCGTCGCCGATATCAATGAGGTTGCAGCCGCTGTTCTTCCAGACGATATTCTTTGAATAGTTTTCGAGAATGATGAAAGCATCTGTACCGGGAATAGGCTGGTAGCTTTTTGTTTTAAGATCATAGTAAAGCTTTCGACCGTTTTCGAGTTTGTAAAAAGACTTATTTCCCGAGGCAATCATCTCTTTCACCCAGGGAGCAATGCGGTTGGTGGGGACACCAACCGCGGGCTCCGCTTCAATTTGTATCACTGTTTCTTCCAATCCCATGGCATCCCATGTGGCAAAAGGACCGAGTTCCCAGCCGAAGCCGGCATTCATGGCATCATCCACTTTGTAGATGTCGTCGGCGATTTCGGGAATCCGGTTCGATACATATTGAAACAAGCCGAAGAAAAATTTGCGGTAGAAATCGCTGGCTTTGTCTTTGCCTCTGATAGCTACTCTCATCTTCTGCTTCAGATCATCGGTTTGCTTCAGCGCATCAATGGTGGCGAATTTTGTTTTTGGCTTGAAAGAGTATTCCAGCGTTTTGATGTCGAGTGACGGGTAAACTGTCTTGCCGTCTTTCTTTTCCTTTCTGAAAAAACCCTGTCCGCTCTTGTCGCCGAGCCAGTTGTTCTTCACCATCTGATCGAGCCAGGCGGGAATCTGAAACAACGACCGCGCTTCATCATCCGGGCAGGCGCTGTAAACAAACTGCGCCACTTTCACCAGCGTATCCAATCCCACCACGTCACTCGTGCGCAGCGTGGCGGACTTCGGCCTCCCGATATTCGGACCGGTGAGCGCATCCACTTCATCCACGCTCAGCCCCATTTCTTCCATCAGGTGAAAGATGTACATGATGGCGTACACGCCGATGCGGTTGGCGATGAATGCCGGCGTGTCTTTACACTGCACGGTGGCTTTGCCGAGAAAGAGATCGCCGTATTGCATGAGGAAGCCAATCACTTCTTGTGACGTCTTTGGCGTGGGAATGATTTCGAGCAGGCGGAGGTAACGCGGCGGATTGAAGAAGTGCGTGCCGCAGAAATGTTTTTGAAAATCGTTGCTGCGCCCTTCGCTCATCAGGTGAATGGGAATGGAAGACGTGTTGCTCGTCACCAGCGTTCCCGGCTTGCGGTGCTTCTCCACTTCATCAAAAATCTTTTTCTTGATTTCAAGGTTCTCCACCACCACTTCAATCACCCAGTCGCAGGAAGCAATGTCCTTCATGTTGTCTGAAAAATTACCGGTGGTGATCCGCTTTGCAAAGGATTGTTTGAAGATCGGCGACGGACTTGACTTTAATGCTGACTGCAAAGAAGAATTGACGATCCGGTTTTTTACCGCAGGGTGATCCGTTGTCAATCCTTTTTTCTTCTCTTCTTCATTCAGTTCTTGGGGTGCGATATCAAGCAGCAGCACCTGCACGCCGATGTTGGCAAAGTGGCAGGCGATGCGGCTGCCCATGACGCCCGAGCCGAGCACGGCGACTTTTGCAATTTTTCGGTTAGACATACGACCGCAAAAATGAATAATATGCTGTGATGAATCGGGATTTGAGAAAAGAAAATGAGGAAAATGATTTCATGAAAAATGATCATTTTGAAATAATCCAATGGGCTTGTAATGAAGGCCTTTTCTCTACCAACCATTGCACTTCACATACCAATAATGACTATTCATGTTGCATTTGCTGTCGCTAAGCACAATTTCATGAATACTCACTATTGAAAGTGGATATTGAAGCCCTTGTCTTTGACCGGGCAATTTCTAATTCAATCAGAACATGCATTGTAAAATACCGAAGCGCGAGCTTCACTTTTCCGGCACACGCATTTATCCCAAATTGATTCCAGTTAACCTGTAGAAAGCTTATTCAATTGCAATATGATAGCTACTTTCATCCTTTCAAGACAAATCATCCCATACCAAACCACCACCCAAGAAGACAACCGAGAACGGGACTTCTAGACCGGCCTCTGCCCTTTAACGCTGAATCCAAACACCTATGAGAAAAATACTACTTGCTTCATTTGTTCTGACAATTCTTTGCCCTGTATTAAAAGCCCAGGTTAATGGTGAATACCGAAGTGCCACATCGGGTCCCTGGAATGATGCATCAACATGGGAATTTTATCAGAATGGATGGGGAGCAGCACCTCAATTCCCCACCTATGCCGATGGACATGTAACCATTCGCAATCCGCACACAGTTACGATAAGTTCCGATCTTAGGATTGATGAAACCACGGTGGATGCGGGTGGCACACTTTCCGTTACAGGGGGAACGCTGAGAATTAATAATAACGTCCCGGCGGGCACAGACCTGGCTATTAACGGAAGTATCAATTGGTATTCCGCTGCACTGCTCACCGTTGATGCCGGGGCTGTGATTGATGGAAGCGCAAGTTTTTTCTATAATGGATCAACAGCCACTAATGACGGCTCTATCAACACCAGTTCTTTCATTATGGGTGGATCTTCACCGCAAACGATTAATGGTACCGGAAGTATTGCCACATTCATTCCATTTAATAATGCAGGAATAAATATCGGAGGCGATCAAACCATCACCAGTCAGCTCGCCTTTAATTACGGCATACTGCATACCGTTGGAAACAACAGGATCATCATCGGCGATGGCGCTTATGTGATCAATGGTTCTTCAACCACTTATATTGATGGCAATGAAGAATTTTATTTCGCAGGTCCATTAGGTATCACCTACACGATCGGTGACCCGAATTTTTATCTTCCAATACAACTGACTCCGCTCATTGCTACCAGCGGAGGAATAGCTGCCAGAACAGATGCGGGTGACTACAGCGATCTAACAGGTTCAGGCGTCGATGCTGATAAAAGCATCAACAGAACGTGGACGATAACTTCCAGTGGCGCTACGACAACGGGGTATTATGTTACCCTGCACTGGGACGCAAGTGATGTTGATCCATTAGTTAACAACTCCAACCTTATTGCGCGAATGTTTAATGGTTCTTCCTGGGAACCGGTGACCGTTACAGGAAGCACTGCTACTTCCATTGATCTTCAATATACCGGTTCTGACTTAGGAACTATCCAGGTCGGAGAACTACAGACAGCAACATTGAATGATTACAAAACAACACAGTCGGGAGATTGGGGCGATCTCTCTGTTTGGAAAACCTTCAATGGAACTACCTGGGAGAATGCATTGCAGACACCTGATTATGCTGTTGCTAACAATATCACGATCAAGAGCGGTCATTCCATAATTAGCTATAACAGTATTGACGTTGATCAATTAACAATAGAAGCGGGCGCATCTCTCATTATGTCTGAAGCCTCGCTGAACGTTGTTGATGGCCCCGGCGCGGATCTCGAATGCTTTGGTTCTTTACCCATTGGCTCAGCCAATTTAAACGTTGATGGATCAGCCGTCTTTGAAGATGGCTCATCGCTCGATGTCCAGGGGTATGGTTCTCTTAGTGGAACCGGAACCATTGATGTTCTTGCCAATTGCAACTTTTCTTTTGACGGCGGTTCTTCTGGTCAAGCCATTCGTGACGGCATTACCATAAACAATTATACTGTGTGTGACTGGAATTCCGGAGACATATCTTTTGAGGGAACCGCCTGCACTTTTAACAACTATGGAGTTTTCAATATTCTCTCTATCGCTTCATTGACAAACGATAATCCCCTGCATAGCTTTGTAAATAAACCGGCAGGCCAAATTGTCAAGAGTAATACGGGAGAGGCCATTCTTGACATTACACTCACCAATAACGGAACTACGGATGTACAAGAAGGAATTCTCACCGTTACAGATCATGTAACTGAAAATACCGGTTCAATAACTATATCATCTGAAGGAACATTCAATGCCCCCAACGGCTACATCTTCTCAGGTGATTTGGATAATAGTGGAGGAGTAAGCGGCTCCATTACCATGAAGAGCAGCATTGGGCCTCAGCAAATATTGGGAAGCGGGAACGGAACTATCGCTACTCTGATTGCAGACAACCCGGATGGAATTGTTTTAAGCAGCGACGCGAACATTTTACAGGAATTAAACTTCCAGTCAGGAAAGATCATTACCGGAACTCATGCTCTGGTGATTGGTGAAAATGCAACTATTTTAAATGCGGATGCAAGCCATTACGTCAATGGAAATCTTACCCGCTACATTTCTGTTCCGGGGCAGATAAGCTTCCCCATAGGTGATGCGGCGTATGCTTCTTTCTTAACACTGGATCCCAGCTTTACAGGTGCGGGCTATGTGACTGCACGGGTGGATGACGGCGACAATGCACAAATCGGAACATCGGGAATTGATGCAGGAAAAAGTGTGAACAGGAAATGGACGATCGCCAATCAAACCCTGACCTTTTCAGAGTGCGATGTGTATTTTAACTGGGATGCAGCAAATGTAGATGCAGGAGCAGACTACAATAATTTCATCGTTGCCAAGTATGATGCTCCCGACTGGACACAGCCGGTTGTTACCAACAGGTCACAATTTTCAATCGGAGTTTTGGATGTTCCTTCTTTCAGTGAGTTTCAGATTGGAGAACCAACTTGTTCAACTCCCGCAATCATCTGCCCGGATGATATCACCCTTTGCCAGAATTCGCCCGGGGGCTATTCCAACTATTTGTATTATCCGCAGTCTATTTCATCACCGGTGACCGTTGACCTTATCGACCGGCTTATTACTTATACCGGTGTTTCGATAAATGGCGGAGGAAATTCAGCCACCGTTGCTCCCGGTTCCAATGTAAGTCTCGCTTACAACATCAGTGTTTATTTTCCTGCTAACGGCTACTGCCCCGGCTGCGTGGTGCAGTCTTCCATTGGCATTGGTTCCACATTTCAAACATTGCAATGCGAATCCTCAATCAGCAACGGCTACGCCGGCTCATATACGTCAGGTGATTTTATAGCACCCTCTGTGCCCGGCATCTACTATCTTACACAGGAGGGATCACTTGATTACTGGTGCCAGGAATTTAAGTTCAACAATGATCCTCAAAAAGCCATCGGCGTTCTGATTGTTGGTTCACCGGCTGCTTCATCAACGGGCGGCTGCGGCAATGTGGAGATCACCAATAATGCTCCTGCTGTTTTTGCCATTGGAACCACTGATGTGACATGGACGGCTACTGACGAGCAGAATAATATTTCAACCTGTGTTCAGCATGTTACCGTTGATCCGGCAACGGTGTACTATCGCGATCGTGATGGAGACGGGCATGGCAATCCTGATTATGCCGTATACGCTTGTTCACAGCCAACCGGATTTCTCCTGAATCACGATGACTGCAATGATGGCGAATTCCAGGGTACTGCTTCTATTTGGGAAGGCAACGGTTGTGGTTTCTCAGCCGGGGCGTCTCTTAATTTTGACGGAACAGATGACTATGTTGACTTCTCTTCTTTCCCTTCTTACACAAGCAATTCCTTAACGATTGAAGCATGGATCAATTCCTCCGGCAGTGCATATGGTACCGACAGAGACATCGTTAGCTGGGAGAATTTAACGGGAAGCGTTGAATTCAGAATACGTCCGCAAGGCCATCTGCAGTTTTTGGTTTTTGATGGTTTTAATGTTGAATCAGTGGAAGGTACCACCGATCTCAACACGAATACCTGGACTCACGTAGCGGTTGTAAAAAGCGGAAATAATGTTACGTTGTATGTTAACGGAAATGTGGAAGCAACCGGCACCATTACAAATAATCTTATGTTGCTGCCAAACCAATTTTATATCGGTCGCGGTGGGTTTACAAAATACTTCTTAGGTAATATTGATGAAGTCAGAATCTGGAGCACAGCACTGGCTCAGGGCCAAATCCAGGTATTCATGAATTGTGAAGTTGCCGGAGGCGCTTCCGGACTGGCTGCACTATACCATTTCAATCAGGGTGTCGCTTTCAGTAACAATGCCGCCGAAACCACTTTGCTTGATGCATCGGGAAATAACCACAATGGTACGCTCACAAATTTTTCACTCGATGGCGCCTATTCAAACTGGGTACCCTACTTCGGAGTAACCCCGGGAACCTCCTGTCCCGCTTCTCCTGCCGGCGCTGCATTAAACTTTGACGGCGTTGATGACTATGTTCAAACCAATACTGACTTCGATTTGGGCGCTTCAGATTTCACGGTTGAAGCATGGATAAATCCCGGAATTCTTACCTCAACCGGATACATCATAACAAACAGAACAAATGAAACTGGCGGACCCGGTAACTGGTGGAATCTTCAGTTGCAGGCTAACAACGTCGTTGGATTCGAAATGGGTGCTGATGGCTCACCCAGTTACACCTTCTTGCCCGGTAATACTCCGATACCAAGCGGCCAATGGTCGCACATTGCCGTGGTCAGAAGCGGGGCTCACATTAATATCTATGTGAACGGAGTGCTGGATGCCGACTATGAAGATGATTTTGTAAGAAACCTCACCACCGGAAACAATATTGGAAGACTGGGCGGTTGGCCGGAATCGAATCAGGGATGGTTTAATGGCTCTATTGATGAAGTTCGCATTTGGGATGTGGCAAGAACGCAAACAGAAATTGCCAATGCCAGGGACTGCCAGCCTCCGATTCCTAATTACCCTCACCTCACCAGGTTCTATCTTTTCGATCAGGGAACAGCATGGGGAAGCAACGCTGCCGAAACTTCACTATGGGATCAAAGTGGCGGAAGCAACAACGGAACACTCTACAATTTTGCATTGAATGGTTTTTCTTCAAACTGGGTCGCACCGGGAGGAGTTACTACAGGAAATATATGTCCGGCTTTAACACCGGCCGCTGCTTTGAACTTTGATGGCGTTGATGATAAAATAGTGGTTACGAATTCGAGCGCTGATCTTGCCAACACTTCATTTACTGTTGAAATGTGGCTGAAGCGAGCGGGCACAGGAACCTACGATATCGCTTTTTCTCAATCTGGTGTGGGTCAGGTAATCCACATAGGTTTCAGAGATAACGGAAATTTCACGTTTGCATTTTTTAGTAATGATCTTGATGCTAGCGGACTTTCTGACGCGGACTGGCATCATTGGGCGTGCACTTTTGATAACACCTCTCTGGTTAGAAAAATATACCGTGATGGTACTTTAGTTGCCCAGGATGTTTCTCCTACCGGTTTTCAGAGTTCGATTACTGACCAGTTTATTGGTGATGTGGCCTATGGCGGTGACCATTTCGATGGCGACATCGATGAGTTGCGGATCTGGAATGTGGTACGTACGCCGGGCGAGATTCTTAGTGATATGAACTGCGAAGCTTCTGCTCAGTCCGGTTTGCTCGCAGCTTATCATTTCAATCAGGGTTATGCGGGTGAAAACAATCCTGCCGAAACAACTTTAGCCGATGCGAGCGGAAATGGTAACAACGGCACGCTTGAAAACTTTGCATTGAATGCCTCTTCTTCCAATTGGGTTGCACCGGGCGGAGTGGTAACAGGAGCAGCTTGCCCTCCCTGCGTCAATCCCGATGTTCCGACTTTGAATACAACTTCAACCACGCTTTGCGAAGGTGGTTCTTACGACTTATCAATAACCGGTGGTGACCTGAATGGCGCTACGGAGTGGCGTTGGTATGAAGGAACGTGCGGTGGGAGTCTTGTTGGAACGGGTACCACGCTTCATATTGCGCCAGCTGCATCTACTTCTTATTTCGTTCGGGGTGAGGGAGGATGTGCTTCACCGGGTGCTTGCTCGCAAGTTACCGTAACCTTTTATCCGCAACTCAATCTCATTGCAACCGATACGCTTTTTTGTCTTGACAACGGAAACAACATCTTCAAGTTAGGTGCGAGTGGCGGCGTTTCTCCTTATGATTTTACACCGGGAGAAACGGATACAGTAAATATTGCTCCGGGTGTTCATCATTTCGCTGTACAAGATGCTGTCGGATGTACTGCGAATGCTGCGGTTACAGTTGATACGGTTTCTAAGTGCATTCTTTCAGGAACCGGCGATTGGGTGGGCAAAAATGATTCGATCATCGGACCGGCATTAACTTATCTCGCAGCCATTAATAGTTTACCGGACGACACCTTTCAGCAAATTATTGCTTCTGTCAATGCAGACAGTCTGGTCTTTAAGTTTAACTCTGATACTTCAAAGGTGCTGATTGATGTCATCGTTCTCAATTTACCGGGTAACCTGGATGCGGTAAAGTCATTTATCGTCACTCCGCAATACGGGATGACCAACCTCTTTAACAATGGAGACACCAGCCTCACCATAACCGGATACTACCCTATCGGAAATTTGTTGCTGCTGAATTTGCGAGGCGATCGGATCAATTTCGTTCGTGCAAACAATCGCCCGATAGCAAGTGCCGGTCTGATCGAAGGTCAGGGGGATTTTGCATTAAAGACCGATTCGGCGCGATTGCTTTTTGGATTAGATGGCGAAGGAATAAAAGTGGGGGTACTGTCGGATAGTTACAACACACAGCCCGGTAATCCGGCGGCGATTGATTTAGGAAACAATGATCTGCCGGGTCTTACGAATCCAACCAATGGCATTCCGCCTCAAATCAAAAAGGAATATCCGTTCGGAAGAGCCGTAGATGAAGGCAGAGCTATGATGCAGATCGTTCATGACATTGCCCCGGGTGCCGAGCTGGAATTCAGGACCGGATTCATCAGCCCCGGTGATTTTGCCGATGGCATTCAGGAGATGGCGCAACAAGATTCGTGTGATATTATTGTAGATGATGTCACCTTCATTACCGAACCATTCTTCCAGGACGGCGTGGTGAGTAAAGCGGTTGATTTCGTGAAAGACCTGGGAGTCTCATACTTCACGTCAGCTGGCAATTTTGGAAACCGTTCTTACGAGTCCGAGTTCAATCCGATGACCGTTACAGGCCTGCCCGTACCGGGTGTTGCTCATGATTTTTCCGGAACGGGTGACTATAAACAACGTGTGAATCTGCAGGCGGGTTCCTACACCATTGTGCTGCAATGGGAAGACTCAGTCTATTCACTCGGCCAATTGCCCGGAGCAAAAAACGATTTCGATATTTACTTAGTAGACAACTCCGGAAACTATTTCGGGCTGAACAGAAAAAATGATTTCGAGGACCCCATAGAAGTGCTGCCATTTGTTGTAAGGGCAGCCACCACAGCGGATATTGTAATTACCCGGGCATGGTCTGCAGATGTTGCTCCGGCACCCGTGAAGATTAAGTATGTGGTCTTTCGCGGCGACCTCACTATTAACGAATACCCTTCAGGAGGCAGCACCATCATCGGACAAGCCAATGCAACCGGAGCCATGACGGTGGGTGCCGTGCGTTACACAAAGACTCCTCTCTTCGGCGCACTAATTCCGGAAGCGGAAACCTTTTCCTCTGTAGGCGGAACGTCAAGCAGCGGAGTGATTCGCAACAAACCCGATTTCTGCGCACCCGATGGAGGAAACACTTCGGTTAATTTCTATTCGAAGGATTTGGAGTTGGATGGCCTGTATAATTTCTACGGCACGTCTGCCGCGGCGCCACATGCAGCCGGAGCGGCCGCTTTGATTCTTCAGGCGAAGAAAAAATTCTTCAGTGTGAAGATGATTCCTGACGACATGCGCAACCTGTTGCAGTCAACAGCCATTGATATGGGGCCTTCGGGCTTCGACTTTACCACCGGATATGGTTTCATTCAGCCGGCTGATGCCATCAATTCATTTGCTGAGCCCATGCCGCTTATTTCGTCGCTTGCATTAGTTGATTCGAATGTGCTTCCCGGATACAATCCTGTTGATATTTCAATCACCGGTTCTTATTTCAGTGACGAAACACAGGTGCTCCTGGGATCAACCGTGTTGACCACATCTTACGTTGACGATAAGCACTTGTTGGCCAACGTGCCGGCATTTACCGGCAATCCGGCGATTGTTGCTTACAACCCACCCACCGTTCCCAACAATAACGATGGCGGATTTTCCAATCCGAAATATTTTAACGAGACGGTCAAAACACATGTCAGTGTCAAAGCAGATAACAAGTACAAGAAGTATGGTGAGAAAATTCCGGAATTCACCGCAACGGTTCTTGTGGATGGCATTCCCCTGTCATCAACAAACTGGACTCTGAGCGATATCGGTTTGGACAGCTTGAAGCTCACCACGTTCGCCGTGAGCACAAGTGACGTCGGCAATTACCAGATTTCTGCCACTCTTCCCGCGTTCAATCTGCTCGATCCGGCACAAGCTTATTTCAACGACAACTTCGAATACACGTTCACTCCCGGTATTCTGTTCATACAGAAGATGCCGATCATGGTTACTCCCGTTGATACAACATTTACTTACGGCGATCCGATTTACGGATTGGAGTTGAATTTTAAATATGAATACGATACAACGAACATTCCCGCCGGAGAGAATCAGAATTTCCTGCAGGAGATCTGGGGAATTCATTATTCATTCATGGCTGATCAGGTTGCTTACGTGGATGGCTCGGCGGATTCAAGCGGTCGCTTTGTTCAGGCGGGAGATTTTATGAATGTCGGGATGATGGCAAGCGGCCCCACACTGAGTAATCCGAAGGTTGTTACCAATCCCAAGGTCGTTACGAATCCCCGCGTCGTCACCAATCCCAAGGTCGTTACGAATCCCCGCGTCGTCACCAATCCCAAGGTTGTCACGAACCCAAAGGTGGTCACCAATCCAAAGGTCGTCACGAACCCGAAGGTGGTAACGAATCCCAAAGTGGTGACCAACAACATTCTTGATCCCGATGGAAACATCATTGGAAGCACATCCACGATCGTGAATGAGCTTGATACGATCTACGAACAGGTTACCGTGTTTGAACTGGACACCGTGGTGGATACCACCATCACCTATGAAACAATCACCGTTTATGACACCATCGGCTATGTTACGGACACAACGATTGTTTACGACACTCTTTCTGTTTCCGTTGATACAGTAAACAGGATTGATATTTCACCGCAAACTGTTTTCAATTTCACTGAAGATTCTACGTATGCGCAACTGGAAAGCACCGGCAGCGGCGACCACGACCGGGGGCTCTTGAATGCCAAAGCGGTCTTTAACGGAACCGCCATTGCCAATCCCAAAGTGGTGACCAATCCAAAGGTGGTCACGAATCCGAAAGTGGTCACCAATCCTCGTGTGGTGACAAACCCGAGAGTCGTCACCAATCCGAAAGTGGTCACCAATCCGAAAGTGGTGACAAACGCCTGGGCCATTGTAAACGGCGCTAACGTCACTGATACAAGCAACGCAGACGTGGCCATCATCATTGACGTAGATGACGTGGTTTCGCCTCCCACCGATTCACTGGACGACCTTCTTTGCATCAACCTCATCACCGGTTATAAAGCGGGTGACTGGCTGATTGTTCCTGCTGCTTTCCTCTCCGACAACTTCGATGTGAGCTACAAAGTGGGCAACCTGCATATACTCCCCGCAACGCTTAAAGCGAAAGCTGACAGCATCTCTCTTGCTTGTGCGGATGATGCACCTGCTTATTCTTCCGGCTACTCAGGATTTCAATATGATGACTCTGCCGGTTCTGTGATTGAGCAGTTGCCGGATTACTCACTTTACGAGTTTGATGGCACACCGGCGTCCGGTATCACACATGATGGCGACTATGAAATTGTTCCGCAAAATGCAACGCTGAAGACTCCGGCGAATTATATTCTGCAATATCAAAACGGTACGCTTACGGTTCCGTCCCGCATCAACTTTACTGCGGTTGCGATTCAACCGAAATGCGCAGGAGAGAAAGGCAAAGCGGTGTTCTTTACAAGCGGCGGAACAGGTATGATCACTATTAGCGGAGACGACTCACTGAATCTGAATCCCGGCACATACACGTACTATGCAACAGATGAAAATGGTTGCGTTGAAAGCACCAGTGTAACTATTGATGGCGCTCCCGCTTCCCTGACCATCACACCCGTTATTACGCAGCCCATGTGCTATGGTCAAATGGGAAGTGTCATTTTATATGCAACGGGAGGTACGGGGATATTAACCATGGGAGGAAATCCAACGACCGGCTTGTTACCAGGCACCTACGATTATTTTGTGTCTGATGAGAACGGATGCAGTGCAGGAACTACCGTTACAATCAATCAAACCCCATTACCCATAGCCATTACTGCATTAATTACTCAATCCGGATGTTTCGGGAATTCGGGAAGTGTTCAGTTGTCTGCTTTTGGTGGAATGGGTTTGATTTCATTCAGCGGTGCGGCGCAAACGAATCTATCGGCAGGTGATTATATCTACATCGCCACCGATGATAATGGCTGCTCATTAAATGACACTATCACTATTAATGAAGCGCCTACTGTTCCAACTCCTTCCATTGCAGGAAATGATCTCATCTGCAGCGGTGAATCTTCTCTGTTTGATGCCGGGGCGGGATATGCAACCTATGAATGGTCAACGGGAGAAACAACACCAGCGATTTCTGTGAATGCTACCGGTACTTATTCCGTGACGGTGACCAACTCCTTTGGTTGCAGCGCGACTACAACTCGTTCGCTGACGGTAAACCCAAATCCGATACCTGTGATCAGCGGAGCGGATGCCATCTGCCCCGGAGAGTCTTCAACATTTGATGCCGGAGCAGGATATGCAACCTATGAATGGTCAACGGGAGAAACAACACCAACGATTTCTGTAAATGCTACCGGCGCTTATTCTGTGACGGTGACCAACTCCTTTGGTTGCAGTGCAACTACATCTCGTTCGCTGACGGTAAATCCAAATCCGATACCTGGGATCAGCGGAGCGGATGCCATCTGCCTTGGAGAGTCTTCAACATTTGATGCCGGAGCAGGATATGCAAGCTATGAATGGTCAACGGGAGAGAGTACGCCGATGATCTCTGTCAATACCACAGGAACCTATTCTGTGACTGTTACCAATTCATTCGGCTGCAGTGGTGCGTCTGCAAGATCACTCACTGTAAATCCAAATCCGGCTCCGGTCATTAGCGGAATTGATGTTATCTGCAGCGGAACATCTTCGGCATTTGATGCAGGTGCCGGCTATGCAACGTATGAATGGTCAACGGGAGAAGTATCGCCGACGATTGCTGTCAATACCACAGGAACCTATTCTGTGACTGTTACCAATTCATTTGGCTGCAGTGGCACGTCTGCCAGATCACTCACTGTTAATCCAACTCCGGCTCCGGTCATTAGCGGAACTGATGCTATCTGCAGCGGAACGTCTTCAACATTTGATGCAGGTGCCGGCTATGNNTACCACAGGAACCTATTCTGTGACCGTTACCAATTCATTCGGCTGCAGTGCCACATCTGCCAGATCACTTACTGTAAATCCGTCTCCGGCAGCAACCGCTTCCAACAACGCAGTGTCGTGTGTGGGAACTGCGTTTAACCTGAGTGCCGGTGGTGGCAGCACATATTCATGGACCGGGCCCAATGGATTTACTTCCACTTCGCAGAATCCTTCTATCAGCGGAGTAAATTCCGCCACGGCAGGAACCTATTCTGTGACCGTTACCAATTCATATGGCTGCTCTTCAACCGCGCTTACTACGGTTGCACTTCCCATGGCAGCATCTTGTTCTTCCAATGGTGGCAGCCAGCAATATGAATACATTGACTACGTCAGCATCGGAAGCATTAGCAGAAACTCAGGAGCAGATGCCGGCGGATATTATGATGGAACAACTTTAGTTACCACGGTGGCACCCGGTTCAAACTACACCTTAACGGTGAGCCCCGGATTTGCAAATGTGAATTACCTCGAGACCTGGATTATTTATATAGACTGGAATGGTGATGGAGATTTTGACGATGCAAATGAAATAGCTTCTGTTCTTCTTACGCTGGGATCAGGAAATTATACCGCGACTATAAATGTTCCTTCAACTTCGACATTTGGCTACGTTCGCATGAGGGTGAGTATGCAATTCCTGTTGCCTGCAGGTTCATGCGGGACTCTGGGGTATGGGGAGGTTGAAGACTATACGCTGGACATTTCAGCCGGCGCTTCTTCGAATTCGCCTGTTTGCGCTGGAGGCAGTTTGGCTCTGAATACAAATGCAGGTAATACTTATTCATGGACCGGGCCGAACAGCTTTGCTTCCACGTCCCAAAATCCGACAATCAGCAATGTCACCACGAATGCTGCCGGCACCTACACCGTAACAGTTACCAATTCTTCGGGCTGTTCGGCCACGGCCATCACTTCAGTTAATGTTAATCCCAATCCGGTACCTACCGCTTCAAGCAATAGCCCCGTCTGCGCAGGAACTACATTAAGTTTTTCTTCGAGCGGCGGAAGCTCGTATTCATGGGTGGGGCCGAACGGATTTACTTCATCGCAACAGAATCCGGCGATCAGCAACGTGACCACTTCCGCTTCCGGAACTTATACCGTCACGGCATACAACTCGTTTGGCTGCAGCAAAACAGCAACCACTTCCGTCACAGTAAAAACGAAGCCGGCAGCTACGGCATCAAGCAACAGCCCCATCTGTTCGGGTAGCACATTAAACTTAAGTTCAAGCGGCGGAACTTCCTATGTATGGGCGGGTCCCGGCGGCTTCACTTCCACATCACAGAATCCGAGTATCAGTAATGCAACCACCTCGAATGGCGGTGTGTACACCGTTACTGTTACCAATTCTCTGGGGTGCACAAGTACCGCCAGCACCACGGTGGTAATTAATTCGGCAACGGCTTCGAGCAACAGTCCTGTTTGTGCCGGCGCCACTCTAAACCTGAATGGAAGCAGCGGAAGTTCCTATTCATGGAAAGGACCCGGTGGTTATACTTCCTCACAGCAAAATCCTTCGAGATCCAATGCCACAACTTCCATGACAGGAACATATACGTTGACCGTGACGTATTCTTCCGGATGCACTTCCAAAGCAACAGTTGCCGTAACAGTTAATGCGAAACCTTCGGCAACGGCTTCAAGCAACAGTCCTGTTTGCGCGGGAACTACGCTTAATCTTTCATCCACCGGCGGAGGAACGTATTCATGGGCAGGACCCAATGGATTTACGTCTGCCTTGCAAAACACTTCCATCAATAATGCCTCTTCTGCCGCCGGCGGAACCTATACAGTCACAGTGTTCAACACATCCGGCTGCTCGGCAACAGCTACTACCACCATTACCGTACGGACTAACCCAACCGCTACAGCGGGCAGTAATACTCCGGTGTGCACGGGGCATTCCATTAAGCTCACATCAAGCGGCGGTGGCACGTACTCGTGGACGGGACCGTCAGGATATACTTCTTCGCAGCAGAATCCTTCCAGATCCAATGCAACAGCAGCGATGAGCGGAACCTATACGGTGAAGGTGACTAATTCTTACGGGTGCACTGCGACGGCTTCAACTGTGGTTAGTGTGGCCAACACGAGCGGATGTAATAAGGAAGAATCCGCGTTTACCACGAATGAACCGGACCTGCGTGTTTATCCCAACCCGAACGATGGTCTATTTATTCTTGAAATGAATTTTGCCGAAGCCGTCACCATGCCAGTTGACATTCAGATAACCAACCTGCTCGGGCAGTCGGTTTATCTGAACCGCACAGCAGCAATTGATGGAAACTTAAAACTGGAAATAAAACTGGATGACACAGTAACTCCCGGAACCTACTTCATCCATATGATCACGGCTGAGCAGGAGTTCAATCGCCAGTTTATTTTTCAAAGGTAAATGCACAGCATTTCCCTGTAAGACCGCTTAATCAGGGGGCGGTCTTACAGGGCATGCAAAATTGTGTTTCTTTGATTCAGAAAAAATTTTTCGTCTGAATGCTTTCCCGGATCCGATTGGTTACTGTGCTGCTCATGCTGATTGCATCCCACGGCTTTTGTCAGGATCGCCAGCTTGATAGTCTGCTCCGGGTTGTTCAATCCTTGCCGGATGACACCGGAAAAGTGAACACGCTCAATATTCTCAGCAAAAAACATTTCGGTTCTGATCCCGATAAAACAATCACCTACGGACAACAAGCGGCCGATCTTGCAACCAAACTGGATTTCAAACCCGGCCTGGCGCTCGCCAGTAAGAATATCGGCATTGGCTATTTCAACAAAGGAGACTACATCAATGCGCTTAAGTTCTATGAAAATTCGCTGGCTACATTTCAATCAATCGGTGATAAGAAGGGCGTCGCGAATATTTATTCCAACATGGGAAATATTTATTACAACCAGGGTTCTGATGAAAAAGCGCTGGGGTTATACCTGAACTCACTAAAATTCTCAGAAGAAATAAAAGACACCTTGAGAGAGGTTACCGCTCTCATAAACATCGGGGCCATATATGGAAAGAAAAAACAGACCTACGACAAAGCCATCTCGTTTTACAGGCAGGCATTTCCTTTGGCTCTCGGCCTCAAAGACAACAGCACCATTGGAATTACGGCCGTGAATCTCGGCGAAGTGTATATGCTCAGAGAAGATTTTGATTCCGCTCTTTACTACTATAATATTTCGCTTACGGCGGTTGAAGGAACTGAAGACGCGCCCTATACCATGAACGATATCGGTTCTCTTTATATGATGCAGAAGAATTACGACAAAGCCATCGAAATTCAGAAGCGGGCCATCGAGCTGGCAAAAAAAATCAATCTTCAAAATGATTTGTCCATTTCACTGGTGGGTCTGGGTCAGTCGTACCAGGCAGAAGGTGAATTGAAAAAAGCATTGACTGCTTTTAAGGAAGCCGAAGGCATTGCGACGGAAATAAATTCAAAGTACACGTTGCGCGATGTTTACAAGGGCCTCTCGGAAGTTTACACGGGTCTAAAAGATTATCAGAATGCCCTCCGGTATCAGTCATTGCTTCTCGGCATTAAAGATTCCATTTACGATTTGGAATCAGATAAAAAACTGGGGACACTTCAGTTCGCCTTCGATCTCGAGAAGAAAGAGTCGCAAATCAACTTGCTCAGGAAAGACCAGGAGTTGCAGGCGAAGGAAATCAGCCGGCAGAAACTGGTGCGTAATGGTTTCATGGGCGGCTTCGCCATTGTATTAATCTTTGCAGGGGTGTTTCTTCTTCAGCGTAACAGAATCAGCGTTGCGAGAAAGCGCAGCGACCAATTGCTGCTCAATATTCTTCCCGAAGAAACTGCAGAAGAATTAAAAGAAACCGGAACCGCAAAACCAAGGCACTATGAGATGGTTTCGGTTCTGTTCACTGATTTTAAAGATTTCACCAAGACATCAGAAAAGCTGAGTGCCGAAGAATTGGTGAGGGAAATTGATTCCATATTCGGCGAGTTCGATAAAATTGTGACCCGGCATGGCGTGGAAAAAATTAAGACGATCGGCGATTCATATATGTGCGCTGCCGGGTTGCCCGTCAAAAACAATACGCATGCAGAAGATATTGTGAAGGCAGCTCTCGAAATGCAGCAGTTCATGGCTGCTCACAGAAAAGAACGGGAAGCTAGCGACAGAATTTTTTTTCAGCTGCGTTTGGGTATTCATTCCGGCCCGGTTACAGCAGGCGTTGTCGGAAGTAAAAAATTCGCCTACGACATTTGGGGCGATACCGTTAATACGGCCTCCAGAATGGAATCTTCAGGTGAAGTGGGTAAAGTGAATGTGAGCCAGGCCACGTTTGACCTGATCAGGGATAAATTTATGTGCACGCCCCGCGGAAAAATTCAGGCAAAGAGCAAGGGTGAAATTGACATGTACTTTGTGGAAGCAAAGAAAGACGGAGTGTAGTTTTACCTACTCGTTGCACTGAAAATTCAATGATGAAATTACCATGGCTGAGGTCGCCCGTTTTCCCGGCAGCTACAAGGCAGAGATCTATTATAAGGGATACCCGGTGGGCGCTCAGAAATTTGAACTGAAGCAGGGTGTTCTACGCCAGCTCATCCAGCGGTGAGTCGGCATACATCTGGTCAATGATGGGCTTATACCGTTCCATGATCACCTTGCGCTTGAGTTTGAGCGTGGGTGTGAGTTGCCCGCCCTGCACCGTCCATTCTTCGGGAATGAGCTTGAATTTTTTGATCTGATCAGTATGCCCGAATTGCTGGTTCTTTTCATTCACCACCTGCTGGATCAGCTCGTTGATCTTGGAATTGTTCACCGCATCATCATTGTCAGAAAGACGGACATTATTACGGTCGCACCAGCTTTTGAGGTTGGGGAATGAAGGAACAATGAGTGCTGATACAAATTTCTTTCCTTCTCCGACCACCATCATTTGCTCAATGAAAGGTGATTCCTTGAACTTGTTTTCAATGGGCTGCGGTGCCACATATTTTCCGCCGGAAGTTTTGAGCAATTCCTTCTTGCGGTCGGTGATTTTTAAAAACTTTCCTCTCACCCATTCGCCCACATCACCCGTGCGGAACCAGCCATCGGCATCGATTACCTTTTTCGTTTCTTCCGGCAATTTGTAATAGCCCGCCATGATGTTAGGCCCGCGCACCAGAATTTCTCCGTCTTCGGCCAGCTTCACTTCCACGCCGGGAATCACCGGACCTACCGTACCCAATATGTTTTCATTGGTATCATACCGGTTAACCGTCACCACGGGCGATGTTTCTGTGAGGCCGTATCCTTCCATAATCACGATGCCGGCCGCGGTAAACACTTTTCCGATTTTGGCATTTAAGGGTGCGGAACCTGAACAGATGGCGAATACATTTCCGCCCAGCGCTTCAAGCCACTTGCTGAAAATGAGCCGGCGTGCCATACGGAGTTGCAGATTGTACCACGCCCCCATGTTCTTTCCGTTTTCCCAACGCTCGCCCAAACGAACTGCCCAGAAGAACAGGGCGCGTTTCGCGCCTTTCAGCTCAAGCCCCTTCATCATGATGCGCTCATACACTTTCTCCAGCAGCCGCGGCACACAGGTGAAGAAATGCGGTTTGATTTCGCGCAGGTTGTCGCCGATGGTATCCATGCTTTCAGCATAATAAACCGAAACGCCTTTCATGAGGTAGCAGTAAACCACCATCTTTTCAAACACGTGATTGAGCGGAAGAAAACTCAGCGCCCGGTGTGTTTCATTGATCGGCAGCACATCATCCACGCCTCTCATGTTCTCACACAAGTTGAAATGGGAAAGCATCACCCCCTTGGGAAAACCGGTAGTGCCTGAAGTGTAAATCATGCAGGCGATATCTTTTTCAGAAACGGAATCGCTCAGTGATTGGAGTTGCGCCGGATCGCCGCTGGCGCCGCGCTGTAAAAAATCATCCCAGTGAATGGCACCGGGAATTTTATCGTAGGTGATGATTTCGCGGAGAGAAGGTATGCGGCTTTTCAGGTTCTGCATGCGGTCATACAATTCCTGCGACGAGACGAAAAGAATTTGAGTCTCCGCATCATTCATGATGTACACATAATCGTCATCGCTGATGGTGGGATAGATGGGAACGGTGACAGCGCCAATCTGCATAATGCCGAGATCGGTGAAGTTCCATTGCGGGCGGTTGTTGCCTACAATAGAAACCACATCACCCTTCTTTATGCCAGAAGCGATCAGTGACAAACTCACGCGATTCATGTAATCAATCACATCCTGCGTGCTGTAACTTTTCCAGGCACTATTCACTTTTTCGTTGAGACAATCGCTCTGGGGATAATGCGATAGCTGATAAGCCGGAAGGTCGAACACCCTTTTAAAGTCTTCCATCAAAACAAAGGTTGATGGAAGTGAAAGTAGGAAAATATAGTTTCCTCGCTTATGAAAAATGAGATCGGGAAAATCAAAGTCCGAAACCGACACCGGCCCGGATCACCGGTACACCGTAGTAAGGACTGTTGGGATCCTGGATGACATCATACAGAACAGAAAAATAAGCGCCGCCCCGGCTTCCGCCGCCGGAGTAGCCACCACCCACCAGCCATGATGTAACCCACTGGCGTGAAGAATAAAGGTTGCCGTTTTGATCAATAGAATAAGCATCGAGGTTATTGAATTCAAGGTCGGTTTCCAGAAACAGTCCCTTGTAAATATTGTATCTGCCGAAGAGAAGCCCGCCATACACATTGGAGGCCGGGTAATTATTGTAATTGTCTTTCCAGTATTGGTAAGTTCCTCCTACACCGGCGGTGAAATTTTCAGTGAACCGATAACCAACTATAGGAGATACGGCAATATATGTGGTGTTGCCAAAGTAGAAGCCGAGGTTACCGCCGACATAAATGCGCTGACTCAACGGCGGCTTCTGTTTTTGCTGCTGCTTTTTTTGCTGGGGCGGATTCGAATTGTAATATGCCGAATCCGTCTGGGCGTATGACAGCACCGGAAGCGCCGCAATGGCAATCAGTAAAATCGTTTGCTTAAAAAGCTTCATCTGCAAATGTTGAATGCTCAAAAGTAGATTTTCCCGATCAAACCTTTTTTCAATGAAAGATTTTGCCCGGGTTGAGGATGCCGTTGGGATCAAATACGTTTTTGATTTGTTGCATTAGTTTCATTTGTGTTGCATTGAATGCAATGTCCATGTACGGCTTTTGCACCCAGCCGATGCCGTGCTCACCGCTGAGTGTGCCGCCAAGCTTGACGCAGAGCTGAAAAATTTCACGAATACCCTGAGGAAGTTTTTCAGTCCAGTCTTCATCACTCAAATCTCCCTTGATCACATTCACATGCAGATTGCCGTCACCCACATGTCCGTAGCACACGGATTTGAATCCGTACTTCTTTCCAATGGATTTCACGCCGCTGAGCAGGGCCGGCAATTCGGCTCGCGGCACCACGGTGTCTTCTTCTTTGTAAACGGAATTGCGCTTCACCGCTTCGGCCACGCTGCGGCGCAGTTTCCAGAGTGATGCCTTTTGATCTGATGTATCGGCAAAGAGAATTTCACCGATAGAAAACTGCTGAAGAATGTCAGTGATCTTCTCCATCTGTTTCATCAGCACCTCCTCATCATTTCCGTCCACTTCGATGAGCAGGTGCGCTTCCACGTCATCGGCTACTTCCACATTCGTTTCCACAAACCGCATGGCCCAATCAATGGCATCGCGCTCCATGAATTCCATGGCCGAGGGAATGATACCGGCCTGAAACACGGCATTCACCGCTTCACAGGCCTGCGTGGCTGACTTGAACGGAACGAGCATCAGCAGATCGTGTTGCGGATGGGGGATGAGGCGTAGCACAATTTTCGTCACCACACCGAGCGTTCCCTCGCTGCCTACGACCAATTGAGTGAGGTTGTAGCCGGTGGCGTTCTTTAAAACATTGGCTCCCGTCCAGATGATTTCACCATCCGGCAAAACCATTTCAAGGTTCAGCACATAATCTTTCACCACGCCGTACTTCACCGCCTTAGGGCCGCCGCTGTTCTCAGAAATGTTTCCGCCGATGAAACAACTGCCCTTACTGGCGGGATCGGGCGGATAGAACAATCCTTTTTCCCTGACGGCATCCTGCAGCACCTGCGTTATCACGCCGGGCTCCACCGTCACCTGGTGATTGCGTTCATCAATGAACAGAATGCGGTTGAGTTTTTCTGAAGAGAGTATGACGCCGCCGAACACAGGCAACGCGCCGCCGCTCAGTCCGGTGCCGGCGCCGCGCGGCGTGACGGGAATGCTTCTTTCATTGCAGTAGCTAAGAATGGAACTGATCTCTTCGGGTGAAGATGGCTTAAGCACTACTTCCGGAGGGAAACGAAGATCTTCCGTTTCATCGTGCGAATATTTTTCGAGTGACTCCGCATCATACAACACGTTGGCTTCGCCGATCACTGATTTGAAGAACGTGACATCCTCACCGGAGATTCTTGTGAAATCCATGGATCACAAAATTAAAAGGAGTTGTGTGTTTAATGGAAGTGACATGCTGCTGATGAAAATATTGATGTGCTTGTATGAAAGACTTTCGCATCATGCCGAACTTGCCTGCCTGCCGGACAGGCAGGTTTCGGCATCCACCAATGTCAGACGGACTCTCAGTTCTGTAATCCGGCAGGCAGACAACGGGATATTGAAGGGGATTGCTTCTCCCGACATGAAAAATGTCGGGATCGCCATGACGCGGCTCGTTAAACTCAATCGTTCTAACACAGGAAGTTGTTTTCACAGTTGTACATTCGAATCCCGATATGATGTTGAAGAAAATTCCGGTGATTGTTTTCATGCTGCTGTTGCCGGCATTCAAAATTCACGCACAACTTTCTTCTGCTGAAATGGGTGAAACCAATAAACTAAAACCGAATCATTATCTCTCAGCGGCACTGGCCTTCACCTGGATTCATTACAAGGATGAAACGAACTCGCCGCTCACATACAACACGTCCGGTTATCCAATCGGAATGGAAATCAGTTACGACAACCGCTCCGCCAATCACAGCGGCTATTCGAAGATTTTTTTTTCAAGCCAGTCATTGAATACGGAAGTGGCGCCCACTAATGCCAACCCGTCAGAAGATTTTCTGACTGTTCAGTTCAGTACCTCACGCGTGTGGAATACGGCGGGTATCTGGCAGAACCGCATCCGCTACCGCCTCGGATATTCCGGCAACTTTGATTACAACCATCAGATCAATTACCGGCTGGGCAATGCGGCTTACACCTACGCGATCTTTTTCAATGGCGGTGTGGCCAACCGGTTTGAATTTCCTTTCACTATAAAAACGGAGAAGAACTGGTGGATCGTGAAGTTCAAACAGCCGGCACAGCATTTCAACCTGAGCTGGCAACTGAATGTGCCGCTGGCCGGCGCCATCACGCGGCCGAATTATGCCGGCATCCGTCATTTCGCCAACGGCGACTTTTCTTCGAACCTCTCCCGCGAGATGAGCGATCATCTCGAATTCGCTTCGCTCCACAATTTCTTCATGCTGCATTCGCAGGTGGAACTGTGGGCGCCGCTGGGAAACAATAACAAACTGAAGATCGCTTATCAATGGGACGGGTCCCGGTACTACGGCAATTACACGCCGGTGCAAGCGACCATGTGGTCCATACAGGTGGGACTGATGTTTAAGATTGACGGCCGGGCCGATGCGGAGCACTTCACCAAACAATCGGGGAAATGATATGAAAAAGTTGCCGGTTGTCAGTTGCTGGTTGTTGGTACTGCTGCTCATCGGCGGCTGCAAAAAAGTTTTTATTGATGAAGATATGGCCAACAACCCGCGTGAGAATTTCGATTACCTGTGGAATGACATCAAAAACCGCTACAGTTTTCTTGAATACAAAGGCCTCAATTGGGATGAAGTATATGACTCGCTATCACCGAAGATCAAGGACGGCATGAGCAGCATTGAGTTGTTCAATGTGCTCGCCACCATGATGAACACACTGCGCGACGGGCATGTGAATCTCACCTCGTGGTTCAATGTCTCCAACTACTTCCCCATTTTTCTCGGCAGCCCGCAGAACTATGACAGCCGGCTCGTGCTCGAGCATTACCTGCTTCGCGTGCCGTCGCGGTACTATGTCACCGGCGGATTGCAGCATACGGTGATTGACACGCTGGGCGTGCGGGTGGGATATATCCGCTACTCATCCTTTCTCAACACCGTTCATGACTACGACATTTCGTTTGTTATTGACCGCTTCCTCGCCGACAGTTGCGACGGCGTGATCATTGACGTGCGCAACAACGGCGGCGGCGATGTGGGCAATGTGTTCCCGCTGGCCAATCATTTCGCCGACTCGGCGCGGCTCGCTTATTATTCCGAAATTAAAACCGGGCCGGGCAACAATTTCGGTGACCGCGAGGATGTGTATTTCCATCCCGCTTCTTCTTCTGTTTTCACCGGGCGTATTGCCTTGCTCACCAACCGAAATTCATACAGCGCAACATCATTGTTTACCCTGGCGATGAAGTCGCTTCCCTATGTGAAAATGATCGGCGACTCCACCGGCGGCGGGCTGGGCGCGCCCACCTATGCCGAACTGCCCAACGGATGGACGTACCGCTTTTCTGTGACGCACACGCTCTCTCCAAAGGGTGATAACTGGGAGAACGGCATTCCCGCCGACATCCTCATTGATCTTGATCCGGTAGCTGAGCTCAACGGATATGATTCGATTATTGAGCGGGCGATTGAGTTTGTTGCGACGGGGAATTGAGTCCGCGAGCTACCTGATCACCACCAGTTTCCCTTTCTGCTCCTCCCGCTGCGGCGGACTGATCTCATAAAAATACATGCCGGCGGCGAGCTGAGCGGCAGTGAGTTCATTTGCGTAATTCTCGCTGCGGAAAACCAACTGCCCCAGGGCGTTGTACAGCATAACCTCCGTTTTGGGTGGCAGGTTGCCGATCTGCCAGGTGCTGTTGCCGTAAGCTGAAAGCAGGTTGGGAATAATGAGCGGCAA
>JAFDYS010000052.1 GCA_018267315.1 Bacteroidota bacterium | reverse complement strand
GCTCCGAAGCGCGGTGAAATTGTTCGCCAATTGGGCGAAGCCCTCCGGGAAGCAAAACCCGCATTGGGCCAATTGGTTAGCTATGAAATGGGCAAGAGTTTGCAGGAAGGTTTGGGTGAAGTGCAGGAGATGATTGACATCTGCGACTTTGCTGTCGGACTTTCACGCCAGTTATACGGACTTACCATGCACAGTGAGCGACCCAACCACAGGATGTATGAACAATGGCATCCGCTGGGAATTGTTGGTGTGATCACTGCATTTAATTTCCCGGTGGCAGTATGGAGCTGGAACACGATGCTCGCACTCGTCTGCGGTGATGTGGTGGTTTGGAAGCCGTCATCCAAGGTGATGCTGTGCGCCGTGGCAACGCATCAGATCATTGAACCCATTCTCAAAAAGAATCAGGTACCTGAAGGGGTTGTAAATCTTATGGCGGGAAGTTCCAAAGCGGTGGGTGATGTGATGCTGGAAGACAAACGCATTCCGCTTGTTTCCGCTACGGGTTCAACCCGGGTGGGCATACGCGTGGCTGAAAAAGTGGCCGCACGCCTTGGCAGAAGCATCCTGGAACTAGGCGGTAACAATGCCATCATCATTTCAAAACATGCCAACCTTGATCTGGCTATTCGGGCCGTCACGTTTGGCGCAGTGGGAACAGCCGGACAACGCTGCACCACCACCCGGCGACTCGTTATTCATGAAAGCGTGTATGATGAAGTGAAAAACAAACTGGTGAAAATTTACTCTCAATTAAACATCGGGGATCCGCTTGATGCAACCAATCATGTAGGGCCGCTGATTGACCAGGGCGCCGTGAAAGATTTCACAAAGGCCATTGAACAGGCGAAATCCGAAGGAGGTAACGTGCTGATTGGCGGCCAAGTACACAGCGGTGAAGGGTATGAAACCGGTTGCTATGTTTCACCCTGCATTATTGAAGTGAATGGTAATACGCCCATCGTGAAACATGAAACCTTCGCTCCTATTCTTTACCTGATGAAGTACCGTAATGTAGAAGAAGCGGTTCAACTGCATAACGAGGTGCCGCAGGGATTGTCCTCGGCCATTTTTACCGAAAACATGAAGGAGATGGAAACCTTTTTATCGGTAGCAGGCAGCGATTGCGGTATTGCGAATGTCAATATCGGTACGAGCGGTGCTGAAATCGGAGGCGCATTCGGTGGAGAAAAAGAAACCGGTGGCGGCAGGGAATCCGGCAGCGATTCGTGGAAGCAATACATGCGCCGGCAGACCAATACCATCAACTACGGTGACTCATTGCCCCTGGCGCAGGGTATTAAGTTTGACATCTGAAAAATGGACATTGATTCGAATCTCACGCAAACCATGCGTGAGCATCCACATCAGGTAGCTATAGAATTTGAAGGCCGGCAAATCACGTTTAACGAATTACATAAAAGCAGGAATTCATTCGCCTGCTTTCTTCGGTCAAAGCAAATAATCAAAGGTGACCGCGTTGCTCTTTTTACACCGTCGTCCATCTCACTCGTCATTTCTTTTCTCGGCATTTTGCGGAATGGCAGCATCGTAATCCCGGTGAATCCGCAGTTCAGAGAGCATGAACTTCTGCACATGCTGTCAGACTCGGGAGCTAAAGCCGTAGTCACTGATTCTGAACATGCAGCTTTTATTGATGCGATCAAATCGCAGTTACCCTGCCTAAAAGAAATTATTCTGATTGAGGAATTGAAGGACATGGATGCATGGCATCAAGTTGCCCAGGAGAGCAGAGAAAAGTTGGAAGCCGATGATAGGGTCGCCATCTTTTATACCAGCGGCACCACAGGAAAACCCAAAGGCGCTGCACTCTCTCACCGGAATATCATCACCAACCTTGACGCGCTGGAAAAGATATGGGAGTGGACAGAGCGGGATGTGTTGCTGCATACGCTTCCTCTTTATCATGTGCATGGGTTGCTCATTGCTCTGCTCGGGTCATTGTTGGTCGGGAATAAGATTATCCTCAGGAAAAAGTTTGAAGCGGCCGATGCTCTCTATACTATTTCTGAAAAGCATATCACACTGTTCATGGGGGTGCCCACCATGTATTTCAGAATGGCTGAATGTGGCATCGTTTCAGACCTTTCTTCCATGCGCCTGTTCATCAGCGGTTCGGCGCCGCTAACCAAAGATTTGTTTCAGCGCTTCAGGCAACGATTCGGTTTTGAAATACTGGAACGGGCCGGTATGACAGAAACATTGATGAACTTCTCGAACACGATAAATGGAAATCGTATTCCCGGCAGTGTCGGATTCCCATTGCCCGGTGTAGAAGTTAAAATTCTGGATGATGAACTCCAGGAGTGCTCACCGGGAGAATCGGGTGAAATAGCAGTGCGCGGTCCCAATGTGTTTTCAGGTTACTGGCAAAACGCCGAAGCCACAGCCCGATCATTTTATGATGGATGGTTTCTCACCGGTGACATCGGTAAAGTGGATGATGAGGGGCGCGTGTTTATCCATTCAAGGAAAAAGGATGTGATCAAATCAGGTGGCATACTCATATTCCCCCATGAAGTGGAAGAAGTGATCGAGAGCATGCCGCAGGTAAAAGAATGCGCGGTAATTGGAATCCCCGATGATGAATTTGGTGAAGTGATCAAAGCTTGTGTGGTACTGAATGACGAAGCCACATCCCCGGAGCAAATAATGAATCATTGCAAAAAGCACTTGGCCTCCTACAAGAAACCAAGGCAGGTCGAATTTTTTCCGGTGCTGCCTAAAAACCACATGGGGAAAATTCTGAAAGAGGAACTCAGAAGACAGTCCGTTATTAGCTGATCTTCTCCGTGTATTTTTGCGACCGCAATGATTTACATCAACAACCTTTCCGTCGTTCATGCCGGCAATCCGCTGTTTGAGGAAGTGACCTTCCTCATCAATCCGCGCGATCGCATCGGACTGGTTGGGAAAAACGGCGCCGGAAAATCCACGTTGCTGAAAATTCTGGCCGGGATGAACCGTCCCGATGGCGGCGACATTTCCTTCCCCAAGGAATTCACCACCGGGTACCTCTCCCAGGATATTGTCTTCCGCGGAAAGAGTACCGTGATCCAGGAAGCGGAAACCGCTTTCAAAGAAATCAAAGCGAAAGAGAAACATTATGAGGAACTGACGGAACAGGTAACCAATCACTCCGATCCTTCTTCACAGGAATATCTCGATCTGCTTAATGACTGGAATGATCTGGGGCATCATCTCGAAATTCTCGGGCTCAATACGCTGCAGGAGCAGATGGAGAAAATCCTGGTGGGTCTGGGCTTTGAGCGAACTGATTTTAACCGCAGTGTAAGTGAATTCAGCGGCGGATGGCAGATGCGGATTGAGCTCGCAAAACTTCTCCTTCAGAAACCGGATCTCCTGCTGCTTGATGAGCCCACGAATCACCTCGACATTGAAGCCATCATCTGGCTTGAAGAGTTTTTGCAGGATTATGAAGGCGCCGTGGTGATGGTTTCACACGACCGCGCCTTTCTCGACCGCGTTACTTCGCGCACGATTGAAATCGTGAATCACACCATTGATGACTACCCCTGCTCCTATTCAAAGTATGTGACGCTACGCAAAGAGCGCCGAGATCACCTGCTCAATCAGAAAAAGAATCAGGACAACCAGATTCGCCAGACGGAAATGCTCATTGAAAAATTCCGTTACAAGGCCAACAAAGCCAAGTTTGCGCAGTCACTCATCAAGCAGTTGGATCGTACGGAACGGATTGATGTGGAAGATGAGGACAATTCGTCTATACGGTTCCGGTTTCCGGAAGCGGAACGAAGCGGACACCTGGTGTTTGAATCGAAGCAGGTTCGCAAGAATTACGGAGAAAAGAATATCCTGAGTGATGTAACCTTCCAGATCCTGCGCGGCGACCGTGTGGCATTTGTAGGAAGAAACGGCGAAGGAAAAACCACGATGGTGAAGATGCTCGTGGGAGAAGAACCTGCCACGGCTGGTACCATCACCATCGGACACAATGTGAAACTCGGCTTCTATGCGCAGCATCAGGCGGACCGGTTGAATACCGATGAAACCGTTTTCGACACCATTGATAAGATCGCCCCTTATGACATGCGCACCCGCGTTCGGGGTTTGCTCGGTGCTTTCCTTTTCCGGGGTGATGACATCTATAAGAAAACGAAAGTGCTGAGCGGTGGGGAAAAGTCACGCCTTGCTCTGGCGAAACTCCTGCTTGAACCCGTGAATGTGCTCATCCTCGACGAGCCGACCAATCACCTCGACATGCGCTCGAAAGATGTTTTGAAGGAAGCGTTAAAGGAATACCAGGGCACCCTCATTCTCGTATCGCACGACCGCGATTTTCTCGATGGATTGGTGAACAAGATTTACTATTTCCGCAATCATGCGGTGAAGGAACACCTCGGCGGCGTGTATGAATTTCTCGCGGCACAAAAAGCAGAATCGTTCCGTGAGATTGAGTTGAAGAAGACTTCAAAGATCGTGGAGATTGCTTCACCCGATAAAAATCGGGGTCGCAATGACGAACAGGAAAAGCAAAAGCAGAAAGAGCTGAAAAAACTGGAACGGCAGGTGAAAGAATCGGAAAAGAAAATAGCTGAACTCGAGTCCACCATCTCACATGTCGAGTTTCGACTTTCCAAACCCGAGTTGCTTTCGGAAAGTGAATCCAAGGAAATCTATTCTCACTACGAGAGGTACAAGCAACAGTTAGAAGAAGAAATGAATCTCTGGGGCGAGCTCACTGAGAAGATGGAAAAACAGAAAGCGTGATCACTGCTTAACTATTCTCTTCAGCAAACTCTTTCCATCATTCAATTTTAGCAGAACCACATAAACTCCGGATTCCAGATTGTAGGCAGCTATGTCAAAGCGCTGTTCTTTCATTGATTCAATGGTAAATACATGAACTTCTTGTCCATACATGGTGAGAAGCCGCACCGTTCCGTCGCATTGTTCATCATTTTTGATGATGAGTGCTAACTGATCAATGAATGGATTTGGGTTGCCACTGATACTGATTCGTGAATCCGTTCCTTCCTCAGCAATTCCGCTATTGTAGTTTACCCACTCCGAAACCGTATCCGATTCTCCGCAACTGTTGGTTACCGTGAGCGTAACATAGTACCAGGTGTATTGCGAATAATAATGCGTTGGATTCAGCTCAAGTGATTGCGTGCCATCACCGAAATCCCATACGTACCAGGCAGGAAATGTGGACGTGTTATGAAACAACGCAGCATTGGAATATACATCAACATTGAATGAAGCAGATACAGTATTGGTGATTGGTACCGTAAGTGAATCCTCGCTGACACCGCACATGGAATTTTCAGCAGTCACCTTATAAACGACCGTATCAGACGCTGCAGCATAGGTTATGTAAGATGCCGGGGCACTCACATAATTAACCGGCTCCCAATGGTAAGTGTAGGAAGGCAGGTAACTTGAAGTGAGCAATTCTGCTATGCCGCAGTAAGCCGGGGGAGAATAACTTGCCTGAATCTGGAACGGAATTATGGAAACCTGAACTGTATCAACGTGCAAATGCCCGCACTCGTCGCCGGCATTCATCAGGTAGGTATCACTTTGGTACGGGTTAACTAACGGATCGGCAATATGAAGTGTATCCCCGCTTGAAACAGCGATCCATTGAAAGGTAGCGCCGCTGCAACTAACTGGAGTCAGGTAGACAGAGTCGCCGCATGTAACTGTTATGTCTTCCATTGGGGTAAATGAATCGGGAAAACAAATCGCATCGGCACCGATGGCACTGTGACCTTCACGTTTATCACCATCGAAATCATCATCAACCGTCAACAATAGTGTGTCCAACCCTTCCAAAGCAGTATTCTGAATATGAAGATCAGAAGACGAAACATACATCGGATCGATGTGGAAGGCATGTAGTTCAGAAGTGTTTATGCCGGGATAGTAGTTGTTATAATCCCGCACGTAATCCCCTAGGGTGACGTATGGAAAGTCAATGGTGAAATTGTTATTGTAAACATGGTTAAACTCTGTACAACTGAATGCTCCGTTGAAGTTGTTGTAAGCAATGGTGTTATTGAAGGTGATAAAATTAGCATCACCGTCTACCATGTTGTTTACAAATGCAGCATCCTCCCAGTCCGAACTGCTGAGATTAAAATCACCCCAAACGTGATTGCGGTAAAAATGAAGCGATGACTGGTTGTAGAGTGTCGCTTGCTCAATAATATTACCGGTGGCATCAAGTCCTTCCCCGCCTCCTGCCAGGTAGAGATTTTCAAGATAACACTCATCAATCGTCGAATTAGGGGGTAAGTGGGATATTGTATTGTAAAAATTGCATTGGTAGATGTCCGCTGACACATATCCCAGGTCATTGTTAATGCTCATAGAATCTCCAACCAAATCGCCCTCCAGGTGGCAATGACCCACCAAATCAAGGTATCCGTGAATCTTGTTTTGAGTGAGGTAAATGTGTCCCGAAGTATTGTCTGAAAAAATCGCATTACTCGTCTCACACTGCTTTATCCTCACGGGGTTACCTGACGCTGTAATTGAAATCTCTGCCTTGTTAATTACCCTGCAGTCACTGATAGAAATATCCGTGTTCTGAACATAGACGCCATACCTATTTGAGATAATTGTACAATAACTGACTTTGCAATTAGGATCGTTTGCATAGGCACTCCCGGAAACATGCAGCGCTGAATTGTATTCTTTGTCACCGCCGGAATCATGCGTGGAAATTATCTGACAATGTTCAACCGATACAGAATACGGATCGCGTATGTCTATTGCCCAGTCCTTCAGGTAGGAAATAGAGTTCAGATTTTGAACAGTAATGTTTCTGATCGTTACAAATGCCGCCCCCCAAAGACTCACGGTTCCGCCATTCGAAGTGCCGTTGGAGGTAAGGATTACACTGGAGGAATCACCGCTGTACGACTCAATAATGATTCTATTAAGGTCGTTAGCCCCCGGCACATAACCAAGCGAGAAAAGTCCCTGATACGTTTCGGGAAGCATTTTAATAGTCACTGGTCCGCTTACTCCGGATTTCTCAAGGGTATCAAAAACTTCCTGAAGTGATTTGAAATCAGATATGTGATGCTTGCTGCCGACCGTATAGATTCCGGAAAGTTGGGCAGACAATTCTGACATTTCAACGAAGGCGAATAAGAAGTAAAGGAATACAACCTTCATAAGCGTATTAAAATTATTCATCTTTTTCCAATATACACTCTGGTAAGGGTGAGGTGAGAAATCAGTCACCCTGAGTGCATTTACATTAGGAGCTACTACTCTACTTTAGCGCCAAACATATTCGTTTGCACATCGTCATCATCGGAAACGGCATAACCGGTATCACTACCGCCCGGCATTTGCGCAAGCATTCAGGTCATGAGATCACGGTTATTTCTTCCGAAAGCAAATTCTTCTTCTCCCGTACGGCACTTATGTATATCTACATGGGACATATGAAGTTTGAGCATACGAAACCCTATGAAGACTGGTTCTGGAAAAAGAACCGGATCAACCTGGTGCACGCTCATGTTGACAACATTGATTTTGAAAAGAAGCAGTGCTGGTTGAACAATAAAGAGCGCATTTCATACGACAAGCTGGTGATCGCCTCGGGCTCCAAACCCAATAACATCGGTATCAGTTTTCAAAAGATCAAGGGCGCTCAGGGTCTTTACTCTATGCAAGATCTTGAACTGATGGAACAAAATACCAAAGGCATATCGCGTGCAGTGATCGTTGGCGGGGGATTGATCGGGATTGAAATGGCGGAAATGCTTCACTCACGGGGTATTCACGTGACCTTCCTGGTGATGGAGAAAAGCTATTGGAACAATGTATTGCCATGGGAAGAGTCGCAGATGATCACAAGGCACATTCGGCATCACGGCATTGAAGTGAAACTGGAAACGCAACTGTTCAATATCCTGCAAGATGATCGGGGACGCGTTCGAGCCGTTGTCACAGATCAGGATGAGGAAATTCCGTGTGAGTTTCTCGGTGTAACGGCAGGTGTGAGTCCCAACGTAGATTTTATACGCAACTCGGATGTGGATACCAGCCGGGGCATACTCGTTAATGAATACTTCGAAACCTCCGCTATGGATGTGTATGCAGCCGGCGATTGTGCGGAATTCAGAAATCCTGTTCCCGGACAAATGCGCATTGAGCAGCTATGGTACACCGGCAAAATGCAGGGCGAAGTGCTGGCGCAAAATCTGTTGGGTAACCGAACTGCTTACAACCGGGGTATCTGGTTCAATTCAGCCAAGTTTCTGAATGTCGAATATCAAACCTATGGTCAGGTGCCCGCCGTTTTTCCCCAATCGCTTGACTCATTATTCTGGGCAAATGAGCAGGAAGAAAAATGCATTCGCATCGTGTATGATAAAGAGAATTTGTCGGTGCGGGGTTTCAACCTGCTTGGCATCCGTTACCGCCATGAAGTGTGCGAGCGGTGGATCAGTGAGCAACGAAAGGTGCATGAGGTTTTAACACATCTGCGCGAAGCGAATTTTGATCCCGAATTTTTCCGGCGGTATGAAAAGGAAATGACAGCGCAGTTTGAAAAAGAAATTCATTCAAAATCAAAAAGTGAGAGCGCGCTGGTTTGATTCAGCGGCATCAACTTCTCTTTTATGAAAAAGCACAGAATGATGAATGCCGGGATTGTAATCATGCTTATGGCACTGGCGCTTTTCATGTCCACACTATTTGGCAATAGCTATATGCTTACTTCACGCTCCCTCTATCTGAGTGTGAACAACCACGAGCACCTGAGCAATATTGAACCGGCCGTAAGCTGGATGAAGAACAAAAATTACACTTCCCTCTTCAGCTTCATTCATGATTTCAGGGAATCCGTGCGCTCCTTTAACCGGAGCAGTAAAGAAGCGAAGATGTGGACGGACATCATATATGCTGACTACACTTTCAAGGTGGTAAAAAATTCATGCACGGGATGGGTACGGTATCATAAATTCCCTCTGCTCCTTACCATTCTTTCACTGCTTGTAACCGGCGCCGGACTTTTTCTCACGGCAAAATATTACCATGTGCCAAAGGGAATTAAGAACGACCATATTTTTTTCAGTAAAGTAACCGCGCGTGGTCTGTTCGGCATCTTGCTCGGCTCGCTGCTGATCCTGTTTTACATCGTTCTCTACTTCCGCCCCGAATACATTGCACCCTGGGTAATTCTGGTAAGCGGAGTCAGCCGGCTGTTAAGCGGTCAAGAAGCCAGTCAATGGTTTCTATATGGCATGCTCTATACGGTAGCCGTGCTCGTGATGGGTGTGCGAATGCTGCTTAAGTACCGCGGCAACCGGTATCAGCAGTTCCGAACGGTGTCAGTCATTTTCTTTCAAACTTCATTCGCTTTTATTATTCCTGAGATTCTGATGGCCCTCAACCAGCCATGGTACGACTTCAAAAATATTTGGCCGCTCAACTACAGTTTCTTCTACGATTACAACCTGCACAGTTACACTTCAGGGGCTGCGCTGGGATGGTTCATGCTGTTTTGGGGAATTGCTTTAATCGTATTAGGTGTTCCGGTGATGACCTATTTCTATGGAAAGAGATGGTACTGCTCATGGGTGTGCGGCTGCGGCGGTTTGGCTGAAACCCTCGGTGATCCTTTCCGCCAATTGTCCAGCAAAACACTCCGCTCATGGAAAATCGAGCGATGGATCGTTCATTCCGTTTTGGTGCTCGTAACCATTATGACCATCGTTACACTGGTCAATTATTTTTCCGAATACAAGCTGCTTGGGCATGAGACACGCATCCTGCATCGCATCTATGGTTTCTTCATTGGCTCCATCTTCGCCGGCGTGGTGGGCACCGGGTTTTATCCTTTGATGGGAAACCGCGTATGGTGCCGCTTCGGTTGCCCGCTCGCGGCGTATCTCGGCTTGGTGCAACGCTTCAAATCACGGTTTAGAATTACAACGAATGGCGGACAATGCATCTCTTGCGGTAACTGCTCAACGTATTGCGAAATGGGAATTGATGTGCGCTGGTATGCGCAAAGGGGACAAAATATTGTTCGCTCTTCCTGCGTCGGCTGCGGTGTTTGTTCGGCTGTGTGTCCGCGTGGTGTTTTGAAACTGGAGAATGCCGAAGAGAAGACGAGGTTCGCATTTCATCCGATTGGTGTGAAGCGGGAGAAGGTGAGTTAGTGCTCGTCGGTGAGGACGGAAATCCGAGACAATATGGTAGTTCAGAAGTGATCAGAAGTTATCCCGGCCGCGTCTTATTTACTATTCTCATATACGCATAGATGCCAGCATTCCATCCGATCATGGGCGGCGTTTTATATTCTTCCGTCACATTAATGTTTCCTTCCACGGCATTGTACTTCTCCCATAACGTGCCGGTCGATTTAAAGACATCATAAACGATGTTCACATATTTAGAACGAATGCGCTTAGCGTCTTCTTCGTAGTTATACTTGTCTAGCGCCTCTGTTAGAATCAAAGAATGTGGCGGCCAGGTATTCGGATAATCCCATTGATATTTGAATTCGTGTAACGCTGCTTCACATGGCACCACACCGTGTGCGAACTCGAAGTATTTCAAATTCTCTCTCACTCTTTTTGCCTGGTTGGCAGAAGCGCATCCTGCCCATAGCGGCTGAAACATGGCGAAAGAAGTTATATCCGACTGCCGTTCATTCTTCATATCATAATCAAGATAGAGTCCACGGGTTTCATTCCACAAGATATCATTGATATGTTGCTTTCTTTCCGTTGCGCGGTCGAGCCATAATTCTTTTTCTCCGTTGTTCAGCTGTTCGGCGAAATCAACCATCGTAATTTCATAGAGATAGAGATTGCTGTTGAGATCAACCGGAATAAAATCAGAGCAGCGTCCATCGAAGCGCGGAGTAAAATCATAACCAGCTTCCGCCTCTGCCAGCCGGTGACCGGCGATGGAAATCTTTTCTTCATCCGTAGTTGCATTCAACGGCAACCGGACTTTTTTCAGGTGCTCATAAAACTCCGCCAGATATTCCTGTGTCGCATCATGGTGATAACGCGACAATCCATAAGACGTGCTTCGTTTCGTTATCCAGAAGTCATACTCCTTCGCGATGAGCGGGTACGCTTTGCTCAGCCATTCTTTATTTCCTGTTGCTTCATAAATGTCTTTGGCCATCATGCACAGGTAAGGCGGCTGTGAACGATTGGTCATATCAAGGCGATTGCTGTTAGGCACATAGCCAAGTTTATCCACGAGGTAAAGAAGAGCGTTCACATTGTTTTCCGCCTGCCTGATGTCGCCGAGGGCAATCAATCCGCGATTCAGAAAATAAGTGTCGTAGTAAAACAGGTTCTGAAAGTGAATGCTGATGCAGGGAACGTTGAAGGGAAACGGTAGTGGAATACTTTTTCCAGTGGGATCAACGTCAGAAGCCGGGCGCAAAGTTTGGCCGAGGGAAGCTCTGATATATGTCAGAACGCGGTCGTTGGGGGCGGCTGCAATGATGCGCCATTGGAAAAGAAGAAATGCGCCCGCGGTAGTGGTGAGGCAGAGGAATTCTCTTCTGTTTAATCCCTGTTTCATGTTGCTGTGACCTTCACAAATGTATTACGGTTCTTCTCTCCTCCTCTTCATGGGGAAGCTGCATACATTTGCTGTAGTGAAACTTTGCTTCATCATTTTTTTTCTAAGTGGAATAACGCTGGCAACCTTTGGCAGCTTCAAGAATAATCCGCCACCAATAGCTCAACCTGTCTCCTATTATACCTCATCAAAACCTTGTGTCCGCTGGTGGTGGTTCGCGACAGAAATAAAAAAGCCCGACATAAAGTATCAGCTCGACTGGGTGAAGAAGATGAATTTCGGTGGCGTTGAAATCTGCTGGCTGTATCCGTTATATCGCTACCAGAAAATGTATGCAGAGAAATATAACCGCCACTATCCAAAGGACACGTCGGCGCAAAAGTGGCTCAGTACCGAATGGGCGGAAATGGTGGCTTACACAAAACTGTATGCTGACTCCATCGGACTGTCGTGCGATTTTACTTTCGGAAGCGCCTGGATTATTGCCGCCACCTACATGGATAAAGCACACCAGACTCAGATTTACGGTGACACAAGTTTCCATCAGTCACTAACTTACTCATGGGAATATCCCGACACACAATGGGTCATCAATCATCTCGACAGTGAAGCTTTTAAAATGTACGCACCACCAATGGTGAATGGATTGAAGGATGCACTGAAAGGAAGCAAATCTGCGCTGTTCACTGATTCATGGGAGATCAAACTGAATGCAGCGAATAAGTTGTGGACGCCGGGTTTTGAAAAAACTTTTCAAAAAGAATTTGGGTACGACATTATTCCCTACATGAAAAAAGGTCTCGACTCTTTTCCTGATGTCCGTTACGATTACATGTTGCTGCTCGATGATTATGTCACGAATGGTTATTACAAACCCTTCGCAGAGAAATGCAAAGAGCTCGGCGCGTGGTCGAGAGTGCAATGTCTCGGTGCGCCCGCCGATGTGATGTCGCTCTATTCACTCGCTGACATTCCTGAAACGGAAGCGATGCTGAACAACCCGCGTTATGGCAGGATCGTCAGCTCCTCCGCATGTCTCGCTTCAAAGAACATTGTGTCGAGCGAAACTTTTACCTGCATGTATGGCTTTCCGGGTACGTATCTCCGGCAGGAACAAACCGCCGATTTGAAAATGGTTGCCGATGCATTGTTCGCACAGGGAATCAATCAGCTTATTTATCACGGCATGCCATACAATCCCGCGGGCTCTGATAGCATTGATTTTTTCGCCACCACGTATTTCGGACCCAACGGATCGCTCACGCCGGAATTGCCGGCATTCAATTCATACGTGCAAAAAGTTTCGGAATACATGCGCAAAGGAAAAACGTACACCGATGTCGCCGTGTATATTCCCTATGAAGACGGCGTGATGAAAGGCGCCTATCCTCCGGAAAAACAGCGCGTGTGGGTGTGGGGTGAATATGAATTGCGGTATGTGTATCCACCGGAAGAAACAGAGGGTTATCATCCGATCTGGACCAATCGTCACTTTTTGGAGAAAGCAAAATATCAAAACGGTAAATTGAAAGTGGGCGATGCGCAATTCTCTTCTCTCTACATTGATGTTGACTACATGGATATTCGAGCGCTTCAAGAAGTTTTGGAGTTTGCCAAAGAAGGATTGCCGGTCTGCATGAAGCGACTTCCCCAACAACCCGGCTATGTGAAATCTCCCGAATACTCGATGATGCTGCAGGAATTATCTTCATTGAAAACCGTTTCACAAAATTTCGAAAAGATTGTAAATCATCCCCCGTTGATTCAGGGAGACAGTTTGCCGGAATACTGGTGCCGGGTTGACAATGATGGGACGTATTACCTCTTCCTCGCCCAACCACTATCGAAAGATTTGAAGTACCCGGTTTATTCCGGTCAGTCACTGATGAAGAAACCGATCTATCGTGAACTCACGATCAATATCAATGGAAAAACTTTTAAGAAAAAATTTGAGTTCAAACCTTATCAATCACTCATGCTGAAGATAAGCCCTGATGGAATGATGAAATCCGTTGACATCAGGTTTGTACCGAAGGATCCTGTGGTGAGACCTCACGAGCCGCAGAAAACGTATTTTTAAAATATGCGGACTTTATTCTCAACATTCATTTTCTTCATAACCACTTCCTTCCTCCCGGCAAAGGATTACAACATTCTTGACTATGGTGCGGTACCTGACGGAAAGACCATGAACACTACCGCCATTCAATCCGCCATTGACATGGCTGCTAAGAAAGGTAAGGGGCGAGTGGTTATTCCTGAAGGAATTTTTCTCACCGGCAGTATCATCCTGAAATCGGGTGTTGAATTGCATCTGCAAAAAAATGCTGTCTTGCAGGGAAGTATCAACCCCGACGATTACAGCAAATTAAATCGCTGGAAAGCTGTCATCATGGCCGACGGGCAAAGTAATATCTCCATAACCGGCATAGGACAAATTGATGGGCAAGGCCGTCGTCTCGCGCTCAATATTGATAGTCTCTTTTATATTGGTCAACTTGACAGTGCACAATATGATTTCGCGCACATGCGGCCCAAAGAACCGATGCGGCCTCAGCTTATCGAATTTGTAAACTGTAAAAACATTCAGGTCAGAAATGTGTCTTTATCAAGCGCTGCCTGCTGGGTGCAGACGTACCAGAGTTGTGAAAATGTGCTGCTCGACAGCGTTCATGTGATCAGCGATGCCTACTGGAACAACGACGGTATTGATATCGTGGATTGTCATCATGTTCGAATCACGAATTGTGATATCAACGTTGCCGATGATGGTATCTGTCTGAAGTCGGTTTCCGCAGATCAATTTTGCGACAGCATTTATGTTGCTAACTGTGTGATACGCTCCAGCGCCAGCGCTATCAAATTTGGAACTGTGTCACATGGCGGATTCAGAAATGTAACGATTGAGCAAATCAAAATCCATGATACGTTCCGGTCTGCGGTGGCGATTGAATGTGTGGATGGCGGCACGCTTGAAAATGTTCTGGTTAATGGAGTGGAAGCGCTGAATACCGGCAATGCCATATTCATCCGTTTGGGCGACCGTTCGAAAACGCGTGACGCAGGAATATTGCGAAACATAACCATAAAAAATATAAAGGTGGAAGTGGCATTTGAACGGCCTGATTATGCCTACGAAATCCGGGGACCGGAGCTGCCTTTTTTTCACAACACGTTTCCTTCATCCATTACCGGCATACCGGGGCATGAAGTAGAAAATGTGACTTTGGAAAATATTGAGATCCATTACCCCGGCCGCGGGAATAACGGACTGGCGAACATGCCTCTTTCGCGATTGGACAAAGTTCCTGAACAAGTGGCCGAGTATCCGGAGTTTTCTATGTTTGGTGAATTGCCTGCTTGGGGATTTTATGTGAGGCATGTGGAAGGTCTGATGATGAAGAATATCAAACTCAGCATTGATGCGCCGGATTATCGTCCGTCCTTAGTTTTTGATAATGTGCGTGAGGTTACCATGCAGACGTTAAAAATTACGGGCGACAGCAAAACGACCGGCATCGTGTTGTACCAATGTAAAAATCTGAACATAGACAGTGACGTACCGGTTTTGAGGAAGTAATTCTTATTGCATGAAATCATTGAGGTTATTAATCGCCCTCCTACTATTCTCATTGCTTGGATGCAGCGATGAACGCCGCATTGCTCCTAACCAGATCGGAGAAAATGGTTGCTCTACTCCCACGACGCGTGATGCCGGAGGCGAACAGGCAGACTCACCGTATCGTTCGGGAATGATGGCGTTACTGGGATCCAGATTCCAATCCTTTGAAGAACTGAAGTCAGTTATCCGGATTGAATATTTCACCAAAGGGTCAACGTCAGGTGACTCCGGTAAGGTAAATAGTATGGTGCTGGTAAGTGATTGCAGTAATGGGCACGAAGTGATCAACATTTTAAAAGCCGGAATCAGCCAGGGTGAAATCAGCAAAGCACGTGATGGTGATCTTGCTGACCGTATCAAAGTATTGTTGAAATCACCGTATGCCGTGGGTAAACGAGCAGAGCTGAGTAAGGTGTACAATCTCGCACGACGGAGAACCGATCTGTTCGGTGAGGGGGACCCCGCATTCTTCGACCTTGCCAAAGCCGCGGAGCAAAACATAAACACCGATGATCTGGCATTCATCACTGCGAGAGACAGTTCTGAAAAAGGATACATCAACACGTTTAATCACATGACGGCACAGGCATTCATCACTTCCTGTTTTTCAGAGAAGCTGGCCGATTTTGTGGGCGACACGCATGAGAGGTATTATCATCCGGAACTGATCACCGGAAAATTTTCAGAGAAAGAAATCAGGGATCTCGACGAAGGCCCCGTGGACAATTATGTGGATGTGATCAATAATGAATGGGGGCAGGAACTCGGCAAGGCGCTCAGGAAAAAATATCATATCACCCGCGAAACACGTTGGACACCGGAATTGCTGGCTAACTATCTCAACGATATCCAGAGTTACTACAGTTGGGCTTTTCGAATTGGTTTCAAACCATTCCAGCCCGAAGATGAATTGGTGATCCGTTTTTCAAGAAAGATGAATGTGGTTCTTCACGGAAATTTCAATATCAAGTGATCGTAGTCACTCAGTTTCTTTCAAGGTGGTACCTGGGCAGATCCGCCATATTTTCAAAGTGAACGATCTTATATTTCTTTTGAATTTCCTTAGCTACAGCAATCTGCCAACCATCTAATTTTTCAAACCAATCCTTCTCGACAACGGCATTCACCAGTTCCGCATCGGTCATAATTGCTTCCATAAAATTTGTTCTGGTAAAATCAGCATTTGTCAAATTGGTCTTTGTCAAATTTGCTTTTTGCAGGCTTGCATCCACGATGTCTCCACCTTCCATATTTGCTTCGTTCAACAGCGCTCCATTCAATTTGGCTGTCCGGAATTTGGCTTTACGCAAATTGGCTTTTCTCAATTGAGCGTTGGACAAATCTGCTCCATCCAGGTTAACTGTATCCAGCCATGCTTCATTCAACTGCGCCCATCGCAAATCGGCGCGCCTCGCATCGGCTTTAGTAAGCTTCGCCTTATTCAGTTTGACGCCCCACAGATTAGCGTCCCGCAAATCAGCTCCAACTAAACTCGCTCCGCTGAAATCAGCATCCTTCAAATCCGCTTCTTGCAGATCAGCGCCATCGAGGTTTACTCCGCTGAAATCCATGTTGCTCAAATCAGCACCGTTGAATGATGCGCGGCGTTTTATCTGATCAAAAGAAACGGAATCAATTTTCCTCTCGAAGAGTGCATGCAATAACTGTCCTTTTTCCGGACTTAATTTCCTTGCTGATAAACTATCCCCGTCAAGCGACCGGTAAGGCGCAAATGAATAATTGAATGCGGCAACGATGCTGGCAATGGTAATATCACTCAGCGTACGGGTGGGATTATTCTTCAGTTCATCATCCACCCGGTCCGTAATCTTGCGGAGCAGGATGTCAAGATTACTTCGGCGAAGTGATTCCATCAATTCATTCTGCCCCTTTATTATTCTGTTTTGATTCAGCGACTGAGTTTCAATCAACTCATTCTGCCGGGAGATTAATAGCCCGCTTATTAAACCGCCCATCAGGATGAAAGCAGAAACAGCAATCCAAATCACGGCATACATCCTGATAGGACTTATTGCATTTTTGTCGGACGTGTCCTTTCCGATCAGGCGGATGAATTGCTTATTCCTGTTCCAGATGAACAGCAGAATCATTCCCAATAGCACAACTGCGATGCATGCTATGAAACCCAACAGAAAAGAAAGGTTCTTTTCTACATAGGGAAAGCGAAGGAACCCCAAGGCCCAGCCAAGTACTGCGCCAAGTAAAACGCCTGTCAGAAGTATCCTGATTGCTTTCATGCCGTCAATTTAGTATTTCAAAAGATGAAGTCATCACTATTGCCGGGCACGAATGTAGCAGAGATTTTATACCAGACTTCGCATTCGCCCGGTCAGTCTATGCGCAAGCGTTTACTCATCCGTTTTTACTGCCCTGAATTCACGCGACCGGGAAGCAAAATCGCAAAACACAGACTACATTCACCCTTTCCAAAAAATGATTATGGAAGTACATCACCACACTCATCATGAGCATGAAAAGCGAAATTGGAAATCTTATTTCTGGGAATTTTTAATGCTATTCCTCGCTGTTTCGCTTGGCTTCTTTGTGGAAAATCAGCGCGAACACTATATAGAAAATCAGCGGGCAAAGGAATTTTCAAAGTCGCTGATTGAAGATTTACAAAATGATATTGTCGCCATCCGGGCTCAAAAAAAAATTGCGACAACCTATATAGCTTTTGCTGATAGCCTCATCAACCTTAGCCAAACCAAATTGGAAGGACGTAATGCTGCGCGGTTTTCATTCTACACACGGTTTGCGTACTGGACTCAGCCGATCGTTTGGAACAGGGCAACATTTGATCAAATAAAAAATTCGGGTAGTCTACGTTATTTCAAAAATCAAAAGCTGCTGGACAAAATGATGAAGTACGATGGGCTGGTGAATGATATTGAATCAGAAGCGTATAACCACCAGGTACGGGGCAATATGTTGTTGAACCAGATCAATCAGATTATTGACCCGGTTTATCATCAAAAGTTATCGCGTTATTTTTTATGGTCTGTTGACACGGTGTCGAAGCAAACTATCGAAAACCTATACCCTTCAAACCCCGAATCACTGGAAAATAAAAGAAGTGAAGTAAGGGATCTGTTGAATATGGTTGTGGTACAGCAAAGAAATCTGCAGAGAGACATTGATAGTCCCTGGAAACACGCTGAAGAGATGGCAACAGAACTCATTAGCGATCTGAAAAAGGAATACGATTGAACTCGTAGCAACGGGAGTATTCGAAGGAGACCCGGGAGATGATTACAACGAGCGCTGGGTCTCATTCAGAAGAACAAGTGAAGACATTGAGACCCTCTACAAATTTGGCGATAACAGAGAAGGAATCTTAGCCAACCGGGGGAACACCTCGGTTGAACATTTTCACATTTCTGCCTCACATAGGCTCTCAATAAATACTGGTATCTTTCATCATCTATCCGCTACCCTATGAAACAAACTTACTATTTCGCGGCAATCATACTGCTGTTCCTTTCCTTTGGCTACAATCGTTCAAAAGCGTGTGATACTCCTTCGGCAATCACGGTGGCTGCGATCACAACTTCGTCTGCCACTATTTCGTGGAATGCGGTGACCGGCGCAACCAGTTACAAGCTTCAATACCGCGCAAAAGGAACAACACCGTGGACTGTGGTGAGTGCCACTTCAAATTCAAAAGAGCTCACCGGTTTGGAAATCGGAACGAGATACGAAGCACAGGTTCGTTCGATCTGTTCTGCACAGAAAAGCCCCTACTCTTCAACCCAAACATTTCAAACACTTCTGCCCACGCCGGATCATATTGTGATCTGCATCATGGAGAACAAAGCTTATGATCAGATCATCGGTTCTTCGCTGGCGGATTACATCAATTCACTGGCAACAGATGTCAACAGCGTGTTGTTCACTCAATCATATGCTCTTACACATCCGAGCCAACCCAATTATCTCTACCTGTTTTCCGGCGATAACCAGGGTGTGACGAGCAGCAATTGCGTCACCCAGTTTTTCACTACCGAAAATCTCGGCTACCAGCTTATCGCTGCAGGCAAATCATACGCTACCTATTCTGAAGATCTTCCGTCAGTCGGATTTGACGGCTGCAGTTCCGGAAAATATGTTCGCCGCCATAACCCCGCAGCCAACTGGATGGGAACCGGGGCCAATCAGATTCCCGCTACCACCAATCAACCACTCACGGCTTTCCCCACTGATTATGCTACGCTTCCCACCATAAGTCTTGTGATTCCTAACCTGGATAATGATATGCACAGCGGTGGAATTAAAGTCGGTGATATGTGGCTGGAGGAGCACCTTGATTCCTACATTCAGTGGGCAAAGACGCATAACAGCTTATTTATCCTCACGTGGGATGAAGATGATGACTCGAGTGGAAATCACATGGCCACCATTTTCACCGACGAAATGATGAAATACGGAAATGACAGCACCCACATCGACCATTTCAATGTTCTGCGCACTCTTGAAGATATGTATGGACTTACCTATGCAGGAGAAGCGGCCAATGCTGATAACATCAGCGGAGTCTGGAAGGAATCGAATTCATGCAGCTATACCAGTGCACCGGCCAAGCCGGCTTCGATCTCCGGCCCAACGTCTGATGTGTGCGGAGGTAATGCCTATGCTTTCAGTTGTCCGCTAGTGGGGAATGCAACTTTGTACAACTGGACCGTGCCCGGCGGAGCAACCATTAACAGCGGGCAGGGAACGAGCAGCATTACCGCGACAATGCCTTCAGGATTTGTGAGCGGAAAAATTTCAGTGAACGCTTCCAACTGCTTTGGTGCAAGCGCCAGCCGGTCCATCACGGTTTATGGCATTCCGCCGAAACCGGGAGCAATCACCGGAGCAACCTCCGTATGCGCCAATCAAATGAATGTGCCGTACAGCATTGCGAGTGTTCCCGGTGCAAGCAACTACAAATGGACGGTACCATCCGGCGCAACTATTGCATCAGGACAAAACTCCACCTCCATCACCGTCAACTATGGCCCGAACGGGGGAACAGTGAAAGTGCTGGCGAAGAGCAGTTGCGGCTCAAGACCTAACAGGACATTGATGGTAAGCGTGACGTGCAAAGAGGGTGAACTATCCATGGCGCCATTCAGCATATATCCGAATCCATCTTCTGATGAATTCCTATTGAAGCTGGATCATGATGAAGGCATGACCGTGAGCATAAATGATATTTTAGGAAGAACGCTCATCCGTTTTCAAAACGCAAGCGGGGAAGCCACCGCCTTTGGCAAAGATTTTCCTGCAGGAGTTTACTTTATTCGAGTGACCAACAGCCACGGTGGAAGTTGGGTGAAGAAGGTTGTGAAGGAATGGTGAGGTAAACTGGAGATTGCAGACGCTGTGTATTCGAAGAGCGCCGTGTCCTCTTCGAGAGACACGGCTACGGTAAATCTGAAACAAGAGTACGATTAAAGCCTCCGGAATGCAGAGAGGATTTTCCTCAGTCCAGTTTTCTTATGGTGCGCGCATGCCTTGGAGCGCCGGTGCTGTTGTGTGCGCGCTTCTTGTTTACTAGCGCACGCGCACCCCTCGCTTAATTATCTTAACTGCATGCGCGCGCGAGAAGAGGGCGGTGGAAGTTGGGTGAAGAAGGTTGTGAAGGAATGATGAGGTAATCTGGAAATTGCAAACGCTGCGGATTCGAATAGCGCCGTATCCTCTTCGAGAGTTGCGGCTACGGAAAAGGACATAAAATCGTTTGGAGGTTGAGAAAAAATAAACACGGTCAGTATATTTGGAATGGTTTAATGTTAGTCACATAGATACACATGGAACATCACGGCAAATTATTGAAAAGAATATTAAAGGAGAATAGAGTTAATAAAAGTGATCTAGCCGAAAAGATTGGATATTCCAGAGCAGCGATTTATAGTTTCTTTGATCGGGAAAAACTACCCTTTGAAGTTTTGAAAGCGATAAAAGAAGCGGCCCGGGTAGATTTCTCTCCATTTGCAGACGTTTTGAAGTTTGATGTTGCCATTCTCGAAGAGAGTAATAACGAACAGATGGATTCAATAAAAACTAAACTAATGCGATTGCAGGACAATCTTATTGATGTCCAGCAGAAAGTCAGTTCCGCTCTGAAAGAAGTCAATACACTAATTGAAAAAACAAGAAAGGATAATTAACTGGTGGGTGTTACTCCACATGCACCACCTCACTCACCTTCGAAACCCCATTCTCATCAAACGCTTCAATCGCAAACCAGTAGTCCTGCCCAATGTTGAGTGCGCGAACTTCAAGCGTTGATGGCTGATCGCCCCATACCTGGTAGGTTTGATACAGTTTATCTTTTCCAATTCCCCAGCGAATATTGTAACCCACGGCGCCTTTCACTTTTTCCCAACTCACCATTGCATTGCGCTGATCGCTCTCACGCGTAACAGAAAATTTCTTTGGTGTGTCAGGAATTTTTCCATCACCATTCCCAAAAACCCTGATGTCACTGATCGCAAGATTTTTTGCTGCGACATACACATGCTCGTATTTGATGTAACGCGTCTTCACCGGTTCTTTCAATTCGATGTAAGCATTCGGCCGATCTCGTTTCTCTTTCGTGAGATCGACCATCAGGTTCCAGTTCTTTCCATCCTTCGATTCATAAATTTTGAATTGCGTGTACACCGATTCATTGCTTTCAAAAATCCCGGATTGATAATCCGTGAAATTCACCTGAAATGCTTTCACTTCATATTCCTTTTGCAGATCGATGATGGCCCATTCACCCGGTTGATTTTTCGCAGCGAGCCAGAATGTTCGCGGGTTTTCATCCGTGAGATATTGAATTCCTGATTTCTTGATCACTGGAGAAAATTTTCCTGTCGAATCATTCACTGTGTCAATCGACGAAGAAGCCGTGCAAGGTTTTTTGTAAGAGAGCAACATCCATCCTGTGAAAAGCTCATCAGCACTCTCCCACTTTTTCGTTGGGAGAAAATGCGGAAAGTCGCCGAAGCGCGAATCAGAATACAGTTCATCATCTTTATTGAATCCCGCAGGGAACATCGAGATTCTCCTCTCAAAATTCCAGTTCACTGCCACCCATGGCGTGCCCATGTTCCAGTAGTTTCCGTAGTTGTCCTTAAACGTGCATCCATGCCCCGCCCCCTGCATGAAACCGCCGGGCTTATATGCAATCGGATTGTACGGCGCATAGGTGAATGGACCGAGCGGATCAGTGCCGACATACGTTCCGTTTGCATACACATTGTATTCCGTTCCCGGCGCGCCATATTGCAAATAATATTTACCATTGTACTTGTTCATCCACGCCCCTTCGATGTAGGGAACAACAGTTGTGTCGCGGTGATCTTGTCCGAATCTTTCCCAACCATGTTGATCAGGATGCAAGCGAATCATTTCTTTGTAATCGCCTTTGTAGGTTAAGCGATTGCTTTTGTCCAACTCACTTCCGTAAATAGGATACACATTCGATGAGCCCCAGTACATGTACCATTTGTCTTTATCCTGATCATAGAAAATATCCGGATCCCACGGTCCCACTTCTTTTGGAAGTTGCGGCAACCACCGGTTGTAAAATTTCAGGTCGCCGGTTTCAGGTTTTGTCGAGTACAAAATCGGACGCTGCAGAAAGGTTGATTGAAAAAGGTAGAGTGTATCGCGCACAGAAAGCGCGGCCGGCGCGCAGATGTCTTCCATCGGCCACTTGCTTGGGAGGACATAATCCCACTGCAAAAGATCTTTCGATTTCCAGTAACCGCCGGAAATGGTTACGAACAAAAAATATTCCCCGTCATGATTCACGATCACCGGATCGGCGCCGGAGCGATAGGAAATTTTTTCGTTGATCTGCTCCCAGTTGTATTGGTAGTTTATGTCCATCGGGTTGCAGTAGGTGGTTCTACCCGAAGTCTGCGCGAAGAGAAGTGAAAAGTGAAAAGCCAAAAGCCAAAAGGAAAAGAGAATGATTTTTTTCATGATGGGAAGTTAATTCGCTTTTGGTTTATCGCTGACATCCTCACATGTTCTCGACAAGCTCGAACTGACCTAAGCGGGTGGGTCACTTCGAGCCGGTCGGAAAGTTGTAAAGCAACTTTAATAAAATATACAAATTGAAAATACTCAACTCCTAAGACGGAAACTGATTTCAGGAAGCAAACTTCTCCTTGATCTTATCAACCATCTCACTCACTGCGGGGCATATACCCACATTGTCGTGCAGCACATCGAGTTGCTCATCGGTGAGGCGCAGCTTGGCCGGAGGATACGTGGCGCAACCGGTAGGTCTGATTTCATAGATCGTGCAAAGGTTGTCTTCACTCAGGAACGGACAGGGCAACGTCTTTATCAGATAGTCATAGTCAGGGTGCGGGCGCAGATATTTTTTAATGAATTCCTTCTCCGTCATTTGAAAATGTTTTGCGATGCGCTTCACATCGGGCTTTTCAAAAACAGCGAGAGAGGTGCGGCAACAGTTTGCACAATTCATGCAGTTGATATGCGCGAACGCTTCATCATTGAATTTCCTGAGTGAAGAAGTGAGCCCTGCCGGTTTCTTCTTTTTGAGTTTTCGGAAAAAGGCCTTATTCTCCTTGGATTCTTTCCTGGCTTTCTTCTTTGTTTGAAAAATCAGTTGCTGGTATTCGGGGGTTGCTGCCATAATTTTTTGCGAGGCGCAAAGATAGACGGCTTATTTTCTCAGCTCCATGATACGCTGAACGTATTTTCCGATAATGTCAAATTCAAGATTGACGGTATGCCCTTCTTTCAGTTCACTAAAATTTGTGTGCTCGTACGTGAAAGGAATGATGGCAACAGAAAACTTTTTGCGCTTGGGTTTTATTACCGTGAGACTGACACCGTTTATGGAAACAGAACCTTTATCAACCAATAGAGCCGCTTCTTTTTTCCGGTAACTGAATTCAAAAAGCCAGCTTCCGTTCTTCTCCTCTATCCTGTTCACGATGGCCGTATCATCTACATGCCCCTGTACGATGTGCCCATCCATGCGCGCGTTCATAGAAACCGAACGTTCGAGGTTGAGGATATTGCCCTCTTGTTTAAAACCAAAATTTGACCGGGAGAGTGTTTCATCCACCGCTACCACTTCATGCTGATTGCCGTGAACTGCGACCACCGTTAGGCAGACCCCATCATGTGAAACACTTTGATCGGGGTTCAATGCTGAAGAAATTGATGATTCCACCGTAAACCGTTTGTTGCTTCCTTCTTCACGGATGGAAATGATTTTGCCTGTTGCTTCAATAATTCCTGTGAACATATGCATTGATTTGAATCACGATGCGTGAATCGCGACATTGTGAATCCGGGTTGTGATGCGGGTGCTGCACAAATGGGTTTTGTGATTACCTGAAGAGATGAATGTAACCGCTCAGCGTTTCCCCCACCTTTATTCCTCCGCTGTACACGTCGCAAACATAGTAGTAAGTGCCTTCGGCGGCCTCTTTTGCTGACCGCACATCATGGCCATTCCAGTTGATCATAGGATCCGTGGTTTGATAAACCAGCACTCCCCATTGATCGAAGATTTTCATGTCCACTTTGTCAATGAACCGGATGGGCAGGAACGGATGATAGGTATCATTGCTTCCGTCGCCGTTGGGTGTAAACACGTTTGGCAATTCATATACCGGGCAATTCGTCACGCATACCGTGTTCGAGGGATTACCCACATTGCCCACCGAATCCACTGCAGCCACGGAATAACATCCTGCTACCCCATTAGTGAGATTGTGCGTATAAGTAAATGAAGAAATATCCGTCACTGAATCGATGAGAGCGAGCGGCAATCCGTTTGATGCAGAATAGTAAATCAGAAACCGTATTACATCCTGAGCGCAGGTAGGGTCGGCATAGGTCCATATCAGCTGATTGGAAAAACCACTGAGGGCAAAATCCGGAGTGTTGCAAATGTTATGCACCTCTAAAACGGGCGGGCACGGGGCCACCGAATCAACCGGCACAGCGCATTGCTCTTCGGAATAGTTGATGATGGGGTTAATGAATCCGGGTGCTGAATAGGAGCCCACGCTTTTGACGAGGTAACATTGCAACACATCATTCGGCAACGGTTCATCAGTGTAGGAACGTGTGGCTGTGGTGGCAATGGAATCAAACGTACCGCCGGAGTTCTTTCGGTAAACCACATAAGTTGTATTGAGCCATGGCACCACTTCATTCCAGCTCAACAGCATTTTGTTATCAGTGCCCACTGTGGTGAGAAATATGCTGGAAGCCAGTTCCGTTTCACCCAGGAAGTTTCCGCCGGAATAGAATCCGATCTTGTAACTGTAGGGATTCACTGCAGTATTCAGCCCGCTGTCATGAAAGAACGTATCAATCAGCGCTGTAAAAGAATTGGCTTCGAATGAATCAATCCGTTGCATGGCGACTCCCGGAAATCCCTGTGATCGCCAGAGCACGTACTTATATGGCGCCGGATTTTGAAGGGTATCAAGATCGGTTGCTAATGGCTTTGACCATTGCACAAACATTTGCCCGGCAGTTGTGGAAGTGGATTCCACGCTCACATTTGTAATAACAGGAATGGATTTCAGCAACTGTGAGCATGCCTCATTGGAAGCAAGACTGTAAACGTTGTTGTAATAGATTTCAATATTCTGCGATAGTGCTTTATCTGCAAACTCAGCGAGTATGCGGTAGCAATACTGCCTGCCCCTGTCCACATCCTGATCGAGGTAGGTATAATCCAACAAGTGCTCAGCGATTTTCGTATATCCCCTTCCGTTCAAACCCACTTCGCAGGTATCGGGTGTAAATGGATTACTTCCCTCCTTTCGCCAGACGGAGAACCCGATAAATTTTTCCGCCGTACCGCATGAATATGGATTCTTCCAGTTAACCTGAATGTCATTTCCAACGGGTACTGCAATTACTTCCTCAGGTGGTGGCGCCACCACGGTAATCAACCAGTTTTTGGAATCAACCAGGGGTACTGCATAACTATCCTGCGCTTTGAAGATGACCTGGTAAAATTGTGGGCGCACATGATCGCAGGTGGTATTCCAGGTGAAGGTGCCGGTTGCTAATTGAACGCCTGAGGTGGATTCAAATGAGGCCGGGCTCTCAGTCACTTCATAGGGTCCGCCATTGGAGGTGAGTTTCACGGTCTGATTAAGATCAGGATCCGTGGCCGTTACATTCAAAACCAATGTGGTGCCGGCGATCACGCAGGTGTCATGAATCTCGGCTACTATCGGAGGGCGATTATTCACGCTGTCTACTATCACTTCCATATCCCTAACCATTGTGCCGATACAGATGCCGCTCCGGTATTCGCGAACGAGTATGGCGAAGTTGTAAGTGCCTACAAACCACGGCGCATTCCACTCTACCTGGCCCGTCTGCGAGTCAATGGTAAATGTTTGTCCCGGAGGCGTTCCCGGCACCTCATTGGGGTCAACATAGTTGGCTACCGGAACGTTAGGCGCTTTACGGGGCGTGATAAACTCAAATGAGAGACTGTCACCATCCGGATCGTAGGCATTGGGGTTATGGATGTATGGATTGTGTACGTTGGCAAAATCAATGGGTGGGTTGAGCAGGATGGGCGAATTGTTGTAGCCATAAAAGGCCGGCTCAAGAATCTTGAGCGAATCTTCAAGGTAAAACGGCTCATTCACACTGTTGCCTCCGTTGATGTTGAGAATGCCGGCAATACGATTGGGATCGGTAACGGTCACCACATAAGTACCTAGTGCCGGATAAGTATGAGTGCCGGTATAGAGGTTGTACTTGATGTCGTTACCGATGACCACCCCATTTCCGTTTCCGTTAGTGCGCGGCAGGGTATCGGAAGTGCCGTCACCCCAAACAATTTCAAGACTATCGCGGTCGGCCGCCACAGAACTCGCTTTGGTATAGGTGACAATGGTTACTTCATAGGTGAATCCGGTAAGGTGTGTGTAAATGATTTCACCCGCACGGTTATGTGTTGCTGATGAGTTGAATGGAATTCCAATCAAAAAGCAGGATACAAGAGATAGGAGAATGTAACTTCTCATCCTGAATAAATTCACCCGGTGTTCTGAAGTAGAAACAGAAAACATTCCTTAAAAAGCGAGTGAAAATTACGATAAAAACGGGTGCTGACTTCTATCGCCGGCATGCTTACCAAATCATGACGGAGCTTGAGCTGGTCCCTCTAAAAATACTGAGCTATTTCTTTTGTGCTGCAAGACTTGCTGCCAGGTATTCGCGGTTAAGGCGGGCAATGTTGGTGACGGATATTCCTTTGGGACATTCCGCTTCGCAGGCATTGGTATTGGTACAACTGCCGAAACCTTCCTTGTCCATTTGAGCTACCATGTTAAGTACCCGGCTATAACGTTCAGCATTTCCCTGCGGTAGCAAGGCGAGGTGCGAAACCTTTGCACTTACGAAAAGCATGGCGGATGAATTCTTGCAGGCAGCCACACAGGCCCCGCATCCAATGCATGCTGCGGCATCGAATGCCAACTCTGCTTTTTCTTTTTTTACAGGAATGGTATTGGCATCCGGCGCCTGCCCGGTGTTTACTGAAACGAATCCGCCTGCAGCGATAATCCGGTCGAATGCTCCCCGGTCAACTACGAGATCCTTCAACACAGGAAATGCTTTTGACCTCCATGGTTCTACTACGATGGTATCTCCATCTTTGAAATGACGCATATGAAGCTGGCAGGTAGTGGTATTCTGAAGCGGCCCATGCGCCCGTCCGTTGATGACCATGGAGCAGGTGCCGCAAATACCTTCCCGGCAATCATGATCGAAAGCAACCGGTTCTTTTCCTTCATTGATCAGCTTCTCGTTCAACACATCGAACATCTCGAGAAAGGACGCATGCACATCCACGTTATCAAGCTGATAGGTTTCAAAAGTTCCCTTAGCACTTGAGTTTTTTTGCCTCCAGACTTTAAGAGTTAAATTCATAATGCTTGCTTTTATTGAATTGCGATGCAGGTATCACATCACCTGGATGCAGTTCAGTTTTTACTATTTTGTTTTCAACCCTGATTAATGTTTTTAGGCATTGAACCATTGGTCACCCTCGGGTAGAGTGATGCACCAATGCTTCATCATTTATATGAGCGCTGACTCGGTTTCACTACTTCGTATTTCAAATCTTCCTTGTGCATCGCCTCCTGCTGGTTATCGCCTTTGTACTCATAGGCCGCTACATACATGAATTGATCATCATGCCGGAGCGCTTCCCCATCCGGTGTCTGATGTTCCAAACGGAAATGCCCGCCGCAACTTTCTTCGCGGTGCATCGCATCCTGAACCATCAGTTCACCTAACTCGAAGAAATCAGCCACACGCAACGCTTTCTCTAATTCGGGATTCAGTTCATTCGGTGCGCCGGTAATTCTCACATCATTCCAGAAGGCATCCCTGATCTTCCTTATTTCTACCGCAGCACGGCTCAGCGAATCCTTGCTTCTGGCCATACCGCAATCATCCCACATCACCTTGCCCAGTTGACGGTGGAAGTGATCCACTGAATGTTTTCCTTTGATTGAAAACAACCGCTCAATTTTTGACTTGACGGCATTCTCTGCCTCATCAAACTCACTCCACTTCGCATCATTTTTTCCTGCAAGAATTTCCCCGCTGAGGTACTCTCCTATGGTGTAAGGCAAAATGAAGTACCCATCGGCCAACCCCTGCATGAGTGCAGAGGCACCCAGCCGGTTGGCACCGTGATCGCTGAAGTTGCATTCGCCTATGGCATATAAGCCCGGCACGGTTGTGCTCAGGTTGTAATCCACCCACAAGCCGCCCATGGTATAGTGCACAGCAGGGTAGATCATCATAGGCGTTTGATACGGATTATCGCCGGTGATCTTCTCATACATTTCGAAAAGATTACCGTAACGTGCCTCCACAACTTTTTGCCCCAATCGCTTGATGGCATCGGCAAAATCAAGATAGACGGCGAGGCCGGTTGTGCCTACGCCCCTGCCTTCATCACATACTTCCTTAGCGGCTCGGGAAGCAATATCCCGTGGAACCAGGTTGCCGAATGAAGGATACTTTCGTTCAAGGTAATAGTCGCGTTCGGCATCGGGGATTTCCTCCGGCCTGCGTTTGTCACCTTTCGCTTTCGGTACCCAAACCCGCCCATCGTTCCTCAGCGATTCACTCATGAGGGTAAGCTTTGATTGGTAATCACCATGCTGAGGCAGGCACGTCGGGTGAATTTGGGTGAAGCACGGATTGCCGAAGAAGGCCCCTTTCTTATGAGCTTTCCAGATGGCCGTGACATTACATCCCATGGCATTGGTGGAAAGGAAGAATACATTTCCATATCCGCCTGTGGCAAGCACCACGGCATGGCCGGCATGCCGCTGTATTTCTCCGGTAATTAAATCACGAACAATGATTCCGACAGCCCTGCCGTTTCTGATTACCACATCGAGCATTTCATGCCGCGTGTACATCTGAACATTTCCTAAGCCCACCTGCCGCTCCAGGGCCTGATATGCTCCAATAAGCAACTGCTGGCCGGTTTGTCCGCGGGCATAAAATGTTCGTTCAACCTGCACACCGCCGAAGGAGCGATTATCCAGCAAACCACCGTATTCTCTTGCGAATGGAACTCCCTGAGCCACGCATTGATCAATAATGTTACCGCTCACTTCTGCCAGGCGATAAACATTGGCTTCCCGGGCCCTATAGTCTCCCCCCTTGATGGTATCGTAAAACAACCGGTAAGTGCTGTCGCCGTCATTGCGGTAATTTTTTGCAGCATTGATGCCGCCTTGTGCGGCGATAGAATGGGCGCGGCGCGGTGAATCATGAAAGGTGAATGCGCTTACCCGATACCCTAACTCAGCAAGCGAAGCAGCTGCAGATGCCCCGGCGAGACCGGTGCCGATAACCAGCACGTCCAGTTTTCTTTTATTGGCCGGGCTGACGAGTTTCACGGTAGAACGAAACCGCGTCCATTTTTCCTCGAGGGATCCTGCCGGAATTTTTGAATCTAACGCCATTCAGTTTCTGTTTTCAATGTATTGAATGTTTGACGGTCTTACTTACAGTTGCACGAGATACCAGTAAAGCGGAATAATGATAAATCCTGCAGTAACTATGATCGTATAAAGTTTTCCTATGAAGACAATGGCCGGTGTGTATTTGCTGTGCATCAGTCCCAGCGAGCGGAATGAACTGGCAAAGCCGTGCCACAGGTGGAAACCCAATCCGAACATCGCAACAATGTAGAGAGCGGTGTACGGAAGCATGGCAAATGTTTCAACCACTTCTTTATAAAGATTCACGTTTCCTGATGCATCTAATCCCAGTTCATCATCTCCGAACTTCAGTTCGAAAAAGAAATCGCGCAGGTGAATCACCAGGAAAATGAAAATGATGGTTCCCAGGATTCCCATATTGCGCGATGCCCATGTGCTGCTGGCCGAGCCGGCATTCACCGCGTACTTACTGGGACGGGCCCGCTGGTTGATAAGGGTAACGACAACGGATTGCAGGATGTGAATGATGAAACCTGCAAAAAGTACATACTCCATAACCTTAATCACCAGATTTGTTTCCATGAAATGCGTGAACGCATTGAACGTAAGTCCCCCGTCGGGAATAAGTGAGAGCAGGTTTCCGCTTAAATGAACAACAAGAAAGGAGATCAGGAACAGTCCGGTCAATGCCATCACGTACTTTCTTCCGAGGGAAGAAGTGAACATCATAACTACCCAGCTTTTCATGAATGAAGTCTTCGGTTGAAGGTTGAGAAAGAATGTGTTTGCAAAACTAATTCACGATTTACAAAGTTGTGCAGTGTTCAATTCTGCCATCAGCAAAAAGTCATTCAATTTATCATTTACCTTCACTGAATGAAACGGAGTAACGACCAATCCATGAAATCGGCGCTGGATGAATGGTTGCGTGAAGCACGGCTGTCAGAAAAACTGAATGAACGCCGGCTCATCTCCAAATGGGAAAAACTCTTCGGCAAAACGATCGCTAAATATTCAAGAAAGATCGCAGTGAGGAACCGAACACTCTACCTGACTGTGGAATCAGCACCGCTCCGCCAGGAAATGCTGTTCAACAAACAGGTAATGATTGATCGAATCAACAGTGAAATCGCAGAAGGTATGATTCAGGAAATCGTACTCAGGTAACTAATGGTTTTGCCGAATGGGTTACTGAGGTAAACTGAAGCGAACTCCATGGTAAAAAGACGAGTGCGGCAACCCACGATTGATAAAATGAAAGTCCCATCACAAACCAGTCCCCCAGGTAAAACAGGAAAAAGAAAAGCAAGAGCCACCGATCAAATTTTTTTGTAAAGAACCCGGTTAGAAAACTAAGCTGCATGAAAACAGCCGCGATTAGAAGCCCATGGCTAATTGAGGGATGATTGATCAGCCAAATAATCAATTGTAACCTGGTGCCTGCCACCGGCTCACTGAGTTCTGCGAGATGCTGGCTTTTCAATATCTCACTCATTTGTTGCGGAAGGAATGCACTGCCCCGAAATAATTTCCAACACGCTGCCGAAATAAAAATGAAATGCACATAGTACCTGAACGCCTGCAGCAGCAATGAGAATCGGGTTTCCTTTCCGGTCCAGAAAACAAAAGACATCAGGAACAGTGCATCCACTCCATGTTCCTGATGCGCAACTATGCTGTTTTTAGTAACCAGGTAAATGAGAAACTCCAGTGTGAAAAGAACAGGCAGCATGCGGAACCGTTCCTCAGCAAGAAAACAGGATGCTGTGGTAAGCAGGAAAATCACTTCAAAGGTTATTGCTGCCGTATTGTTCGAAGCGATGAATTGAGGTATACCCATCAAATGGAGTAGCCAATACGTATTATCAACTGCCGGTGAAAAAAGGACGGGTTCCCCTAACTGGTGGATCAGTCTGCGACCGGAATATTCGATGAGCATTACGAAGATGACCCATCCATAGTAGCACCGCGACAGCCATCTGCGGTCACGCTTTATGGTTTCAATCCATGAAGCTGATTCTGTCATCTCGTGCAATGGAATGAATCAATAACGGAATAGTTGATCAGCGTGAATCGTGTGGAGTCCCATGCATATCGGCAATCAACCAATTTTATGGTTCCTGAGGCGACTCCTTCGTTCCTGCCCAAATACTTGCAAAGCCATTCTTCAAATCGCTGAGGGGAGTTGGGCGGATCGGTCAATCGTGAGATGGCAAATGTTTCAAAAGCAGGAAATGAACCCAGGCGATGATGTATTACATCAAGGATTGGATCGTGAAACGCTTGTTGATTAAGAAGGGCATAACGATCCAATATTGACTGAAGGTAACCGGGTGGAATTTCTTTAAGCTGATCAATCCTAATGAGGGAATCATCTACAGCAAGTCCGGTAGTATGATATTCCGTTTTGGCAGGGTAAGCAGATGAATACATCCCCCAATGGAAAAACGGCACCGTTTCTACTCCCTTGTAAATGAAAAAAGATTGGCCGGCAACAAAAATCAATAACAGCCAAAAAAGACGGCGGTCGAGGCGGTACACCTGAATCAGAAACCAGCTTTTCCGCTGAGGCGGCATGGGAGTTCAGCTTTACTGGAGCCAAGATACTTAAAAGCAAGGGGGATCATCGATGTCAGGATCTTTGTGCGCCCTGATAATTCTTTTAGGTTAACCTAAATTTATTTTTACATTTGCCAAAAATATTTTCCGATGACCTCGGCCAGTGAAGAAAATTACCTGAAGAACATTTACCTGATCTACGAGAAAAACGGGAATCTGCCCGTAACCACCAACGAGCTCTCGGCCGCCATGGATATCAAAGCGGCCTCGGCTTCGGACATGTTGCAGCGCCTTGCTGCGAGGAAACTGATCCACTACAAGAAATACCAGGGGGTGCTCCTCACCCGGTCCGGTAAGTCGCGGGCACTGGCTATTGTGCGCAAGCACCGGCTCTGGGAATATTTCCTGGTTGAGAAACTGCACTTTCAATGGGATGAAGTGCACAATGTGGCCGAAGAACTGGAGCACGTGGAGAGCGACTTATTGGTGAATAAGCTCGATATTTTTCTGGGTCGTCCAAAGTTTGATCCGCACGGCGATCCCATTCCTGATCACCAGGGAAAAATAGCCACCCACCGGTTTCGCAATCTTACTACGCTCTCCATTCGTGACAAAGGAACGGTCGCCGGGGTAATTGAGCAAAGCCCTTCATTC
>JAFDYS010000051.1 GCA_018267315.1 Bacteroidota bacterium | reverse complement strand
TCCCATGATTCCACGGCGCCGCTTTCCATTCCTGACTTCATCATGCCGTCCAGATCTTCTTTTGACTGGAAGACGGAAGTGGCCGTGAGTTTTGTTTTTCCGTTTTCATCTTCAAACAAAACAGTGGATACTATGATGTGCCCGGGCATGGGTTCGAATTCAAAAGTGTAAACGATCCGCTCAGGGCTGATCACTTCCTTATAGATGCCGTTGAAAGCAAATTCATTTCCCTTCTCATCATACTGAAGGAACCGCCATTTGCCGCCGGGTTTCAGATCGAGCGCATCAATTTGGGTGGTGAGGTAGCGCGGTCCCCACCAGTGCGGGATCATTTCAGGATCGGTGTAGGCCTTAAACACCAGCTCGCGGGGAGCATTGAAGGTGCGCACCATTTTTACTTCCGTATCGGAAACAACGGTGAAATGGGTGGCGCTCTGTTTTGGTTCTGCGTTTTTCATGACAGGATGATTTTATGGTTAAACTAAAGAATCAGCGAGTTTGTCGAATGACTCATTCCATCCTGCTCCGGTCATCTCCATCATTTCTCCTGCAGGTAATCCGGCATGGCGCACCGTCATTTTGGTTTGGCTGCCGGCGTCTTCAAAAATCACCGTCACGATGTTGAGTTCATTCCATTCACCCTGCATGCCGTAGTACGATGGCGAAACCACGTTTCCGTTTTCATCGGCAAATGAATCGGTATAGACGAGGCGCTCCATGGGAACCACGTCGAGGAATTCGCCGGCTGTCCAGTACTTCTTTCCGTTCGCGTCCATCATGCACCAGTGATATTTGCCGCCTGCACGCACATCCATATTGATTACAGGTGCGGTGAATGTTTTTGGTCCCCACCATTTGGCGAGGTGCTTCGGATCAGTCCATGCTTTCCACACGAGTGCACGGGGCGCATTAAAGAATCGGGTAATCACGAGCTCGCGCGTGGCGGCATCGAAACGGGTTTCATTTGCGTTTGACATGTTTTTTGTTTTTGGTTTTTGAAGATGGCTTGCTTTGAAGTTCGGTGAGATAATCGTCGAGCGCATCGAATTTCGCCTCCCAGAATTTGCGGTATTGCTCCACCCAGTCACTCACCTCATTGAGTTTGGAAAGGCGCGGCTCGCAGTACCGCTCTCTTCCGTGCTGCCGGATCACCACCAGTCCGCACTCGGTGAGAATCTTGATGTGCTTGGAAATGGCCGGGCGGCTTTGATGAAATTGTTCTGCCACACCATTCAGGTTGAGCGGCTGCTGCGCAATCATGCTGATGATGGCTCTTCTCGTGGGATCGGCGATGGCCTGGAAAACGTCTCTTCTCATGTAGGAAAGGTGATTGTGTAACCAATCGGTTGCAAATGTAAATGTAACCTTTTGGTTACGCAAAATGTTTCGTCGAAAAGTTTTTCCCGGGACTGAAGAGCCGGTTCAATGTTTTCTCAGAGCCGAGCAAACAATGCCTGCGGCCACGGCGGCGTTGAGCGATTCCGCTTTACCGATGCGCGGAATGGTGATGTGTTCCTTCACGAAATAATTCAAAGCAGGAGAGATGCCGTGGGCTTCACTGCCGATGAGAATGAAGCCCGATGAAACCGGTTTCAGTTCATACACTGATGTTCCTTTAAGAGATGCTGCAAAAACGGGAGTCTTTGGGAACTGCGAAAACAACGCTTCAAGTTTCATCTCCATCACTTTCACTCTGGCGAGCGAACCCATGGATGCCTGCACCGTTTTAGGATTGTAAGCATCAGCGCAGTTTTCGGAACAGAACACATATTCGATCCCGAACCAGTCAGCCGTGCGGATGATGGTGCCGAGGTTGCCGGGATCGCTGATGCCATCGAGGACAAGATTGATTTGTGCTGAAATCTTTTGCGGTACCATAGTGTGCTGCGGCATTTCGCCGATCATCATCACGGGCGAAGGGGTGATGAGAGAAGACAGTTTTTGCATTTGCAGCGGCGAAACTTCTTCCACCTTATATTTCTTTTTCCACCGCTCATGGCGTGTTGTCCATTCGGTAAGGGCGAGGATTTTTTCTATAGCGAAACCTTCTTCCAAAAATTCCTGCACGGTTTTTTCTCCTTCGGCGATAAACCGGTGGTGTTGAGCGCGGTACTTTTTATGTTTTAGTGAATTGACGTACTTTTCAAACGACTTCGAGACCATGCATTCAGAGCGTGTACGCGCAAGATACTGGGTTTTAGCCGCACTCATTCCTCTTGTATTCCAGTCTTGCATTGCCACCCGGCATGTACCGCGCGGGCAATATCTGCTTGCCAATAATGTGGTGAAGGTGAAGACGTCGCAAAACCTCAACCGGGTTCGCAAAACCATTGAGCAGAACTCCACGCTGGAATCGAAGATGGCTTCCATGGCGAAGCAGCAGCCCAACCGCAAAACACTCGGGCTGGTGAAGTTCAACCTGTGGATTTATGATTACCTCTACACCACCCGCGACAGCGGATGGAAACACACACTCATCACAAACATCGGTGAGCCGTATGTACTGGTTGATTCTTCCACCTTGCCTCTGTCGAGGCAATTGATGCAGGGTTACCTCTATTCCAAAGGGTACCTCAATGCCGAAGTCACCGCATCTTATAAAATAAAAAGGAAGAAGGCCAATGCCGTGTTTGAAGTGAATACGGGTCCGCTTTATACGATAGACAGTATTTTATTTCCTGTAGACACGACAGTGATTGACAGAATTGCTTCCGACAGTAAGTCTGCCACGCTGCTCAAAGAAGGTGATCCCTTTGACGCCGATGTGGTGGAAAAGGAACAACTGCGCATCCTGCGCGAATACCTCAACCGCGGATATTTCAAGTTCCGGCGTGAATACATTTATTTCTTAGCTGACACCGCACTCGGCAATCACCGGGTGAGTCTTCGCATTAAAGTGGAACGGGATGATACAGCCGAAGCTCAAAAGACCTTCCGATTGCGTAACATCTTTCTCTATCCTAATTACAATCCCTCTTATGAATTATCCGCAGTGAAGTATGACACGGTCATCAGCGACAACATGTACTTTCTTGAAACAACACCCTTCCTCGATCAGCGTACGCTGGCGAGTTCGGTGTTTATGTTTCCGAGCACACTGTATTCACGAAATGATTATGAGTGTACGCTGAACCGGATTTCTGACCTCGCGGTGTACAAGTTCGCCAGCGTGAGATTTGATCAGGTGGAAGACAGAACCCTGGATTGCAGCATCCTGCTTCAGCCCGCCAAGAAATACCAGATCGGTACGGAGGTATTACTGGGCAATGTGGAAGAGAATTTATCGAGCGCGCTTAAACTTTCTTTTCAAAGCAAGAATATCGCTCAACGTGCCAACCGCCTTGATTTTAGTTTGACCGGCGGCGTGCAGATACCGGTTTTCCCTACCATAAATGCCGACAGTCTGTTCTACAATGTGATTGCGAGAGTGGATTACCTGATGCCGCGATATGCATTCCCCTTCATTCACCCGCGTATCTCGTGCTATAACAATCCCACCACCAAGCTGTCGTTGCTCGGCAGTTATTACCAGCAAACCAATTATTACACCATCCTCAATTACGGTATCAACTATTCGCTGGAATGGAAGGAGGTGGTGCACCCGCTGAAAAAATATGCCTTTCCCATCCTCGGTATCAACTATGTGTATCCCACCACCACGCCGCTCTTTGATGAACGGCTTGCGCAGGACCCGTATTTGAAGCAGTCATTCGAGAAGCAGTTTATCATGAGTTTGGGCGGAGCGTACACCTTTACGAATCAACAGATCAACAAGCCCGTCAACTTTACCTACTTCTATGTGAATCTTGAAACGGCGGGCAACATGCTGCAACTGTTCACGAAGTATATCGTGAATGTGCCATCGGATACGTCGGGCAGCCGGCAGGTATTCGGGATCAACTTCGCCAATTACCTGCGGGGCGATGTGGATGTGCGGCGGTATCTGAGCTTATCGAGTAACCGCACGGTGGTGCTCCGGCTGAATACGGGGCTTGCCATTCCTTACGGCAACTCGCAGGTGGTTCCTTATGTAAAGAAATTTTTTGTCGGAGGTACCAGCAGCATGCGGGCCTGGCGGGTACGTTCACTCGGCCCCGGCACATATCGTGATACATCCGCTGTCACTTATTACAGCAGCACGGGTGATATCAAGATTGAAGGGAACATAGAGTACCGCTACAAAATTTTCAGCTCGCTGAAAGGAGCCCTGTTTGCCGATATCGGCAATATCTGGAATCTGAGGATTGATACGCTGAATCCCGAATCCACATTCCGGTTTGACCGCTTCTACAAAGAATTTGGTATTGATGCGGGCATGGGTTTCCGTTTTGACTTTACCTATTTTGTAATGCGCCTTGATGTGGCCACCCGTATTTATGATCCCTCCTACCTGAGCATTGATGAAGATCCATGGGTGATAAGAAATTTCTGCCTTTACTGTGATACCGATGGCGACGGCTACAAGGAATTCGGAAAGGATCTGTTGCTGCAGTTAGCGGTGGGATATCCATTCTGAGCAGCTTAAAAACACTTACAGATTTCCGTTAAAGTGGAGTTAAACAAAAAAGGCATGCCCGGGCTCATTTTAATTTTGCTTTTGTGAACAGGCGTTTCATTACCATCATTATTTTATTTCTCTCGCTTTCCATGGTAGGCGCCATGGTGATGCAGGCGCTTTGGATCAATAATGAATGGAAGAGCAAGCGTGAAGATTTTGACCGCGATGTTCAGGAAGCATTGAACAATGTGGCGCTGCGGTTGGAAACCCGGGAAGCGGCCACCTTTCTCACGAGCCGCTTCAACCCGGGCATGGTTTCTCCCATGATGGGGAACAGGACAGTCAATGCGGACACGGGCATGCATTCGAAGAGCGGCATAACCATTTCGGGGTACAGCCAAACATCAAGTTACCGGTATACCATTTTTGATACGATCGAAAAGCAGAGTGAATCGTTTTTCATTTCAGGAAATTTCTTACAAGCTGCCACGCATGAAGGACATGCAGAAAATGGTGAAGGCGAACATCTGTCAGGCGCAATGAGCGACACCCGTGTGGGTGCAAAATCACAGCAGTTGCACAGTGTGCTCAACCAGTTGGTTATGGAATGGAATCTCGTGAACGTACCCATTGAGCAGCGCGTGGATATGTACACTATGCACGATATGATTAAACAGGAACTGCAGCGCAAAGGAATACGTCTGCCTTTTCAGTTTGGCGTTATGAGCGGCGCGCAGTCCAATGCCATTGCCGTGAAGTCGGCCAGTTTTTCAGATCAGATGATTCCGGCTTCTTTCACCACATCACTCTTCCCGAATGATATCAACTTTCGGTCTGACCGGCTGATGGTGTTCTTTGATGATGTGCGACCCTACATCATCCGCTCCATGTGGCTGATGATTGTTATTTCCGTAATCCTGTTGCTGATGTTTGTCGGTACTTTTTTTACAGCCATCTATGTGATCCTGAAACAAAAGAAGCTCTCCGAAATCAAAACCGATTTCATTAACAACATGACGCATGAGTTTAAAACACCGATTGCCACCATCTCGCTTGCCATTGATTCCATCAACAATCCCAAAGTGCTTGATAACAAAGAGCGCATTCAATATTTTTCTGACATAATTGCCCGCGAGAATAAGCGCATGAACAAGCAGGTGGAAAACATTTTGCAGATGGCGCTGCTGGATAAAGAAAATTTTGAACTGAATCCTCAACTGCTCAATGTGAATGATCTGATTGCGGCCGTGTCCGAGCCGTTCCAGCTTCAGGTGAACAGCCGGGGCGGAAAGATCATCCTGGATTTGAATGCCTCGAATCCTTACGTGCTGGCGGATGAAATTCATTTCACCAATGTCATCCACAACCTGCTGGATAACGCCAACAAATATTCACGGGAAACGCCGGAGATTGTAGTAAGTACGAGCAATGAAAAAGATCACCTGCTGATCAGCGTGCGTGATAAGGGTATTGGAATGAATTCGGATACGCAGAAGAAAATTTTCGAGAAGTTTTTCAGGGAACAAAACGGCAATGTGCATGACGTGAAAGGATTCGGGCTCGGGTTGGCATACGTTAAGTCAATTGTCAACAAACACGGCGGAACGATCCGGGTTACGAGTGAGCCGGGCAAGGGCAGTGAATTTACCGTAACGATGCCTTACGGGCTTAAACAAAAACTGAGCGGATTTCTTGCTTCATAAGAAATGGAAGCGAGCATTCATTTACCATCAGCGATATAAACTAACTTTGATGTATTCACCAGCCACATTTTCATTGTCAATGGAAAGGAAGCCCAGAATCCTGCTTACAGAAGATGATCCCAACTTTGGCGCTGTCCTGCGTGATTATCTGGAGCTGAATAATTTTGATGTCACGCTATGCAGCAACGGTGCTTTGGGATTGAGTACCTCACAAAAGAAGGATTTCGATTTATGCATCCTCGATGTAATGATGCCGGAGATGGACGGATTTACCCTGGCCCGGGAAATAAGGAAACGCACGCCACAGGTGCCGTTTATTTTCCTGACGGCGAAAACCATGAAGGCGGATGTCGTGGAAGGGTATAAGATCGGTGCGGATGATTATGTGACCAAGCCATTCGATTCCGATGTGCTGCTGTACAAGATTCGGGCAGTGCTCAAGCGCAATGAAGAAACACAGCCCATTGAAGAATTACCTACGGAATTCACCATCGGTAATTATCAATTCAATTCCCGATTGAGAAGTCTGAAAATTGCCGGACAGGAATTCAAACTGTCGCCCAAAGAGGCGGAGTTACTCCGCATGCTGTGCGCGCACATGAATGATGTGCTGCCGCGCAGTGTTGCCCTGCGAACCATTTGGGGAGAAGACAGTTTCTTCACGGCCCGCAGCATGGATGTATTTGTGGTGAAACTCCGCAAATATTTAAAAGAGGATCCGAAGGTGGAGATCGTAAACATCCACGGTAACGGATACCGGCTTGTGGTGAAATCTTAAGATTACTTTTTTCATGTTCCAATAACAAAAAAGCTGCCTTGGTCGGGCAGCTTTTTTGTTGCTTGAAATGAGTCGGTGTATTACCGGCCCACAATCAGTTTCTTAATATAGGTGCGGTCGCCGGCTTTTACCATTACCTGGTAAATGCCATCGGCGTAGTTGCTGGTATTAAGCGGAAGAATCTGATTTCCGCTGAGGTTCATGAATTCATTCGATGCAACAATCTGCCCGATGTTATTCACCACCTTCACAGAAATATCAGTTGATGCGGTGAGTTTGAGATCAATAAATGTTTGGTCAGATGCCGGGTTGGGATAAACAAACACGGATGCGGTTTCAGGAATATTTCCTACTCCGGTTCCTAATTCCCATTCCAGTTTGTTGGCATTCATCACTTCGCCGGTGCTGTGCTTGATGAGTAAAACGGCAACCCACATGTGATTCACATTAATAGTTGACGGCACGGTGTAGGTGTAAGTGTAACTATAGTTTTCTCCGGCATTCATGGAAGCGGGAAGACTTCCGGCATCGCCATCAAATGTTCCGAGTAATTCACGGCCTACCTCTTCATAATACATCTGTGCGGCAGGAACAGAGCTGGGAAGATTTTCCCAACCGGCCATGGGACCTGCTGCATTATCTGCGTAGTAATTAGACTGCTTGTATTGGCTGCTGGTACCATGCACACTGTCTTCCACCACCACAGCGGACAGGCGATAATCACCACTCAGCGCCTGAAGGATGTTAGTAGTAACTTTTACAGAAAGTTCATTCGTGTTTTGATCATACAATGCAACTCCGGATACAGTGGCCACGGGAGCAGTAGTCATACGGCTAATGAAATCCGACTCAAGTTCGCTGGGATCAATGCTGGTCTTGCGATTCACTTCTACCGTGGGGAAGGCAGAAATTCCCAGTTCCGAATCATACGTTGTATTGGTCATCGGATCCCCGTTGTGCACGGCAATCCCTACGAACTGGTTAGGATACGTTTCCCGCATGTAGTGCATGAAAACGGCACCTCTCGGGCACCATCCGCACCACGTACCGGTACCTTCCTCAGCCAGGTATTTCCTGTCAGGGTTCATCTGAACACCCTGCACAGAGAAGGTCAGAGAATTGTTTGTGGTTGAAATCTCTGATGCTCCGCCATTCACACTGGTGATGTTAAAGGTGATGGTCTGGCTACCGTCAAGCACGGTATAAGAATTGGTCGGATAGAAATCATAGTATGCAAGCGCCGGTATATTCACTCCGGTAACACTTTCGTTGTAGGTATTCACACCATCGGTCCAACTGATGTCAAATGAGGTAATCGGTTCCGTGGCCTGATTGAAAATGTGCGCTTTTAAGTTTAGAAGATTGTCATTGAAATATTTGGGGAAACCGATAAAGGTGGGAGTGGGGTCATATTTTCCAACCAGGAAAGTGGAAACTGAAATGTCAACTCCAACCACTGGTTCAAACACCTCAACATCATCCATGGCCCAGCCATACGTCCATCCGCCATCATCGTTATAGTGGAAAGCAATTTTCACATCTGATTGTCCGGCGAATGCCGACAGGTCAAGTGTCTTGGTTTCCCAATCGCCGGAGTTGGCAGGAACTTCGGAAACAACCGTCCATGTGCTGCCGCCATCCGTACTCGCCTCAATGGTGGCAAGTTCAGTCGCACCCTGGTAGGTGAGATGATAGTAATAAGAGGCAAACGAAACAAAAACATAAGAGAAGCTGCTTAAATCGAGAGAGGGCGAAATAAGGTAGTCCTCACTCTTATCACAGTTACAGGCATCATCATTTGTTGCTGCCATCAATGTGTGCGAAGAGATTGGAAAACTGCTGCTTTGCAAATCGGTGTTGGTACCAAAGTTCCAACCACCATCGTCGGCATTAGTGGTGATTGACCATCCGGCCGGCAGTGCGCCGCCCTGAAAGTCTTCCTGCATGATAATAGTTTGTGCTGTTGAGATCTGTAGCAGGCAAAGCAGAAACCCCACCAGGAGTAGTGTAGACTTTTTCATCAGTAGTAGATTTTTTTCGGTGAAACAGGATTGCAAAGAAGCAACAGAATGAGGAAAATAACAAGTGAATTTTGTCACATGATGTTCCATTCGACGAAAACGGGACAAGTAGTGTCTTTCAATTTGTTTTTTCAACGCCAAAAAGGGGGTAAGTCCGGTTAAACTCTTTGTTTAATTATTCAACTACTTGTTTTATATTTGCGCCTCGTTTAAATCGAAGGCGGTTCCGGTTGGTGCACCAAAACATTCCTTTCTTTCGCTGTTAATCAAAGAATTACACGCAATTCCAATGGGGAAGTTGTGTGTTATGCCCATTTGAACTGCCCGAGGAAAACGAGATACGGGAAATTGAAACGTTCACATCAAATCATACCTAGCAATGCCATTCAAAAAGGATCTTAAAATCAAGCCCAACTTCACCAAGATTACTCTCCAGCTTGCTTCACCGGACAGCATCCTGGAAAGGTCGTATGGCGAAGTGCTGAAACCTGAAACCATCAATTACAGGACCTATAAGCCCGAGCGTGATGGATTATTCTGCGAACGCATTTTCGGACCGGTAAAAGACTATGAATGCTATTGCGGAAAATACAAGCGCATTCGCTACAAAGGAATCGTTTGTGATCGCTGCGGTGTGGAAGTAACTGAGAAGAAAGTCCGCCGCGAACGCATGGGGCACATCAAACTCGTGGTGCCGGTGGTTCACATTTGGTATTTCAAGTCATTACCCAATAAGATCGGGTACCTGCTTGGCATTTCATCCAAGAAGCTGGAGATGATTGTGTACTATGAACGTTATGTGGTGATCCAGCCGGGTATTCGCGAGGACAAACAGTATTTGGATCTGCTTACTGAAGAAGAGTACCTGGAAATTCTCGAACAGCTACCCAAAGAAAACCAGCACCTCGAAGATACAGACCCCAAGAAGTTCATTGCGAAAATGGGAGCTGATGCATTGCGCGATCTGCTTTCACGCATTGACCTCAATGGAATGAGTTACCAATTGCGCGATCAGGCCGCAAATGAAACATCACAGCAAAGAAAGCAGGAAGCATTGAAGCGGTTGAGCGTGGTTGAAGCATTTCGTGAAGCAAACGAAAAGCAGATCAACAAACCCGAGTGGATGATCGTGCAATACCTGCCGGTAGTTCCTCCGGAACTGCGCCCGCTCGTTCCGCTGGATGGAGGACGATTTGCTTCTTCCGATCTTAATGATCTATACCGCAGGGTAATCATCCGTAATAACCGTTTGAAACGTCTGCTGGAAATCAAAGCGCCTGAAGTAATTCTGCGTAATGAAAAACGAATGCTTCAGGAAGCGGTGGATTCCTTGTTTGACAATTCAAGAAAGTCAAATGCTGTTAAGGCAGAAGGCGGCCGTGCACTGAAGTCGCTCAGTGATGTACTGAAAGGAAAACAAGGACGCTTCCGTCAAAACCTGCTTGGTAAACGTGTTGACTATTCCGGCCGTTCTGTAATTGTGGTGGGTCCTGAACTGAAGTTACATGAGTGCGGATTACCTAAGGATATGGCTGCAGAGTTGTTCAAGCCGTTTATCATTCGCAAGCTCATTGAAAGAGGCATTGTAAAAACCGTAAAGAGTGCCAAGAAACTGGTTGATCGTAAAGAGCCGGTGATCTGGGACATTCTCGAAAATATTCTGAAAGGGCACCCGGTTCTTCTTAACCGTGCCCCGACGCTGCACCGCTTGTCTATTCAGGCATTCCAGCCAAAACTTATTGAAGGCAAAGCCATCCAGCTTCATCCTCTTGTTTGTACGGCATTCAACGCCGACTTCGACGG
>JAFDYS010000050.1 GCA_018267315.1 Bacteroidota bacterium | reverse complement strand
TGTATGTCAAAGATCGAAGAACAAATTCTGAAAGCAAATCACAACTTGAAAGGTGACTCCTCTTGCTAAAAAAGATCAGCCGCCGATCAGTGACCGGCGGCTGATTATTCCACTTCTCATGAAATGCCTAATTCACTTTGATCACTTTTTCATTGATGGATTTATTGCCGGCCAAACCATGAATGAAATAAGTACCGGCGGCTAATTCCTCTCCGTTCACATGGAGCTTTATAAATCCGTCGGGCAACGCTTGCCTCACTAAAATTTGTTTCAGCACTCTGCCGGTGAGATCGCACAGCGAAAGTTCCGTTTCGGTATTCTGAGGAACGATAACACTGATTTCAAACCCGGATTCAAATGGCGAGGGAAACACCTCGAGTTTCGATGCCGGTTTTTCCAGTGATGATGCAGGTGAATCATATTGATCAGGATGAGGCCCTGTTTCATTACGTTCCCAGTAACTGATGTTGCAGTCATCAAGCACAGCGTAAAAAGTGCTTCCCTCTTCGGCAACAAACCCGTCATCGAGCACGATGGCATTGGCCGCTTCGAAAGTGACGGAGAACGGAGCAAAAGGCAAAACGGTGGTGGTGCATCCGATGGCGGCCGTTACCGAGTTGACGCCATTATACTTGGCATCGCCCAGTATCGGAAACAGATCGCCGCACACATTAACATCATAGTAACTCTGCTGTGTCCCTACACCTACAGCGTACCACGCCTTTCCCACAGCGATGGATTCATCGGAACAGGATCCGAATATGTCGTTGGAAGCACGAATCCAGCTTTCACGCGCTTCGGCATATCCCGAAGTGGAAGTGAGATATACCGTAAGGGCGCGATAGCCGATGTCGGCGGCATCGGTGATTCCGATTCCCGTTACATCGTAGGAATCACCGTTATCATTGGTTCCCGAACCACCCATGCTAAGGAGATAGAAGAAGTAATTCTGTACACCGCTGTTGGTGTGCACGCCGCAGTTATCATTTGCATCGGATGGATTGCATCCATCAGTGGTAAACCAGAAAGCTCCCTGATAAGTGTCGGGATCGCCATTAGCATTTGGATTTGACATATCGCGGATGGGGCTGGTGAATTCTTCCCCGATATTCCAGTCAAACAATCCGGCACCGGTCCAGTTTTCAATGACGGTACCATAAATGTCGCTGAACGATTCGTTGAGAGCGCCCGATTGCTTATGGTATTCCAGCCCGGCTTCGTCCTGTGTGACACCATGCGTGAATTCATGACCAACCACATCCATCGAATTCCAGTCATCCGTTGATGCTGTGGTAGGGCCTTCGCCCAGGTCAATCGCATTACCGCTGCAACCCCAGCATGAATTGGATGTAAAGGAGCCGAAGCCATTGTTGTAAGCCGTTACATTGCCTCCGTTATCATTCCAGCTGTTTCGTCCGTGCACCTCATTGTAGTAATCCAGCGTACGGTGGAGGCACCAGTGAGTGGTCACGCCGTCAATGTCACCTGAAGAAGTCCACGAGTTATCTGCATCTTTGTATTCGGTGGTGCTGCCCCCGTTATTCTTGTTCTTCGTGTAGATTTTGTAGTCATGAGAGCCGGTGCAATCATCCCGCAGCAGAAAATCTGAGCCGAATGTTTCGTTGTCGGTGGAAATATCACGGTTGCCGTACCAGGCCGTATTGCCGGTGCCGGCGTCGCACTGATAGGAAGTGGAATAGCTGAGAATTAATTCTCCGTTTGTGGCATTCACAAACACCCGCTTCGATTCTCCGTATTGCGCCTGTATGCGCACATCGAATGTCCAGTACAGTGAAAAGTTTTCCGCAGTAAATGCCGCTTCCCCGTTAGCTCTTGACCAAACCAGTTCACCCGTAGGATACCATGTTGCTGAAGGATCATTTTTTTCTTCCCGCAACAACCGTTCCGCTTCCTCATCCTCCCACAGGAACTTTACACTTCCCATTGACTGGATGGCGATAGCCCTTGCCTGATCTTCGGTGAGCATCGGAGTGGTTTGTTGATTCATGCCCGCCACCATGTTGCCATTGACTGATTCCGTTCTCCCGTTCCGCTCGTGCACGATCACGTCACTTCCCCAAATGCGGTAGTTGCGGTAGTACTGATAGTATTTAAAATGCGTGAAGCCGAGCCGGTCTGCTTTCTGTGAATGCAGACGCATTTCATCTGCATCGCCAAGATGGAACAACCATTTGTACGTGGTAAAAACTTCGGATGCCGGCAGTTTCACTTCGTTCCGGAAATCGTACCATCCTTTGGCACTGCCCGGTTTCAGGTAGTCATTCCAGTCTTCGGATTTTTGAGGCGACTCCTGCGCTGCCGCCATGTAAACGACAGCCACAGCACAGCCAGCCACCAGCAGGATGCGCCGGAATTGCCCGGATAAATGAAGAGTTTTCATTGTTACAGTTTTTTAAGATGAACAAATCAATTTTTTTGCTGAGAGCCATCATCGGGTCATCAGTTCATTGATGCGCGCCTGCATTTTCTCATTTTCTGATTGCAGGTCTTTGATCTGTTCATTTTGCTGAATGAGGTACAGGGTGAGCTCTTCAATTTTTTCCATCATGCGGCGCGACATATCGCCAACGGCCAAACCACCGGATTCCACTTCGCTGGCCTTGGGAATGTTAGGGAGATGATTATTTTCTGAAATGAATGAAGCGAGTTCATCAATCGAACGCAGTTTGTAATCCGGAGCAAAAACATAATCACACCAGCCGGATTCCACCCGTACTTCCGTGGCTTTAATACCGCCGCACACATTGAGTTTTTCTGTGCCGTTGAATGTGCCGATGTTCACGTTTCCGCCCGAAGCATTCAGGGTAAGGTTATTGGCTGCACCGTTGTTTCGCGCCTGGATTTCGTTGTTGTCAAAAATGACATTCAGCCCATCGCCTGCTCCAAGACGCAAGGCGCCATCTGAAGTGAGCGAAGCATCTTCCACCGTTCCTGCATTATTAATGATCACAGTAGCTCCGAGGGGATTGAGATAAAGTGCATCAGCCGCCCCGTTATTTCGCGCGTGTATCTCATTATTGTCAAAAGCCATATTCGAGCCTGAAGTCAGTCCGATGATGATGGCACCGCCGGTGGTGAGATCCACCTCATTGTTTGCAATGTTCAGCGTACCCTCGGGCGAAGTAATGCCCAGCCCTACCTTATCACTGAAGTACGCGCGTCCGGAGGCCCAAAGAGCATAGTTGGATGTTCCGGAGGCCGAACTGTAAATGCCATAATGGGTGCCGGTGCCGCTGGAGGCCACGGTGGAATAAATGCCATAAGCAACGCCACTGCCTGCATTGGTGACGGTACTGTAAATGCCATAGTTGGTGCCGCTGCTTGATGCGTTGGATGTGCTGGAATTGTAAATACCGTAACGGCCCCCGGTGCCGGTATTGTTTACCGTGTTGTATATGCCGTACTTGGTGGAGTTAGTGTTGGTGGTGTTGTCAATGCTGAGTGATCTTACCGATGCTGAGTTTGCAATCTGTAGTTTGTAAGCAGGTGCGGCAGTTCCGATTCCCACCAGTTGCGCGGAGGTAATTCGCATGGCCTCTGTTGCATTGGTTTTAAAAAGCAACGGCTGCGCATCAGTGGTTCCTACGAAATTCGTAGCCCCTGTACCGGCATTGCCGGTGAGATTCCAGTATTGTCCGAAGGCGACGTGATACATCGGGGTCAATACTGCAACAAGCATTAAGATGTTGAAACGCTTTTTCATTGGATTTGAATTTAGAAGTGATGAAATAAAATGGAACGGAATTGCAGTAAGTGCTGAACTGCGCTGCAATTCACGACTAATATACCCGAATTGTTTTTAATATTAAAACCAAATGAATTCCCCCCGGACGCATTCATTTAAATCGTTGCGAATGGATGAATAAGCAGGAGAATCCTATTTCGCTTTCATCACCTTAAACCAGACCGGTTCTCCGGCAGCAGATCCGCGAATCAGGCAGAGCCCGGCCGGAATATCTTGGGCTTCAACATGGATTGAAGTTGGCCCGGCCTTTAGATTTTGTCCGGGGAGAATCTGCTTCAATACACGTCCGGTTATATCACAAAGGACCAGTTCTGCAGGGGCATCTTCATTCAGCGTAAGGGTGATGTCGAATGATTCATTGAAAGGAGAAGGAGATGCGTCAAGCTGTGCATGTGAAGCGTGATCAATTCCTTTTTTATCTCCGTTGTAAGGAAGCATGGCAATCATTTCATCAAATCCTCCCATGGGATCAGCAAACAGGTCAACACAACCTGATTCATTCTGGATGGCCTTTGGCGGACGGGCCGGCATGGTGATTTTCCATAAATGGCCATTGCCGGCAGATGATATTTCAATGATGTAAATGATGTTGCTGTCAATCACTGCATCCACCGGATGCTTGAAACCTGTAACAATTCGTGTAGCGAAAGTGGTGTAATTGCTGCCGTCAGCATTTTTAGAGAGTTCAAGATGAACGAGATCTTCCGACGGATCGAGCGGGCATCCCGGCGCATGATTGGGAGTGACGCCCAGTGAATCGCCCTGGCTCTGATAGCTGGTCATGAACGCATCGCCGCAATATGGTATGCCCAGGTTGTGATTCAGGTCGAAGATCAGCCCGAGTGGTGAACGGTGCGGCGAAAAACTTCTGAGCACTTTGCCGGTTTCATCGGCCTGCATCATCAAACTGGTGAGTGAGTCGCGGTAGTAGTTTGCATCGGGCCCGAGATTTTGTATGCCTTGCTGAAGCTGCAGATTCGGAGGCATGGGCGGAAATGCCGGATCATTATAAAAGTAAATCATCTTTGCGGGGTTTCGCTCCGGCATCAGCAATGGATCAGATAACGGATCATAGCCGGGAAACTGTTGCGGGTTGTAATCACCCCCGGCCATCCACGGGAAGCCGTAGTGTTTGCCCTTCCTGATCCAATTCAATTCTTCCGGATCATCCCGCTCACCGGAGTTTTCCGTGGCAAACAATTCGCCGTTCGGCCCGAAGGCGAGGTCGTAGGAATTACGCGTCCCGTCAACATAGAGATAGGGCGCCAGTGCTGCGCTGTCATTTGGGAGGTAAAGGTTTTTTGAACTGGCCGGAATTCTGAAAATGGCTGAGGTAAGCGGTATTTCCCGGGCACCCGGATATAATCCGCCATTGTTTTGTTCTTCACCGTGATCGGTGCGCGACCCGCTGTTGATGAAAAGGGAATCACCTGTGGGGTTGATAGTGATGCCGCTGAATCCGTGATCAAAGCTCGTGTTGCCTTTGGGATAAAGCTCCGTGTATGCCACCGTATCCCACTTGTATGTGCCGTTGGGCTTGAGAGTGGCGCGCATGATTAGTCCTTGTGACTGCGAAGTGTCAAATGGCACATCACCCACGAGGTAAAATTTCCGGTCAAAAAACACAATGCCTTGCAGATTCACGATATGATAATCGTCCGGAGTGAAAATGATGGTGTCTTTAAGATTGGGATCCTGCATATCGATGCGGTGAATACCATCATATAGAGTAAGATAAAATAGATCCTTTGAAACCGGATCGATGGCCATGCGCGTGCATAGTGGTGCTACGGGAGCAAATTGTTCAACGGTAATGCCCGGAACCAAAGCAACCGGTTGGGCTTTCACCGGTGAATTACCAGAGTTGAGGACGAGCAGCAGAAAAATAAAACCTGAATAAGTTTTCACAGGAGAAATAACAGAATGTGGGGTCATAACATAAGATTGTGGGTTGAGCAATTAAGATGAGAGTCAGTAATAGGCGAGGAGTTTAGCTGTTAGATTTGCCTCGTGTCGCATAGTTATACGAATATACGGATTCAGCGTTACGTTGTTCTCATTGGTGTGATTCTGCTCGTGGCAAAGTTTACGGCTTACCTGCTCACACACTCCAATGCCATTCTAACAGATGCAATTGAAAGTATTGTGAACGTGGCCGCCGCATTCATGGGTTGGTACAGCTTGTGGCTATCAGCCAAGCCGCGCGACGACGATCATCCCTACGGGCACGGCAAGATTGAATTTGTTTCCGCAGCCGTGGAGGGTTCACTCATTCTATTCGCCGGAGTGATGATTGTGGGCAAATCCACCTACAATTTTTTTCATCCCAAGCAGCTGGAATCACTTGATACGGGTTTGATCATCATTGCAGGTACGGGACTGGTGAACTATGCAGCCGGTTTCATCGCCGAACGACAGGGAAGAAAGTCAGGGTCTCTGGCCCTCATCGGCAGCGGCCAACACCTTAAGTCAGATGCATTTTCGACGGCGGGAATTATCGTGGGGTTGATCTTCATTCTCATCTTCAAAGCTGACTGGCTTGACAATGCTGTGGCCATCTTTTTTGGCTGCTGGATCATTTTTACCGGGTGGATAGTGATGCGTAAAGCGGTGGCCGGCATTATGGATGAAGCCGATTACGAACTGCTTCAGGTACTTATTTCAAAGCTGGATGAAAACCGGAGACCGAGCTGGGTTGATCTTCATAATATGCGCGTGATCAAATACGGAACCGTGTGGCATATTGACTGCCATCTCACGATTCCATATTTCTTCTCCATTAAGGAAGGCCATGAAGAGGTGGTGCGTATTTACATGCTGGCTGAAAAGAGTTTTCAAAACCCGGTTGAGTTTTTCATTCATACTGACTATTGCCTGCCTCCCAGGCAATGCCGGATATGTACCTTTCAGGAATGCACCCACCGCCAGGCACCATTTGAACGTAAGATTGAATGGAATTTGGAAAACACGCTTAAGAATACCAAACATGGAGTGGAAGAATTTTGAAATCTTCCCTTTTCTTCGGTCATTGGCCATAACTTTTTCTATCCGATTCAGTAAAGGATAACCACAAAACTTCGACCGCCCGCTTTGTACGAGACCCCGTTTCATTCCCAATCACTAGGGCAGCATTCATTTTTGGTAACCGGTGGCGCCGGGTTTATCGGTTCGCATTTAGTCGAATACCTGCTGAAACACGGCGCCGGCAAGGTTCGGGTGCTCGATAATTTTCTTACCGGAAGCAAAACCAATGTGGAGCTTTTCAGCAGCCATCCCGCATATGAATTTTTTCATGGGGATATCAGGAGTGTTGATGTCTGCAGGCAGGCCTGTTCCGGAATGGATTTCGTGCTGCACCAGGCGGCCCTTGCTTCGGTTCAGCGTTCGATGAATGATCCGGTAACCACTCATGTGATCAATGCAGATGGTTTTTTGAACATGTTGGTCGCTGCGAAAGATGCCGGTGTGAAGCGGTTGGTGTATGCATCGTCTTCCTCCGTGTACGGTGATCATCCTGATCTGCCTAAGCAGGAACATAAGACGGGTAACCCGCTTTCACCGTATGCTGTTTCCAAGAAGGTGAATGAGCTCTATGCGCATGTTTTTGCTTTAGGTTACGGAATTCAAATTATCGGTCTGCGGTATTTCAACATTTTTGGCCCGCGGCAGGATCCTAACGGGCCGTATGCCGCTGTGATTCCGGCCTTCATCCGTGAATTGAAGGCAGGTCACAGTCCAGTGATTTATGGCGACGGATCGCAGACCCGTGATTTCACCTTTGTTGAAAATGCCGTTCAGGCAAATATCAAAGCGTTGTTTACGGAGCATGCAGAAGCGATCAACCGCGTTTACAATATTGCCTGCGGTGAATCGTGCAGCATCAATCAGTTGTTTACTACCATCGCGCAATTGTTACACAGTGAATTGAAGCCACAATACCTGCCATCGAGAAATGGAGATATTCTGCACAGCATGGCTGATGTTTCTCTTGCTTCATCACTACTGAAATACAATCCAACAGTCAATCTCAGGAAGGGTATTGAAATCTTGCTCGCTAATCATTGAGAGGCATCAGTTTATATGATGGCACCGGATGCGTTTTGGTTCAATTTTATGTTTCAGATTAACGTGTTTACTCTTTGGAACAATGATTCATATCAGCACGTAAAAAATCTGATTCTCAACTACCTTGTTTCAAAATGAGTCCTATTTTTGTCCGGATCAAAAAAAAATCTATGAAGGGAGCGCTACGGTTGGTGTGGTTTGGTATTCTTATCGCAAATATTTCCTGGGGGCAAACAGAACAGAATCCACCGCGCAATTCTCCATCAACATCCGGTTATCTTCAAAGTGCTATTACGGAGAACAATGCCACACTTTACATGCTGGGCATGAATCCTTTGGAGGTAAAGCAGCAGAAGGCGGCCGCAGCCCAGCAAGGAACCAATCCTGCCGCCACTCAGCAAACCAATCCGGCTACGGGTACACAACAACAACCTCTGGCTCCGGCCCCTGTTATTACAGGTCAGCAACCGACAGCAGTGTCTCCTTCGGATACCTCTAAAATGTATGTGGATACCACCCGGCTGCCTAAGTCAACGGTATTCGGGCATGACTATTTCCGCAACAAGAATTACCAGATGTTTGACCGAACCACCGATGCGCAGGCCATGGGTAATTATGTGGTGGGAGTGGGGGATCAGATCGGTATTAATGTTTGGGGCTATTCCAGCTACAGTGGATCATATACCGTGGACCAAACCGGCAGCATCATGCCGGAAGGAGTGGGGAAAATTTATGTTAAAGGATTGACGCTTGACAAAGCCAAGCAACTCATCAGAAGCCGGTTCGCCACATACCTTGATATGCCGAATTCGCAGATTGAAGTAACCATCATCTATTCAAGAGTTATTAGCGTAAACATTGTCGGTGATGTCTTCAATCCGGGCTCGTATTCCATTCCGGCACTCAACACGGCCTTCAATGCCCTGCTTGCTTCCGGCGGACCCACCGACATGGGAACGGTGAGGCAGATTTTCATTAAGCGGCAGGGTCAAACGGTTCGCACCCTCGACGTTTACAAATTTCTGTTAGATCCTAACAGCAGTACAGATTTCTTCCTGGAGAATAACGATTACATTTTTGTTCCGCCTGCTTCCAAAGTTGTTTCAGTTGGTGGTGAAGTGAATCGCCCCTTCAAATACGAGGTGCTCGACAATGAAGACCTGAATGATCTCATCAATTACGCCGGTGGACTTACGGCCAAGGCCTACACCAAGTCAGTGCAGGTAAAGAGGTTCAGCGGAGGCCAGTTTGTATTGCAGGATGTGAATCTTGACAGTCTCACAAAAGCCAAAGGCAAATTCACTCTGATGAACGGTGATGAAGTGCTGGTGGGAACAGTACCTACGGAGATTTTCAAACTTGTTAAAGTTAGCGGAGCCGTATTGCAGCCCGGACAATATGCCTATAGTGATGGAATGAAGATTTCAGATTTAATCTCCAAAGCACATGGTCTTTCGCCGTCTGCCATGACAGATCGTGCTTACATCATTAGAAAGAATGCTGACCTTTCCTCTGCCTATGTCCCGTTTATTCCTGATAACATCACGAAGAATCCGTCCTCAGCGGAGAATCTCAAACTGCAGAATCTAGATGAAGTGGTTTTCTTCGATAAGAAGACCTTTGCTGATTCCACCTTTGTGAATGTAAGCGGCGCTGTTCGTGTTCCTGGTAAATATGCTTTTGCATCAGGAATGACCATCAGTGATTTGCTGTTCACAGCGGGAGGCATGAAACCAGAAGCCGCCGGAACACGCATTGAAGTTTCAAGGTACCAAAGTGACCCGAGCGGCAAGAGCCCGGGAACATCGAAGGTGGTAGCCACTTTCGCCATTGACAGTTCACTCATAATTCAGAACGATGGTTCGAATTATAAACTGAATGCGTATGACTTTGTGCTGGTTCGCTCCGTGGTTTCACGCGACAGCCAGATGGTGGTCACTCTGAAAGGCGAAGTGATGTATCCCGGCAATTATACCCTTACCAGCAAAACGGAAAATCTGGTAAGTGTAATCGAGCGGGCAGGAGGCATCACCCAGTGGGCGAATGCCAACCAGGCGACACTCATACGCAAGGATGAAAACCGGGGTATTGTTACCATGGAACTCGACAAAGCACTGGATGATCCCAACAGCCGTTACAACATCATCCTCAAGCCGGGTGATGAAATCAATGTTCCGGTTACCAATGACCTGGTCACCATTTCAGGAATGATTAACTATCCTTATAAAGATTCACTTGGCTTTATCAATACACCATACAATTCGGGTAAGAGAGCCAAGTGGTACGTAAAGAAATTCGGACTGGGCTTTGACACATACGCTGAACGCTCGCGCACTTATGTGATTCAACCGGGCGGAACAGTGGAAGGAGTGAAGCACACGCTCTTTTTCCGTACGTATCCGAAAGTTCAGAAAGGCGGATATGTGGTAGTGCCTTATACCGAACAGGCGTCTATTGACAAAGCCAAAGCGTTAGCCAAGGATGGCGTAACCTCGGATGGAACCGCCACAGCCACCGTACCGCCCAAGCCCGTGGACTGGAATCAGATCATCGAAAGTGCCATGATCAAGATTACCGGGTTGCTGACGCTGTACGTCCTTGTCACCCGTATTAATTTCTAACTTTGATATACATCCAACTCCGATGAGTCAGGAACAGTCGCAGTACCGGATTCCTCCCGCATATGCCCACGAGGATGATGAGATTCAGATCGGTCCGTTTTTTACGAACCTGAAGGAGTATTTCTTTTACATCCTTAAAAAGTGGTACATCCTTCTGTTGTTTATTGCCATTTTCATTGGACTTGGTGCGCTCTACAAAATCTGGTACGGCACCAAGTATCATGCGAACACCTCTTTTGCGGTAGAAGGGCAGGCCACTTCCAGCGGCCTCATCAGTTCGGCTTTATCACTGGCCAATGCGCTGGGTATTCAAACATCCAGTGCCAAAGGAAGTACGTACAACAATAACTTCTTTGCAACACTCATGCAGTCGCGTAAGGTGATCAAGGAATCCCTGATGACTGAAGCAGTGGTTAACGGCAAGAAGGATCTTCTCGCTAATCATTACATCACCATCATGCACTGGCGTGAGGGCTCACTCCTTCGAAAAGGGTGGAATGAAGTGCCGCGCCTGAAAGATTTTTCCTTTAAGCCCAAGCCGCTCGAACAATTCACTGAATTGGAAGACAGTGTGCTCAGCGTTATCTACGAGAGCATCATTGATGCAAACCTCGAAGTGGTTTATGATGAAACTACTCCCTTCAACATAGCCATCTTCACCACCCGGAACATGGATTATTCGAGGAACATGATGAAGGTGATGGTGGATAGGTCAGCAGGTTACTATATGGATAATGTGTACGAGTTGAATAAGAAGAATCTGTCAATTGCCGATCGCAGAGTGGATTCACTTGGCCGCGAGTTACGCAAACTGGATTACCGCGTGGCCAGTCTTCGTGATGTTTCCAATAACACCGTAGCGCAAAAGGGACTTTTGAACGTGAACTCCGCTTCGCGTGATCAGTCGCTGCTCAGTGCACAATATTCCGCCGCAGTAAATAACCTGGAATTTGCCAAAGTGACCTTACTTACCACCGCCCCCATTTTACAGATAATTGACGATCCCGTTTTCTCGACGGAAGTGGATTATGTGAGGTGGATCATGGTCATTATCGTCGGCGTATTGTTGGGCATCTTCTTCGGCGCCATTTATCTGTTCGTTGCCCGTGCGGTCAAACTTTCTAACGAGAAAGTGAAAGAGCGCAAAGAAAGAATGCAACAGCAGAATCCGGACACGGCCGCTGCCTGATAACATTGTGTTTAAGTTTTTCAAACCACGACGAGCTGTATTCGGCGGTGAACCGCTCACCGTTGATTTTCATTCGCACCTGCTGCCGGCTTTGGATGATGGCGCCACCAATGAGGAAGAAGCATTGCGGCTTGTTCGCGGCATGATGGAGCTGGGCTTCCGCCGCTTGATCACCACGCCGCACATTTACCGCGGTAACTACAACAACACACGCGAAACGATTCAGTCAGCATTAGAGCGTTTCAGAAAATTACTGTTGAGTCAGCATATCGGGGTACAAGTTGAAGTGGCAGCTGAATATTTCTTCGATGAGTATTTTTTCCGTGAAGTAGAATTAAAAACACTCATGACATCGGGCGCTGATTACGTCCTGTTTGAACTTCCGTTCAATCTGAAACCTCCCATGCTTGAGGATGTCATTTTCAAGATGAATGTAAATGGATACCGGCCGCTCCTCGCTCATCCTGAGCGATACATTTATTTCCAGGATCCCAAGCTCAGGGAGCTGAAACGGCTAAAGCAAAGCGGCATCTTCTTTCAGCTGAATACCATGTCGCTCATTGGTCAATACGGGTCGAGGGCCATGCGCACGGCACGGGCTTTAATCCGCGAAGGGATGTATGAGTTTGCAGGAAGTGATATTCACCGCGAGCAACAGTTACCTGTTTTGAAATCAGCCATGCAAAACGATTATTTCCTGCAACTGCTTTCTTCGGGCCGGTTGCTCAATGCACAACTGTAGCATTCGGTTGGTGATTCAATAAAGCCAAGTCAAACCAGGAAGCAAGAAGAAACCGTATCAGAAGGAAGGGCAGTAAATCTTCTTGTAGTGCTTGGGTGGCGTGATGTTGCCGATGTAAGCCAATGCCAGTTCAAATCCGCCCTTGCCTCCGGTAGCAGGATTCAGATCGGAAGAGATGTTTACATCGTAACTCAGTCCCGCCTGCAGTCCTTTCATCATCATCCCTACGGTAGGAACAATGTCGTATCTCAGGCGATTGAAACAACCGACATAAAAAATCTGCGGAACTCCGCGGACTGATGGATTGGTGTTGTAACCGAAATTGGCACCCCACACCAGTTCGTTGTCAGCATTCTGCAACTGGTATTGGGCAAAGGGGAAGAAGTAAACTTTCTGGCCGAGCCGGGTGGCATAGCTGCCGTGCACCACAAAGCGCATGTCAAGCTGGTTTTCGCTCGTTTCAAAAAATGATTCAGTAGGAGTGGTCAGGTGGAAAGCCGCAGCACCGATCTGGAAACGGCTTCGGTTGTTCGGTACTCCGTAGAGGACAGCGCCTGCCGCAAAATCAGAGTAAGCAATCTGGTAGTATTTGAAATTCTCAGCCGTGATGTTGTTGAACCCGAGTCCGTCAAATTCATCGGCGAAGTTGAGTTTTTCAAAGTCAATGCTTTTCTGCACCATACCGCCCTGCAATCCAATGGCGAGATGGTAATTGGCTTCACGATCCAGCGCCTGATGATAGGATAGGGAAACCATGGCTGTAAAATTTCTCAGATTGCCATCACCGCTGCGGTCGTTCATCAGCATCAGCCCCACTCCTAAGTAATTGCCATCAAATTTGCCGCTGAACAATTTTGCGTCACCGGCAATAGACGGAGTGCTATAGACAAATGGTGAGTTGATGCTTGACCACTGATTCTTGTAAATGCCGCCTATGCGGTAAGTTCCGTCCATAGCACCTGTGAGCGCCGGATTAAAAGTGAGTGGTGAATAGTAGAATTGGGAAAAGTGGATGTCCTGTGCTTGTGCAATCGGAACAATTCCTGATAACAGGACCAGATAAAGTAGTGCTTTTCTCATCTTGCGTAAAGTTTTAAGCCATCGGCGTTCCCTTTGGGATTTTAAAAATAGAATACTTTTCTGAAATCCACCTTCTGACAGTAAAAAAATCCTTATCGCTGCATTTTTTCCCCATAACTGAGGTCGCCGGCATCACCCAGCCCGGGCACGATATACGAGTGGGCATTCAACTCTTCATCTATGGCGCAGGCCCATATGGAAACATCAGGGAGGTGGCCGGTAACCCACTCGATTCCCGGTCGCGCTGCTATCACACAGGCGATGTGTGTATGCGCCGGTTTGCCGTGGCGGTAGATCTCTTTCAGTGTTGTTACCATGCTTTTACCGGTGGCCAGCATGGGATCGGCCAGAATCAACACCCTTCCATCCAATGAGGGACAAGAAAGATATTCAAGCGCGATCTCGAAGGAGCCATCCTGCCGGTGTTTGCGGTAGGCCGAGATGAATGCATTATCGGCATGATCAAAAAAATGAAGCATGCCCTGGTGTAATATCACGCCTGCCCGCAGGATCGCCCCCACCACGGGTTGTTCTTTCAATACTGATACGTGAGCGGTACCCAACGGTGTTGTGACATCAATTTTTTTGTAGGGAAGCTGCTTGCTGATTTCATAAGCAAGAATTTCACCGCACCGTTCCATGTTTTTGCGAAAGCGATGACGGTCTTTCTGGATATCAATATCACGAATTTCAGAAAGGTATTGGCTGACTAACGAATTGGTTTGGCTCAGATCAACAACAGGCATAATCACAAAAATATCTGCGCGAAAAGGTAGCAGATTTTTCTCACCGCTATGCAATCTCAGTGACGAGCTCTGCTACCTCCCGGCAGATTTTTTTACTTCGAATAAGCTACCAGCATGTGATTCGAAGCATCCAGCCGGCTTACCGTGTTGGTGTAGTTTCCCTCCACCGCTATCCTTCCGCTTCGGGTGATCATGGTCTGAACGAGGTCAGCATCGGATTTGAGTTTCACTGCTCCTGTTCCTTTATGCAGCAGCGACAGCACGCTGCCATGAATGGTGGTTTCGCATTCCACCATAGCGTTACCTGAGATGACGAGCATGTTCAGTTCACTCACTGTAAGATAAACGGTGACCGGATCATTTTCATCATTCCATTCCATTCTGCTGATGGTAAGCTGTGAATCTTTTTGATTCATCACCACGGAAGAGACCGCCCTGTTACTGCCTTCAATCCGGACCATTTGATTAGTTCCAGCAGTAAATACCACATGCAAATTGCCGCTGACGGATAATTTTTGAAATGAACTTACCGGAAGCTCTTTCGAAATACTGCCGGCGGCTGCGGAGGCGATTACCGAAAGTGAAATCAGAAGAAGGAGCATCAAACTTTTCAAATTTGTTTTCATGGTCATTATATTTTTCTTTCCCGATAAGACATGACCGGGCAATAGCATGTTACAGCGTTGTATGAAGAATTTGTCAGAGAATTGTCAGGTTAAGGCGGAGGATAAATCCGGTTAAACGATTTTTCCCCGTATCGCTTTCGTAATGGCTTCACCTTTCGAATTCACGTGTAGTTTCTCGTAGATGTTGCGGATGTGAAAGCGAACCGTATCAATCGCAATCTTGCAATGAGCGGCAATCATTTTGTAGCTCATTCCTTCTACCAGGCATTCAAGAATTTGTTTTTCACGGTCAGAAAGATTTTCCAGTTCGTTGATTGCAGGTGTTTGTTTGCGGAATTTCTCCAGAACTTTTTGCGCAATAGATGATGTCATAGGCGCGCCGCCTTCATGCACTTCTTTAATTGCCTCGAGCAGTCGGGCAGGAGTTGTATTCTTCAGCAGATAACCGGAAGCACCATTGCAGATGGAAGCGAAGATTTTGTCTTCGTCTTCAACAACTGTTTGCATAATGATTTTTATCTGTGGAAAATTCTCGCGAATCATTTTCACTCCCTCTATTCCAGTTTTGCCCGGCATCTGAATATCCATGAGCACTACATCAGGTGAAGATTTTTCTAGGTTGTGAATGATATTGCTGCAATCCGAAAAAGCTCCGATGCATGAATATCCTTCTGTTCCATTGATGAGCTGATACAAACTGTCACGGAGCAGCTGGTTGTCCTCGAAGATTACAACTTTGATGATTTCGGATTTAGGATTTTGGATTTCGGATTTCATGGTCGACGGTTTGCATTCATCAATTTCAATCGATCACTTGAGTTTCTCTTTACAACTTCATCAGAAGTTCGACACTTGTTCCCTTATTCGTAATTGATTCGATCTTTAGTTGAGCTCTCATTTCTGCGGCGCGTTGCTGCATGTTGTTCAATCCGTTTCCGTGCTGTATAAGTGCCATGTCAAATCCTATTCCATCGTCACGTATCGTCATCTTCAGATTGTTTTCACGCTGCAATACCATAACAAAAGCATTCGCTGCCTCGGAATATTTTGCAATGTTATTGATGGCTTCTTTAAAGATGAGATAAAAATTTCTTCTTGCATCCATTTTCATTTTGCTCTGAAGAAGATTTTTGTCAAAATCAAAATTGAAGTTGATGTCTTTGGCTCCCAGAATTTCCGAAGCAAATGTTTTCATGCGCTTGATGATGTTCTCGAACGAATCGTTCTTCGGGTTGATGGCCCACACCATGTCGTTCACATTCTCAATCATCGAACGTGAACTGCTTCCGATTTTTTCGAGCAGCGTTGAAGTTTGCGGCAATTGATTTCTTATCTGCTGATTCACAATTTCACTCATGATGCTGATGCTGCTGAGTGTGGCGCCGAGATCATCGTGCAGGTCGCTGGCGATTTTATTCCGGATGCGGCGGATGTCTTTCAGTTTCTGCAAGCGTGACTGAACAATCAGGTAAATGATCACACCTGCAATTAAAACGCAAAGCAACCGGAACCACCAGGTCTGCCACCACGGCGGAAGTATGATGACGTGAATGGATGTTTCCGCTTCATTCCACAATCCATCGTTGTTACTCGCTTTCACTCTGAAAACATAATCACCTGCATCAAGGTTGGTGTAGGTAGCCGTACGATGAGCAGCATCGGTATAAACCCAGTCTTTGTCAAAGTTATCGAGTTGATAAGCGTACTGATTTTTTTCGGTATGGATGAAGTTGAGTGCTGAAAAAGTAAATGAGAAAACGCGTTGCTCATAACTGAGGACAATTTCTTTCGTGCCTTCAATGGCTGATGAAAGAATTTTAGTTTCATCATTGACTGCAACCGGCTTGTTGAGCACATTCAGGCCCGTGATGTAGACCGGCGGCATGAATGGATTGTCGCGCATTTCATCCGGATTAAACCAGAAGAAACCTCCTTCGCCGCTGAAGTAAATTTTTCCTGAGGTTTTGAAAGCGCCGAGATAGGCCAGTTCATTTCCCGGCAGTCCATCACTCATGTTGTAGTTGCGGAAAAGAGAAGATGTTATTATCATCCTCCGATTTTTCATTGACGCAGAAGCAATCGCTTCTTCTTTTTGAGGATTGCCTCGTTGCTCCGCTTCCCGCAATGACGATAAATCATCAAAAGGATTTTGCGGAAGCTTACAGCGTGAAATACCATTCGTCGTACCGATCCATGAAACGCCGTCATCATCTGTAATCATACTCACTACTTCGTTTCCTGGCAAACCTTCTTGCATGGTGAATGCGCGGAACTTTTGTGTGTGCGCATCAAAGGCAACTAAACCGCCGCCTTTGGTTCCGATCCACACAACACCGTTTCCTTCACGTGTTAAGGGCATGGTGACATCACTGCTGAGTGATGACGGATCAGCAGCATCGTGCCTGAAGAATTCCGAAGTTTCATCTGCTGGATTGAAGAGAATCAATCCGTAAGACTGTGTTCCGATGAGCAATTTTCCGTCGGCATATTTCATCAGTCCCTGCATGGCAATGCCTGAAACTTCTCCGCGGGAATCATGAAATTTTATGTGGCGGAATTTTCCGGTGGAAGGATCAAGCAAATCCAGCCCGCCACCGAAAGTGGTCACCCAGAATCTTGTGTCAACGGTTTCTATAATTTCTGTAGCGGACTCAGCATTCAGCGAAGCGGAGTCATTTTCATTGTGTTCATACAACTTATGGCTGTGGGTAAGCGGATCGTAAAATACAAGTCCATACAAAGTGCAGAACCAAAGATTGTTTTTGCTGTCTTCATAAATTTCCCACGTGTAATTGTTTTCGAAAATATTCACGCCATTCTCCGAAATCACAAAAGGTGTAAGCGTTTCATTCTTTTCATCGAACAGCACCACGCCATTCCCGCAGCCGATAAAAAATTTTCCGTCGTGGGTTTTGCAAAATGAAATGGTGGAGTTGGACGGAAGCGGGTTTGGAAGATTAGGATCATAGAGCACACTGTGAAAGATTTTTGTTCTGGGATCACAGGTAATGATTCCATTTCCACCAGCGATCCAGATTTTTCCGGAGCGATCTTCATACACAGAATACCCTTCAATTGCGCCGGACTTATTGTAATTGCTTAGATTGATGTGAAAAAATTTTCCGGAAGCAGGATTGAAATAGTCCATCCTGTTTTTATCGAGCGCAATCCAGAGATTTCCGTTTCTGTCCTCATCTATCGAGTTGAGGTTGTTGCCTGCGAGCGTTGCATTATCCGATGAGTCCAGATGATGCTGAATGTGAATCCATTCTTTCGAATGAAGATTGTATCCGGAAATTCCTCCATCGCTGCTGCCGATCCAGATGTTTCCATTCACACATCTTTCCGAAACAAAAAGAAAATCCGGCTGACCGCTGCATGAAATTTCTTTTGATCCCGCATGAAAATGCTGCATCACCTTTCCTGTTTTGGTGTTGAAGTGATCCACGCAGTTGCCAGAGCAAACGATCCACAAATTGTTTTCATCGTCAAGACACATGCTGCTCAGGTCATTGCTGTTGAGTGATGCGCTGTCATTGTCGCTGTGCCGATAAAGTCTGAACTCATTGGTTCGCGGATCAAAAGCATTCAGACCATTTGAAGTAGAAATCCAGATGATGCCTGATGAATCAGCCAGCAGCATTCCGTTGGAGATGAAATCAGTGACCAGCGAATTTGAATTGTTCGTCTGATGCCGGTAGTGAGTAAACTTTTCAGATGAAGGATTGAATGAATAAAATCCTTCGGTGGAAGATGACAACCAGAAAATTCCTTTCCTGTCTTCACACAATGAATAAAAATATCCGGGGCTGAGTGAATTGGAATCAGAAGGATTGTAACTGTAATTCCTGAATTCAATGCCATCAAAGCGATCAAGTCCTTTCTGAGTAGTGAACCACATGAAACCCCTGGTGTCCTGCATGATGGCTCCCACACTGTTTTGCGAAAGACCATCTTTAGTGGAGATGTTTTGAAAATTGGTGTAGGGAAAATCATCTGACTGTGCGAGGGTGAGATGAGGGAGAAGAAGGAGAAGGATGAAATTGATAAAATGAAAAAATTTTCCCGCACTGCCTCCTGACCTCTCCGAAGGAGTCGGGAGTCCTACGGATTTTAAGGAGGAACTGCTCACGCGCAGGAAGTAGGTCGGTTCTCCCAAATTCTTTTCATTCCTTTTTTCTTCTCCTTTAGAAGAAGATGTCCGAAGGACAGATGAGGGGGAGTCAGAGGGCTGCGTGCGCTGTTGCAACATCAACCATTTCTTCCCTGTAAAACATAGCCTCATTATGAAATCAAAGGTAGAATGGTATTGCACGATTTGCTACCTGCACAAATATGCAGGTGAAATAGTGGAGTAGTCGTTATTGGAGGTGGGGAGAAGCAATCTCCGGAAATTCTGCTGCACAAACATGCAGTTGCCCCGTCCTTTTGATGCCGGCACCTTTGCTGACATCATTTTTAATCCACAAAAATCTTATGAAAACTTCCATCCAACTTGTGAAAACATTTATGATGATTTCATTCAGCATCTTCATTTTTCAACTTCGTTCTGAAAGTGCAATTGCTCAGTCATTGCAGCGAAGCATTCTTCCGTTAAAAGTTTTTTCTGTTCCCAAAAAAGATCCTGCAGAAATCAGGAAACAACTTACGACTCAACAACATTTTGGAGAAAATGAACTTACTGAGCGAGGTCACGAAATGGAGCGAGAAAAGGTCGCAGGGCAATCTGAATCAGTCGATGAAGATTTCACTGATCATTTTGAAAGTGAAGACCGCAGTCCGTGTGCGCAGCCGCTGAAACTGGGAACTGCTTTCGAGGGGAATCCCCGCACGCCATTCTATCTGCCACCAGTTGGTTACTATGCCTCGGAATGTGCCATCGCCATTTCCAATACAGGCAAAATAGTTAGCATCTCCAACGGATGGATCGGCTATTACGATGAAACAGGATCGCTGCTCTTCTCCGATTCATTATATCATTTCTGCTCCGGACTCATTGATGTGCGCGTGCAGTACGATCCTAAGCAGGATCGCTTTGTGTTTGTTTCTTCATACGGTATCACTGACTTCGATACGGTTTTCATGCAGCTCGGAACGTTAGTTGCATTTTCCAAAAGCAATGACCCGCTCGATGGCTGGAATTTTTATTACCTCCCTGATTCACTCATTGGTGATAATTCAGTGATTGATTATCCGCTCCTCGGTATCAGCGACGATGAAGTTTTCATTACGGAAGTCCGATTCGACGAAAATGATGAGTGGACACATAATAACATTATGCAGATTGATAAGATGGCTGGTTATGCCGCTGAAGCAAATATTAACGTGCAGATTTTTTCTGATACGGCTTCCGCAGTTATTTATGAAGCAGACATTGTTCCGGCAGGAGGCGGCTCAACCACGTATGGTCCCAACATGTATTTCGTGTCAGCACATGAGAGTGGTCCCACGGATGATTTGTATTTTGTTTATGAAGTCACTAATACGATTGCTTCAGGCACGGCAGCATTGAATGTGTATGGTCCGGTTCATTCGGGAGAATTTTATTCGCCGGTCCCCTTATCGTTCCAGAAACCCGGAGTTCCGTTGTTTAACGTGTTCTATGGCATTGATGATTTTGTCCAAAATGCTTTTTATGAAAACGGAATTCTTCAGTTCTGCCAGAACACAAAAGCGAATGGAAAAGCGGCTGTGCTTGTCGGTAGAATCAGCGGTATTCCAAATAACCTTTCCTGCTCTGCACAAACGATCAGTCATCCTCACTTGTCATGTGAGTTTCCGCAAATTGTTTATGCAGGAAATTCTTCCGATGAAAACAGTGCCGTTCTCGGATTTGAGTTCACCGGCAAGCACTGGTATCCGGGAGTGGCAGCCACTTTCATTGACAATGACTTTTCGGTGAGTGCAATCAAAAAGGTGAAATCGGGAGAAGACTCCATCAATGGCTTATGGGGCGATTACTCAGGGATTTGTCGCCGCTACAATCAACAGGGTGAATTCTGGATTGAAGGGCAATATGGAAGTGTCATCGAAAACAGCATCAACTGGATTTCGCAACTGAAGCTAAAACCCTGTGCGGGAAATAAAGAGGATTTAAGCAATGAGAATCAGGATGAGTTATCACTGATTGCAAAGCCCAATCCATTGAATGAGTTGACAGTTGTCAGTTACCGGTTACCGGAGAAATCAGATGTGACTATCCAGATATTAGACGTTGAAGAAAGATTAATCCGCACACTCGCCGATGAGCAAATGGGCGAAGGCACTCACACACTCACATGGAATGCAAAAGATGAAAAAGGCATAGAAGTGAGCGAAGGGATCTATTTTCTAATGATGAAAACAGAGCGGGAAGTGAAAACGATTGCGGTTTCCGTTGCGAGATAATTATTCATTAAAAAATAAACCAATGAAAAACCCTGTCAGACCTTTTAGTTATTTTCTTCTCTTAATGCTTTCTCATTTCGCAGAAGGACAAATCGTTTACACCGATATTACCCCTGATCAACAATTTGCTTTAGGTACTTATTATTTGGATTTGAACAATGACAGCACGACTGACTTCACTATCAGTCTTACCTCTGTGCCGGTAAGCGGGCTGTGTGGTTTGGCCTTTAATAGCTACCTTAAAATAAATGCATTGAATGGTAACAAGTTTTTTGGAGAACCATTAAATCAGAATGATTCGATTAATGGAAACATTAGCTGGTCTGATTTGACAACTCAAACACTATTATCCAAAACGTATGCATGTATAGGTCATTTATATCCCATGTGGCATATCTCCTACTCCGGCTCATGGAATGGAGAAGTTGCCGCTGATGGAAATTTTCTTCCGCTTAAACTTATTTCGGGAAATGAAAAATTTTATGGATGGATTAAGATCATTGCCGATAGCTATGTTTCAGCTTTTACCGTAACTGATTATGCCGTTAACTCAGTGTCCAATCAATCCATTCTTGCCGGTCAAACCTGCCTACCACAAGCAGCTATCATCGCCAATGGTCCAACAACATTTTGTGCAGGTGACAGTGTAGTTCTTTCATCAGCCAACAGCGGAAGTAATCTCACTTATAAATGGAAGTTGAATGGAAGCAATATCAGTGGGGCTACCGGTAAAACTTATACTGCAAAAGTTGCAGGTAGGTACAAAGTGAATGTAAAAGACAATACAAATAATTGCTCTGTTACTTCTGCCTTGGTGAAGGTGAAAGTGCCATGTAAAGTTTTGAATCAGGATATTGCTACTGAAGCGAATTCGGAGTTGAACGTTTATCCAAATCCTGTTAGTCAGTTGTCAGTTGTCAGTTTTCAGTTACCACAAGATGAAAATGTCTCTCTCAAAATTTTTGATGTGCAAGGAAGATTGATTCGCACACTCGCTAATGAAGTGATGAGCGAAGGCACACACACACTTACGTGGGATGCGCGTGATGAAAATGGGAGTGTTGTGAGTGAAGGAATTTATTTTCTGAGAATGCAAACGGAGAGTGAGGTGAAGACAATTGCAGTTTCGGTGGTGAAATAAATCACGCGTCATTGCGAGGAGTGAAACGACGAAGCAATCCCCAAGAATAAAGCAATCGCTGAATCAGGGGATTGCTTCGCTCCGCTCGCAATGACATAGCGCTACACAATCTTCCCACGTATCGTCATCGTGAGTGCTACGAATTTTGGAGCGGTTCAAAGGCGCAGCATTACCTGCTCTTGCTCAGGCCCGCTGCGTGGTTCAGCAATTCAGCAAATCCCGTTCGCCATCCGTGCCATGTCGTAGACTCACTCAGCAAATCATTATGCGCAAGAAACTGAAAGTAGCCATTCACTTTTTTAACCTCATCCATTAGTGATTTGGTTTTGGTAAGTGCGTGTTCGGGTGAAAGCTTGAGATAATAATGCAGTGAGGCGTCCATCACCGTAAATGGAAAGATGCGGAGCGAGGTGGTTTCTTCTTTTGACAAGTCGTACCACGGGTATGGTGAAGCAATTCCGGACCGGAAACCTGTAAGCGAGGCAAAGCCCATCGTGTAATCTTCAGTGATCTCATTGGCAAGAAGCGTTTGATAAGTGTCAGGAAATTTCAGCTTCAAGAAATGCTGGCGGTTGCGAATTATTTTTTTTCCGCTGATAGATTCGAGGCGTTGCAATTCCGTTTTTACTTTTCCTGAATAAGAATTGGAAGCGTAGCTGCTGTGAAGGCCACAGTCGTAGCGGTTCGATATGCTTCTTATCAGCGATTGCAGCCGGGGATTAGTCCATGGAATGTTCTTATCAAATTTGTTGAAGTCGCCGAGAAGGAAAAAGTAAAGGGGATTCAATCCAAATTTTTCGTGAAGTGCAAACTGATAGTCAAATGTATCGTAGGGATCCGCTTCCATACCACGAAGGACGTGCATGCGCCACAACGACTCTTTCAAATCCAATTTCAAAAGTGATTTCGCAAAGCCCCCGGCATTACGCATGAATCCTTTGCCCCGGTAAGCGAATGCAAAATCAATATCGTAGGTGAGCCGGAATTCAAACGAAGGATTTTGAAATGAAAGCTCCGGATATCGCTGTTGCAAAAACTCCTTCAGCCACATGGCAAAATGATTCACTACCGGCACTTCGTGGAATCCTTCTTTCACGCCGGTGTTTTCTTTATCAGGAAACCTTCCGTACTGATCCGGAGTGAACGGAAGATATTCTTCATAACGCGTAACGAGGTAGAAGGCCGCAGCAAAAGGATCAAATGGAAAAGCACCGGATGATTGACGGGAGAACAGCGTGGGAATCCCTTTCCGGTTACCCCGTGAAATTTTCTGCTCATGAATTCCTGATTCAAACAAAATGTCCTCAGCAAACACGAAGCATTCATCATGAAACGGACGTTGGCTGTAATTCAGTCTGGCCCCGTGAAAAGACTGAAACCGGTTGGCATCATCGGTGATCTCAAATTCCGTCCTGATCAATTCACCGAAATACAATTGCATCACGTACCGGATGCGCGGGGTAATTTTCTGAACGTAGATCAGGAGCATGTTAACCGGCGGAGGATTGATAAAACGATTCTCCTTTCAGATATTTTGTTTTCAGCAGAGGGCAAATTTTATATCGCGGATCATGCGTATCATTCCAAATGGCTTCGAGTGTTTCATAGACCTCTTTGATGCCGATGCGGTCGCACCACTCAAACGGCCCGTATGGATAGTTGGTGCCGAGCTTCATGCCTTTGTCAATGTCCTCTTTCGTGGCGGTTCCTTCCTGCAGGGTATAGCACGCTTCATTGATGATCATGCAAACCACCCGTGGTGTAATCATTCCCACACGATCCCGCACTTCCAGAAAATCAGTTTTCATTTCCTGCGCCCATTTCTTGAATGGCTCTTTATCAGCATTTCTGCCGAATGAAATTTCCCACCGTTGATTTTCTATGAATAATGGCAGCGCATTCATTCCCACCACATGGCACTTCACTTTTATTCCTGCATCGTGAATCAGTTGTGTGAGCGAACGCTTCACTGCTCCCAAAATCAATAAGGCATGATCCGGTGCAGAAAAATAAGCCGGCGGTACACTTCTCTCATCGGCATTCAAATCAACAATCACATCATAAGCTGCGGCACGGGCTGCGTCATGTAAAACGGCATCATCCACGGCGATTTCCCCATTCACCCGCGTGTTGAATGCGCGTATCCTCAAAGCATCGCCCGTAACTGCTGTCTTCACTGCAAGTGTTTCTTCAAACAAAAGTAACCATGCAACTCACAAAATTTATGATGGCCCCGTCTCCTTACTCTCCGGAATCAGTTTCTGCTTTGGACAAAACATCAGTAATTTTCGCAGCACACATTCGAACATGGATAAAGAAATCATTGAAACCAACGAAGCGCCCACACCCATCGGGCCGTACAGTCAGGGAGTTTTTGCCGGCAATATGTTTTTTATTTCCGGGCAGGTAGCCAAAGTAGCGGACACCGGAGACTTGATCATGAATGACATTCAAAGTGAAACCCGGCAGGTGATGGAAAATATCGGGGCCATCCTCGAGTCGGCCGGTCTGGATTTTTCTTATGTGGTGAAGACCACCATTTTCATGACTGACTTAAAAAATTTTGCCGCGATGAACGAAGTGTATGGCTCATACTTCAGCGGTGAATACCCCGCCCGCGAAACGGTGCAGGTGAGCGCTTTGCCTCTCGGCGTGAACGTCGAGATTTCCATGATTGCCATGAAGTGAACTTCGTTTCAGCGGCTGGCGAGATAAACGCCGGCGCCAATGAGGGCCATGCCTCCGTAATCAATGGCGGTAACGGTTTCGCCGTCCAGCACACCCCACATCAGCGCTACGATTGGAATGAGGTATGATACTGAAGCGGCGAAAAGCGATGACGTGTGATGCACCAGCCGGTTGAAAATAATGGATGCCAGTGCGGAGCCGAGTGTAGCCAGTATGGCGATATACCCCAGTGAAATCATCGCCTGTGGGTTCGATTTCATCAGCTCCGTAAAATCCGTGGTGAAAAGATAAATGAGGGCCGGCAGGAGTACGATGTTGAATGAAATGGACGTGATGGTGACGGGATGCACATCATGCAGGTACCGCTTGATGATGTTTGCGCTCAAACCATAAGAGATGGTGGCGATCACGATCAGTATGCCGAACCACGCATTGCCGGTGCTGCCATGGGCCGGCTGAAAAACAAGCAACACCACCGCGCCCGTCAATGCGCTGATCACGCCTGCAAGGCGTATCCATTTGAATGATGCACCAAAGAAAAGCACGCCGATGATCAGTACCCATACAGGAGAAAGCGAGTTGAGTATTCCGGCCAGCGAACTATTGATGTGCGTTTGTGCGGCCGGAAAAAGAAATGCCGGAATAAAATTTCCGAACATCCCCTGAATCACCATGTTTTGCGTTTGCTTCAGCGTCACTTTTTTTCTGCGCATAAACGCGAACGGCATCAGCACCAAAGCGGTAATGATGATACGCAGCAGGGCTACCTGTTCCGGGTGAAAAGCTTTCAGTCCCTCCTTCATTAAAATGAATGAACTGCCCCAGATCAATGCGAGGAACAGCAGCAGCAGCCAGTCATTCAACCCGGGATGACGATCAATCATTTGAAATGGACAATGACCTGGTCCTGATCAAGGGTTACCGGGAATGACTGCAGCGGCGATTTGGAAGGACCTTTGAGCAGGGCGCCATCCAATGCAAACTCCGATCCGTGGCAGGGGCAAACGAAACGGTCAGCCGCCGCATTCACTTCGCACCCCTTATGCGGGCAATACATGCGCAGCGCAGCATAAGTGCCGTCCGGTTGTTTTGAAACATACAGGGGTTCTTCGTATTTCTTTGTATGAAGGATCTGTGAATTTTTTTCGCTGAAAGCAGTAGCCGGAATGGAAAGTTGATCGGCGGTTTCGGAAAATGAAACGGCAGAAGAGCCGGCGCTTTTGGAAGTGCTGCATGCAGATAGGAATGCAGAAGTTCCGAAGAAACAAACGCCGGCACTGATGGTACCTGCCTGAACCAAAAATTCACGCCGGTTTTTGCTTTTTTCCATGAAGATGATTTTGCTTCAAAGAAAGGATTTTCTTTGCAGAGCACCGGAAGCAAACCGGTATTGGAAAAGCACATGTCACGGGTTGCTGTACTTGATCTCGGAACAAACACGTTTCATCTCCTGATTGCTGACATCGGGCGTGATCAATCATTTCATGTATTGTTCCGGGCCGAAGAATTTGTTTCACTGGGAGAAGAGGGGGTGGAGCGCATCGGTGATCTTGCTTTTCAACGTGGCATAGAGCAGATCAGGAAATACAAAACCGTGATTGATGATCTGAAACCGGAACGCATCATAGGTTTCGGTACTGCCGCCATACGTAAATCTTCCAATGGTGAGGAGTTTGTACGCGCGGTGAAGGAAATCATTCCGATGGATTTGAAAAAAATTAGCGGAGATGAAGAAGCGGAATTGATTTACCAGGGCGTGAGAAGGGCTGTGAGGTTGGATGAACATCCGGCCCTTATCATGGATATCGGCGGCGGCAGCACCGAATTCATTATTGCTAGCAAGAATACAGTTTTCTGGAAGCAGAGTTTTCCTGTTGGCGGATCGGTGTTGCGGCAGCGCTTTCATCAGCGTGAACCTATCAGCGCCATTGAGCAGGTCAACCTGATTCATTACCTGCAACATGAACTCGAGCCGCTGATGTTGCAACTCAAGCAATATCCGGTGAAGCGGCTTATCGGGGCATCGGGTTCTTTCGATACCATGGCGCAGATGATTGCAGAAAATATTTATAGCCGTCCCCTGGATGCCGGTTCCACCTGCACTGAAATTTCATTGCGTGACTTCTACATTTTCTGTGATAAAGTGATTCGCGCCAACCGGGAAGAGCGCGTGAATATGAAGGGGCTGATCTGGTACCGCGTAGATACGATTGTGCCGGCTTCCATTCTCGCCGGTTACGTTGTGGAATCAGCACACGTTCATCACATCACCCGTTCAGCATATGCCCTTAAAGAAGGGGCGCTGTGGCAACTGATGCAATCCCCGGCTTCGGAGTTATAAGATCTCAGCGCTTCGCTTAAAACTTTCATCAAGCGAAATGAGTGTTTCCGTCCGTTCAATTCCTCTCACATGCTGCAGCTTATCATACAACACCAGGCGAAGGTGTTCCATATCGCGGCAAACAATCTCGGCAAACATGCTGTAGTTGCCGGTGGTATAATTGAGCCGCACGATTTCGGGAATCTTCTTGAGATCTTTGGCCACCGTGGCATAAAGTGAACTCTTCTCCAGGTAGATGCCGATGAAGGCGGTGATATCATAGCCGATCTTCTTCAGGTTGATGTGGTAGCTGGAGCCACTGAGTACGCCGAGGCGCTGCAGCTTTTTCATTCGCACATGAATAGTGCCCGCAGAGACAAATAATTTTTTCCCGAGCACCTTGTAAGAGGCGGAAGCATCCTTCATCATTTCCCCGATTATCTGGAGATCCAGTTTGTCAAAATCTAATTTCACCGGCATTTCCCCATGAGTTTTTAGAAAACATCAAAAATAGCGACTCATTATTGAATGAAATCGAAATAATCGCAAATTCTTTTTGAAACTGTTTACGCATGATACACGCCTCTTATCTTTGATTAAGTAAGCACGTTCTTTTTGTTTGAGGTTTAAGCAGGTGACCGGGAGCACAGGATGAATCTGATGATTCAAATCAATCCCCTCTCAATATTTTTGGAAGATCCGGTGAAATCTTTCAAAGCCCCGGTTACCTGCTTTCTTTTTTGAAGAACTCCATCAACCGTTCCGCCGCTTTCTCCAGGGTTTCATTTTCTTTCGCAAAGCAGAAGCGCAGCATCTTGTAATCATTGGAGTGGTGATAGAATGCCGACACAGGTATGGCCGCCACACCCGCTTCGCGGGTTAAACGCACGGCGAAATCATAATCCTTTTCATCAGTGAATGAATCATAACTCACGCACTGAAAATAACTGCCTGATGCGGGCTTGAGCGCTAACGGCGTTTCCTTAATTAGTGCATTGAACGCATCTCTTTTCTGCTGGTAAAAATCTTTGAGCCCGAGATAATGAGCGGGTTCTTTCATCATTTCGGCAAAAGCATATTGGATGGGCGTGTTCGCTGAAAAGACGATGAACTGATGCGCTTTACGGAATTCCTTCATTAGTTCCGCAGGAGCGAGGCAGTAACCCATTTTCCATCCGGTGTTATGATAGGTTTTTCCAAATGAAAACACCACAAAAGACCGTTCAGCCAACTGCGGACTTGCCAAAACACTTTGATGTTGCCGCCCATCAAAGATGATGTGCTCATACACCTCGTCACTCAGGATGAGTATGTCGCTGTTCTGCGTGATGGATTCCAGTTGTTTAAGGTCATTGGCAGAGAGCACCGTACCCGTGGGGTTATGCGGTGAATTGATCATGATCATTTTGGTGCGCTGGCTGATCAGTTTCTTCACCGCCTGCCAGTCAATTAAATAATCCGGCGGCTGTAACTCCACATAAATGGGAACACCCTTGTTTAATTCAATGGACGGGGCATAACAATCATATGCCGGCTCAAAAATGATCACTTCATCTCCTTCGCTGATCACAGAAGTAATGGCGGCGTAAATGGCTTCTGTGCCGCCGGCTGTTATCGTAATTTCTGTATCGGGATTGTATTTTGTTTTATAGAGCGATTCCGTTTTCTCTGCTATGCGTTCACGCAACGGCACTATACCGGGCATGGGCGCATACTGGTTCAGCCCTTTCCGCATGAATTGTTCCACCAGTTTAATCAGTTTTTCATCGCACAAAAAATCAGGGAATCCCTGAGAGAGATTGATCGCGCCCACCTCATTGGCCAAACCGGACATGATGGTGAAAATGGTGGTGCCGGTCTGGGGCAATTTTGATTTCAGGTGAGACAGGTATGTCGGCATTGAAAAATCAGATGACAGGTGTTATTGCGATTGCAAGATGTAAAACATTGCTCACACCCTTTTACAACTGTGGCACAATTTTTTGGCATGGTAGGAATTCATTTTATTTGCGAGATCAATACAAAATGCACGTTACCCAATCATTTTCTCATCTCTTTCTGCTTTTCTTTCTTTCTGTTTCCGTTTCACATGGTCAACCCCCTGCATCATTGCATGAACCCTGGAACGAGTTGTTGCATAAATATGTGGGTGCTTCCGGGCAGGTGAATTACCGCGGAATCATGAACGACAGGTCCAGGTTTGATGCCTACCTCAAGTCGCTGAGTGCACATGCGCCTGCTGCCACCTGGAGCGAATCAGAAAAACTCGCTTACTGGATTAATGCATACAATGCCTTCACGGTAAAAACGATATTGGATCATTACCCGGTAAAAAGCATCCTCGATATTGACGGAGGAAAAGTGTGGAACACCATGTTCATCTCTATCGGGGGCAAAATGTATTCGCTTGATCAAATTGAGCAGGATATCATTCGGAAGCAATTCAATGAGCCGCGCATTCATTTCGCTCTCAATTGCGCTTCAGCATCCTGCCCCAAAATGCTCAATGAAGCATATACAGCCGAAAAACTTAACGCCCAGCTAACGCAGGCAGCAAAAGGATTTATCAATGATCCTTCGAGAAATAAAATCTCGGCAACCTCCATTCAGATCTCGAAGATTTTCGAATGGTACCAGGGTGATTTTACCAAAAAAGGAACCCTGATTGATTTTCTGAATCAATATTCAATCGTAAAAATTTCGGCACAGGCCCCGATTAAGTACCTTGAGTACGATTGGTCATTGAATGAGTAATATGGGACAAGAACTGTTGATGATTTTCGTGAAGAATCCGGTACCGGGGAAAGTAAAAACCCGGCTGGCCAAAACACTGGGTACGGACAAAGCCCTTGAGATTTACAATGCGCTGATTCAGCATACGCATCGAGTAACCAGTGCGCTCGGTGTTGACAAGGCCGTTTTTTATTCTGATGAAATCATTGAAGGCGATGTGTGGGATATGAACGAATATCAAAAGATGGTTCAGGAAGGAAGTGACCTGGGCAAGCGCATGCTTAATGCGTTTAAGAATGCATTTCAGCGCGGCTATAAAAAGGTGGTGATCATTGGCAGTGATTGTTTTGAACTCACCACGGATATTTTACGTGAGGCGTTTGATTCCATTCCCAAAAACAATTTTGTAATCGGCCCTACGCATGACGGCGGGTATTACCTCATTGGCATGACGGCTCTGCATGCCGCTTTGTTCAAGAACAAAAAGTGGAGCAGTGATGAGGTGCTGCACGATACCCTCACCGATTTGCGCAACATGAACGGGTCCTACAAACTTCTTCCTGAATTAACTGACATTGATACGGAAGAAGACCTGCTTCAATCGGGCTATCAATTCTGATTGTTCTCCGTCATATAACCGGGCTCGATTATTTATTCTGAATTTTGAAATCAGATATTAAACCAACATGACCCTGCAACAAATCCATGAGAGTGCCGAGTTTCTGAAAGCTGAAGGAATCAACCATCCTGAAACCGGAATCATTCTGGGCACCGGGCTCGGAAACCTGGCAACCTGCATCACCAAGGAAATGGAAATGGATTATTCAGCGATTCCTCATTTTCCTGTTTCTACAGTGGAGTTTCATAAAGGCAAACTGATTTACGGGACGCTTTCTGGAAAAAAAATTCTGGCCATGCAGGGCAGGTTTCATGCCTATGAGGGCTATACCATGCAGCAGATCACTTTTCCTGTAAGGGTAATGAAGGTGCTTGGCATTAAACAATTGCTGATCTCCAATGCAGCCGGCAGTTTGAATCCGCAATTCAAAAAAGGATCGCTGATGCTTCTTGATGATCATATTAACCTGCAAGTGCTCAACCCACTCACCGGTTCAAATCTTGATGAGTTGGGCCCCAGGTACCCGGATATGAGTCAGCCGTATGATCGTGGCATAAATGAACACATGGAGCGAACGGCAGCCGAATTGAATATCACGCTGCACAAAGGTGTTTATGCCGCCGTGCCGGGCCCCAACCTGGAAACACGTGCGGAGTACCGTTATCTGCGCACCATCGGCGCCGATGCCGTAGGCATGAGCACCGTGCCTGAAGTGATCGTGGCAAATCATATGTCACTGCCGGTTGCGGCGGTTTCAGTGCTTACGGATGAATGCGATCCGGATCACCTGCAGCCCGTAAACATTGAAGAGATCATTGCCGTAGCCGCCGGTGCCGAAAAGGATTTAACCAGACTCTTTGAGAAAGTGATCGGCGAACTGTAAGGGCATGCAAAAAAAAATAGCCCCCGTCATATTGAAGAGGGCTATTCAATGAATGTCAAAAACGCTCTACTGCGTCATTATCCTTCCTTCATGTCCGCGGTAGCAATCGAGTATCAGATTATTATCCATTTGCCCCACCATACTCGTGAGCAAATCCGAGTAGCTCTTGATATCATTCACGCGCTTCCATAACTCTTCGCGGCGGCAGCCCCATTGCGGGGCAAACTTGATGCGGTACCACTTGTTGTTTTTGTCGTAAGTCAGGGTAAACGTCTTGGTTTCCGAACCGTTGTTGAAATAGAATTCGAAATACGAAGTGATTACCAGGTCGCGAACCATGCCGGGCAATTTGATGGCATTGGCCATGCCGGCATTATCAGCGATCATGAGGGTATAGTAATAGCGCGTGGTGCTATAGGTTTCATAAGAATAGGCCCGCGAGCTATCGTATTTAAGCGTGTAGTAAATTTTCTTTCCCGGCCAGTTCACGCTCTTTTCCAGCGTTCCTTTCTGCTCCTGGGTAAGCATTTCTTTCATGAGAACCTGTGCCTGGGCAGTGCCGGCGCCGATGAGAAGCGCTATGGCAAAGAAGCTAATGATCTTATTCATGTTACAATTCTTTAGATGATTGAGTGAGGAGTTACTTTTTAGTTTCAGCATTTTCAGCAGTCTGTCCGCTGCCCAGCTTGATTTTCTTCATCAGGTTTTGCGCCAGGCAATCACCCATTACTTTGGCATCCTTAATAGCTGCTTCGTAGTGAATGCCACCAAACATGCGCGACCAGGCGGCTTCTTCCGCCGCGGCATTGAATGACTTGAAATGACGCGGGAGTAATCCAATCACCAGGTTTGTGCTGTCAGTAAATTCTGTGTCGCCGAAATAGCTGGTGAGAATGGAAGAGGCGGCGCCGGAGAATCCGCTGTGACCCGAAGGATATTCGGGGAACGGAGGAGTTTCGAGATACGGCTCCCAATCCGGCTTATTCATCACTTCAGCGATGTAGGTTTTCGGGCGAAGCAGATTCACCTGATACTTGATTTTCCAAACCGCAATACCGGCATTGTATTCTGCCATACCGAGGTAACAATAGAGCTCACAGGTTTGAGCCAGGTTGTAATTATGGTTGCGCACCTGTTGCTTGGCAATCTTCATCCAGTGCCCCGGTGGTGTGAATGTTTCTACCGGATCATCCGCCCAGTAAAGGGAAGTGATACGGTCATACTCACTGAAGGAGGTGTCAATACCGTAGAGTTTAGAGGCGAACTTGTAAAAATCTGAATTCGGATCGGCGCTGTAGGGAATGGTAGGTTTGCTCAGGCATAATTCCGTAGTGTCAAGTCCGAGGGGACGCAGGGTGCCCCAGAACGGTTCGAACGGCGTTTTGTCAATGTCAGTCACCTCATACCAATCCGGATGTCCGGTGCGGGAAGGGGATTCATATTCGTTATGCTCGCGGGTGTAATCGAAGTTATCCGTTTTCATGTAATCAACAATGGCATTACCGAGTTGCGTACCATATTCTTTGGAGCGATTGAACACGTCGGCATTGGCCAGCACGCTGTCGCGCAAGTGATTCATCTTAGCAACGAGGTTATTGAGGTTGGGTGTGTTAGGTCCCATGAAACGGGCCAGCCCTTCATCACAAACGAGAAATGCGGCGTTATTCAATACCGTCGGCCAATCGTATTCTGCGTTCGGGTCGGGCTTGGGCAGATTCTTTAAATCCTTTAACTGACCTTCCAGCGAATGGCCGTCAGGAATGCCACCTACCACGGACTGATACATGGCCACACCCAGGTAACCCATTGCCCGTGCTGCCGGAGGCGGGCCTACGCGCTGAAATCTTACCTGGTCACAAAGCAGATCAACCCACGCAAGCGCCATCTTGTTATCAAACTCGGTGGCCGGTTTCGACTTGGAGTTGTAAAGCGAACCCGCACTGCCCGGGCTGCTTGTCTGCTTGCATCCTGAGATGGCAGACGACACCAGAATCGCAGTCAGCATAACTGCAACAATTGGTTTATTCATACGAGTGAAATTGAAGTTTGAAAATGTGAATGAAATGTGCTGCGCAAATGTAGAGATTTAAGTGTGCCTCGGAATTTTTTTGTCAAGAATTTTTAACGGGATTACGAGGTGATCTGCTTCATGCAAAAGCGTCTTTAGATTTTGTCTTATGAAAATGAATCACAGGAAACGGCTTTACCTGATTTCATTTTTGTGAACTGAAAAAAACGGGCTTAAAGGTAATGCCCGCATAAATCCATTTTCCCGGAATGCCGGAGTCGCCGCCCTTGATGGCTTCCATGGATTCTGTTCCGAACATGAGCGAACCACCCAGCATGATGCTCACCTCGGGTTCAAAATTGTAAGAGCCCCACACATCAATTTCTGTTCCCAGGTTTTTATCCAGCGCCGTTTCAGGGCTGGAAGCAACCACCACATTGTTTTGCAGAGCCAGCATGTGAAATGCTCCGTTGATCTTGAATTTATCCATGGTGCAGTTGGCCTTGAAGAAGGCATCAATCAATCCTCCGTTCTTCGTGTCATTGGGAATATTGAGAAAGTAATCGGCGATGCCATAGAAGGCATGATTTGACGGATAGAGAGTGAAGAAGGTTTTTTGCTTATCGGCATTTTCACTGTTGAGCTGATCGGTGCCGGATAGGTAATCTATGCCGAGAGTGAATTTCCAGTATTCAAAAGGATTTACAGTGCCATATGCCGATATCATGTAAGCACTGATATCCCGCTTAGCCGGATCCTGCCCCAGTTGATCATAAACTGCGAGGTGAAGCGCAAATTTTTCGCGCGTAAAATCAGAGTTGAAACCAATAGTCACCCGTGTGGTGATGCCTGTTGAATCGGCCTCTTGGGTTCCGTCGCCAATGACCATTGCGGAAACATTCAATTCCTGGTGCGAATTTTTCCAAACCTTGTTGGCCCACAAATACTCCAGTGTTTTGTAGGAGTTCACAGGATAATAGGTGCCGAAATTATTCTGCGTCGCCTGATTGAATGCTCCTCCCGCATCCAGTTTGAAACCTTTGGCATTGGCATATTTAAGCACGGCCGCATCGTGGCTTCTGCCCTGTGCGTACCAATCCGCATTACCCAGCAGGCGTTCATCGTCATACCGTAATTCCTGTCGTCCCGCCTTCAATGAAAGATTCTTATGAAAGAAATATTGTCCCCAAAATTCATGAACCCCGATCGTTGGCTCGTCAGCAAGCTGCGCCTGTTCACCCCACGTTCGGGCTTCCTGAATACTGGCGTAAACCTGAAATTTTTCTTTGGAATAAAGGGCGTTGATCCGGGCGCGCTGATCAACAAACACGGCAACCCTCGAGTCGGTGTCGGGCAGGGTGCGATAACCGTGAAGTACTTCAGGGCGGATGCGCAGTTCAGCGCTTAGCGTGAATTGACCGGCTGAATGTTTTGGGAAAATTGCGAGGAGGAAAGCGGTAATGAACGTTGGTAAAATTCCTTTCAAGCCATACATGATTTATGGCCAAATATAAATCCGTCATAGAACTTATTAACGAATTGTTTGAATTTGCTTAAGGAAGGGTATATGATTTTTGTCACCTGCAAACCGTGACAAAACCGCCGCATGGGAATTGCCTTCTTACATGTTCATGTGCATGTGCATATTCATCAGGGATGAATCACCTTCGGCCATTCTGCGTTCCATGGTTTTGAATACGATGGAGTTGATGCTGAGCGGAGTTAATTCCGTGGCGCCTTCTTTGCACAGGTACATTTTATTGACCGGCACGTTCTTAAACACCTGTTTTACTTTGCCGGCCGGCCAAATCACTTCCATCGAATCAATCACCGTGGCTTTGTCTACGCCCGCTTGCAGGCGGATGGGGTTGCTGCCGAAGCTGGCTCCTTTGCCAATGTCAAAGTAGGTGCTGCGGGTGGTGCCATTATCCTTAAAAGTGAGTTTCACCCGGCACCCCACGCCGAAGTGATTATTTTTCACACCTTCAAATTTTACATTGATCCAGTGGTTGCCATGTCCGGGGTTTTCAAAGAGTGAATTCTGAAAAACATCTCCATAGAAGAATCCGCCGAAATCCGTATAAATATCCTGGTCACCATCGTAATCAAAATCGCAGAAACCCACGGCATGTCCTTTCTGCAGTTGTCCGAATCCGCCGGAAAGCGTGCAGTCCTGAAAATATTTTCCTTCAAAATTGTGGTACATGCGGTTCGGGAAAATGGCGCGGTAGTCCGGCGCACCGATGCTCTGGTAGAAATCGAGCCAGCCATCGTTATCGAGATCACCGAAGTTGCATCCCATAGTAAATGATTCGTATTGGATGTGTGTTTCTTTGGCTACGTTGGTGAAAGTGCCATCGCCATTGTTGCGGTACAACCGGGGAAACATATTGGAATCCATGGGCAGACCCATGAATTCACGGCATGAGTTGATGATGTAGCCGGGTTTGTAGGCCGATATGTAAATATCTTCCCACCCGTCATTATTGTAATCAAAGAACCAGCAGGGAAAACTCCAGATGGGATTCTCCACGCCGGCTTCCTTGGCCACATTGGTGAAGGTCACGATTCCATTTTCATTCAGCCCGTTGTTTTTATAGAGCCGGTTAGGATTGCCGAAGTCGCTCAGGTAAATATCCGGGTAGCCGTCATTATTGTAATCACCGAATGAAACTCCCTTAATGAATCCTTCAAAGTCAACGCCGGCTTCCGCAGTGATATCTTTAAATGTTCCGTTGCCGTTATTGAGGTATAGCTTGCTGTGGGTATTGAATTCATGCCCGATAAATAGATCAAGATCACCGTCGAGGTCAATGTCAGCGGCTTCGGCCGTTTGCGAAGGCAGGAAATGGAGCAGCCCGGCTTCAATGGTTACATCAGTGAATGTGCCGTCGCCATTATTACGGTACAGGGAAGGGGGAAGAAAACCTGCCTTGGCTTTCCAGCCGCCGCGGGTGACGAGGAAATCCATATTTCCGTCGTTGTTGTAATCAAACTGCATCATGCCCAATCCTTCAAAGGCGCCGGTGAGTTTTGATTTCTCGGTCCAGTCGCTGAAGGTGCCGTCGCCGTTGTTATGAAAATAGCGGATCTGTCCTTTCAGCCGGGAGGATCCATCAATGATATCGTTGTAGCCGTCGTTGTCAAAATCATCCAGCGCAATGCCGCCGGCATCGCCGGTGTTATCTACGCCGAGATCCACGGCGATGTCGTTAAAGCGCTTGATGTTATATTCATTAGGAATGCGGCTGGCCGGTATGATTAATTCTTTCGGCACTTCCGGCGGAACACTTCCATTGGCCTGGCAGGCCACATTGAGCAGCCAAATGGAGAGGTAATCATGCGGGTCTTTTTCAATTATTTTCAGATAACGGGTAATGGCATTTTCAACCGGCGTTTTTATGGTATGAACGCCGCCACCTGAGATGGGGAACACACATGATTCATCATTGTGATTATTGATGCAATTGGATTGTTCGCCCAGCCGCAGGTAACCCAAAGCAATGAACTGCTCGAGTGAATCCAGGGTTGACCAGCTTGTTTCTTTGCCTTTCTTCTCCTTATTCTTTTCATCATTCATGAACTTCGGATTCTTTTCCAGCGCTTCAAGAATCTGTATCCCTTTCTCCGTTGTTCCGTAGAAAATGTTTTGAATACCCAACTCGAATTGCAGATTGAGATCGTCAGGATTTGCTTTGACCCTCCATTCCAGGTATGGTATCATGAGCTCATTTCTGGAATAGAGCAGCGTGGTATCCATGTTGTCCACGATCTCGTAATAGATCTGGGGCATGGTGGTGCTGGTGTACTTCGGCACCTCATTTTCACTCATCATTTTTTCAATCTTGCTGCGCTTCCATAAAAAAATTGCAACTACTCCGGCAACTAAAAGCACACCGAGTGCGAGTAATATTCTCTTTGACATATGACAGAAATAGTGATAAATGAGAGGGGTGGAGGCAAAACTATGCCACCGGCAGCATATTTAAACCTGATTAAATCCCTTTTAGACAAACTGATGCGCAAAACGGATTGGCCGGCCAATTCCATTCACTTTCTTCATAGGGGAAACATGGGGATATTTGCTTCAATATTATTTGTTAATGAAAATCAAATGGCTTCTGTACCAGTCATCAACAGGGTACTTTTGAGGCGTATTTAATGGGCCGTCCAACTGCATTTAGAGGAATATGATGCATGACCAACCGATGGTTCTGTCAAACTTCAATTCACAACCAAACAGTAAATGAAAGATTTCAAATCACGGGCAAAAAGTGTATTGATACTGCTGACGCTTGCCGTTTCAGCCTGCACCAATTATGAGAGTGCATACAAGAAGAATTTTGATTTCCCGCCGCCGGACAGTACCAAATTCAATTTACCCGATGTGCCCTCAGGCAAAATGTTTGACCTGCTCTCAGCCAAGAGCACCGGCATTGACTTTTTGAATGCCGTACAGTTCGGCTTCATGCAGGACAACAATCTTTATGTGAACTACTACAACGGCGGTGGTGTGGCCGTGCTGAATTACAATAACGATTCGCTGCCGGATTTGTATTTCACCGGCAACCTCGTGCCCGATGAATTGTATGTGAACGAAGGGAACATGAAATTCGAAAGTGTGTCGGACAAGGCCGGCATCTTGCGCAAAAACAAAGGATGGAGCACCGGCGTGTCGCTCGTTGATATCAATAACGACGGCCTCGATGATATTTATGTGCTTCGTTCGCGCTGGAAAGATTCGCTGGCGCACCTGTTTTATGTGAGCAACGGCGATGGCACCTATACTGAACGCGCAAAGGAATACGGCATTGACTGCCCCGATTGCTACTCCATGGGCGCTGTTTTTTTTGACTACGATAATGACGGCGACATGGATCTTTATGTGAAGAACCACCCGACGGATTACGTGGAGCGCATGCGCTTCAACAATCTCGAGAAAGTGGAGAAGGGAACCAATCAGAGCGATCGCTTTTACCGGAATGACAACGGGCACTTCGTTGATATCTCCAAGAAAGCCGGTATCAATAATCACGGCTACGGGTTGGCTGTGTGTGCTGCCGACGTGAATAATGACGGCTACCTCGACGTGTACGGCTGTAATGATTTCGCGATGTACGACTACCTCTACATCAACCAGAAGAACGGCACGTTCAAAGAAATGTCTGCCGACTACCTCGGCAAAACATCTATGTTCTCCATGGGTGTTGACATTGCTGACGTGGACAATGACGGGTACCAGGATATCGTAACGGCGGACATGCGGTTCGATCATTCCTACCTGCGCCGCTCTTTTGCTCTTGGTTTGCGCCGCAATGAATTCAACAACATGATCACGAGCGGCTATCACTATCAGTATGTGAAAAACACGCTGCAGATCAATAACGGTAACAACACTTTTTCTGAAATCGCCAACCTGGCCCAGGTGGATGCCACCGACTGGTCATGGGGTCCCATGTTCTGCGACTTCGATAATGATGGCATGAAAGATATTTTCATCCCTAACGGATATTATCGCTGGCTCAATGTGGATGAGCGCGAATTGTACCAGGCCATGCGCGATGCCACACGCCGCGGCGACAGCGCTGCTTACAACAAGCTGTATAAGATGGTGAGTAAAAAGAAACTCAAGGCCGTGAATTATGCATTCAAAAACAACGGCAATTATCAATTCACCCGTGAAATGGAGAACTGGGGCATAAACTATCCCACCATTTCCTACGGTGCGGCGCTCGCTGATCTGGATCATGACGGCGATATGGACATCGTAGTGAGCAATCACGAAATCAGCGCACTCGTCTATCGCAATAATGAAAACAGCGTGGTGGGCAACAACTGGGTTGAATTCAAACTGAAGGGTTATGAGAATAACCTGGAAGGGATAGGAGCCAAGGTTTACATCTGGTCAAAGAGCGGAATGCAGATGGTGCAGCATCACATCGTGCGCGGATATCAATCCACTTCGCAGAACCTGGTTCACTTCGGATTGGCGAAGGATGACACACTATATCGCGTAGCCATTGAATGGCTGGATGGTAAATCGCAGGAACTCACGAATGTTAAGCCCAATCAGGTGATCACTCTCGAGCATAAGAATGCCACCAATGCCAAATTCAAATGGAAGCAGGATGCCGAACCCCTCTTCACTGACGCTACCAAAAAACTTGGTGTTGACTACGTCCATGTCGAAAATGAATACGAAGACTTCAAGAAGGAAATTCTGCTTCCTCATAAACTCAGCCGTTACGGCCCGGGCCTCGCGGTGGCCGATGTGAATGGCGACGGGCTCGAAGATTTCTTTGTGAGCGGCGCCACCCGCAGCTCCGGCGCTTTGTACCTGCAAACAACTGATAAAAAATTTGTGAAAGCACAGAACCAGGCATGGCAGAAAGATGACAACTCCGAAATACTCGGCGTACTCTTCTTCGATGCGGATCAGGACGGCGACCTTGACCTGTATTCTGTTTCAGGTGGAAATGAGTTCAAGAAAGATGATCCGTTGCTTGTTGATTACCTGTACCTCAATGATGGCAAGGGTAATTTCACTAAAGCATCCGACGCGCTGCCTGACGAACGCTCCAGCGGTTCCTGTGTAACGGCCGGCGATTTCGATGGCGATGGCGATCTCGATTTATTCGTGGGAGGCAGGGTGGTGCCGGCCAATTATCCGATGCCCGCCCTTTCAGCCATCCTTCGCAATGACAAGGGCAAGTTCGTTGATGTCACTAAAGAAGTGGCGCCCGATCTGGTCAGTGGCGGATTAACCTGCTCATCCATCTGGACGGATTATAACAATGACGGCAAGATGGATCTCATGATTGCCGGTGAATGGTCGCCGCTCAGAATTTTCAAAAACACAGGCGGCAAACTGGTGGAAGTGACATCAGAGGCCGGGCTTGCTGAAACTACCGGATGGTGGAACAGCATTATCGCCGGCGACTTTGATAATGACGGAGACATGGATTACGTGGCCGGAAATGAAGGCCTCAATTCCCGCTACTATCAGCCCACCAAAGATCAGCCCGTTGAATTGTATTGCGATGACTTTGACAAAAACGGAACGATGGATTTGCTGATGTCGGTTTACAACTTCGGCAAACCGTATCCGGTAAAAACCCGGCTCACGATGGCGGAAGAAATTCCTTCCATTGCCGAGAAGTTTCCGCTCTACAAACAGTTTGCATTGGCCACCACCAATGAAATTTTCGGGAAAGAAGCCCTTACCAAAGCCATGCACCTGACAGCCAAAACGCTGGCATCAACTTATTTCCGCAACAATGGCGATGGCACCTTCACGCCGTCCGAATTACCGATGAAAGCGCAGTTCTCCTGCATCTACGGCATGCTGGCTACTGATGTGAACGGAGACGGGAATCTTGACATCGTTGCGCATGGTAATTTCTATTCCACCGAAACTGAAACGGAGAAGCAGGATGCCTGCATCGGCATCACCATGCTGGGCGACGGTAAAGGAAACTTCAGGCCGCTCACGGCTGAGGAGAGCGGGTTCTTCAGTCATAAGGATGCCAAGGCGCTGGCCTTAATTCACCTTGGTAAGGAAGAGCATCCCGTCATTCTGGGTACGAACAACAATGATTCGATGTTCGCTTTTGAAATGATAAAGAATACGCAGCATAAGCTCACACTCACGCAGCATGATCGCTTCGCTCTTATTTATTACCGCGACGGACGTACGGAGCGGCAGGAAGTGAATGTGGGTTCGGGATACCTTTCGCAGGGATCGCTTACCATTTCCTTTGTGCCCGAGTTGGTAGAAAAGATTGTGGTAACCGACGACAAAAATCAGCAGCGCGTGGCATTTGAAAACAGTGCCCTCGCTTCAAAATAACAGGATCAGTTCAAACAGAAGATTTGTAATGAAGAGAAGAATCATATCACCGGCCTTTATTCTCGTAGCAATAGTCGGAAGTCAGTTGCTGTGGTCGTGCAGCGGCAATTACAAGAATGCCGCTCTCACCGTAGTTGATTTTCCCACGTACGATTCCACCAAATTCGATCCGCTTGACAAACCGAGCGGCAAAATGTTCGACATACTCAGTGACAAATCCACCGGACTCCGATTTTCAAATGATGTGGGTTTCCGGATGCGCAATGACAATAACCAGTACAACTATTTTTACAACGGTGCCGGCGTTGCCGTGCTGAATGCCAACGGCGACTCGCTGCCCGACCTGTACTTCACAGGAAATATTGTTCCTGACAAACTCTTCATCAACGAAGGGAATCTGAAATTCCGTGACGTAAGTGCTGAAGCCGGCATCCTGCAGAAGAATAAGGGCTGGAGCACCGGAGTTTCCATTGTTGACATCAATGGCGACGGGTACGATGATATTTATGTGTGCCGTTCACGCTGGAAAGATTCACTCAGCAACCTGCTCTATGTAAACAACGGCAACGGCACATTCACGGAGCGGGCCAAGGAATACGGCATTGATGCTGCGGGTTCTTATCACATCATGGCTAACTTCTTTGACTATGACAAAGACGGCGACCTGGATTTGTTTCTCGCCAATCACCCGACGGACTGGGTGGAAAAACTTCGGTTCAACAACCTGGAGAAAATTGAGCAGGGAACCAATCAAAGTGACAAGCTCTACCGCAATGACAATGGCAAGTTCACCGATGTATCGAAGCAGGCCGGCATCAACACACACGGCTACAGCTTAAGTTGTACGGTTGCCGATTTCAATGATGACGGCTGGCCGGATTTGTATGTGGCCAATGATTTTGCCATGTACGACTATTTCTTCCTGAACCAGGGTAACGGCACATTCAAGGAAGTGACCCGCGATGTGCTGAAGAAAACTTCCCTGTTCGGCATGGGCGCTGATGTGGGTGATGTAAACAACGACGGCTTGCCTGACCTGATGGTGGTGGACATGAAGTTCGATAAGTCATACATGCGCCGCTCGTTCATGCTGGCGCAGCGACGCTCTGAATTCAACAACATGGTCTCCAGCGGATACCACTATCAGTATGTCCGCAACATGCTTCAACTGAATAACGGCAACGGCACGTTCTCGGAAATCGGTTGTCTCGCCGGCGTGGATGCTTCAGAATGGTCGTGGTCGCCGCTGATGGTTGACTTTGATAACGATGGCTACCAGGACATTTTTGTTTCCAACGGGTACTATAAAACCTTCAATATTGATGAACGGGAACTGGTGCAGGGGCTGCGCGATGCCACCCGCCGCGGTGACAGCGTGATGTTTAACAAGATTGCCGGCATCATCAATAAGAAGAAGCTGAAAGACCCAAACGTGATGTTTAAGAATAACGGCGACCTCACCTTTAAGCGGGTTACCGAAGAGTGGGGCTTCTTTCAGCCAACCATCACTCATGGTGCGGCATTTGCCGATTTTGATAACGATGGCGATCTCGACATCGTTGCATCCAACACCGAAGAATCACCATTCATTTACCGCAACAATGCCCGGCAGATGAACGGCAACCATTTCATCTCATTCACCCTGCAGGGCCCGCAGCAGAATGACAAGGGCATCGGGTCGGAGATTCGCATCTACACTAAAAACGGAATGCAGTATCAAACGCATCATATCGTGCGCGGGTACCAATCCACTTCAGAAAACTTTATTCACTTCGGACTGGGTGATGCCGCAGCAGTGGACAAGGCGGTGGTCACCTGGCTCGATGGCAAAACACAGGTGCTGGAAAATCTCCAAGCTGATCATAATTATATTCTGAAGCACAGTGATGCCCATACAAAATCAGCGGCGGAAGAAAAACCGAAGCCATTATTCGTCAACGTGACAGACAAGCTTAAGATTGATTTCGTCCATCGCGAGAACCAGTATGACGACTTCAAACGAGAACTGCTGCTACCTGAAAAGAACAGCTACTTCGGGCCCGGGCTGGCCGTGGGCGATGTAAATGGCGACGGGCTCGATGATTTCTTCGTAGGCGGCGCTTCGCGGCAGAACGGGGTGCTTTACATTCAAACCGCTTCCGGTGAATTCAAATCAACCACCGGGCAGCCCTGGGAGAAAAACAACCAGGCCGATTGCCTTGGTGCGTTGCTCTTTGATGCGGATGGTGATAAGGATCCTGATTTATATGTGGTATCCGGTGGAAATGAATTTCAGCATAATGACAAGAACTACCGGGATCATTTCTATATCAACGATGGCAAGGGAAATTTCAGTGATGCATCAACAAACATCCCCGATAGTTACAGCAGCGGCTCCTGTGTGGTGGCGGGTGATTATGATGGTGACGGGGATCTTGATCTCTTCATCGGAGGCCGCATTGAACCCCAAAGCTATCCGACACCCACCCGCAGCTTCATTCTCCAGAATAACGGCGGCAAGTTTACCGATGTCACTTCGCAGGTTGCACCCGCACTCGATAAGGCCGGACTGGTTTGCTCAGCGCTGTGGACTGATTTTGATAATGACGGCAAACTCGATTTGCTGCTCGCCGGTGAATGGATGCCCATCACCTTCATGAAAAACAGCGGTGGCAAGTTTGAAGACGTGACGAAACAATACGGATTTGAAAACACCACCGGGTGGTGGAACAGTATTGTGAGCGGTGATTTCGATAACGATGGGGATATTGATTATGTGGCCGGCAATGAAGGACTCAATACACGTTTCTATTGCCCCAATGATAAGGAGCCCGTTGAGTTATTCGCCAAAGATTTTGACAATAACGGAACCACAGATGTGGTGCTTTCATTTTACAACGGCGGTAAGTTATATCCGGTGAAGAATCTTCAATACAGCGCGGAAGAAATGCCGATTCTCACCAAGGAATTCAAAACCTATTCAGGTTTCGCCCTGTCAACCACGCAGGAAATTTATGGTCCGAAAGGACTTGACAAAGCGTATCACCTCTCAGCTAAAACACTGGCCAGTTCATACATCGAAAATCAGGGCAACGGAAAGTTTGCGATTAAGGCCTTGCCGCTGCGGGCGCAGGTATCGAGCATGTTCGGCATCCTGGTTTATGATGTGAACGGCGACGGTAATCTCGATCTCGTCTATCACGGAAACTTTTATAGCAAGGAATCAGAAACAGAGCGCAATGATGCATTCATTGGCGAGGTGATGCTCGGAGATGGTCATGGCAACTTTGCTTATTTGCCGAGCAAGCAAAGCGGATTTTTATCTGACAAGGATGCGAAGGCACTGGCCGTAATTTATGTGGGAAAGAATCAGATGCCCGTGGTACTCGGCACGAATAACAACAATGCCATGTTTGCTTACCAGCTCACCGGCGTGCCTTCGGAAAAAATTCCCTATGAGCAAACTGACCGTACCGCAGATGTCTTCCTCAAAGATGGACGCAGGATCCGGTATGATCTGAATATCGGTGACGGATATATGTCGCAGAACTCAAAGATGATTGCGGTGATTCCATCACTCACGGATAAGGTGATGATCACGGATTCAAAAAATCAGCTGCGCACAGTTTATCAATCGGCGGCGCTGGCTGAGAGATAGTCACATAAAACTCACAAGAGGTAAACCCTGCCGCATCAGCCGGCAGGTTTTTTTATTTAATGCGGATGCCATGATCGAGAATGCGGTTCCATTCAGGATGGCGTAGCAGGTAAGTTTTTACATAGGGGCAGTAAGGGATGAGTTTCCATCCATGGGCTTCGATAAACTGAAACTCCTTTTCCACCAGGGCAGCGCCCACACCTTGGCCTTCCAGTTCCTTCGGTACTTCGGTGTGAACCAGAAAAATCCGTTTGCCGGTCCGTTCATATTCCGTAAAGGCGATATGCCCGTCAACCTCCAATTCGAAGCGGCGCATGTCAGTATGATCATGCAGCGGTAAGGGTTGAAGTGATTCCTTCATAGCAAAAAACAGATGACGGATGAATGAAGTGGTAAACTTATTAGCGGGGGAAACAGTTCCACGGAAGGGCTGCACTATTTTTTCATCGCTTCGGTAAGCAACGCTTCGGCTTCGGCGAATTTCTTTTGAAGCAGTTCCGCTTCCTGCATAGTGCCCGATTGGTTCCTGAGCTGATCAATCAGGTTCATCAGTGCGCTCATGGCGAGATAATCAATTTTTTCCTGTCCTGTAAAACGGAGCTGGAAGTCGTTGAACTTTTCATTGATCAGATGTTCCGCATGTCTCACAATATCCTCTTCCGCCTTTCGGATCTTCAGGGGATACTGGCGTTCGCCGATGGTGATGTTAATGCTGATGAGTTCATCCATATTCCATATTGTTTGTTGCTCAACCCTCGCCGCTGATCTTGTCAATGATGCGGTCTATTTCTTTCAGGTAGTCATTGATCTTCTGCCGCACTTCTTTCTTTTCTGCATCTGACAATGAAATGAATTGCCCCAGCCGTAAAGCATTCGCATCACGTTCAAGTTTTTCCAACTGCTCCACTTTCCCGGAAATTATTTTCTTCAGCGATTCAATTTCCTGTTGGGCTTCAGCGAAAGATTGTTTCAGTTTTTCATGCTTCTCAATCAGCCGGCGAATCTTGCTGATCAGTTCTTCGGTCCGTTTGATGTGTTCCTGCATGAAGTTGATTTGGAAAGGTGCGACTCAGTTGCTGCGGATGGCGGCGCCCAACTCTTTTTCAAAGGTACGAATGAGCTTGGCCATTGTATCATCCACCTCCTTATCGGTGAGTGTTTTCTGCTCATCCTGCAGGATGAATGAAACGGCATACGATTTTTTGCCTGCTCCCAGTTTCTCATCTTTATACACGTCGAAGAGATTGACCTCCTGTAACAATCCGCGCACCTGCCGGTAGGCGAGTGATTCAATATCGCCGAAACTGATTTTCTCATCGAGGATGAGTGCCAGGTCGCGGCGCACGGCCGGAAACTTCGGAGGTTCTTTGTATGCGATAGAGCGTTTTGAAAATTTCACCATGGCTTCCATTTCCAGCTCCGCATAAAAGATCTCTCTTTTAATGTCAAAGGAAGAGGCGAGTTTTGGATTCACGCGGCCCGCAAATCCGATCGGGTTTTTACCTATCAAATACTGCAATCCGTCAGCGAGCAACGGATGCCTGATTTTTTCCGTAGTGAAACCGGGCATGCCGCAGCGGCGCAGGATATTTTCCATGTTGCCTTTCAGGAAATAAAAATCAGCCACCTGTTCCTTTGCCTGCCACGATTCTGTGCGCTTGTTGCCGGTGATCAGCAGGATCATTTTATCCGACTCGGCATATCCATCACCGGTTTTCCGGTAGGTCTTTCCGAATTCATAGAGCCGGAGGTCGGTGATTTTTCTGTTGTGATTGTAACGAATCACCTCAAGCGCCGGGAAAAGGAGTGAGGTTCTCATGGAATCGAGTCCGGCATTGGAATAACTCAGCAACTTTACGATTTCATCTTTCGTTTCCGGAAACCATGTTTCATGATAAACCGAATTGGTGATTGAGTTATTGATCATTTCATGAAATCCTGCCGCGGCAAGCATGACCGATACGGATTCCTGAAGTCGTTCCCGTTCCTCGCCGCCGGAGTAACTGAGTGAAGAACGAACGGCATCGGGCACGGGAATTTTTTCCATCCCGTAGATGCGCACAATTTCTTCCATCACATCTTCAGCCATGGTTACATCCGTTTTGAAGGTGGGAGAAGAAACGGTGATCTTTTCTTCATCCTGCCCGAGGATGGTGAATTGAAGTGCTACAAGAATCTTTGCAGCCGTTTCTTTCGGAAACTCAATTCCTGAAACCCGGTTCAGTTTTTCCCAGGTGAGTGAAATCACTTTTTCTTTCACCGGATGGGGGTAAACATCAATAATGTCTGAAGAAATTTTTCCCCCGCATATTTCACGGATCAATTGGGCGGCACGCATGAGCACAGTCACCGTTTGGCCGGGATCCGTGCCTTTTTCAAATCTGGTGGCCGCATCGGTTCTCAACAGGTGGCGCGTGGAAGTTCTTCTGATGAATGACGGACTGAAGCAGGCGCTTTCGAGGAAGATGTTCTCCGTGCTTTCTTTCACGCCCGAATGAATTCCTCCATAAACACCGGCGATGCACATGCCTTCTTCAGCATCGCATATCATCAGATCATCGGCGGCAAGTTTTACATCTTTGTTGTCGAGTGTTTTGAAGAGCGTTCCGCCGGCAAGCGTCTTTACAATTACCTTATTTCCTTTTACCTCATCAGCATCAAATGCATGGAGGGGCTGTCCCCATTCAAGCATTACAAAATTGGTGATGTCAACCACATTGTTGATCGGCCGCATGCCCACGGCATTTAATTTTTGCTTCAACCACTCGGGCGATTCAGTTACCGTTACTCCGGTAATGGTAATTGCCGAATAGCGCGGGCAGGCCCCGGTATTCTCAACCGAAACAGAAATATTCAGCGAATGATCATCAATGCTGAAGGCGCTGGTGTCCGGCGTTTTGAGTGATGCTGCAGAACCGCCTATGGCATGGAGCCGCGCGGCGAGATCTCTGGCCACACCAAGGTGGGACATGGCATCGCTGCGGTTGGGAGTTAAACCTATTTCGAAAATGAAATCATGGCTTACCTGCAGGTATTCATTCACCGCTTTGCCAACGGGAGCGTCATCAGGCAAAATGCGGATGCCGGAATGATCATGACTCAATCCGATTTCATCCTCGGAACAGATCATGCCGTTTGATTCAACGCCGCGGATTTTTGTTTTCCTGATTTTGAATGTTTCTCCTTCAAACGGATGAAGTACCGTTCCGTCAACGGCCACTATCACCTTTTGACCTTCGGCTACATTGGGTGCACCGCAAACAATCTGCAGGTCTTCATCGCCGCCGACATTCACCCGGGTGATACTGAGTTTATCGGCGTCAGGATGTTTTTTCACTTCCATTACACGGCCGATCACCAACCCGTCAAGACTTCCTTTTATGGATTCCCATTTTTCAACCCCCTCCACCTCAAGTCCGATGTTGGTGAGGAAATCAGCAGTTTCTTCCGGTGACAGATTGAAATCAAGATATTCCTTCAGCCAATTGAATGAAATTTTCATAACCGCCCGCAAAAGTAAACAAGCGGTTTCAGTTACTCAGGTACGTAAACGGCCATCGGGAGCAATCAGGCCGTTACAGATTGCTTGGCAGGGAATGCCGCGGGCTGGAATGATTTTGATTTTTCGTGTTTGCTTTCGCGTCGTTTGCCGAGATCATAGAAATACTGAGTGGCAAGGAAAGAACAGATGATAAATGAATACCCGGCAATCACCATGGTAAGGGTCACTTGCTGGTAATAGTAAATCATTAGCACGGTAAGCAGACCGGAGAGAGCCGTCCATCCGCCCAATAGATACATAACCTGTTTATCCTTCAGTCCGGCATAGGCAAAGTGGTGGGTGATGTGATCTCTTCCTCCCACAAACGGCGATTGGCCGCGTGCAATGCGGTGAATCACCACAGTGGTGGTATCAATCAAGGGCACTGAGAAGGCCATCAGGGGAATAAGAAATTGTTTGAGTTGCACCACACTGCCGACTGGTTCATGGTATTTCCAGAGAACCTGAATGGAAAGGGCGGCTATAAAAACGCCGAGAAACTGACTGCCGGTATCACCCATGTAAATGCGGGAAGGATGCGCATTATGAAACAGGAAGCCAATCAGTGAACCACCTACTGCAAGCATCATCAGTGCGGTGACGGAGAAGAAGCTATGTTCAACCCCCAGCACCACTACCATGGCTGCGAGAATCAGCAGGGAAACGGAACCGCTGATGCCATCCATGTTGTCAAGCATGTTAATGGAGTTCATCAGTCCTACTACCCAAAGCAGGGTTACGAGAGCATCAATGGTAAAGATGCCGGTAGCGTGAATCATGGTATTGGTGAAAATGAGGACTAATCCGCAGAATATCTGAGCGCAGAATTTCAGGAGGGGAATAGTATTGTATGCATCATCTGTGAGTCCAAGCAGAAAGCCAAAGTTTACAGCCAGCACAATACCGAACAGAGAACTTGAAAAGAAATCATTGGAAGCGTGTGCCACAAATCCGAATGCAGACAATGAAATCAGAAAGAGAATGTAAAATGAAAATCCACCCAGTGACGGTTTTAGGGGAGAGGCCCATCTGATGATATGCGTGCTGTGATCAGTACGGCTACCGAGCGATCTGGAAAACTTCAGCAGTAACCCGTTGATCACATATGAAAAAACAATAGCTACTGTAAAGAAAAGTGCAAAGATCAAACTCAACACAAGCTGGGAATCCATGGTGGGTAAGGTTTGGTGTTGTTGCAAGTTTAGAAAAGAGATCTGACAAATTGGGCAAATTTTCCGGCCCAGGTTTTTTTCTTCGGAAGGTCATCCGAATAATATTGGTGTCCGAACTGGCTGTAACCATATCCCCTATAGCCGTAGCCATATCCGTAACCGTAACCGTAACCGTAATTGTATGAGTAAATGGATGCACCTTCTCCCATATCATTCAATACCACTGAAAGTCGCTGAATGCCGTGATTGAGGTAGAGGTGATTCACGTTGTTTAAGAAATTCCGGCTTGAATAATCGGCTCGCATAATATAGATAGGCACATCGGCCTTCTTTAATAATTCCAGTGCATCCGTAACAATACCAACAGGAGGCGTATCTACCACTACTACGTCATATCGCTCCATAAGTTGCGCGATGAGCTTATCGGTCACTTTTGAATCCAGAAATTCTGCCGGATTGGGAGGTAACGGGCCGGAGGTGATGTAGTCGAGATTTTCCCATTCAGAATGACGGATGCAGTCATCCAACTTGTATTTACCGATGAGCAAGGTGCTTATGCCTTTTTGATTTTCGACGCTGAAAGCCCGGTGCAACTGGGGTTTTCGAAGGTCAAAGTCAACCAGGATCACTTTCTTGCCCGCCACGGCAAGTATCCCCGCGATATTTACTGAAATAAAGGTCTTTCCTTCGCCCGCTACAGTGGAGGTAACTGCAATGAGGCGGGGCGGCTTATCCGGCGACACGTACTCAAGATTAGTACGCATGGCGCGAAAACATTCTGAGATAACTGACTTGGGACTTTTGTTCACCACCAGTTGCGATACATCCATCGTTTGATGATACTTTGGTATCACTCCAAGTATGCCGGCATCGGTGTAGCGTTGAATTTCTGCAATGGAAAGAATCTTGTGGTGGAGCAGGTAGCGCACGATGATCAGGATCAGGCACAGCATCAACCCCAGAACCAGCCCCAAGAGGCGAATAAGCGTAACGTTGGGTGAAATAGGCGTAGTAACTGCATCGGCCATTCTCAGGATGGTATAGTCGGAAACAAATCCGGCTTTGGTTATACTGAAGGCGCTCTTTTTATCCAGTAAGAGCAAGTAGTACTTCTCTTTCAAATCACTGAGTCGGGCCAGCCGCATGTATTCTGATTGAATGCCGGGCACGTTAGCAAACTTGGCCAGGTAGGCATCAATCTTCTTTTCCACTTCTTTTTGATTTTCCCTTACCTGTTCCTGTTCTTTCAGGATGCTGCTGAGAATGTTGTTTTTTACATCAGCTACTTGTTTTTGCAGATCAATGATCTGAGGATTTGTAGGGGTCAGCTTTAGTGAATTAATCCGCAACTCCGTTTGAAGTCGGTTCAATTCAACCATGTTATTGTAAAGACCGGTGTGCTGCTGATCCATGATGCCATACAGCAATCGGGATGAATCCTGGTATTGAATGAAGAATTTGCGATAGTAGTCCAGTGTGCTCAGTTCAATACTTAGTTGTTCCTGCCTCGCCTGCAATCCTTTCAGTTCATCAGAAATATCACTCTCCATGGAAGTAATGGCGATTCCGTTCTGCAGCTTGAAGTCAGTCATCTGATCTTCATAATCGCGCAGATCTTCACTGATGGAATCCACCTGGTCTTCAATAAATTTCAGGATGAGGGTAGCACTCTCGGTTTTCTTTTCCTTGTCGTACCGGATAAATTCAATCGCTACCCGGTTCAGGATATCAGCGGCTTTCTTTGATTTGAGGTCGCGCATGATCATTCCAATAGTGGGCAGTGACGGAGCAATCATGAGTTTCGATCGCAGATTATCAGCCAACCGGGCGTGTGAGTTGATGATGAAGAAATAATCAGATGTGTTAGTTGCTCCTTCAGCCGATCGCCCTCGTTCATTCAGGGTAATGGAGAAAGTGATATGCGGGTAGGTATATCGTTTTCCGAAGTTGAGCGTTTTCCAATCCTGTTCTGATGAACTGCCGGGAACAAAATTGATTTGATATTGCTGGTTATTCAGAATGCGGAAACGGATGGGATAATTGCTGATGTTGTCATCCGATTTCTCCAGACTGACAGTGAAAGGCGGATTGGGATATAATTCTTCATTCAGAATTTTTCCGGCAAGAAAATAACTGATCCCCAAATTGAGCGTGTCAATCACCCGGTCAAGGATCACATTGGACCTCATGATCTGGATGTCTTTATCAATGTCAAGATTGGATCCTTTTCCCGCAGAACCGATGATGGGGATATCCAGTGCCTGGGCGGTATTGGTTGGTTTAACAATCAATGCCGCATTCACTTCGTAAACCGGTGGCGTATACCTCAGGTACAGCAGAGATGAAGAAACGGTGACCAGCATGATGAGGATGCACCAGATCAAACTCTTGCGCACCATAATCATGAGCAGCGCCGGGTTGAAATCTTCACCCAGCAAACGCTGCATCGGACTCAATATGGTCTTATTCTCACTCATCACTTAAATGTGGCATCTATGGTCACATACAATGCAAGCAATGTTGCAAACGCGGCAAAGAATGGAGTAAACTGCGCGAATACATCACCGAATGTGATGCGGGTTTCAATGTAAACAATATCATCCGCCACCATGGTGAGATTTGCTTTCTGCATGCCCTCCACGGTTGAGAGATCAATATCAAAAACGGTGGGAGAGTTTGGGTTTCCGCGGAGTACCCGCACGCGAAATGCCTTAGCGCCTACCGGAATACCACCGGCTTCAGCAATAACCTCAAGCAGGTTCATATTATCCCGCATCAGCGTGACTATCTCCGCATTGCCACGGCCGCGGAATATGTAAACATTCCGATTGGTGACTTCAATTCTGATAAAGGGATTCACGAAGTAATAACTGTATTTCTGTGCCAGCATTTTCTCGGCCTGATCAATGGTCAATCCCTCCATGCGAATGGAATCAAGCATCGGCAGCGATGCATAGCCGCTGGCTTTAACCAGGAACTGAACCGGAGAAAAGGAGGTGCCGCTGGGAGTAAGCACATCTATTAACTGGTAGCCGTTGTTGGAGAAAACGCCGAGATTAATGAAGTCACCGGGGCGAATCTGATACTGTTTTGCAGTGCGCACCGTGTCAGCCATAGCCAACTTTTCCTTATCAATCTTGAAGAGCCGATCGGGATAAAAAACTTTGCAGGAATTCAGAAGCAACAGCACCGGTAATAAAATGCTAAGTCGTTTCAAGCCATTTTCATTTTAATCTATGAATGTCCATTGCGCCAATCAAAAATTCTGTTGCTGTGTTTGCTCTTGAAACTTGTCCTGAACCAGCGAGTTAAAAGTACGCAAATAAGTCACTTTTAGTTTCGGAGTAACCGATCATACAGATTTTTCATATCTGCAATAAGCCGCTGGTAGCTAAACTTGTTCAGAATCACATGTTCGTCAACCCGGCCCATGGATTCACGCAGGTCACGGTTTTCAACCAGTTCACCAAGTGCCTCTGTGAAAGCCGCTTCATTGTTGCTTGGCACCACCAGCCCGTTTCTCCGGTGTGTTACAATGTCGCTGATGCCGCCTACATCTGTGGTCACCACCGGCCTGCCCGAAGCCAGCGCTTCAATGATGCTTACCGGTGTTCCTTCATTCCATGAAGAAAGCGCGACAATATCGCTTCCGGCATAGGCCTCATCCACCTCCTTCATCCATGATGTGAACACTACCTGCGCATCATCATCATGAAGAGCGAATGGCTGATGAACGGACAGACCCAGTGAAACGGCCAGTTTGTCAATCTTCAGGCGTTCTTCTCCGTCACCCACAATAATTGCTTTCACTTTTTTACCCGTACGTTTCGCAATGCTGGCAAAGGCATGAAGAAAAAGTGAATGATTCTTCACCGGAACAAGCCGCCCTACGATTACCATGGCAATGTCATCATCCGCCAGGCCGAATCTGGTGCGAAACCGGTTGCGTTTGATCTGTTGATCTTCGGTGAACCGTTTGAGATCAAAACCGAGCGGCACTACGGCAATTTTTTCCGGTTCACAAATCCTGAACTCTTCACTCAGTTCACGCTTTTGTTTTTCACTGATGGCGATGATGCAATCGCTCTTTTTGGCCAAATACCTTTCAATGCTGACGAATGCATTGCTTTTCCATTTTGAGAAATAAGAGTGGAACACATGACCGTGAAAGGTATGCACCACAACCGGTACTTTACAGGCATTGGCAGCGAGCCGCCCGAGCGCACCGGCTTTTGCCGCATGGGTGTGAACGATATCCGGTTTGAAATCCTGAATGATCTTCTTCAGATTTTGATAAGCGCGGAAATCATTCACCGGGTCTACCTCGCGGTACATCTGCGGAATATAAATCGGGGCCAACTCCATGTCCTCCAGAATGAAGGCAGAACTTGCTTCTGAATCATCAATCATTCCTGCAACAAGAAGCGTCTCGTATTCCGGTGCGAGATACTTCGTCAGGTATGCGGCGTTGAAAGTCGGACCCCCTAAGTTCAGACGGTTAATTAATCTTAAGATGCGCGGCATGCGTTGTCAGTACCACCCCCCGCGGACAAATTTAATGTTCCACCGTTCTGTCACTCATTTTTCTTTCCGGGTAGCAGCAACAATCAACTTACTGCATCACTTTTTTCCACCAGTGCTGAAAAACCAGCAAGCCCCACATCCGCGCCGCGCTGTCTTCAGGATCAGGAGAGAATAGCTGTTGCTTGAGTTGTTGCACCGCCGGTGCAGAAAATATTCCTTGTTCAGCGAGAAAACCGGCTGATGTGATTTCATCAACTTTTAATTTCAATTCAGTAGTTAGAAAACTATGAAGGGGGATTTCGAAGCCACGTTTCGGGCGGTGATAGAGTTCAGCAGGCAGAAATTTTCTAAAGGCATCATGAACAATTTTTTTACGGTGCATGCGTTCCAGTTTGAATGAGGCGGGAATACTGAAAGCGAATTCGGCGATGCGGTAATCCAGAAACGGCGTGCGCACTTCCAGTCCGTTCGCCATCGACATGGAATCCACTTTGCGAAGCATATCATCGGGCAACACAAAGTGCACATCATTCATCATAATATCATTCAAACCGCTGACGGATTGAATCCATTGCGTATGAGCCTGCCTTCTTTCGCTTGCCACCTGTTCATCGAATTGTTTCAGCATTTCCGCTGACTGATCCAAGTCGGCAATTGAGCACCACCGCCAATAGCGCGATGCGGGATCCATTCTGTATCCCGCAGCAAAGCGATTGAACTGCCTTATCCGGTTGCTGAAAAGACTGTTGCGTGATTTTGGAAATCTTCTCCAGATGGGATCAAGCAATGCGGTGCTCCTTTCGGCCAGCCGCGGATGAGCAGCCCGGTAATGCGCTATGTGTTTTTGGTAGCCGCCGAAGAGTTCGTCAGCCCCGTCGCCGCTGAGAGCCACTTTTACATGCTGCCGCGTGAGTTTGCTGAGGATGTAAACCGGAAGTGCGGAAGAATCACCGAATGGTTCATCGAGATAATCCAGCACGGCATCCAGTGATTCATGCAGGTCAGTTCTCGACAAGGAGAAAACGGTGTGGTCAGTGGCAAAATGCCTGGCAACAGTGCGTGCATAATCCGTCTCATCAAAAAATCCGTGTTCAGCATACCCGATCGAAAAAGTCTTGAGCTGGCCGGTATGCCGCGAGGCGAGTCCGCTGATAATGCTTGAATCAATTCCGCCGCTTAGGAATGAACCCAACGGCACATCGCTGATCAGTCGCAGTCGCACGGCATCATCAAGCAAGCCGAACAGTTGCGTACATGCCTCATCATAGCGCATTGTTCTGATTTTTTGAGGGATCACTTCCGGCAGGGAGTAGTACCGCTTCACCTGCCAGCGGCTGCCATCCCACATCATGTAATGTCCCGGTTGCAGTTTTTTGATTTTGCTGAAGATGGTTGCCGGGCCGGGTATGTAATTGAGCTGAAGGTATTCAAGCAGCGATTCGTGATCCATTTCTTTGGTAATCGGAAATTGCAACAGGGCTTTGATCTCAGATGCGAAAGCAAGGCAATTGCCGTCTTCATAATAATACAGCGGCTTTACCCCGAAGCGGTCACGTGCAATGAGACAGGTTTTCTTAACCGTATCGTAAATGGCAAAAGCAAAAAAGCCATTGAGTGATTCGAACATCGCACTCCCGTTTTTCTTGAAGAGTTGCAGCAGCACTTCCGTATCCGAATGTGTTCTGAAGGGAACACTGTCTTTCTCCAGTTCTTTTCTTAATTCCCGGTAATTGAATAGTTCGCCATTGTAAATGATCACGTGTTCATTCACTGTCATCGGCTGGTTGGCTTCAGCACTCAGGTCAATAATGGAAAGCCGGCAGTGCCCGAAAGCCGTTTCGTCTGAAGTGAAATGTTGTTCCGCATCGGGCCCGCGAAGGGTGAGTGCATGGGTGGCCGCGGGAAGGAATTTCATCCAGTTTTTCCCCGCATCATTTTTTACGATGAGTCCGACTATGCCACACATGAACGATGAGTTATACCCCGGCTGAAATTATTTCTGTAAAATAATCGGACACTGATGCGCCACATTGAAGAAACTGCAATGAAATTCCGATTGAATTTTCCTGTCGTCATCTTTTACGGCGCGCATTCTTTTGTGAACGCGGTTTCGGAGGGAATGATGATTTACTTTTTTGCCTTTTGCCTGCTGGATCCCAGAACCGTTCGCTAAAGTCAGTGATCTGATCATCTTCCACCGTTATTCCTTCTGCTTCGAGTAATTCCTGCATGAGGGTGGGAGTGGAGAAATGATGTTTGCCTGTCAGCATCCCCAGCCGGTTCACCACACGATGCGCAGGCACCTTCGGCATTGCCGCATGACTTGAATTCATGGCCCAGCCCACCGTTCGGGCAGAAAGCCCGGTACCAAGGTAATTGGCAATCGCGCCGTAGCTCGTTACTCTGCCCGGCGGAATTTTTCTCACCACGCGGTAAACCCGTTCGAAAAAATCCGGTTCCTTCTTCATTTCGATCCGTACTAATTCAGAGTGAATGTAATGAACTTGATTTTTTTTCCCGCACGCAGGTGCATTTGTTCGTAAAATGTTTTCTCCTGCAATACTTCATCCGGCAACGGGGCGGCATACAGATCAGCAGTGTTGAACCAAATCTGCGCTTTGGCTTCCGTCAATGACTCCAATGTGAATTGATAAAGTTGCAGATCATCGGTTTTCAGGTGGATGCGGCCGCCGGGTTTTATGATTTGTTTGTATCGTTCGAGGAAGAGGGGTGAGGTGAGCCGCTTGCGCGCTTTGCTTTTTTCGCGGTATGGATCAGGAAAGAGGATCCATATTTCGCTCACTTCGCCGGCGGTAAAATAGTCGGTGATGTGATCAATGTAAGTCCGCAGGAATGCGACATTATTTAATTGGTCATTCAATGCTGTCTTAGCCCCGCGCCAGATGCGCGGGCCCTTGATGTCAATCCCGATGAAGTTTCTATCCGCGTGCCGTTTTGCAAGGGCCAGCGTGTATTCTCCTTTACCGCACGCCAGTTCCAGCGCAATGGGTTGCTGGTTTCTGAAAACGGTTTCATTCCACGTACCCTTCAGATCTCTTCGCAATTGAAAAACATTGGGGAAACTTTCCATTTCGGCCAGGCGGATCCGTTTCTTCTTTCCCATTTCGATTATGCAAAGAAAGTAAACGCAGTACTTGCATCCCGGGATTCAAAGCAGAAACATTTTGAGCCGGATGCCGAATAAACTAAACTTCGGGAGCGCCGGAAACTGAATGCAATCTCATCTTGGTGCATCAATCTTTTATTTGCACAAAGAACTTAACGTCCAACATTATAGCGGTGGTTTTGCTTGCTGAGGAAATGAAATTTTATTTCATGTACGTTTGTCCGTAAAGTATCGGTTATGTATAAACTCCATTATGTATTGCTGCTGATATGCGGCTTTACTTTTAAATTGGTTTCTGCTCAGTCTCCGCGTCCCAACATCATACTTGTTATTGGCGATGATATGAGGTTTGACACATATGGACCCACGGGCGGGCCCACCTGGTTTAGTTGCGCATCCATTAACCGCGTTGCTAATGAAGGTGCCAATTTTGAAAATTACTTCTGCGTCTATTCATTGTGCATTCCTTCGAGGAGTTCCATCATGACGGGGTTATACCCGCACAGCAACGGCGCTTATGACAACATCTCCACGTATAATTCGTCATTACCCACCATCGCCTCCATCCTGCATGGCGCCGGTTATCATACTGCCATGATTGGTAAGTTTCATGCCTACTATACCCCTCAGCCCGGGTGGGATTACTGGCTTTCCAAGTACGGTGAAACAGATTACACTGATCCAAAATTTAACTACAACGGAACCACCAAAATTATTTACGGACACACCACTGCGATCATTAATGATTCTTCGGAAGCGGTGCTCGCAGCAATTGACACTCCGTTTTTCATGAACATCGGACATTTAGTGGCTCATAAAAACATTGTACCCGAGCCGCAATATGATGGTATTTACCATAATAAAGCGATGCCAATCCCGTCGGACTTTTACAAATATCCCAAGGACTACCCGTCCTTTCTGTACGAGCGTGGCTATTACCTCGCTCAGGTGCAGCTCAATGATGATTATGAAAAATATTTTGAGGGGGTAAGAAGCATAGATGATAATATGGACAGCATCTTTTCCATTCTGCAGTCGCGGGGTTTGCTGGGCAATACATTGATCATTTTCACCAGTGACAATGGATCCATGTACGGTGAACATTTGCTGGCGGGCAAAGGTGTTGCGTACGATCCCTCCATCCGGCAGCCCATGTTCATCCGTTATCCGGCCTGGTTTTCCCCAGGTACTGAAATCGCGAACAGCATCGGACTGCATGTGGATCTCGCTCCAACCATTCTGGAAGCGGCAGGAATTGACGCAACCCCATATCACTTCCAGGGAATTTCATTACATAAGCAAGCCACCGGCGAACTGAACCGCAACCTGATGCTGTATGAAAACATTAAGTTGTATGCTGATGAAGGAAACGATGATGTGCCGACGCCATCCATCCGCAGTGTGAGAGATTTCAACTACAAATACATCAGCTACCAGTGCCAGTCAGTGACTGAAGAATTCTTTGACCTCACCACGGATCCAATGGAGAACACGAATCTGATTCATGATCCTTCTTATGCAGTATTGATTGATCAATACCGCAATAAACTGGACAGCATGCGCGCAGCACTTTCTGATACGCTCTCTATTGACACGTTGGAAAAATCCTGTTATCTGAAAACGTCAAAGAAATTTAATGCCGGCGACCTCGGGCATACCGGTGATATTTTTCACCTGAGGGTTTCTCCCAATCCGGTGCAGGATGAATTTTTCGCCGAGTTTTTTTCCGGGGAATCCGGGAATGTGCGGATTCAGGTTTACAATAACCTCGGTCAGGTTATGTATGACGTTCAGTCAAATGTTCAGGCGGGGCTTAATGAAGTTCCGTTGAACGGGCAAGTTTGGCCGCCGGGGCTTTATTACCTGCGCGTTCAAAGCGGTGATAAGGTGGTATCGGAATCTATGGCAAAACGTGCCGTCGTAAATTAAGCGGCCGTTTATTTCAGCCCGTATTTCTTCAGGTAGATTTCGTTTAGCTGCTTCTGCGAGTTATCTAGATTGATTTGCCTTCCCTGTATGAAAGCAAATTCAATGTTGCTTGTTTTCATATCCATAACATCACCGGTTGAAACGATGAGGTTGGCATCCTTGCCTGCTTCAAGCGTGCCGGTGCGATCGCTGATGCCAAGAATCTCCGCGGTTGAAGACGTGATGGATTTCAAGGCGTCTTCTTTACTTACACCAAAGGCAGCGCTGGTACCTGCCATGAAGGGGAGATTCCTGATCTGCCAGTAGCCATACACACTCAGGCAATATTTCACGCCGGCTTTGTTTAGCAGGTTGGCCGTTTCATAAGGTAACTCCACTTCATCATCGTCATTGCCGGGCAGCGCATGAAGGTTGCCCAGTATGACAGGAACATTTTTCTCTTTCAGCAGCTCCGTGCACTTGTGCGATTCAGTTCCCCCGACAATCACCGGATGCAGGTTAAAATCGCCGGCAAACTGCACCGCGTTAATAATCTCTCTTACGTAATCGCAATGTACATACAACCGCTTGGTGCCATCGAACAATCCTTTCATGGCTTCGAAGTTGATGTTTCGCTCTGCATGGGTTGTGCTTTCATTGTAGGCCTTGGCCTGGGTGAAATACTGTCGGATGTCATTCACTTGTTTTTCATATTGATCGCCGGGCGTTACAGAAGCCACATTGTCTTTGAACTGAAAAGTGAAATACCCGGGCCAATACAAATGAATGCCGTCATCGGTTTTATATGCCGCATCTTCCCAATTCCAAGCATCAAGTTGCATGATGGATGAAGTGCCGCTGATGGTTCCTCCCAATGGAGTTGACTGGGCCAGCAGGATGCCGTTTGAGCGAACGGTGGGAATAATCTTTGAGTCAGTATTGTAAGCAATCACGCTTCTCACTCCCGGGTTGAATGTGCCCACCTCTGCATAATCATTAGTGGCTCTGGCGGCTTCAATTTCATTGAGCCCCAGTTGTGAATTGGGAGCAATTAATCCCGGGTAAACCTGCCTGCCATCAACCCGTATGGTTTGAATATTGGGGAGTGAAGGCGCATTGGCCGATGCTCCGGCGTACACAATCTTGCCATTGTTGAACACCACGGTTCCGTTCTCAATCACCTGGCCATTGCCGATGTGCACTGTGCCGCCGGTAATGGCCACGGGATTTTGCTGTGGTCCGGCCGGTACCATGCGCTGAGCCCGGCCAGAGGCGAACAGGAAGAAAGAGAACAGCAGGAGCGAAAATTTTTTCATGACGAAATCTGAGTGATTGCAAGTATAACCAATATGCGGCGTGGCCCGAAAATAAAAAAAGCACCGGCAACTGCTGCCGGTGCCCGGTGTGTTGTTAAGTTGTCTATTTATTCGGAGATGGTTCAGCCGGCGTGGTGTTGATGGCCTTGGCTTTTGATGCTCCCTGGCAGCAGGATTTTGTTCCCTGCGTTTCACCGCAGCTGGCCGAGGCACTGCATTTCTCTTTATTCTTTTTCTTCCCCCCCTTGTTAGCTGAGGCGCCGGCATTCGAGTAGGAGCTTGACATGCTTTCAGTATTTTTTGAACTCATGCAGGGAGTAGGACATTCTTTGGTGACCCCATGGCATTTAGTATCCATCGTGCAATTAGAAGAGGCAGCCGTATTGGAGGTACTATTCGTTTGTTGTGCCTGTGCCAGCGATACCATGCCGATCATGAACAGGAGAGCAAAGAGTTTTTTCATGTGTGCTTGTTTTATGATGTAAATCTAAAATTATTTACCGTCTCCGAATAACTTGGTGTTTTTCCTGTGCCTCGTGTGGTCGCGCCTGGTTTTCTTCTCCAGGTTTTTCTCCAGTGCTTTGGTAAGATCCACTCCGGTTTGATTGGCGATGCAGATCAGTACAAACAGCACATCGGCCAATTCATCATCGAGCTCTTTTGATTTATCGCTCTTCTTGTATGATTGTTCGCCGTATCGGCGCGCCATGATGCGCGCCACTTCACCTACTTCTTCAGTAAGCATGGCCAAGTTAGTGAGTTCATTGAAATAGCGCACGCCCGTGGTGCGTATCCACTGGTCAATTTGTTGCTGTGCTTCTTTGATGGTCATTCTTTTTCTGAAAAAAAATTATAAATGAATGATGAGGGTGTCAGGAAATATGATCCAGCCGCATTTGCTCTTCATCGCGGTAATCATCTTCCGCCATGCCGGGCGCTTCTTCAATCTTCGGCAGCGGCGTATTCATTTTCACCACCGGTTTTTCTTTGATCTGGCGGGAAAGGCAAACGCAGTTGTCCACCAGTTCTTTTACACCGCGGTCAATGTATTTCGATTTTTGAAACTGGGCGATGTTGCGGTCCATGTCTTCGGCCGTCCAGCCGCGGCTCCAGCCGAGAAAGGAGAAGGGCGGAAAAGTGAATCCCAAATCGGTGTAGAAACACATGAGCTGCGCAGCCACCTGTTGAATATTATCCTGCCCGCCGGTGATGATGAACGATGCCACTTTGTTCTTGATGAGCACGCGGTTCTTGAGCGTGATCTGATTCTGCACGCAATTCAGCCGCTCTGCCATTTTGAAATATAGGGAAGAAGCATTTCCCCAGCGGATGGGCGAGGCCACCAGCAGCACATCAGCCCACAAAACCATGGCGCGATACACTTCATTCATGCCATCGTGCGGATCCATTTCAGAAATGGAGCAGGGCCAGGTGCAGGCATTTTCATGCTGCGAATAAAAACCTTCGCAGTGCCGGAACTTAAGGTCGCGCAGTTTGATCATCCGCGTGGCTGCTCCATATTCCGTTTTCGCATAGTCAAGTGCTTTCTCCAATGCATTTTCTGAAGTGGAGAACCGGGGAAGCGATTCATTGAGGTTCGTGGTTGAAATGCCGAGTACATTAAGGGAATCGGGTGTTGTTTGATACATCAGTTTCTCCAGATCGAGCAGCGGCTTTTCAGCATGTTCGGCCCGTTTGGCCTTCACCACGGGTTTTTCGCTGAGCAGAATTTTTCCGTCTTCCACTTTCACTTCATACATCGCCTGCTGATCGTGTGAACCCGGCGGAGCGCCGCCGTCTTTGATGCGGTATTCCCAGCCATGCCAGGGACATACCACATACCAATCGCCATAGCGGAAATCAACGTTTCCCATTCCGAGCGGGCCGGCTTTGTGCAGGCAGGCATTGCCCATGGCGGTGATCTGATTGTTGTAGTGGAACAGAGCCACTTTAACCGAACCCACGGTCACAATCTTTTGCGACTGCGCAGGTAAATCAGAAAGGGAGCACACTTCCATGTAGTTCATGCAGGAGGATTTAAGTGAACGCTGCGGTTAGTGACATACCGTATCAGCGCAGGTGAAAAAATATGGTTTGAAGGGTAACGGCACCGCCATGTATTGTACCTGTTTTGGTGGAGGAAAAATACAATCAACTATGAAAAGGTGGCAGTAAAAAAATTTCAATCTGCCTCTGCTATTCTGTTTCGATTGAAGTGAGCGGATTTATTTTCATCACCAGCCAGTCATCCACTTGTTCTATTTTTCCTGATACCGTTACCGGTTGCCCCACAAACTTCAGCACCTGCCTATTGATGGTTTCACCCTGCTCACCTCTCAGGATCAAAAGATTTTCTTCACCGTCTTTATTAATAATGCGAAGCATGGGCGGAATGCCGCCGGCAATGCAACGAATCGCGCAGTCGCTATGGGGTTTTCCTTCGCCCGGTTTCATGACACCGAGATAGCACTTGGGGTCAACAATTTGTCCCTGAAGCGTGGCAGTTCCCAGATCAGTAACCATGGGTGCAGCAAATTTTTGTCCGTCAGGCAGAGCTTTCATCATGTGCATGGCTGCATCCTGTGCAGTAAGCTCCATTAAAGCCACACCCCGGTTGTAGATCAATCGTCCTTTGATGTTCACCCAAAGCGTATCACCTGCGGTTCGGTGCGCGGCCATCATTTGCGCTACCAGCGAATCGGCGCCGAACTTGCCTTTGTTCACCAGGGGAATGGTTTTCACCAGCGGATTCCCGTAAATGTCCTTCCCGTAAAATGTTTTAATGGCGGGAAATGGTTTTTGAATGAGCATGCCTTCCAATTCGGTGAAGTTGCTTCTCTCAAAAACGCCCGATGAAAATCCGTGCTGATTGGTCACCAGAAAAACCGAAACGAAAATAATCACAACAACTAATGCGAAAATCACGAGGCGCACGAAGCTGCGATATTCCGGCTCTGCTTTGGGCATCCAGCCGATGTAAAATGGTTTTGATTGTCGTGTTCTTTCCCGCATGATCATCTTCAATTCATCAGTTCAACACATTGATCGCTATAAACTAATCACTATTCACTGCTCACCCAATCACCAGCGGTTCTTCAAATTGTCCTTCCGCATTTGGTTTGGGACTTACATAAATAATTCCATTCACCATCTTTAACTTGAATGTCGAAACTTTTTCTTTAAATGGCGGCGGTGCGCAACCGTCTTCCGGGCGATACTGATATCCGTGCCATGGACAAGTAATGCAACCATCAACGATCTTTCCCTCTCCCAGCGGACCATTCTGATGCTTGCACACATTGGATACGGCTGAAAGCTTTCCGTTGTATCTGAAAACGGCAATGCGTTCGCCGCCGACAAAAACAATTTTGGCCCGGCTGTCTTCAATATCATCAGAAGTTCCCACTGCCACCCATCCTTCGGTGTGACTTGCCTCGCGATCCCGTTTTCCTTCCAGCCATCCGGCATAGAGGTGCAGGCCTGAAACCCATGTGAGTCCGAATAGCAATACGCCGAACAGAGTGGGCTCATGTTCGAGTTGAAGCACACCCAGCACCACATGCATGATCACCAATGCATAGGCCACGTACACCAACATGTGCAATGATTTCCAAAGGCGCGGGGTGAGTGTGTTTAGCCAGAAATCGTGACTGGTGGCTGCCATCATGAATAGGATAAGGAGCGCAAAGAATCCAAGTACCTGGAAAGGGAAATTGATGAACGAAGTGTAATGCATGTTGGATGAGAATAGCGACACGAAGGGGTTCACATTACCCATCGAATGAAATTGCGCAAGGTTGAACACGCCATGCGTGCCGGCAACCAGAAACATGCTCACGCCCAGGTGCCGCCGGTTGTACAGCAGGATGAGAAACCGTTTATCAATGCGTGCGAGCGGCCCGATGGAAAGAATCACGTGCAACATCAGCAACGCTAATGTTCCCGTGGCGCGGATGAAAAGTGTCTCCGGCGTGATGCGCGGATCAAACCGGTAATTGAGAAATGCAAACAGCGCGATATAAACGGCGATGAAACTCCATAACACGAAATCATAAATTCTTTTTTGCCGGTTCCACAAAACACCCTGATAGGACGCGCTCATGCTGTTTTCGTTTCCGTGTTTTTTCAGAATTCAATGTTAGCCAGTGTGACCCGTTTAATCGTGTCGGTTACGGTCACGCTGAATGGTGGCTGAATGGTTTTCAGATTGAATGAATATTTCTTCCTGCCGCCCATCATTCCCAATTCCTGAGTGACCTCGCTGCCTGATGCTTTGCGGTAGCGGATGGTGACCAGTTCGCTCACCGGGTTAATGGCCGAAATCTGTTTCACTTCCAAAATACTTTCACCGCCATACCCGTTTCGCAAATCGAACATGTAATTTTCACTCACTACTGAGCGCAGCAACTGCGGATAGCTGATGCGTGAGACACCGAATTGATCCGACGGATATTTGGGCGCCAGCATATAGCCGCTCACGGCCCCGATGAAAAGAATCGGAACCAGCACCCGCCAGATAATGCGGTGCCTGCGGCGAAGAGTAGCGATCATGATTTTTTCTTTTCGAGGATTCGTTTCAATAAATAAATCCACAGCAGCGCGCTTGCCGGAATGATCAGGAGCCGGAAGAGCAGCGGCGCTCCCCGGGCTTCTTCATCAAGCTCATCCACCTTGCTGAAGGCAAACCAGATGGCAAACAGGAAGCCCGCTGCGAGGTACACCAGCGTTGCGATCAATATGGCTGTTGCTACGGACGTTACCATGGATTCCCTGCAAAATAGAAAAATTGAAAATCTTCATTTCGTCAATTGAGTGACGAAGTGCGGTAAGTAATGGCGGAGAAAAAAATGAGGGCGGCTTCGCAGAAGCCGCCCTTAGGTAATCTGTCCGATACAATAATTATTGCACCAAAAGTTTTGAAAGCCCCAGCAGTTCGTCCTTCTCATTCATAACACGGATCATGTACATCCCTTCACTCAGTTGCTGGCGGCCAATTTTCATTACGTAGGATGAATTGACCGGTTGTTGCATGATCACTCTGCCCTGTACATCGGTGATGATGAGTTGCGATGCATAATGATTTTCGATCGTGATCTGCGTGAAGTCACTCATGGGGTTCGGCGATACGGTGAATATGGAATTGTGATCCGATTCCATGATGCCCACTCCGATCACCTCATACGGTTCGGACTGAGAGGAGCAGCCATTTTCAGTGACCATCACCGAGTAAGTTCCATTCTGAGTTGGGGTATAGGTTTGCCCTGTGGCGCCGGGAATCTCATCGCCGTTGAAGTACCATTGATTTCCTGAAGCAGCGCTGGAGCTTAATACCCCAGCATCAAATGTGATGATGGGTGTGGCGGGAGTGATGTTAACGGTGATTTCCTCATATGCTGCTTCTCCATCGGCACATTCGCCCGTCGCAAATACTGAGATGGAACCTGAGGTGATTCCAAATACCACCGTGACTGACGTTGTGCCATCTCCATCAATAATGTAAGCACCGTCCGGCAGAATCCATTTGTAACCGGTAGCGCCATCTACATCACTGATGCTGAATACTGCCGTGTCACCGCTGCAGATCGTTAAAGGATCGCTGCTTAGGTCTGGTGTGCCCGGAATGGCGCAGTAATATTTGTAGATGGTACCAACCGTGTTGGAAGCATAACCGACACTCGCTGAAGGAAAGGAAACGCACAGCCAAATGATTCCGGTGTAAGCTGAATCCACCCAGCTTGCACCACCATCCGAAGTGCTCACGATGCTCCCATTGCTCAAGTTTCCGGTTCCATCATCCACCATGAATATTCTATCAGCTGATGCATGAGCGGCTGCGCGGAACGAACTGGCAGCATAACCGGAATAGACCGACACCCAGGTGTCGCCCCCGTCCGTTGATTTCAAAATGGTTTGGCCGTATCCTCCAGCATAAATGGTGGAGGCATCAATAATGGTGAGTGCGAGGAATCCTTTGTTTGCATCACTATAAACCTGTTCCCAGGTTTCACCGCCGTCGGTTGTCCGGTAAATATATCCTGAAACGAAAGTACCGGATGAGGCAACGGCGAAACCGGTGGTAGCATCGAACATCTTCAACTGAATGATGTCACTTGTAGTTTGACCAAGGTTAATGGTCGTCCAGCTTGAGCCGGCATCGGTCGTTCGCAAAATTGTTCCTGCTGCACCGCCCAGCATGCCCACATCGGCTGAAACAAACGCAACAGCCCTGAAGTATTGCGCTACATTGGTATAAAGGGTGGACCAGGTATCACCACCATCTGTTGTTTTCAGTACCAGCCCACCTTGCCCGCAGGTATATCCGGTGTCAGCGGAAGTGAAAAAGATGGAGCGTAACAGAGCGGTGCCACTGTAAGAAGCAGATGTCCAGTTGACACCTCCGTCAGAGGTTTTGGCGATATAACCCAGGTTACTGTTATTACCGCCAACCGCAAAGCCATTATTTTCGTCAGTGAACCAGAGACTGCGTACACTTCCGGTTAACGCAGTGCCTACCTGTGTCCATTGGGCCTGCGCCCCAATCAAGCAAGCCATTAAAATTGAAAGCACGTAAAGTTTTTTCATAGTATGGGTTTTGGTTTTTGAGTGAAATGAGTTGGAAAAGTTACATTTTTCTTCCTTTCAACTTCTTCAATTTTTTTTTGACGCAAGCAGACATCACAAAAAGAGAAGCCCCCGCGATTTCCGTGAGGGCTTCATTACTTATCTTCAATCAATTACTGTAAAACAATCTTGTTGGTAATTACATGGTCGCCTTCTATAAAACGAACCATGTAAATACCTGCACTCAGGTTACCACGGTCGAACGAAACCTGATTGGCGCCTGCCGGATAATGCTGTTTGGTGATGGTCATTATTTCTTTTCCGTCAATCGTGTACAGCATAGCAGTGACATTTGATTCCTCTTCAAGTGTGAAGCTGATGGTTGCTGCGTCCACAACGGGATTAGGATACACATCAAAGAATGAAAGTGAATTGCTGCTGCTGAGGCGCAGCGGATCGGTGAAGAATGATGATTTCGAAGACCACACGCTTGCGCCGGCTATTGGCGAGCCGCAATAGGCCTTCACTTGCCATATGTACTTTGTGTCTGGCTCTAGCCCGTCCACCATGTGGGCATTCGCTACCGAGTTGAAACTGGACACACCATAATAGCTTCTCATTCTAACTGTGTATTTAACTGCTCCGGCCACTGACTCCCAGTTCAGCACGGCACTGTTTGGTGTGATGTAATAAGCGCCATACGGCAATGGCGCATTTATAGTACAGGTAGCTTCGGCGTCGTACTTCCAGATGTTACCTGAAAGGTCACCGGCAAAACCAATCGTCTTGGTTGGGAAATGCATTCCGTATAGTCCGCCTGCCGCGTAAAAGATATTCGACCAGTTAGTACCGGCATCTTCCGTAAACTGAATGTAGCCGTTGTCATCTGCCATATAAATTCTGTCGGATGTAACTGCAAATCCGGTTCGAATAGCCGGCCCGATAATTCCTGAAAACACAGTTGACCATGTTAACCCTCCATCGGTTGATTTGATTATGTTTTGATTCGTTCCTCCGGCATAAATGGTGTTAACATCCAATGCAGCCATTCCGAGGAATCCGATGCTTGCATCAGAATAAACCTGCGACCAGGAGGTGCCGCCGTCTGTGGTTTTGAACACGTAACCATTTCCAAACGGCGAAACGCCGCTGGAGGCACAGGCGTATCCTGTGTTTTCGTCAATCATGTCAAGCTGAATCACATCACTTGAAATTCCGAGTGACGTTGAGGACCATGAAGTGCCTCCGTCGGTCGTTTTCCAGATAGTACCTGCCGCTCCAGCCATCAAACCAGTGGTTGATGAAATGAAATCAATGGCACGGAATGTTTGCGATGCGTTTGTATAGATGTTAGTCCAGGTATTACCGCCATCTGTTGTTTTCAACAAAACGCCGCTATGGCCGCAGATATACCCGGTGTTTTCATCCACAAAGGCAATGGATCTCAGCAGAATGGTACCACTGATTGATGTTGAAGTCCACGTGACACCGCCGTCATTTGTTTTGGCAATAAAGCCAAGTGTCGCGCCATCGCCTCCGGCGGCAAATCCGGTGTTCACATCTTGAAAGTACACAGCGCGAACGGTACCGATGAACGCTTGACCGACAATCGACCATTGGGCATGCACCGCTTGGGCAAGGAGTGCAGCCAGCAAAAGGGTAATTAGCTTTTTCATTGGGTGTTTTTTAGGTTAGTAAAAAATGTTCCAGAAAAGGTAGGGACATTATCCAGCATTCCATACGGTATGTCAATAATTATTTTTTGGACGGGAACCGGGCAATCGTGGCAGAAAATGGAATTTCTATTTTGCAGAGCAAAACACCCACCCCATGAGCGTAATGATTCTTGTTACAGGAGGAACATTTGATAAGGAATATGATGAGTTGTCCGGTAACCTGTACTTTAAAGAAACGCATGTTCCTGAAATGCTGCGGCTCGGACGATGCACCGTGGATGCAGAAGTTCGTACGCTGATGATGATTGATTCACTGGAAATGAAAGATGCCGACAGGCAGATCATTCTCAACTATTGCGCGCAGTGCGATGAAGGCAAGATCGTGATCACCCATGGCACCGATACGATGGAGATCACAGCCCGGCTGCTGGGTGAAGCCAAACTACCCAAAACCATTGTTCTCACCGGCGCCATGATTCCGTATCAGTTTCGCTCATCCGACGGATTCTTCAACCTCGGCAGCGCGATCGCATATGCCGATACCCTGCCTCATGGCGTTTACATCGCCATGAACGGCCGCCACTTCAACTGGAACAACGTAACCAAGAACAGGAAGACCGGCACTTTCGAGGAGATCAGTTAAAAACCAGGACTGAAGTTCACGAAGAGTTATGCCAGTGCCGGTCGCCGCATCAGCCCGCTGAGATTTTTTTTGATTCTATCTCATATTCGAGCAGAAACGGATTGTTCTTTCTCTCCGCACCAATCGTAGTCATGGATCCGTGCCCACTGTAAACACGCATGTCATCCGGCAACTGCATCAGTTTGATGAAAATGCTTTGCATCAGCGTTTCATAGTTTCCTCCCGGCAAATCAAACCGCCCGATGCTTCCTTCAAAAAGCACATCACCCCCGATGAGGAATGCATCTTCTCTGGAAACGAAACATACACTGCCCGGTGAATGACCCGGAGCATGAATCACCTGCAGCGTGGTTTTACCGAATTTCACTTCATCACCTTCTTCCAGATACCGGTCGGGCAGGGGAGACTCTTCTACGCCGAAGCCATACATCGCGGCGGTCTCTTTCATGCGTTTCAAAAAAAGTTCATCATCACGGTGGGCGAGGAAGGGAACCCCATAAGTTTCTTTCACCCATTTATTACCGAATACATGATCGAGATGGCCATGGGTGTTGAGCAGTAAAACCACATTCAGTTTTTTTCCTTCAATGAATTTCTTCAGATCACTCTTTTCTTCGGGGTAATAGCAGCCCGGGTCTATGATTACGGCTTCATGGGTTTCATCCCAGATGATGTAAGTGTTCTCCTGAAAATTATTGAAGATGAAATGATGGATATATGCCATGCTTAAAATGTTTTACTTTCGGAATCCCTGAGCGATTTGTTTTTATGAAGCGCGGCAAAGTTATTCGATTCTTCACCCTGTGCGGAATGCTGGGCATTCTGTTTCAGAGTATCAATTCCTTCGCACAGCAGACACCGGATCAGCTATTCGGGCAGAACCGTGTGCAGTACAAAGACTTCGTGTGGTCATACTACCAGTCAGAGCGGTTTTATGTTTACTACTACCTCGGCGGACAGGATATCGGCAAATTCACTATTGTAGATGCCGAGAAGGAAATGAACGACATCGAGAAGAAACTTGAGTTCAAGATGGTGGACCGCATTGACATTATGGTGTATAACAACCTCGATGATCTGAAGCAGTCAAACATTGGTTACGGCATTGATCAGAATAACACGGGTGGCGTAACCAAGATCATCGGCAACAAAATGTTCATCTACTTTGACGGTAATCACCAGCACCTGCGTAAGCAGATCCGCGAAGGTATTGCCGCCATCTTCCTGAGCAACATGCTCTATGGCGGCAGTTTGGGAGAGGCCGTGCAGAATGCGGTGTTGCTGAAGTTGCCACTCTGGTTTAAAGAGGGACTCACTTCCTATGTGGGCCAACCGTGGAGTTCAGAGAATGATAACATGCTGCGCAACGGCATCATGAGCGGCAAATACAAAAAACTCAACAAGCTCACCGGTGCCGATGCCCGGTTTGCGGGGCATGCCGTTTGGCACTACATAGCAGATAAGTACGGCGAGCCGGCCATTCCCAATCTGCTTTACCTCACGCGCATCAACCGAAGCATGGAAAGCGGTTTCAGTTTTGTATTCGGAAAAACGACAAAGGATTTTCTGAATGAATTCTACGATTACTACTACAATCAATTCACCGAAGATGAGAAGAACCGCAACCAGCCCGATGAGCGGAGCGTGATCGCCTTGAAGCAGAAATCGCCGCAGGTGATTCATGAACTGCGCATCAACAACGATGCCTCCGGGCTGGCTTTTGTGAAGAATAACCTCGGGCGCTTCAGGGTATGCTACCGCGATCTGGATAAGGACAAGTCAAAGACTGTTTTCCGGGGCGGCTTCAAAAACATGACTCAGCCGATTGATTACATGCAGCCACAGCTTGCCTTTTCACCTTCCGGCGATGAACTCACCATCATGTACCAGCGCAGAAACAAGACAAGGGTGGTGCATGTGGATTTGAAGAAATTCAAAAAGGAGAAGGATGATATTGTGAGTTTCCAGAAAGTTTTTGGGTTCGGTTACAGTGATGCGAACACCATTGTGCTTTCGGCTGAAAACAAAGGGCAGTCTGACATTTATCAATACAACCTGCGCTCCGGCAAACTGGAGCAGATCACCAATGATTATTATGATGATTTGAATCCGGTGTTCGTGAAACTGCCGACACGGCAGGGCATTCTGTTCACGTCCAACCGGATTAATGATACCTTACGCACGTTTAATGCCGATACCACGCGACCGATCGGCAATTACAATCTGTTTTTCTACAACATGAAAAAGAAAACCAAGTCGCTGCTGCGCATAACGAATTCTGATTTTGCCAATGAAAATTTTGCAGCGGGGTTTAACAAGGAGAATTTTTCATTCCTCAGTGATTACAACGGCATCTACAATCGTTTTACCGGGCATATTGACAGCGTGTTTGATCACAACGACCGGTACTACTATTTTCCTGACTCCACCGTGCTGAATCCTGCTTACAACATGGATTCACTGATTGCATCAAAAACACTGCAACCCGATTCCACGCTGAAGCTTCCGGTGTACCGCGATACAGCCATCCTTTCTCCGTCCACCAATTATTCATATTCCATTCTTGAACAGGATGCTGCTGTGCGGGCCGGCAAAATGGCGCAGTTGATTTACACCAACGGCAAGTACCGGATTTCCGTAGTGAAATCTTCAGTGGATACCGGCGCAGCCATGGTGCTGCCGCTCACGGAATATGCCAGGGCCATGTATTCAAAGATGGAGCCGTCCAATACCATTCGCATCGAAGCGCCGGTGAATGATTTGAAACCGGCCAAGCTGAACGATACCATGCGTGCCGATACGGTGAATGCCGATAACTACTATTTCCAGAGTGATTTCCTTTTCAGTCCTACCAAGGTTCTACCTGAATCGGCAACGCAGGAAAAGAAAAATCCGCCCTTCCGGTTTTCACGCATCCTGCCGTACTCGGTGAAATTTTCAACTTCATCCATCACCACGCAAATAGATAACAGCTTAATTGTAACGCGGTATCAGCCGTTCGGCGCTTTCGGCGGGCAGTTCGATAATCCTGACTTTAATGTTTTCCTGAGTGCGAACATGACGGACCTCATGGAGGATTACCGTATCCAGGGTGGCTTCCGTTTCCCCACGCAGTTTGACGGAACAGAATATTTCCTCACATACGAAAACCTGAAGCACCGGCTCGATAAGAAATTTACCGTGTACCGCAAATCCGTGGCGCTTGCTTACGATTATACGCCGGTGTGGTACCTGCCGGTCAATGCCAAAGTGCGCACCTACGTAGCCGATGCCACTTTCCGGTACCCGCTCGATCTGCTTCGCAGCTTCCGTGGCAGCTTCACGTTCCGTAATGACAGAACCAATTACCTGTCAACAGACACCTTTAGTTTAATCCTTCCTCAAAACAACAGTGAATGGCTGAGTGTGCGGTTGGAATATGTGTTCGATAACACCATGAAAATTCAAACCAACATCTACGACGGGCTTCGCTACAAAGTGTATGGTGATGTGCAGCGCCAGCTCGATCAAAAGAAAACCTATCTCTTTGCTGCGGGTTTCGATGCGCGTTATTATTTTCGGATCAACCGCAATTTGATCTGGGCCACCCGGTTGAATGGCGCCACAAGCTGGGGCGACCAGAAAGTGGTGTATTACCTCGGTGCAGCGGAGAATGAATTTCTCCCCGCATTCAATACCGAAACACCGGTTGACCTGAATGCGGGTTATGCGTTTCAGACATTAGCCACCAACCTGCGCGGCTTCCAGCAAAATATCAGAAATGGAAACTCATATGCGCTCGTGAATACGGAGTTGCGGTTCCCGATTTTCTCATACCTTCTCAATACACCCATTCGTTCTGACTTTGTAAAGAACTTCCAGTTTGTCGGCTTCTTTGATGCGGGTACGGCCTGGCAGGGCGTGTCGCCTTATGACAAAGACAATCCGTTCAACTCCGTGGATGTGACACAGGGACCTATTTCTGTTCACGTAAATTATTTCCGCGAGCCGATTGTGTACGGTTACGGACTGGGAGCGCGAACAACCATCCTCGGTTATTTTCTCCGGCTTGATTATGCCCGCGGTGTTGACAGCGGCGCCAAACAAAAGCCGCGCTGGCATTTTTCCATGGGACTGGATTTCTAAGTTCAATACAGCGGGTCATCGTCCCGGGTTGATTGAATGGCGCCGGCCGTACTTGTCCAATGATCTTACATACTGAACATGCTTTGAATAAGATTTGGTTAAGCTAACATGTAGCTTTGCCGCACATGAGTGAAAAGCTGCGAACGCATCTCTATCTCTTTCTCGCCAATCTCATCTATGCCCTGAGTTTCACCGTTGCAAAAGATGTGGTACCGCATTACATAAAACCGTTCGGAGCCATTGTGATCCGGGTTACGGTGGCCGGTGCATTGTTCATCGGTTACAAGCTGGCGATGGAGAAGGAAAAGGTGGAACGCAGGGATTATGGGTTGCTCATTCTTTGCGGGCTCTTCGGCGTTGCCATCAACCAGCTGCTTTTCTTCAAGGGACTCTCCATCACTACGCCCATTAATGCCGCACTGATGATGACGACCACGCCGATACTCGTTTTGCTCTTGTCAGGAATATTTCACGATGAAAAAATCACGTGGCTGAAAATCGCGGGTGTGATTTGCGGAGCAGCAGGCGCTGTGCTGGTGATTCTTTCCGGCAAGGAAATCACACGCGGTTCCGGACAAACCATGGGCGACATTTTCGTTCTGCTCAATGCTACCAGTTATGCCATCTACCTGGTGATCGTGAAACCGCTGATGAAGAAATATCATCCCATCACCGTGATCACCTGGGTTTTTATTTTCGGGTGGTTCTTCGTGCTTCCGGTTGGATGGTCAGAGTTTTCGGCAATCAGCTGGCATGTATTCCCCCGGCATATTTGGCTTGAGCTTTCTTTCATTGTCATCTTCACAACTTTCTTTGCCTACCTGCTCAACACCCTGGCCATGCGTTATGCCGCCCCGTCCGTAGTAGGCATTTACATTTACCTGCAGCCGGCGCTGGCTACCTTGATCGCCCTGCTGCTCAACCGGGATGAATATCCGCTCATTAAAGTGGTAGCTACGGCACTCATATTCCTGGGCGTTTACCTGGTGAGTATGAAAAATGCGTTTACTTTTTCAGCACTCAAGGAACGATTCATACAACCGAAGTAATCCTGCGGATCGCACCGCTAAATCAACACCTCCTATCTTCACCTCAAATTCCAGCATATGATTTTATCAATGACCGGTTATGGCAAAGCGGAAGAGAGTATGAATGGAGTGACCGTCAAAGTCGAGTTGCGATCGTTGAACAACCGATACCTTGATCTTAACCTGCGCGTTTCCGCATTCCTGCGTGAGAAGGAGCAGGAGATCCGGTCTGTCATTACGGATCAGCTGCAGCGCGGTAAAATTGATGCAACGGTGATCTGGCAGAGTGAAGCCGGTGCCGCTTCCACCATCAACCGTGAATTGCTGAAGGCATACTACAGAGAAATTAAATCGCTGGCAAAAGAATTAGGTGAAAGCAAGAAAAACCTGCTGGCGCTTGCATTCAAAATGCCTGATGTGATGAGCCCCGAGAAAGGAAGCATTAGCGAAGAAGAATGGGAGCTTGCCAAACGCGTTTTGAATAAAGCGCTCGGCGACCTGGTTATGTTCAGGACCAACGAAGGCCGGGCACTGGAACATTCATTGGATGAGAATGTGAAGCGGTTGCTGGAGTTGTTGCAGGAAGTGGAGCCGCATGAAAAGAGCCGTATTGAAAATGTGAAGCAGCGGCTTCATGCCCAGATCAGCGAAAACCTTGCATCGGAAGAAATGGACCGAAACCGCCTCGAGCAGGAATTGATTTTCTACCTCGAGCGTCTCGATTTCAGTGAAGAGAAGGTAAGACTCAAAAGTCATTGTGATTTTTTTCTGAAGACACTCGATGAAAAAGAATCGAACGGGCGCCGCCTTAATTTTATCTCCCAGGAAATGGGAAGGGAAATCAATACGTTGGGCTCCAAAGCCAACCATGCCGGCATTCAAAAGATTGTGGTGCAAATGAAGGATGAGCTGGAGAAGATCAAGGAACAATTGCTCAATGTGCTCTGAAGAGCGTTCTCAATGGCGACCTTTAGCGTAATGAAAACACGGATCATAAGCAGTACGGCTCTCGGCATAGCGCTCTATGCCTCCGTCGGTTTCCTGGCCGTGTTTCACCTGGCACGAATGGAAGTGCGGAACGATATGCAGGCGAGGTTGCAGGGCATAACAGAAGAATCACGGTTAATGATTTTCCATTTCACTTCTGATGAGTGGAATCAACGCTGCCTGGACCAACGGGAGTTTGTGCTCAACGGACGGATGTATGATGTGATTTCGGTTAGTACGGGTATTGGTGAAGTGGAGGTGAAGGCCTATGCTGACATCGAAGAAAGCGATCTCGTGACCGAACTGGCGCAGATGATGGATGATGATGAGTCAAAGAAGAAGCCGGATCGCAGTGCCGTCTTCGTTCAAATCTTTAGCGAGAAATCTTTTTCCGGCTGCACAAAATTGAATGCTTCATTTCCCGCTTCGATATGGCTTGTAAGCCCATACCTCTCAGCGGAATCTTTTTTGTTCTCAGCTGAAGTATTCTCACCACCCGACCACTTCATCGGCTGAGTTTTCTCTTCCATTCCCTGCATCCCATGCATGCAGAAATTATTTATTGATTCAACTTAAAAATCTAAATCGTGAAAAAGTTTTTCATATTTTCATTAATACTCTCCTTTGAGCTGGGGCAAGCACAAACGCTGCCCGTTGACAGCGCAGACCGCGCCATTGTGCTGGACGAAGCAGTGATTTCCGCCAACAAGGTGGCAGAGGATAAGAAGGACGTGGCGCAGCAAACGGAGACCACCAACGCCCGGCAGATTCAGCAGGCCAATCCGGCATCGGCAGCAGATCTCATTTCACAAACAGGAATGGTGATGGTACAGAAGTCACAACTGGGCGGCGGAAGCCCCGTGCTTCGCGGCTTTGAAGCAAGCCGCGTGCTGCTGGTAATAGATGACGTGCGGATGAACAACATCATTTACCGCAGTGGTCACCTTCAAAACATCGTCACCCTTGATCCTTCCATGTTGCAGCGCGTGGATGTGCTCTTTGGTCCATCATCCACCGTTTATGGCAGTGATGCGCTTGGCGGTGTTATTCATTTTCACACCCGCACTCCGCAACTCAGCGAACAAGCCGGTGAATTAAACATTCACGGCAACGGTCTGCTTCGCTATGCAAGCGCCTCGTCTGAAAAAACGGGACATCTCGATTTTAATATCGGCGGCGGGAAACTGGCATCATGGACTTCCGTTTCCTATTCGTCTTTCGATGATTTGATTCAGGGCAAGAATCTGAATGAAACGGCAGACAGTAGTTGGCTGCGTCCGTACTACATAGCCCGCATTAATGACAAGGATTCGCTGGTGAAGAATGACAACATCTACAAGCAGGTGCAATCGGGCTATAACCAGTATGACATTTTGCAGAAATTTCTTTTTAGCCCGGGCTCCGGCACAAAGCATCAGCTGAATCTGCAGCTTTCCAACTCCTCTGATGTGCCGCGGTATGACCGGCTTACTGATCCTGATCCCAATACTACCCTTCGCAATGCCGAGTGGTATTACGGGCCGCAACTCCGTACACTGGCGGCTTATTCCTTCGAAGTCACAAACCGGGAGGGCTTCTTCAGCGAATATTATGCAGGTATCAACTATCAATACATTGAAGAGAGCCGTCATCAGCGGCGGGTAAACCGTTCGGGATTGCAGAACCGCAACGAGCAGGTAAGTGTGATGGGTTTCGATGTTCATGCCCGTAACATGAAGGAGAAAAATGACCTGCGACTCGGAGTAGACGGGCAGTTGAACTGGCTGAAGTCAACCGCTGAGCAGACTGACATTAATACGGGTGAAGTTTCGCCGCTGGATACCCGGTATCCGGATGGCGACAACACCATGAATTACTTCGGCATTTATGCAACGGATGCGTACAACATCAGTGACCAATGGGTGCTCAATGCAGGATTGCGGTTTCAGTACATTTCGCTGCATTCCACTTTTGTGAACAAAGAATTTTTTGATTTCCCTTATGATGAAGTGGATCAAAGCAACACCCCCGTCAGCGGATCACTGGGTATCATCTGGAATGGTGAAAAGAACCTGCGTGTGTCGCTGCTGGGTTCTACCGGTTTCCGCGCACCGAATGTGGATGATCTCGCCAAGGTTTTTGAATCGGCGCCGGGCACCCTCATCGTTCCCAATCCCGATCTGAAACCCGAGAAAACGTACAATGCCGACCTGAGCATTAGCAAGATTTTCGGTAACAAAGTGAAGATCGAAGCCGTGGGTTTCTACACGGTGTTCCGCGATGCCATCGTAACGGACTATTTCACTTACAACGGAGAAGATTCAATCGAATATGATGGTGAGATGAGCGCCGTGATGGCCAATCAAAACAAGGGCAAAGCATTTTTATATGGTGTGAACGGAAACCTTTTCGTTGACTTCACTGATCACCTCTCTCTGACCAGCACGATTACGTACACCTACGGGCGGATTGTAAACGATACAGGCAATGCACCGCTCGATCACATTCCACCGGTGATCGGTAAAACATCAATCATATACAACTATGAAAAATTCAGAGCGGAAGCTTTTGCCATGTATAATGGATGGAAACATATCGAGGACTATTACCTCAACGGGGAAGACAATGAACAATATGCAACTCCGGAAGGCATGCCATCATGGTGGACGCTCAATCTGCGGCTTCAGTATGCCATCACGAAGAACCTGATGGTACAAGCCGCCTGTGAAAATATTTTGGATCAGAATTACCGGGTGTTTGCTTCCGGCATCAGTGCCCCCGGCCGCAATTTTATTGTAGGGGTGAGGGGAGCGTTCTAAGGGAAGCCCGGGTTGACCGGTTATTCCGGATCAACAACCACTTGAGTGAATTCGCGGTGGAGGTGCGTATTCGAGGCAATGATTTCTTTTCCAAAAAGGAAATCATTGCCTCCTTTGAAATCCGTTACAGTGCCGCCCGCTTCCTGCACAATAAGTGCACCGCCGGCCACATCCCACGCATTGAGGTTGTATTCAAAAAATCCGTCAAACCGGCCGCAGGCGACGTAAACCAAATCTACCGCAGCTGAGCCAAGGCGACGTACCCCGTGGCTGTTGTTGAAGAGGTATTTCAGGGTGGCGAAGAAGCGCGGCATCTGCGGAAATTCCCGGTAAGGAAAACCGGTGGCCGTAAGTGCGTTTTTGAGGTGTTCCGTTTTCGTGACGGATATCTTTTTTCCGTTGCAATAGGCGCCGCCGTTTTTCCAGGCATAAAAACACTCGCCGAGATTCACTTCATAAACTATCCCGATCACCAGTTCACCGTCTTTTTGCAAGGCAATACTTGCCGAGTATGCCGGCACGCCATGGATGAAATTGGTGGTGCCATCCAGCGGATCAATAATCCACCGCAGTGAGGCGTTCTCTTCGTTGTCAACGGTTTTTTCTTCAGTGAGAAAGCCGGCCCCGGGTAGTAGGTTTCTCAATCCGTCCACAATGATTTTTTCTGATTGCAGATCAACGTAAGAGACGAGATCCCGCTGGCCTTTGTTCACCACTTCATTCAGGTCAAACTTCTTTCTTTCTTCTCCAATAAAATGGCCGGCAGCCCGCGCCACCTCGCAGGCAGCTGCACATAGATTTTCCAGGTTCATGCTACAATGATTTCTTCAGTTTAAATCTCTCTGCGATTCTTGAGTAAATGGAAAACGCTGTGAGCAATACAGTGACCATGTTACATAATCTGCCAATCAGGTCCCCAAACTTCACATAAAATGTGATCGCATGATTTGCATAGAGCGTTTTGCTGATCACGGCCGGCTGCCACCACGGTGTTTTGTCAGAAATGTCGCCGCGCTGATTGATGAAGGCCGATGTGCCGGTATTGGCTGACTGCGCCACATCCCTTCTAGTTTCAATCGCGCGCAGGGTTCCGTAAATGAGATGCTGTTTGTAACCGGCCGTGTTTCCCCACCAGCCATCATTGGTGATCACAAAGAGCAATCCGGCGCCGCGGTTCACATACTCATTGGAGTATTCGCCGTAAATAGATTCATAGCAAATAAGCGCCGCTGCGCCTGTTGAATCAGCAGAACTACCCGAGAAGAATACGCTGCGATGCGGCTGCGAACCCAAACTTCCTGCCGTGCCTCCCATGTTAAGCGCCAGTGATTCAAGGAAACCGAAGATTTTAGGATAAGGCATCTTCTCTACACCGGGTACCAGTTTTGATTTGTGATAAATAGGAATGTTGCCCGTTGAGTCAAGCTGAATGGCTGAATTGAAAGCATCCCAGTAGTAAGTGCCGTCCTGTGATTTACGTGCGGTGGGTGTTTCCGCTGATTGATAGATGGCATATGAACTGATGCCGGTCACAATTTTCAGTTTGGGATAAGCAACCCGAAAGTGCTGAAGTTCTTTAATGAACGGATTGGTGTGAAGCTCACTGATCATGATGCCATCAGGCAATGCGGTTTCAGGGAACACCAGATAGTCGGTCGTACTATCCACTTTCTCTTTTGAAAGCCGGATGAGGGTTTGCATTTGCAATTGCAGCGTGGACGGATCGAACTTAGTGCTGTATGGATCAATATTGGGCTGCACTACCACAACCTTTTCCGCCTTTCCCGTTTCCTTGTAAGAGTAATACATTCCGAGTGAGAGAATCACTGGTACCACCATGGTCAATATGGCAACCAGCAAAATCCGGCGGTAGTTCTGATAAATTCTGCCTGAGAGAAAAATGAAAAGCAGTCGGTACAGGAAGATATTGACCACCAGTATCCAAAGAGTTCCGCCCAGCGCACCGGTATATTCATACCATTGAATGAATTTTGGAAATGCCGCCAAACCGTTTCCCAGTGTGAGCCACGGCCATGAAAGATCCCAGCGCAGGTGGATGAATTCAAACGTGATCCAGTATGCCGGCAGGGATAGGTAGCCGATCATGTTGCCAAAGCGCATGCGGGTTCGGTGAAATCCGACAAGTGGAATGGACATGAGCAGCGGGTTCGCGGTATTGGCGATAAGCCCTGCAATGGCTGTTGAAATATCATGCGTGCCGAAATAAGTGGCGCCCACCCACCAGGTGGTGATCAGGTTCCAGATAAGCAAAGCGAGATAGCTGTAACCGAAAAAAGCTTTTGATGAGAGTTGGTTTCTGTACGCAGCATCTTCAAGCCAGAGAATGGGTACAAAGCCGGCAAATAGCAAAGGGAATAGAGGGAGGGGCGGCCATCCCAGTGAAAGCAATACGCCGGCAGAAAAAGACAGCAGCAGCTTTTGTGATCGCGTCATGCGGGCGGAAAGATATTTCTAATCCACATTGGCCGGGTTTATTACAACCACAATTTCACCTTTCACACCGGACGACCGGAAATGCAGGATCAGTTCCGCGACAGTTCCTCTTACAGTTTCTTCATGAATCTTTGTGAGCTCGCGGGAGACACTTACCAGTCTGCTTTCTCCGGATATCGTTATAATTTCTTCCAGCAGTTTGATCAAACGGTTCGGTGATTCATATAGTATTACCGGCCTTTTTTCCCGGAGCAACTCCGATATTTTTTTCTGTCTTCCTTTTTTCTGGGGAAGAAAACCCGCAAATAAAAATTCATTGGTGGGAAAACCTGAAACGATCAGCGCGGGCACAAATGCGGTGGCGCCCGGCAGGCATTGCACCGCAATCTGATTACGGATGCATTCACGAACCAGCAAAAAGCCCGCATCACTGATTCCCGGCGTGCCGGCATCACTGATGAGGGCCAACTTTTCACCTGATTTTAATCGGCTTATGAAAGCCATCGTCAATTGATGTTCGTTGTGCTGGTGGTAGGCCTGTAATTTCTTTTCTATTCCCAGATATTTTAAAAGAATTAAAGAATGACGCGTATCTTCAGCAAGTATAACATCAGCTTCCCTTAGGCATTTAACTGCACGCAAAGTGATATCATCGAGGTTACCAATAGGTGTGGGAACTACGTGGAGAATGCCGGTTCCGGTTGGTGCCGTCATGTGAAATAATTACTTTTGTCCGCTTGAAGTTTGTAATATTAGTGAATTGATATTTGGAGGGCAGCATATAGGTTGATACCTATTGCCCCATATTTGAAATTCAATATGATTTCAATTTTATTCAATAAGATTCTAACAACCAATCCATGACAAAATTCAACGAATTCATTTCCCGTTTCCTGAAATCAAGTTTCACTTTACGGATTTTAGTGCTTCTTTCAATTTTTATCGCGGGAGCCAATGTGAACCCAGTTAAAGCTCAATACAACAATTTTGACTGGGGCACTTACATTGATGATGACCTGAATGCTTCCACCGGTTTCACCGATGAAGAACTGATTGATGGGGTGGTGATTGACAGAAACACAACTCCGGAATCAATTTATGTAGTGGGCAGAACAAAAAGCTTCGGTGTTTTTACAGATACCCTGTGCGATACCAATGTGGTAAATTATGGCGCCGCTGATGCATTCGTCGCCAAATATTCCGTGGACAGCAATGGCGCTTGTGGCGCCATCCAGTGGTTCCGGATGCTGGGTAACCCGCAAGGCAGTGATTATGGATACTGCATTACATTGGATCACGACAGCGTAGCGGGAAAAACCTACATCTATGTCGGCGGCGATTCCAAACTGCTCCCTAATCAGGATTCCATTTATGACGCCTTCGCCTGTGATTATGGTGAATGCGCTCAGGGTCCATGGCAAACCGAGCGCCGTGATGAATGGGAAGGATGGATTGCCAAATATGATGATTCAGGAACGATGCTGAGATGGACTCTGCTGGGCGGCAACCGGAATAATACGCAGGCATCACTTGATCAGGTTTTATCACTGACCATTGATCCCGTATCTCACGATGTGATTGCTACCGGATTTACTGAAAGTCTCAATATCGGAACCGGAGCCATCAATACCTACGACAATAAATACAACAATAAAGGTGACGGATACATAGCTGTTCTGGATCCTTGTTTATCTACCATGAAGTTCTTCACTTATTATGACGTAAATAATACCGATACCGCTTCTCCCAAAGGGCAGGATCGTTGCCACTCAGTGGTGATGGATAATAATCGGAATATCTACCTGTCAGGAACCACTGAGAGTACCGGCGGAATTGCGACCACGGGCACTTGTCAACCCAATTACAAGGGTGGTACCGATGCCTTTATTGGTAAGTGGGCTTATGGTGTTGGAACTAACGGGGTGGTTACCTATACTCCAGTATGGGGATCATACATTGCAGGCAAAAGCACCGATCGTGGCCGCGGGTTGGCTATTGACGATGCCGGAAATGTGTTTATCACCGGATGGACGGCCAGCAATAATTTCCCTTCTTCCAGCAAAGCTTTTCAGCGTATCAAAGGCGGATACAATGATGCTTTTGTAACAAAATTCGATTCCGCCGGAAAATGTGTTTGGAGCACATTCTATGGTGGATCAGGAGATGAGCAGGACAACGCCATTCTGTGGTATAAGAATCCTAATGACCCGAATGATAAAGCGGTCTTCATTATCGGTTTGACCAACAGCACCAACCTGCCTGTGAAAGATCCCATCATGACATACCTTAATGGAAATGCAAGCGGTTCCAATATCAAGTTTGATGCGTTTATCGCCGCGTTGCAGGATGTAAACTCATCTGCGGATTCGCAGTCGCTTCGCTTTGCCACATACCTCGGCGGGTCAAAAGAAGAAACCAATCAGCAGGCGCTGAGTTATGGCCCTTTCATGGATTTTGGTCCTCATAAGGAAATCTATTTCACCTTCTCCACGAAGAGTGACAATGTGGGCACGCTTTCACAAGCTGATAAAATTGTAGTGGGTTATCACACCTCAAGCCCGGTAAATACCGATGCCTTCCTTGGCAAATTGATTAATACCAATGATACCACCATGGGTAACTGTTCGTCGTTTGCGGCCAGGTTAAATGAACCGGATGAAGCAATGAATGCCGGCTCAGCGGTGGGAGAAGTGAAATACTATCCTAACCCGGTGAGTGATGCCTTGCAGGTTCAAATGAATATGGAATCGGATGGTGATGCACTGCTTGAAGTACTCGACCTGTATGGCAGAATACTCAAAGCATACAATTATCATTTGCTCAGCGGTGAAAACGATGTGCGGCTTGACTTTTCCCGCTTCGCGCCCGGCATGTATTTGCTGCATGTAAAAATGGAAGGGCAGGATTATTCCGTTCGTATTGTAAAGCAATAATTCAAAGCAACTTTAAAAAAAAATGAAAATCGCCGGGTACAGCACCGGCGATTTTAGTTTTTGAATGAGTTGAAATCAGTGATGCACTGTCACCCTGGAAGAAATCATTTCCTTCACCGTTTCAAAAATAGATTCATCATCAAACCGGCACTCGTGATAGAGTTCCCTTGGTGAGCCGTGTTCAATAAACTTATCGGGGATGCCAAGTCGTTTCACTTCAGCATCATAGCCATGATCGCTCATGAATTCCAGAATGGCGCTTCCAAAACCTCCCTGGATCACGCCGTCTTCCACCGTAATGATCCTGCTGAATCGTGTAAACACTTCATGGAGCAGTTCCTCATCAAGTGGTTTAACAAACCGCATATCAAAGTGCGCGGGGAAAATCTCGAGAGTCCGTAAATCCTTCATGGCTTCGGTCACAAAATTACCGGGGTGCCCAATGGAGAGAATAGCAATATCCTGACCGTCGCAGATCATTCTTCCTTTCCCGATTCCGATTTCGCGCAGCGGCTTTCTCCAGTCAGGCATCACGCCTTCGCCACGCGGGTAGCGGATAGCAAACGGAGCTCTTGTTTTTTCCAGTTGCGCCGTGTACATGAGATTACGCAGTTCTTCTTCATTCATGGGCGCACTCACAATCATGTTGGGAATGACGCGCAGGTAGGCCAGATCAAATTCTCCCTGATGCGTGGCGCCGTCTTCACCCACCAGACCGCCACGATCGAGGCAAAAGACGACGGGCAGTTTTTGCAGCGCCACGTCATGAATCACCTGGTCATAGGCCCGCTGTAGAAATGATGAATAGATGTTGCAGAACGGAACAAGACCCTGCGTAGCAAGTCCGGCCGAAAATGTAACCGCATGCTGTTCAGCAATGCCGACATCGAAAGCCCGGTCAGGCATGGCTTTCATCATGATGTTGAGTGAAGAACCGGAAGGCATGGCCGGAGTAATGCCGACGATCTTCGGATTGTTTTCAGCCAGTTCAACCATCGTATGACCAAACACATCCTGATACTTAGGCGGCATAGGCTTGTCAGGTGTTTTCTTGAAAATCTCACCGGTCACTTTATCAAACAAACCCGGCGCATGCCACTTGGTCTGATCTTTTTCTGCCAGGGCGTATCCCTTTCCTTTTGTAGTAATAATGTGCAGGATCTTAGGACCAGGAATTTCACGAAGGTCTTTTAATGTATCTACCAGTTTGGCAACATTATGCCCATCAATTGGTCCAAAATAACGAAGCTTCAATGCTTCAAATAAATTAGCACTGCTGCTCACCATTCCTTTCATTCCTTCGACTAACTTATGCGCCATCGCACGGGTAAAATGTTTTCCTACGGGCAATTTTCCTAATAGCTTCCAGACATCGTCTTTTACTTTATTATAAGTAGGAGAGATGGTAATATCGGTCAGGTATTCTTTTAAAGCACCAACATTGGGGTCGATGCCCATGCGGTTATCATTCAAAATGATCAGCAGATCGGTATCCGCTACACCGGCATGATTCATTCCTTCAAAAGCAAGTCCTGCAGTCATGGCGCCATCCCCGATAATTGCAACAACTCTCCGGTCGGTTTCACCTTTGTATTTGGCTGCCATTGCCATGCCCAATGCTGCCGAAATGGAGGTGGATGAATGTCCCACTCCAAACGTATCATATTCGCTTTCGCTTCTTTTTGGGAAGCCGCTTATCCCTTTATATTTACGATTTGAAATAAAATTGTCCCTTCGCCCGGTAAGTATCTTATGTCCGTAAGCCTGGTGGCCCACGTCCCAAACTAATTGATCATAAGGGGTATTATAAACATAATGGAGGGCTGTCGTCAATTCCACAACACCAAGGCTGGCGCCGAAATGACCTCCATATACACTTACCACGTCGATGATATATTGGCGTAATTCATCACAAACCTGGTGCAGTTTTTCCCTCGGTAATTTCTTAAGATCGGCTGGAGAGTCAATTGTTTTTAAAAGGGACCCCGGAATGATTTCCATGAATTTTGTTTGATGTGGTAAAATTAATATTTTCCTGCCAGCTTCCTGCTAACGATAGTTTAACAAATTTCGGGCAGCCAAATTGATCTTAATTAAGCCTTTTGTTAAGAT
>JAFDYS010000004.1:3872-4088 GCA_018267315.1 Bacteroidota bacterium | reverse complement strand
CAGTATTCCCGATTACATGCGGGGACTTAAAATTCTTGAGCAAAGAGCACTCTCGTCTCACCTTGCGGCCATTTGCATGCCGGGCGTTGGAGATGCAGAAATCATCGAAGCTTCTTGCAACATCTGTTCATTATACAAGAGCTTTCTGATCACCACGGAAAAAGATCTGTACGACTATCTAATGCACTAAGGCTGATCCTTACACACAAGTCTAAA
>JAFDYS010000004.1:0-3818 GCA_018267315.1 Bacteroidota bacterium | reverse complement strand
ACAATACGAATGAGCAATGCTCGACCTTGTGTATGATATTGCTTATCAAATAGCTGCAATCGCTGACATACGTCCAGTATTCCTGCGCACTCGGTAGCAGATCTCTTGGCCATGCGATAAAATCTGGCCTTCTCCTCCACAGCATACTCACCCGCACCTTCAGCAATATTCAAAGAAATCGAGAGCGCAGCTCTATGCAGTTGATCGCTCAGGTAAGCCCTACCTCTAGGCAAATACTCAACAATCTTGTCGGCTAGAACCACGAATTCTATGGAAATCTGATACACGTCCAATTTCTCATGATCTAGGACCAATGTCCGTTCTTCTGTAGTAGTTTCGATGATTTTGCCTCCTGTTACGAATAGACGTCACATTATATGGAAACGCCAATATCTCTTTCGGGCACAGGCACGGGCACGCACACGGGCACGATTTGGACTTGTGTGTAACGATTAGGCACTAAGATTTATCGAAGTATTGAAGCAAGCCTTCTGAGGTGGGCTTCATAGCTTTACTGCCTGTTCGCCAGTTCGCAGGACAAACTTCTCCGTGTTTTTCCACATAATTCAAGGCATCTACCAGACGCAAGGCCTCTTCTACAGAACGCCCTAACGATAAATCATTGACTAAAAGATGACGGATGATCCCTTGACGATCGATGAGAAATAAACCCCGATAAGCAATTCCATCCTCTTCTTTGAGGACCTGATAAGCTTTTGAAATTGTCTTATTAAGATCGGAAACTAGCGGATATTCTACCCCCTCAATACCCCCTCTGTTTCTCGGAGTGTTCAACCAAGCAGAATGACTAAACCAGCTGTCGACCGAACAAGCAACCACTTGGGCATTCCGCTGATGAAATTCTGCAAGGCGCTCCTGAAAAGCGTGCAATTCTGTGGGACAGACAAACGTGAAATCGAGTGGATAGAAAAAGAAAACGATATATTGGCCAATAAAATCTTTTAGAGAAAAATTATCGATGATCTCCCCTTTAACAAGAGCCTTAGCGACAAACTCGGGCGCAGGTTTCCCCAATAACAAATTAGCCATGATGATCTCCTAAAAATGTTCTGATCTGTGATGTTTCTTCTTCTATGGTGGTGGGATCTCCATGCCCAGGATACACTTGAGTGGATGGAGGTAATCCTAATAACCGGATCAATGAGTGCTTCATTCTTTCAGGACGCGCTGTCGGAAAACTCAAGTTCCCAATAGCCCCTTGAAAAAGGGTATCTCCTGAAAGCAAGACGCCCTCCTTCTCTAAGAAAAAGCAAACGCCGCCCGGAGTGTGTCCCGGAGTATAAATCACCTGAATTTTCAAATGCCCAAGCAGAATAATTTGCCCCTCTTCCAAAAAACCATCAGGCTCAACGCCTGCAAAAGAGCGTGGGCGCAATAACCGATCACTTCCCGGTTTTCTCAAATTATCGGCATCGGCGGCATGAATATAGACCGGAATGCCAAGGCGTTCTTTCAGCAAAGAAACCTCAGCAATGTGATCCCAATGAGAATGCGTTAGCAGGATCATTTCAACAGAGACTCCCTCCTCCTGTGCCAGCCGAATCATCGGCTCAACACTATCGAAAGGAACATCAATGACGGCCCCCTTTTTGGTCACAGGGCAAAATAATAGATAAGTATTAGTTCCAAAAGGGCCTGAAGGAAAATAGCGGAGCAAAACGAACGACCTCCACAGACATCAAAAAAATGCACCGGAGAGGATTTGAACCTCTGACCTCCCGGTTCGTAGCCGGGTGCTCTATCCAGCTGAGCTACCAGTGCTCACACACCGCCTACAGTATGACAGACGCTCTCTTTTTTGGACAAGCCTGAATTGACTTGTCCTAAGGGTAAATCTGTTGCTTGTGCGTATACCCCCCTTCTGTTATTTTTTTGAACGCATTCAAAAAATACTGGGGGGTCTATGAGACTTGGCTTTAAAAACTTCATTTGTCTTCTTACTCTTTTCCAAACCCTCTGCTGCACGAAAAGTTTTGCAGAAGAACCTCCAGAAACCCTGGATGTGGCAATTTTTGGCCTCGGAGGACGGGCTCACTACCTTCTGGCTGAATGTGTCCGACTCAAGCAAAGCACCGGCAAAGAGCTTCGCGTAGTGGCTATCTGCGACAATCAGCCCCAGACCTCTTATGATTTTTTTATCAAAAATAGGCTCCCTGCAGAACTTCTGGACGAATACACCCTCTTATTCCAAAACACCAATTTTTATCCCGATTCAGAAGAGGGGATCAGGACCCTTTTGAATCAACACCCCAATTTGGATAGAATATGGATCACTTCGTCCAATGATCGCCATGCCCTCCACCTCCAAGAAATTTTAGAACACTCTTCTTGTGAAAATATTTTTATAGAAAAACCCCTTTTCAAAACCCTTGAAGAGTTCTCTCAATTCAACCGCGGTTTGGGCCCAAAGAACATCCAGGTCGGATTGACGCTCCGCTCTGCAAAGATCACGCAACTAGTCGCAGAAAATCTCAAAGCCCACGCCTCAGCTTTAGGAAAATTACAAAAAATCCGCTCCTGGGAGCATGTTAATTTTGGTCATGGGCTATCCATTATCATGATGAATTGGAGACGCTACATCAGCCTTTCAGGAGGGCTGTTGATTGAAAAATCGGTTCACGATCTCGATTTAGCCTATTTTTTTATGGAAACGCTTGGAGCACACCCTCAGTCTGTGTCGATTTCTACCGAGGTGGACCATCGTTTCTATAAAAAATCCAACAAAGAGTTGATCGTTTCTCGACTCCTCTCTGATCCAGAGGTCCGAAATAATGCCGCAGGGTGGGACAAAATTCCATGGCAGCGAAAGATCCCTTTTCTATATGACCCACAGGGGCAAATCGATTGGAACGCCACCCTGGATCTATTCTTTGAAGAATTTCCGGAAGATGACGATTTTTCCCATTCGGACATTATTCCAGACACTCACATCGTCCACTCAAAAATCACAACGGAAACAGGAGATCTCATTGACTTTGATTTAGAAGTCAAACTCAACCTCTTTGCACCGCAAACTATAAGAGGCTCTCTTCTTTCTTTTGAAAGGGGTTCTGTAGAAGTAGACTTAGAGGGGAGTAAAATGATCGTTCAAATCAAAGACACGCCTCCTTTGGAAATCAATCTCGAAACCCGTCGTATTCCCCATGCAGGGGGCGATGTTTTTGTCGCTCACGGTATTTTAGGCACGCTTCCTCCCGGAGCTCTCTCTGCTCAGTTCTCAGACCCCTCCGTTCAGATCTCATCGATGGTAGGTCTTATTTCCGAGTATCAGGCGCAGCGCGGCATTAAAACCCCGATCGAGATAAAAAAAATCGATCAGCGTTGGGTGATGGAGTCTCCTTAAAATGATGTGCATTGATGCTCGAATGATCGGTCCTTATGGGATTGGCACCTACCTCAGCCACCTCCTGCCACTTCTTGAAAAGGCCGATTACCGATTCAGAATTTTGCATGCTCCTTCCTATATTCCTCCGAAAGAAAAACCTTCTCATGTCGAATACTTCCCCTTAAATGCCCCCATCTATTCGATTCGAGAACAAGTCGCCCTGTTGCGCAAAATTCCCCCTTGCGATCTGTTTTGGTCGCCCCATTACAATATCCCTCTTGGCCCCATCCGCGCAAAAAAAAGAATCGTTACCCTGCACGATGCCTATCCCTTGGCACACCGTCTCTCTCTTTTAAAGAAAGGCTATGCTCAACTCGCCATGAGGGCCGCAGTACACCTATCCGATGCCATCATCACCAATTCCCATTTCTCTCAAACAGAGATCATTCGATGGACTGGCGCTAAGGCAAAA
>JAFDYS010000049.1 GCA_018267315.1 Bacteroidota bacterium | reverse complement strand
TGTAAAGTAGAAGTGATACAGTTGTTTGAACGGAAATGATTTCGGTTTCGAAAATTCCAGTACGATAAACCGGCCTCCGGGTTTTAATACGCGATAAATTTCGGAAAGTCCTTTCTCGAGGTTTTCAAAATTCCTCACGCCGAATGCAACGGTGGCGGCATCAAACTTATTGCTTTCAAACGGAAGATTTTCAGAGTCGGCGCGCGTGAGCGAGATCATCTGCTCAAGTTTCCGCCCGGCAACCTTTTTCCTTCCGATGTCCAGCATTTCTTCGGAGATGTCAATGCCTTCAATCAATTGTGGATGAAGATCAGCAAGTAACAGCGCCACATCGGCCGTTCCCGTTGCCACATCAAGAATAGTCTGGGGCTGAAGCGGCTTCAGGCCTTTCACCATTTTTTTTCGCCACCTAACATCGATGCCGAAAGAGAGCAGGCGGTTCATCAGATCGTAGCGAAAAGCAATTTTGTCAAACATGAGTTCCACCTGCTGCTTCTTCGAAAGCGCCGGATTATCATAGGGAACCACCTCTTCTCTCATTGGCAGCAAAGGTAAGCATAACCCCGCGCGCGATTGCGGGTCACGCCCAAAGGCGTGACGAAGCAATCTTCCTGCCCTTGAAGAAGATTGCTTCGCTGCCTTCACAATCACGTTTACTTTTGTGACTTCAGCATGATCATCAGGTCAGTAAATTATGTCGGGAGCTTTTCAAAAGAAGAAGACTGCCCGAAAGAAGAAATACCGGAGTTCGCTTTCATCGGGCGATCCAACGTGGGCAAATCTTCATTGATCAATATGCTCTGCGGCAAGAAGGATCTCGTGAAAGTTTCGCAAACGCCGGGCAAAACCAGAACAATCAATTTCTTCCGGGTGAATGATGCCATGCACTTCGTTGATCTGCCAGGGTATGGCTATGCTAAAATCTCGCAACAGGAGCGCAGCCGGTTTGAGAAAATGATTTTTGAGTACCTCGCTAAAAGGCAACAGCTACAGTGCGTATTCGTGCTGATTGATTCACGCCACACGCCACAGCAACTCGATCTTGATTTCGTAAACCGCCTTGGCGAGTTGCAGATCCCTTTCGCGCTACTGTTCACAAAAGCGGATAAGCAGGGAAGGTCAACCACCGACAAGCACATCGCCCTCTTTAAAAAGGAAATGCTGAAGAGCTGGGAAGCGCTTCCGCAACTATTCGTGACCTCGGCGGTAACAAAACTCGGCAGAGAACAACTGCTCGCTTTCATAGAGAAGATTGCAAAGCGTGCTGACTGAGTTTTTAGAAATGTGCATTACGGGTGCAAAAGTTCTTGACGAAAGTCATTGGTCAGTTTTGTAAAGTGGCATAGGTTTACCATTCGAAAGACATTATTGTAGCCATCAAGAGATCGGTGCATTTCCCACACCGAGGTTTTGTGCAGATCTGCAAAACCAAACGCAAAACAGGCAGCCAGGAGATGATCCCGCTGCCTGTTTTCAGTTTCATTTAATGGACAGGGTAATTAGTCCTGCTTGATCATCTTCTTGGTGTCAATCAGGAGGCCGTCTGCCAGCAAACTGTAGCTATAAAGACCCGTTGCAAGTTGAGAAGTTAGCACCGTCACCTGCCCTGCACCACGACCAATAATCTCCACGCGATTGATTTCTCTTCCAAGATTATCATAGAATACAATTTCGGCTTTGTTGGTGGTTTCTGCAATATAGTAGGGGATGGTGCATTGTTCTTTGTGAGGATTGGGGATACTTTGTCCGATTGAATTGTGTCCGGCAACCGAGAGTACAAGCACTTGCTGATTTGAAGAGTTACTTCCATCATTTCCCCGCATACCGATGCCGGAGCAGCAACCATCAATCTGAGATTGAAGGTCTTCAATGAGTTGTTGCTGTTCATCAACCATTGCCTTCAGTTCTTTAATTCCCTGAATGGCGAGCGGAATCAATTCATCAGGTTTATATGCTTTGAACTCAAGGTAGGGGCTAATCTCATTTCCGTCATTATCGAACACTGCCGGAACATTGATGGTTGCAGTGGCTTCGGGCAGTACCTGCTCTACCTGCTGTGCAATGAAACCAAACTGACTGCCCGATGGTAAATGCATTTGTGGATATTGATCGGTCAGGTACTCATATGAAACCGGCTGCAACTGTTCAAGGGTTGTAAGTGCATCCGTCAAATCCTGGATGTTGGTCTTTAGTAATTCATCCGACGGGTAATTCAGATAAGTGGATGCGTAAAGGTTGCCCGCAAAATACCCGGCGTAATTGTTATCGCCATTCCATGCCGTGCCGTACACGCCGTAATTGTTCACTGTTCCTGCACCTGAACCGTCGACAGTTGCCAGACCATAAATTCCAAAGTTGTCCGATGTACTCTGCGCTGTAGTAACAAATCCATAGACGCCTACATTGCCTTGCGTTCCTGTACCACTATTATTCGTACCTACCGCTGCACCGACCACGCCGGCCAGGGGACTCGAAGCACCGGACCAATGACTGCCATTGCCGACTCCATAAATTCCGTAGGTATATGCGGTGGAAGAAACGCCCGTAGAATTGATCCCTGTAACGCTTGCCGTTATGGCATTTGATCCACTCCCGGTAGATGATGCAATAATGGGCGTAGCATTACTGCCGTTATCAACTACCTCCAGCAGAGTACCGGTAAATGAAGTGGTACCAATGCCCACGTTGGCACCATTGTCGTATATCTGGCTGTTCTGAATTTGAGTTGCAGTGGAGCAGAAGACGGGAACGTAATACTGGTTGGTGGTTGCACAGGTGCTCACTACATTTTGAATATTTCGTTTTTTCACGTAGCCGCTTCCATCTACCACCAGAAAATCTTCGAGAGTAGTTGATGTGTACAGGTCACGCAACCGGAGAGGATTGTCGCCACTGCTATTTGGATATACATCCAATGTGGCGTTCGGTGAAACATTAATTCCCACCCGGTTGCTTGATGGTAGAAACTTAAAATAACCTGCGTTAGTGGTTTGTAAAAGAGTTTGGTTGGTACCATCAAAAGCAAGTCGAAGCTGAGAGCTGCCACTACCTTCGGTTACATCAAGTCGGTAGGAAGGGCTTGACTGATTAATGCCTAATCTTCCCACATTGTCTAGCGTCATATACTGCGTGTTGTTGGTGAAGAATCGCATATCAGCCGATTCCTTTTGATTGAGTTCTGCATGATTCCCATTGTTACTGATCTGGAAACCATCGCTGCTTGTACTTCCTGTAGTGGAGTTGGTGACTTGAAAGGTGCCGCCGTGCAAATGGAGAAGGTTGTTTGGAGATGAAAGGCCAATTCCTACATTACCACCTGAGAGAATGATCATCCGAAGATTATTAAAGGAACCAGAACCCGCATTAGTATAGAATCGGATGTCTTGTGCATCTTCGGTTTTTAAGCGCAATGGATTGCCGCCGCCGGATAAACCACCGAGAAAATCACTTGCCCCAATAGTATTTCCGGCAATATGCCATTCTTGGGCTATAAGACTTGTTGAGAACATTAAAATAAATGCCGTCAACAGTAAAAGTTGTTTTTTCATTTCCTGAAGATTTTGGTTTTGAAAAAATGTCAATGAACCAGAATCTTCTTCACCATTCTTCCATCCTTTGTTTGAATGATTGCCAAATAAACTCCGGCAGCAAAGTGAAATGGTATACTAGTCTTGCCAGCTTTCATTTCATAGCTATAAAGTACTTCTCCTATGGTATTAACTACTAACAATCCAACATCATGTCGAGTGGTTACTTCGAGATCAGCAGTCAGAGCATTGTAAAACAATTGGCTTTCATTTTCGATGGATGCAATTCCATCTTGTCCGCAATCTATACATCTGATGTTTACACTATCAATGAAGTAGTATGCACGCCCTCCCCATCCACCTGTATTAATGAGTATTAATGTATCGGTTTGACCAAAGTCAAAAAAATTGCCGACATACAAGTGGGTATATAAAGAATCAGCAATGAAATTCCAGTGCAACAATACCCAGTTTGTTGAGTCTATAATAATTGAGTCCTCATAAAATTGGGCAAAATTGTCAAGTGGCAAAATACTTCCAGACAGAAACGCGTAAGTAGTTAGGCGTATACATATTTTATTGCTTGCAGCAGTAACAAATGTTCCAGATGAATTATAGTTGCCGCGACTTACGCGAATTGAAACAGCGTATTGCTTACCTAATTGGATTGTGTCGAGAAGTTTAGCACCAATGAACTCCCGATAGAAAGCATCAACTGCTGTGTACAATCCAATGTAAGCATTACCTTCAAATGCTACCTGCGTACCAAAAGCATTATCCGGCACCTGAGCAATTGGAAGCGTTGCGCAAGAATTGAAATAGTCAGGTGAACCAGGTACTCCATAAATGCCTCCGAAAGGATACCAATACTTGCAACTGTCCACCTGATTTATTCCGGTGGGGCAAGCGTAATATTCCTCAAAGGAACCGTTGGGAATGAGGTTCTGAGCATAACTGGCCAATTCAAGAAAAAGCAAGGAAGAAAACAGTAAGGAAGATTTCATTTTAGAATGCTTCGCTAATTTACAAAATTGCGGAGCAGGAATAGCCGCAGGCCCATGGCAGCATGAGAAGCTCATTTTTCTTCTCTTAAATCTCCGGCGAACGCAGAGATCACAGGCCGCATCGCTTATAGCGGCACTTGCAAAGAGCAAGTAGAGTAGTTAGATGTTTGAAGACGAAACACAATTTCATGTTGAGAATTATTCTGCCAAGATATTCTCGCCAACTGTCCCTGCAAGACCATAAATAGGATATGAAATTTAGGAGATGGCCGCCCGTTTATTCTAGCAGGCCCAGCGCATTGACGGCCATTACCAGACCGGCCGATGTTTTCTTGCCGAACTTGCTCAATAGGTTTTTGCGGTATGTGTTTACTGTGTTTTCAGTGAGGTGGAGCAGCTCCGCAATCTCTTTCGTAGTCATGTCCTCCGCCAAACATTGGATAATATCCTTCTCTCGCCGCGTTAGTTTAAGCTGCCGGAGGTTTATTTGCCTGCCTGGTCTCATACGAACCGCACGATTGGTGAATAAAAGTTAACCGCAGAGTGGTCGTGCAAAAACTTCAATAAATACTAAGAATCACTCCGTGGGTAAGAAGTGTCTGAGCCGGTGTTCTTCGAAGTTAGGTAACTTATCTATTTAAAGTATGAATAATGAATCAATTTTATGAAAACAATTCTTCAACACACTACCCTGGTCCATATAATAAAGTAAGGCAGTGAAGTGACTCGTAAGCAGCAACAATCAAATCACCTTATTCGCACAGCTTGAAGAAGCAAACGCCTCCGGCTTGGCTTTGAAGGCAAAACCCATCGAGAGGATGTAGCCCATGGCCTCATGCAGCGCCGCATTCGACTGGAAGTTGGGATTGGTGTTGATGTCGGCATGCACTTCCATGTCCACATCATACTTGTCAAACAGGTCACAGAGGTTGTATGCGATCTCCACCGACTTCGACACTTCGAGCAGCATGCGTTCTTTTATCGTGAGTTTCTGCGTCGTTTTATCATTGTAGATGAACATGAAGCCGCCGCGCTTCTCACGCAGAAAAACGATCACGGTGGCAAACTCCGTGTTCTTGCCATGCACCTGCGAATCGGTGCCGATGCACACCTTCAGCTTGTTTCCCTGCAGAAACTCACCGCTGATCACCTCCTCCACGGCATCGTGAATCGGCGTTTGAATTCGCTCTCCGTTGAATTTTCTCCACATCATAAGAAAACTGGTTTTGTACAATCAAAATTATGATTTCCTGCAGACCTGGCATTCAGGGAGTTAACAGCGGGTCGTTTGCAAAAACAGTTTTGCCGAATGAGGTCTTTTTCTTTTCTTTGTGCGCTCAAATTTTGCAATCATGAAGAAGGATATCCATCCTGAGAATTACCGGTTCGTTGTATTCAAAGACATGTCGAACGGACAAACGTTCCTCAGCCGCTCTACCGCAGCCACAAAAGAGAACATCACGCTTGACGATGGAAAGGAATACCCGCTGATCAAGCTTGAAATTTCCAATACCTCCCATCCCTTCTACACCGGCAAGATGCAGTTTGTTGACACCGCCGGCCGTATCGACAAGTTCAAAAAGAAATATGCGCGAAAGGGCGCAGAAAAATAACGAAGAGCCCTGCCACAGCGGGGCTTTTTAATTGCACGCAAGTATGCCTGCTCAGCAATTCATTTTGTTTGATGATGAGTGCCGTGATCATCTGCTGCCATTTACTTTCACCCGTCCGGTATGCGAACTGCGGGTAGGCATTCTCACCATTCGTGAAAAGTGGCAGCGTTCGCTGAATACCCGTTTCTCATTTCTCACCCGGCCCTACCTTCAAAAAAAGTTTACTCCCGAATTCGGTGACGTGAATTTCATGATCAACGGATGTGTGCTGCCTGATCCGCGGCTGGTTGCACAGGTGAAATCGCTGCAGCCGGGTGAAGCGATTGCCGAACCCGATCCGGTGAATACAGGCAAGTCGCTGTTGATTGCCTGGTGTACCTCAGAAAAGATTGATACTTCTGTTGCTTTTGATTCAGAAGCTGTCATTCGTTCATCACGCGTCATTGCACCGGTGAATTCACCCCGGGCAGTCCGAAGTCTCACAGATATTTTTTCTAAGAATGCCGATGCACTGCGCGATGATTACAAGCTGATCACTTACAAGCGCAGGTCAGCGACCATCTACGAATCGAATAAAGTGATCAACCGCAACGATGTGTTTATTGAGGAAGGCGCGAAGGTGGAACTCGCTTTTCTCAACGCCTCGAAAGGACCCATCTACATCGGGCGGAATGCAGAGGTGATGGAAGGCGCCATGATCCGCGGACCGGTGAGCATCGGTGACAACAGCATTGTAAAAATGGGAGCGAAGATTTACGGACCCACCACCATCGGCCCGGTGTGCACCGTAGGAGGTGAAATAAATAACACCGTTATTCTCGGCTATTCTAACAAAGGACATGATGGGTTCCTCGGTCACGCGGTGATCGGTGAGTGGTGCAACCTCGGCGCCGATTCAAACAATTCCAATCTTAAAAACGATTACGGCGAAGTGAAACTGTGGGATTACGCCACGCAAAAGTTTGAGCGTACGGGTATGCAGTTCGTTGGGCTGATGATGGGCGATCATTCGAAGTGCGGGATCAACACCATGTTTAACACCGGAACGGTGGTAGGCGTGTTCGCCAACATTTTCGGAGCGGCGTTCCCGAGGAATTTCATTCCCTCGTTCTCCTGGGGCGGTGCTTCCGGCTTTGTGGAATACAAGATTGAACATGCCTTGGAGACAGCGAGGCGTGTAATGGCCCGTCGTAATGTGGAGCTCACACCGGTTGATGAAGAAATACTGAAATACATTTCGCGACTGCCCAATAGATGATGCGATAAGCAGATGAGACGATATGCAGATGTGCAGATATGCAAATATGCAGATGCGCAGATGTGCAGATGACGAAAAGTTCTGATGAGCAGCTTGAGATGCAGGTAAGTCGGCTAAAGCACCAACAGAACAGCAACCCAATAAACCAATAAACCAATAAACGAATCACAACTATCCAATGAGAAAAAAGATTGTCGCCGGAAACTGGAAGATGAATAAGNNAGGAGTGAAGCTGGTGGAAGAAACACTGGCTCTGCTTTCGAAAGAGAATATCGGAGAAACGGTAGTAATCTTTTGTCCACCTGCGATCTCACTCGAGAAGGTAGCATCACTGGTGAAGGGAAAGGAGAACATTTACGCCGGCGTGCAGAATTGCCACTGGGAAAAATCAGGAGCATTTACCGGTGAGATCTCAACCGGAATGATTAAAGCAGCGGGCGCCACGCATGTGATCATCGGCCACTCAGAGCGCCGCCTGTATTTTGGTGAAACAAATCAGCAGCTGGCGATGAAAGTAGATGCCGCACTGGCTGAAGGACTGATCCCGATCTATTGCTGCGGTGAGCCGCTGGAAGAGCGCGAGCACGGCACCTACACCCAACTCGTGGATCAGCAGATTCAGCAGGGGTTGTTTCACCTCTCCGCGGCGCAATTTAAAAATGTGGTGATTGCCTATGAGCCGGTGTGGGCCATCGGCACCGGCAAAGTGGCCACCAATGAACAGGCGCAGGAAATGCATGCCTACATCCGTCACATCATTGCATTGAAGTACGGACACGGTTATTCCGATGAAACCACCATCCTTTATGGCGGTAGCTGCAAGCCGTCAAATGCCAAGGGACTCTTTTCCCAGCAGGATGTGGACGGCGGACTCATCGGCGGTGCTTCCCTCGTAGCCGCAGACTTTGTGGGCATCATCAAAGGATTTTTCTGAGCAGAAAATTAGCGTCATTGCGATTCCCGACATTTTTTATGTCGGGAGAAGCCTGCCTGACCGGCAGGCAGGCAATCCCCCGCATATGGTGATTCTGTTAATCCATTACGATTCATGTGGCTTTCTTTCTCATTCAAATCATCTGCAGAACAGCAGGACCTGCTGATTGCATTGCTTGACTCCATCGGCTTCGAAGGATTTGAACAGAAGGAAGATGAAGTGATCGCATTCATTCCTGAAACAGAATTTTCAGAAGCGGTATTTCTTGAAACCATCCAACCGCTTTCCGTTTCATTTGAAAGGAGAGAAGTGGCTGAAGAGAACTGGAATGAAGAATGGGAAAAGAACTTTCAGCCCATCATCATTGACAACAGAATCGCCGTTCGTGCTTCGTTTCATGCCCCGATAAAAAATGTGGAGCATGAGTTCATCATTGATCCCAAAATGTCATTCGGCACCGGGCATCATGCTACCACAGAGATGATGATGCGGTTGATGTTGGAAGAAAATATTTCCGGAAAAACTGTTCTCGATTTCGGCTGCGGTACGGGAATACTTTCAATTCTTGCTTCAAAACTCGGAGCGGCTTCCGTGCTTGCCATTGACAACGATCGTTGGGCCGTGGAGAATTGCCGAGAGAATTTTGGGTTGAATGGAATTGAGAATGCTGAAGTGATTTGGGGAGATTCAGTTCCTGCTGATAAAAAATTTGATTTCATATTGGCAAATATTACGCGCGAAGTAATCATCCAGCATTTGAAATCTTTTTCAGATTCGCTCGCAAAGGATGGACATCTCCTTACAAGCGGATTTCTCGAATGCGATCAAAGAACTGTCCTCTTGGCGGCTTCCGCATGCCGCTTCATTCTTACCGGAAAACTCATTTCGGGTGAATGGATGTCTGCCTCTTTTGAATTAAGCCACTGATTTTTCGGGCACGTATTTATCACAATTCCCCGAATTTGGGGATTGCCTGCGGCTATTCCTGATTTCCACTTTTGCTGCCATTCAAAAATCACAGGGTCACTCACAAAACGGATGATCTTTAAATGGCTACTCCATGCGAAAGAAAACCACACCTAAGGAAGACGGATTTGATTACAACGAGATCATCCGCATTCTCGGCGAAGAAAAAGTTGAACAGTTGCATTTCATTCTCGGGTCGACAACCATATCGATGGCGGCAGTGAAAAGCATAATCCGACGCCAAAAAATTCTAAGCTGCCTCAACGAAGGAGAATCCGTTCCAAAAATTGCATCGCGTCTTGGTGTTTCGCGAATGACAGTGTATCGCCATTTGAAGAATCAGAAATTAAATAACACAGTTTAGAAAAATGTTACACAACAAAAGGAAGATTTGATATCTAATTAAAATTTAAAACTCAAAGTGATCTGTTAACCATAAATAATATAAGATGAAAACTTTAATTATTCTAATTATTTCGCTTATCTCTTTTAGTATTACAAGAGCTCAAACTGACACATGGACTCAAAAAGCAAGTTTTGGCGGCATAGCGCGAAGTGAGGCTGTAAGTTTCACCATCGGTGATAAAGCCTATGTTGGTTTAGGTGCACTGAGTATTCCTGAAGGCGTTGAGTTTTGGGAATATGATCCAATTGCAGACGTGTGGACCCAGAAAGCAGACTTTGATGGAATTGAAAGACGTCATGCAGTTGCGTTCAGCATAGACAACATAGGTTATGTTGGAACCGGACTTTTCTTCAACGCCATTTGCTTAAAGGACTTTTATGCTTACGATCCGGTTTACAACAGCTGGACGCAGAAATCAGACTTTGGAGGACCCGAGTGTGCTGGTGCTGTAGCCTTCAGCCTTAATGGTAAGGGCTATGTTGGAACGGGATACACTCTTGAGAACTCTCAGAGACAGGACTTACAATCATTTTGGGAATATGATCCAACAAATGATAACTGGACGCAAGTCTCTAACTTTGGTGGAGACCCTAGGAGTTATGCAGTTGCATTTTGTATAAACGGATATGGTTTCGTAGGTACTGGCAATCATAATTCCAACAACTACCAGGATTTTTGGCGATATGACCCTCAAAACGATTCATGGATGGCTGCTAATTCTTTTCCAGGCAATGCTCGTTCACAAGCTGTTGGATTTGCAATTGGTCAAAAAGGATATATTGGAACAGGCTTCAGCAGTTACAATAATTATTTGAGTGATTTTTGGGAATTCGATGGAAATAATTGGATTCAGAGAGCTGACTTTGGAGGAGGTCAGAGGTTTGATGCTGTTGGTTATAGTATTGGCGGATATGGATATTTGGGTACAGGCATTGGCCCATCAAATAATGGTACTAGAGATGTATGGCAATATTCTCCTGCTTCGTGCCTTAAAACCCTGACTGCGTCTTCGGGAAGCAATGGAAGTATCTCTCCTTCTGGATCTACTTCCAATAATTGTGGCAGCAATCAAACCTACACAGTAACTCCAAACCCTGGTTATGTTATTGCTGATGTATTAGTTGACAATGTTTCAGTAGGTGCAGTTTCTTCATACACATTCAGCGACATTCAAACTGATCATACCATAAGTGCAACTTTCGCAACCACTTCTCATGTGACACTCTCTCTTTCCAATTGCACATCCACAACACCAAACACATTTGAATTTGATTTGTATGTCCTCAACGACGGTACGTCTTCGCTAAAACTGAATGCACTTGCCTTTGGAGTAAATGTGAATACGGCGATACTGACAAATTCTTCGGACAACCTTTCGATGAGTTATGTTGGAGGAAGTGAACTACCGGCAGCAATTAGCAACTCTTTCGCTTTCAATTATAGCTCAAGCATCCATCAACTTCGTCTCACATCATCATCACTGGCTTTGCCATACGCATCTGCTCCAACAATTCCTAATGGCACGCCGGTAAAGGTCGGCCGTTTCAGAGTGACCAATAACAGTCACAATTGGGTAACCGCAAGCACAACCAATCTTTCTCTAAATACAGCAACTGGAGGATTCAATACGAATACTGGAGCTACTGTTTATATAGGTTCAAACACGACTACAACTGCTTTTAATAATTCTGCTAACAGAGATGTACAAACCGACTGCTCGATTACACTCAACTGCACGCCTGTAATTGCTTGTCCATCGAACATTACGGTGAATAATGATGCAGGAATATGCGGGGCAGTGGTCACCTTCACGGATCCTGAAGTGAGCGGATGCCCCGGAGTTACACTCACGCAAACAGCAGGGTTATCCAGTGGTGCCACATTCCCGGTTGGGAATACAACTAACACATTCCAAGCAACCGATCCGTCGGGAAATTTCTCTGCGTGCAGTTTCACAGTTACAGTGAATGATAATGAGGCGCCGGCAGTTCCAGTTCTTGCAACAGTCAATGGCGAATGCTCGGCAAGTGTTTCAGCGCCCACTACAACTGACAACTGTGCGGGCATCGTAACAGGTACAACCACTGATCCGCTCACCTACACCTCTCAAGGAACATTCACGGTGCATTGGACTTTTGATGATGGAAATGGCAACACTTCCACTGCGGATCAAACGGTGATTGTTGATGACGTGACTCCACCCGTTGTTCCTACTCTCGCAACGGTAACAGGAGAATGTTCGGCCAGTGCAACTGCACCGACTACAACAGATAACTGTTCAGGAACAATTACAGGTACAACCACAGATGCTGTTAGCTACAATGCTCAGGGAATCTATACCATTCACTGGACTTTTGACGATGGAAATGGCAATACTTCCACTGCGGATCAAACCGTGGTTGTTGATGACGTGACTCCACCCGTTGCTCCAACTCTTGCAACGGTAACCGGCGAATGTTCGGCGAGTGTAGGTGCTCCAACTACAACAGACAATTGTTCGGGAACAATTACAGGTACAACCACTGATGCGTTAAGCTACAGCACTCAAGGAACATTCACGGTTCATTGGACTTTCGATGATGGTAATGGCAACATTTCCACTGCGGATCAAACGGTGATTGTTGACGACGTGACTCCACCTTCTATCTCGTGTCCGGCAGATATTATCGTTCAGGCAAACAGCGGCGGATGCACAGCAACGGGAGTCTCTCTGGGCACTGCTACCGGTTCGGACAATTGCGGAGCCGTTACATTCTCCAATGATGCACCATCCGGTTTTCCATTGGGCAATACAACGGTAACCTGGACAGCCGATGACGGGCATGGAAATACTTCCACCTGCACACAGACAGTTACGGTTACTAATCCCGCATCAGTATCACTCAATGAAACTGACAATTCGGGCGTTGTTGCTGATGATGGAATTCTCTGTGCAGGAATTGGCGGCGCAACACTTACTGCATCCGGAGCCATAAGCTACACGTGGTCGCCTGAAACAGGATTGAGTGCAACTACGGGAGCAAGTGTTACTGCCACACCAACTGTAACGACAACTTATACGGTGACCGGAACTACGGCGATTGGTTGCGTTGCAACTGCTACCGTAACGATTACGGTTGAAACGTGCACGTCTGATCTTGCACTGAAATTTTTCATACAAGGATACTATGATGGCGGCGGAATGATGAAATCCGTCTTGCACAAACAGGAAGTGGATCCCAATCCGTCATCCACTAATGTTGATACGGTTGTCATTGAACTGCATCCGTCTGCAACTCCTTCAGACGTTGAGGCAAGCTTTAAAGGTGTGCTGCAAACGGATGGTACGCTTAGCTGCAGCTTCCCGTCAAGCGTAATCGGACATGCTTATTACATCGTAATCAAACACCGCAGTGCGCTGCAAACATGGAGTGCGAATCCGGTAGTATTCTCTTACAACAACAGCTATGATTTTACAGATGCTGCAAGCAAGACGTACTGGAATAATACGATTGAAGTGGAATCCGGTGTCTGGGCGATTTATAATGGAGATATCAATCAGGATGAGTCCATTGACATCTTCGATGTGCCGGAACTTGACTTCGATATTCAAAACAATGCTTTCGGTTACTTCAGATCTGACCTTGATGGCACCGGAATGCCGGCAGCTTACGATTGGTTCATACTCGATACCAACTCACAGAATTTTGTTGGCTCAATTCATCCTTGATAAATTCAAAACAAATAAAAGATCAAGGGTATTATGCAATCATTTCTAATAATAAATCAAATGAAAACGCACTCTTTAATAATATTCGTAATAGCGACAGCAATGATTTACCTGAATGGAATACTCAACGCTGTTGCTCAGTCCAGCCATATAACTTGCAGCGTTGGCAACTGCACTTCAGTTAGTCAAAACGCATTAGAGTTTGATTTGTATGTCACCAATGACGGCGGAACTTCATTAAAGCTGAATTCAGCTGTATTCGGAATTACGGTGAACAAATCCATTTTGGTTGACACGACTGACGTACTGCAATTTGAGTATGCCGGCATCAGTGATCTTCCGGAAGCTATAACCAGCTCTTTCGTTATTTCCTATTTTACAAGTCTGCGCCAATTGAGAGTGACTTCATTACCATCTGTAGTGAATTCACTGACGGCGCCGGAACTTCCAAATGATACATTAGTTAAGGTTGGTCACTTCACAGTTACTAATCTTTCTCATTCATGGGTGCAGGGGAGTATCACCGACTTTACATTGAGTGTAAGTGAAGGGCATGGAAGCATGAATACAGGTGCCGTTGCTTACGTAAATGGGTCCAACTTTGTAACCAACTTTAACAGTGGCAGCAATCGTAGTACTTCTGTCAGTTGTTCGATTACGCTTAATTGCGCAACAATCACCTATTATGTCGACTTGGATGGTGATGGATATGGCGCGGGGACAGGAATCATTTTCTGTTCGGATCCTGGCAGCGGATATTCACTGAATAACACTGATTGCAACGATGCCAATGCGTCGGTTCATCCGGGAGCGACAGAAGTGATGAATGGAATTGATGATAACTGCAACGGGCAAATTGATGAAGGGGGATGTGTCACTCCTTCGAATTTGACAACTACCAACATTACCTCAATGAGTGCGAAATTCAACTGGGCTTCGGTGAGCGGAGCGAAGTCCTACGCCGTTCGCTATAAAAAGAGTCAGGGAGGATCATGGATCAATGTAAATGTTGCAGCCACTGCCACATCCTATACTGTGAATGGACTTTTACCTTCTCAAAAATACCAATGGGAGATTCGCACCAAATGCGGTGGAGGTTCTCAATCGAATTGGTCATCGGCAGTAAAGTTTAAGACTGCTTCTGCTAAAATCGGTGATTTGGTTACTGATGCACCGGCAGGCATTTCAGGTGACCCTGTAATTAATTTGTACCCTAATCCCAACCATGGCAACTTTAACCTGGAGATGGAATTACCTTCTGCGGAGGATCAATCAGCAACCATGCAAATTTTTAATGCACTTGGTTTATTGATCCAGACAAGGGATGTGAGCATTCAAAATAATCTATTGCGGGAATCCCTGTCACTTGACGGCGGGCTTGCTGCAGGCAACTATCTGATTCGAATTATTACCGGCGAACAGGTGTACACATCGCGTTTCATCTTGCAGCGATAGTAGTCAATGTGAATTTCAATTCTTCCCAACCCCTGCCTTCTCGGGCAGGGGTTGGCTTTTGAAATGCAAGACACTCAGTAACATTCTCCAGCTCTTTTCCCTCTCACAACTACCTGTTAAAAAGTAATTACGTGCCGTTGCTGCCCGTAATTTCCATAGGTTAATTTCGTTCGCTTGTGAAAGAGCTGAGAGTCATGTTCCGTTGGATCGCGTTGCCCGCGATATGTATTCTGTATTCGGTTAACCTGTCTGCTCAAAACAGCAATGCCTTCCCCGAAGACCGCGATGGTTTTCTGAAAGCGGTAACCGGAATGCTCACCGATACCAAGCGCGACGATTGCAAGGAGACGGCGCAGCAACTCGAGCAATCGTGGGGTTCCATTCAGTCATCCATGCAGGGCGACATCATGGATATTGCTCAAGCCATGCGCAGCCGCCGGATGCTTGTGACGCCCTACTTTCAGAAATTCTTCAATGCCATACTTGCTTTTCAGCAAAACACGAAAGACAATGAAGTGTGGGATCAGTGGAAGAACATGACGGACACAGTGATCATGAACCTCAAACAGGGCAACAACAAGAAGTATGAGGACTTCCTCGATTTCTCCTACGCTTTGTTTTCCAAACATGCCTTGTACATCTCGCAGGGGAGAACCTGGAAATTCGATGCGGATATCTTTGATCTGATGCTGGAGAAAGGTGTTCCGGTGCTGAAGTTCGCCGACGGATCACTGATCGGCGTCACCGAAGGCGATTCCATTCGCATTGATCCTACTTCCGGAACTTACTATCCGTTGGAGCAAAAATTTACGGGCAAATCAGGTAGGGCGGATTGGGCGCGCGTCGGCTTCGGCACTGATGATGTGTATGTAACCTTTGGCAAATACACCATTGACTGTTCGCAGAGTCAATACAGTGTGGATTCTGCCAAGCTTTATTACGGTGAATACAAAAAGTCAAACATCTACGGCAAGTTTGCCGACAAATTGCTGGCGCACACCAATGCCGAGTTCTCCACCTATCCTCGCTTTGATAGCTACAAGAAAGACCTGAGCTTCGATAATCTGGCTGAGCATGTGAAGGTGTCCGGTGGCATGGAGTTAGTCGGAGCGAAGATGAATGTGTATGGCACCAGCGATCAGAAAGCGGTGATCAAGATTTACCGTTTTGACAAGCTCCTGGGTGTGGTAGCCAAATCAAAGCACTTTGATATTCTTAAAGACAAAGAGATCAATGCTTCGCAGGCGGAAGTGAAGATTGTGATGGGGAAAGATTCCATGATCCACGGCGGCGTGGCCCTACGGTACAACATCGAGAAGCGCGAACTGTTTTTGTTCCGCGGAAAAAATGGCATTGAGAAATCTCCCTATTACGATTACTACCATGGCTTTGAAGAAACGCCGGAACTCATTTACTGGGACATGAATGAACCCGAGGTGATCATGCGCAACATTGCCGTGGGCGGCAAGAGCACGGTCAACTTTGAATCGTTCAACTTTTACCGTGCCGGCAAGATGGATAAGTACCAGGGTATTGCTGATTACAACATGGTAGAGAAGATAAGAACCATCGTTGACAAAACCGGCAGCAAAGAATTTTACACGGAGGATCTGGCGAAGAAGATTGATCCGAAATACTCAGTGGAAACCATCAAGCCGATGTTGTACAAACTGGTGGAAGACGGTTTCATCAATTACGATGATGAAAAGGAAATAGTGACCGTGAGGGAAAAAACATTTCGCTATACGGCAGCGAAAGAAAAAAAGATTGACTACGATAATATCCGCCTCGAGTCTATCACTGACAGCATGAATGCCATCATGGACATGCGGAACTACAACATTGATCTCGGCGGGGTGAAGACGCTTGCCATCAGCGATTCGAATTTTGTGGTGGTTTTTCCGCGTGGTAACCAGCTTACCTTAAAGGAGGATCGCGATATGGATTTCAGCGGGCAGATGTTTGCGGGCCGCCTTGATCTGGCCGGTGACGGATTCACCTTCGATTACGAGAACTACAAAATCAATCTCGCCAAAGTAGATTCCGTGGTGATCAATATTCCCACCGGCCAGCGTGACAGCCGCGGCAAGTTGACGGTGGGTCCCATCAAGAGCGTGATCTCCGATGTCACCGGCAACCTTCAGATTGATACCAAAGACAATCGCTCGGGGCTGAAGCGCCATCCCCAATTTCCCATTCTCACCACCACGCAACCGTCGTTTGTTTACTATGACAATGCGCGCATTCAGGGCGGAGCATACACGCGCGACAAATTTTACTTTCAGATCAATCCCTTCGTTTTTGATTCACTCAATTCGTACAACTGGACAAAGATTCGTTTTCCCGGCAAATTGGTTTCGGCAGAAATATTTCCTGATATCACCGATCAGGTCGGCATTCAGAATGACCTGTCACTCGGCTTTAAAACCACGAAGCAAGACATCCCCATGTACGGCGGCAAAGGAAAATTCACCAATGAAATATCACTCGACAACAGCGGGCTGAAGGGGAAAGGCACGATTAAGTTCGTTACCTCAACCACCACCTCCAATGATATTGTTTTCTTCCCCGACTCGACTTTGGCGCGAGCTGATTCATTTGTGATGAATGCCACGGTATTGAACGGCACGGAATTTCCCACCGTGCGAGGTTACAAGGCAAAGGTGAGATGGCTGCCTTATGAAGATTCGATGCTGGTGAAGCATGACTCGATTCCCTTAACGCTCTTCGACGGAAAGACCACGATGAAGGGAACGCTGGTACTTCAGTCCACCGGATTGCGCGGAAGCGGTTTCGTTGACTGGGCCGATGCGCAGCTTTCATCCGGGGATATTGCTTTCGGAAAGAACAAACTGAAAGCCGACAGTTGCGACTTCCTGATCAAATCACTGGATCCTAAAAAATTTGCCCTGAGCACCCGCGATGTGAATGCCAGCATCAACTTTGATACACGGGTCGGGATATTTAAATCAAACACCGATGATGTAGCCACCATTTTTCCATACAACCAGTACGCTACATCCATCAATGAGTTTAAGTGGGAGATGGATAACAAGCGAATGACATTTAAAGCGCCGCCCGAAGAGTTGGCCACTTTCACCTCCATGGCGAAAGAGCAGGATTCGTTGTCATTCCAAGGAGGTAGCGCCACGTATGACATGACGAACTACATACTCAAGATTAACAAGGTGCCGAACATTGACATCGTGGATTCGCGCATTATTCCTGACAGCGGCAAGGTGGTGATTGAAGCGGAGGCGAAGATGCGCACGCTCAACAAAGCAAAGCTCATTATGGATTCCATCAATGAGTTGCACCGGTTTGACAGTGTAACGGCAAACATCTATGGCAAAAACAGTGTGAAGGCATCGGGCATTTACTCCTTCGTCAACAAATCCGGCAAGGCGCAGAAAATATTCTGCGACGACATCGGGGTGTACCAGGATACATCCGATAAGAAACTGCATCTCTATGCCAAAGGCGAGATAAATGATTCCGCGAAAAAGTTTTACCTGCTTCCGAAGATTGCCTTCAAGGGAAAAGCAAACATCACATCCATCCGCGAGCCCGTGAACTTTAAAGGATTTGCGAAACTCGACATAACCAATCCGAAAGTGAAAGCCGAGTGGTTTTCGATCAATGATTATGTTTCGAAGGATTCCAGCTACATCCATTACAAAGACCCGCAGAGTGAAACCCGAAAGGATATGACGGCCGGGCTTGTCTTTGATGCTGATTCTTCTGATCTGTATGCTTCATTCTTCAATGCAAAAAAATCTTCGCGCGACAAGAGTCTGTTCGTCGCCAATGGCATTGTGTATTATGATGATTCATCCAAGGCATTTGTCGCCGGCGATCAGAACAAGATCATCAATGAAGCAGAGCGGGGCAACGTGCTGAAGTACTACGACACCAAGGGAAAAGTGTATGCCGAAGGGAAAATGGATATGGGACTGAACTATGGAATGGTGGATGCCCAGATGGCCGGCAATGTATCGTATGATGTGAACAAGGAAGATCCCGTATTCCATGTTGCGCTCGGCATCAGGTTTTACCTCGACGAAGATCTGCTGGCTTACATGGCGCAATCGGTTTTAAAAGGAAACGGAGGCGGCGATGCGGCGGATTATTCCACCGATGAATTTCAGAAAGCCATTGTGGAATTCCTCAAGCCAAAGGATGAAAAGGCATGGCGTGAATCAATGAATAAAACCGGCAACTTCGTGCAGAGTGATGCATTGCCGTACACCATTTTCTTCAGCGATGTGGAGCTCAAATGGGATAAGGTGACGCGTGTTTTTTACAACACCAAACCATTTGCCATTGCCTACATCGGCAAGCAGGGTATTGGAACCGTGGTACCCGGTTATCTGGAAATGGGATTCAAGCGCAGTGGTGACTTTTTCAATCTCTACATTCCGGCCGGCGAAGAAGATGATGACTACTGGTTCTTCCTCAGCTATTCAGCCAACATCATGCAGGTGGTGGCCGGCGAAAAAGAATTCAACGCCAAACTACTCGAGGTGAAGCCGGAAAAACGCCGCGTGGAAGAAGACGGAAAGACCTATGCCTATCAGCCCGGTTCAGAAAACAAGAAGAACACCTTCATCAACCGCATCAAGTTTATGCAGGAGCAGGCCAAACCGCCGGCGCCGAAGAAGAAGTGATCAGCTCAGGTACACCGCTTCTTCAATACCCATTCCCATTTCAACAGTAATGTGTTCGTTCAGGTTGGTGGAGAGGGATAGTCCCACATAGTCGGAACTTACCGGGTATTGCTTGTGCTTGCGGTCAACCAGCACGGCCACTTCAATCTTTTTGGGAGCAAAATCAAGAAACGGTTTCATCGCATAGAGCAGCGTCTGCCCGGTGTTAGCCACGTCATCACACACGATCACCACCTTGTTGTTTACATAAGAAGGATCAATGCCCATGAGGATTTCAGAAGCTGTGGGCCTGTGTTTCTGCAATTGAATGTCGGTGAGGATGATGGTGGCTGAAGAAATACTCTTCAAAAACTTCTCGAGCCGTTGAGCAAATACAAATCCTTTCTGGCGTATGCCGGCCAGAATGATTTCGGCTTCTTCATAATTGTTCTCCGCGATTTCATAACTGATGCGTTCAATCTTTCGCTGAATATCGGCAGCCGAGAGAACTGCATGACGGGTGATAATTTCCATTAGCGGTATTTAAGAATACGAAATCAAAAGTAATGAATGAGATTCTGCAAGGGTTTCAAATGGAAAACAGCTGAACGTGCGGAGCAATAAAGAAAATCAGTTGACGGAATGCAGAACGCGTTCGGCGAGTTCGAGGTCCGTCTTCGTCGTGATCTTGAAGTTGACGGGGTCGCCTTCAACGAGGAAAATTTTCTGTCCGGCCGCTTCCGCCACTGAGGCATCATCGGTGAATTCTTCCTTGAAGGTCTGCTGGTATGCCTTCTTCAAATCGGAAACATGAAAGCACTGCGGTGTTTGAATGGCCTTATACTTCGCGCGGTTCCGGTGGCGGGAACCGTCTTTAATCACTTCCCGAATGCTGTCACGCAGGTCAATGGCCGGCACCGCATTTCCGTTTCTCTCAACAGACTCAAGGCATTTCACAAGCACATCCCTGGAGACAAATGGCCGGCAGGCATCCTGGATGGCAATCAAGCCGTCTTCCTTCACCAGCTTCAACCCGTTCTTCACACTGTGGAACCGGGTGGCGCCGCCCTTGGTGGTTCGTATAGGCACTTTCTTCAGGTACTTTCTCCTGATTTTTTCCCAGCGCGGGAATTCCTCTTCCGGCAGCACGACTATGAATTCAGCATTCTTCCACACTTTGAGAAAGCATTGAATCGTATGAACGATAAGCGGTATGCCATGCAGGGGCAGGAATTGCTTGGGTACCGAATTATTCATCCGCGTGCCGAAACCCGCCGCAGCAATCACAACAAATTTCTTTTCATTCAATGATAAAGCCATTTGACCCGTGGGTAATGAAGGTGACAAAATGCGTGATACGTTTACATCACGAGCATGGCATCGCCGTACGTTGCGAATTTGTACTTCTCTTTGATGGCGATACGGTATGCTTCCATGATCAGATCATACCCGCCGAATGCACACAGCATGATCAGCAAACTTGTTTTCGGCAACTGAAAATTACTGATCATGCAATTGGCGATGGAAAACTCATAGGGCGGGTGGATGAAGAGGTTGGTCCATCCTTCCACCGGTTTCACATACTTGTTGGCTGAAACAGATGATTCCAGTGCACGCATGGTGGTGGTGCCCACGGAACAGATCTTTGCTTTGTTGTCAATGGCCCGGTTGATGATGTTGCAGGTGGGCTGATCGAGCTTGAAATATTCCGCATCCATCTTATGCTTGGATAAATCTTCCACCTCAATTTGTCTGAAGGTACCGAGACCGGTGTGTAATGTGAGTTCAGCGAGATCAACCCCTTTGATCTCGAGCCGCTTTAATAATTCCCGGCTGAAGTGCGTGCCGGCGGTGGGAGCTGCCACGGCGCCTTCATACTTGGCCAGCACGGTTTGATAGCGCTCCTCATCAATGGGCTCGGGTTTGCGCTTGATGTATTTCGGGATGGGTGTTTCACCCAACGCGTGTAAAGTTTCCTTCAGTTCATCATCCGTACCGTCAAAAAGAAAGCGGATGGTGCGGCCGCGGGAGGTGGTATTATCCACCACTTCAGCCACCAGGGCGCCATCAGTTCCGAAATAGAGTTTGTTTCCTACACGGATCTTACGGGCGGGATCTACCAACACATCCCACAGGCGCATCTGGTGATTCAGTTCGCGCAGCAGGAAAACTTCAATCTTGGCACCGGTTTTTTCCTTGCGGCCATACATGCGCGCCGGAAAAACCTTGGTGTTGTTGAACACCATGCAATCTTTCTCGCCGAAAATGTTAAGCACTTCTTTGAAATGCTTGTGTTTGATCTTGCCCGTTTTGCGGTCAATGATCATCAGTCGCGAGTCGTCTCTGTTTTTGGGCGGATACTGGGCAATTAAGGAAGCGGGCAGGTCGAATTTGAATTGCGATAACTTCATGGTGGTTTTTAATAAATTACGGTTTATTAAAAAACCTGTATGGAAAAAGTAACAGGCAGGTTTATAAAACGGTCGGCAAAGATAAATTTTTTCGTCTCCCGAAAAAGGGATGACAGAAATTTTCTTATGTCGCTAACGTTCACTCTTGCTTCAATTCGAGTAGGTTTGCTGTGTCATGGGAATTGTCTTCCGGATTTTCAACGAATCCATTGCACTCGCTCTTCGTGAGCTTCGGGTCAATAAACTCAGAACCATTCTGACGCTCCTCGGTATTTCAATAGGCATATTCTGTGTGATCTCCATTTTCTCTTCCGTGGATTCACTGGAAAACAACCTGCGCACCGGCATCGGTAAGCTGGGGAATGATGTGGTGTACATCAACAAGTTTCCCTGGGGACCTGAAGAAGGCGAAACCGAATACGCCTGGTGGCGCTACTGGAATCGTCCGTACGCCACTTTCGAAGAGATGAAGCGCGTTCAGGCGGGGGTAAGCGGGGCCGAAGCCACGGCCATTTCCATCTGGATGGGCGGGCCGGTTATTAAGCACGGCGACCGCAGCGTGAACAATGCCACACTCAATGGTGTATCGCAGGATTTCAATGAAGTGATGGATCTCGACATCAGCCAGGGCCGCTACTTCACACCGCAGGAGAGTATGTCCGGGGCGCCCATTGCCATACTCGGCGCTGAAGTGGCTGAGGAGCTTTTTCCTACCGGCATGGATCCGCTCGGAAAAGAAGTGGATGTATTCGGTGATAAACTCAATGTGATCGGTGTGTTTGCGCGCGAAGGCAAGAGTATCGTAAACACCAGTAATGATAACCTGATTATGGTTCCCTATTTCTACCTAACCACCAAGGTAAAAGTGGATGGATTTCAGGTGGAACCTTCCATTATGGTGCGCCCGAAACCTGAAGTAACGGTAGATGAACTGAAAGATGAAATCAAAAGTGTGATGCGTGCCACCCGCCGCATTGCGCCTAAGCAAAAGGACAACTTTGCCATGAACCAGATTAGCATCATTTCAGGACAGATATCTTCCCTGTTCGGTGTGCTTGATGTGGTGGCGCTCATCATCGGCGGTTTCGCTATTCTGGTCGGAGGGTTTGGTATTGCCAACATCATGTTCGTGTCAGTTCGTGAACGCACGAACCTGATCGGCATCAAGAAAGCCCTGGGGGCTAAGAACTATTTTATTCTTCTCGAGTTCCTTATCGAGTCAGTCATCCTTTCATTGATCGGCGGCATCATCGGTCTGGTGCTTGTCTTCTTTACCGTGAAGGGACTTTCCGCCGCCATTGATTTTGCACTGGTACTTGATTTCCGCAATATCATGCGGGGCATCATCGTGTCTTCTGTGATCGGGCTTATTGCCGGTTTTTGGCCGGCATGGTCCGCTTCGCGCCTCAATCCGGTGGATGCCATTCGCTTTAAGTAGTTTTTATATCGGTATCGTTTTTTTGTATGTCCACTGCTGCTTATCGTGAAGAATCCATTTTTATTCCTTACCGGGAAACGGATCGTCTTCACCTGAAGCGTTTTTGCGGGAATGAAAACGGCGCAGTGGTTTTTCTCCTGCACGGTTCCATAGAAAACGGGAGAATCTTCTATTCGAGAAGCGGCAAAGGATTGGCGCCTTTTCTCGCAGCAGAAGGATATGACGTTTATGTAGCTGACTTGCGTGGTCGCGGAGAAAGTACGCCACCGCTCGGAAGAAAATCAGCACACGGACTTACCGAAAGCATCAAAGAAGAGATTCCCTTCTTCCTTCATGAAATCAAAAAAATCCGGGGTGATGTTCCCATGCATTGGATGGCGCATAGCTGGGGCGGCATTCTCTTGTTGTGCTATGCCGCGCGCAACCCCGATAAACTTCCCCTGAGTATGGTGTGCTTCGGTACCAAGCGCAGAATCCGGATCAGCGGATGGAAGAAATTCTGGATGGTGGATGTGAATTACAATTACCTCTTTCGTTTTGTGACTTCCCTTTATGGCTATGTGAACGTCAAATTTTTCCGTGCGGGTTCTGACAATGAAACGGAGAAGACATATCGCCAAACCTACCAATGGGTGGTGCACGATGAATGGAAAGATGAAGACGGATTTGATTACTCCAGGGCATTGAAGAAGATCAAACTTCCTCCCATTTTATTTATGGCGGCTTCGCATGATGAAGTGCTCGGACATCACAGCGATGTGAAACTGCTGATGGAAGAACTGGAGCAACCGGATGAGGAATTTTATCTCACCGGCAAGGCGCATGGCAACCTTCACAACTACGATCACATCACGCTGCTTACCCATCCTGATGCGCCCAAAGATCACTTTCCCGTTGCCGTGAAATGGATGAAAGATCATTCAACATGAAATTCACCTGCATGGTAAATTATCATTCCTAACCGGCAGATTTTTGGCTATCCTTGCCGCACCAAAATGATTGATGTGTTGATGAAAGGAAGGCCCGATGCGGGCTATCACCAGATGCAGTTGGAAGAGTTGCCGTCGGCGGCGCTCAAGAGAGGGGTGACGATTGAGATACTGCTCCCTTCTTCTTATTTCTATTCAAGGAAGAAATATCCGTTTCTCGTGCTCAACGACGGACAGGATATCAATGCCGTGCGGCTGAAAGCGACGCTGAACCGGCTTACGAAGAATGAGCAGATAGCTGACGTGATCGCCTTCGGCATTCACGCCGGCGACCGCATGCAGGAATATGGCGTGGCTTCTCATCCTGATTTCAAGAAGAGGGGATCCAAAGCCAAAGCGTACACGCAGTTTATGATCAATGAGCTGATGCCACTGCTGGCGGCGAACTTCCGCCTCGATCTTGAATCGGAAGTGAATACCATCGGCGGATTCTCCCTCGGTGCCCTTTCCGCTTTCGATATCGGCTGGCATCATCCCGAATGGTTTCAGCGAATCGGTGTTTTCTCCGGCTCATTGTGGTGGCGCAGCAAAGGATATGATGAGGGCTTTGATGAAAACAAGCACCGCATCCTGCACAACATGGTGCGTAACGGCGAATACACACCGGGTCTCAAATTCTGGTTTGAGGCCGGAACCCTCGATGAACATGCCGACCGCAACCACAACGGCATCATTGACTCGATTGATGACACGCTCGATCTCATCGCCGAGCTGATCAAGAAAGATTACCGCCCGTACTACGACATCGAATACTGCGAGATCAAAAACGGCAAACACAATCAGCACACCTGGGCTAAAGCCATGCCGGAGTTTTTGAAGTGGGCGTTTGGGAAATAATGGAGAGAAACTAAAAAGCCGTAGACGGGCAGGTATTACGAACGAATTCTCAAACAATGGGCAAGACGTATCCGTTCTTAAGTTTCACCTGACCACCACCAGTTTTCCTTTCTGCTCCTCCCGCTGCGGCGGAGTGATGTCATAAAAATACATGCCGGCGGCGAGTTGAGCAGCCGTGAGTTCATTCATGTAATTTTTACTGCGGTAAACCAACTGCCCCAGTGCATTGTACATTGTAACCTCTGTATTGGGCTGAAGGTTGCCGATCTGCCAGATGCTGTTGCCGTAAACGGAAAGCAGGTTGGGTATGATCAAAGGCAACTCCGGATTTCCATCAGCCGTATCCGGCGGCAAATGTTGATGGGGCAATAAGGGATCAATCTCTATCTCAGTAATGGTGGTTGAATCGCAGTACCAAACGGAGAAATCATCGAAGAAATAATAAGTGCTCGCATACGGTGACGGCGGATCGAAGGTGGTTTGATCAGCATCTTTGAAGTTACCGACGATGAAATAACGTTCGCCACCCTCTGCTATGAAACTACCACTCATGGCAATCCACGAAGTATCGTAAATGACGTTGCCATCGGGGTTTTTGATTTGAGGAGTGTAAGGCGGAGTTTCCCAACCATTACTTACGATGCTATCCTTGCTGAAGTAAATACCAAATCCATCTGAAGCCCAGTTTTCGGTTCCGTAAACAGAAATGGTTCGCTTCAAATAATATTGCAAACAATAACGCTTACCTGCTTTGAGTGACGAATAGAGCTTGCCACCAAAATACTCTTGAGAACCAAACGAAATTTTATCAATTAAAAATTCACCAACGAATCCAAAACCAGAATGGGGGGTACAGTATTTCAGTCCGAAAACCGAATCATGTGAATATATATCAGTTAATGAATATACCTTAGATAAGTAATCTGGAGAACCCTGATATGCAAACCATGGTGGGATCATTCTTTGTAATGATACTTCCCCCGATTCCCAGGGAATAGTGTCCTCAAAACCTGGATTAATCACCAAATTGGCTTGAGCAAATGCCACAAGTGATGTCGAAGTGTTGATAAAAATGACAATTAGGATATTTCGAAGCAGTCCCATAAAAGGCTAGATAGTCTTTTGAGATTTCACTTCGTCACGATCAGCTTATCATAGCAAGCCGGCAAATCACTGGTTCTTGCCTGGATTATATAAACGCCGCCCTTTAAATCAGAGATATTAAGCGTACTGAATCCTTGCTCAATTTCCGTTTGTAAAACAAGTTTACCCGTAATGGAATAAAGGTTCAGTGTGAACGATGGCGATGATGAAAGGACCTCAATATTCAATACATCTGATGCCGGATTTGGATAAATATGCATCCACCGATTTTCATCTTTTGAAAACTCTTCAGTGTAATTTTCATACTTCACATTTCCATCCGGGTCAATGCCGAGCAATACCCTCGCTGTATAAACAGCCTCACCATTGTTCAGCGGATCGCTGTAAGCAATCGGAGTTAATATTTTTATTTGCTCCGAGTCGAGTACTGGTAATTCCATCTGAGAATAAACCAGAAGAATCTCATTTACCGTTTTACGGTTCGATTCAATTTCATTGGTGGCATTAATGTTTTCATTTGCGTACGATGCGCTGTCAAACTTTCCATTGCTGATGTAGTCAATTGACTTCTGAATCCATCCGGTGTTGGTGATGGAAATGCTGTCATAATAGTTTTGATAGAGTGCGTCTTCATTACTGCCGAGATCAAGCCACCCCGAATCTTCCGTCAGGATTGAATACGCAAATTGCTCATCCCATGTTTTCAAGGCCGCGTCATTCGTTACATAGTCATTCTCTCCTGAAACAATGTCACCAATTAACTCATCCCTGATATCTAATGAATCCTGCTCCTCTGACAGTTTACCTCCAAATGCTGCGCATAAGGAGTTTGCACTGCCTGAAGATGAATAGATCATATTAGTGCAGTTGTAAGGAAAGGGATTCATTTCTGCAATGCTGGGATCATAATACCAATACGTGGTTGACGAGACGTTGCCTTCCAAGTTATGATGAATAGAAGAATACCATCTATTGTTGGTGAAAGTATTAGGCGCAATCTGATGGCCAATGTTTGCACTATTAAAATAGCAGCCCTCATAGCAATTCGTCATGCTATTACATTCAATCTTGCTCGAATTACATGCTCCCAATCCGTAAATCCCTGATCCCATTTTGGTCAATTCATTCTGGAATATATGCGAGGTGCCGCTGTTCTCGAAACTGATGCCACGCAGTTTCTGAACGGTTGAGGCTTCAGGATTAGTATTGGGCTTGGAGATGACGTTATTCCCGATCTCATTGCCCACGCAATTCTGAAGACGGATTCCGTAATAACTGCCGGTCACGGTTCCTCCGTTGAGCTGAGAAAAATTAATGTAGTTGCCGTTCACGCTCACCGAGTAGGTGGAGAAAGCACACACCTTGGTGAGCATGATGCCAGTCTTGATCCTGTGAATGGGATCGGCAGATGTGCCGTTGCCGGTGATGGAAAGGTTCAGGGGCACCGAGTTCACATTTTGAACGATGATGGCATAGGTGCCAATCGTGCCGCTCGAAACACCTGCGTTAAAACTGTTGCTGCCGATGATTACCGTGGAGTAGTCCATGTTCTTGCAATTGATTCCCGTGGTGAATTTCTCCAGCGTGTTGTTATTCAGGTTTTGAGTGTATGAAATGCCGGATGCATTCTCGATCATGATGCCGGTATTCAGGTTCAGGAAACTGTTGTATGTAGCGGTGGTGTTTATTTTTCCGTAAGCGTGAATACCGGTGGCTCCGTGAGCGGCTTGTTGAAAAGTTACGCGGTCGTAACTGCCGGAACCGCCCACGATTAATGATCTGGCGGTCGAAGAGGTTGTATAAGCACAGATTCCTGTACCCTCTGTACATTGACATGTGTGGCATCCAAGGTCAGGAATGAGCAGGTCCAGAATCTGCATGTTCTTTACCGTCACACTCGAGTTTTTAGCAATGATGCCGTACTGAACATTTTTGATGGTGCAACTATTTGCGCTGGCTATCGCATCGCCGAGTGTTACCGAGGTAACATCATTCACTTCAATACCGCTATAGGAATCCTCATAATGGTATGGCGCAAGTGGCAACGAAGTGTTTCCCGTAATAGTGGTTTTCTTGATTATGCCTGGGTGCGTGCCTGCGTAAGCATTAATGACGATGCTGCGATAGTTATCAATCAGGTATGAGTTCGATTCGAAAGTAAATTTGGCTCCGCCCTGTGAAATCACCGCCGTAATGCCATCCTGAATGGTGCTGCCCTGTACCAGCAGTTCGCTGCCCTGCTGTATCTCGATCTGGTCCCACATCACATTACAGCCCGCCTTCACTACCGTTGCCGAACCGCCATTGGGTTTCTTCAATGTGAGTTTTGCATCATTTGTAATGATGATTTTTGCATAAGGACCCATCTCGAAATCAACTCCGTTGCAGATAAGATTTGAATTTACGGTAAAGGTATTGTTGATGAAGTAAGTACCTCCCGTCACGGTGCCGGATGGAAATGCAGTTGAGGAACTGGTGTCATCCAGCAACGTACCCTGCCCTGTCTTGAAACAGCACTTAAACACTTCAAGCGTAACAGTAGTGGTGCATGCTTGCCCGGCATACCATCCTGAAAAAACAATAAAACCATCCTGTGCGAACAGCAGGTTCGTTGAGCAGTTTCCTGTTCCGTTAGTAAATGGATTGTTCGGATCGCTGTTGTAGTACGCCGCCCAAGTGAAGGTGGGGCTGCCGCTGTAACCGGTAGCACAGTACGCCGAAGCCGTGCAGGAATTGAAATTGCCATCAATGGTGAAGTCGGGCGCTGTGTTGACAGTGACAGTAACTTGATCGGTGTCCGTGCATTGCCCGTCGGGGGAAGTGACTGTTAGCGTGTAGGTCGTAGTTACAGAGGGTGTTGCAGTTGGGTTGCAGCAGTCTGTACAACTTAAGCCGGTTGAGGGAGACCAAGAGTAGGTAGCGTCTTGAATGCAGCACCTTCCAAGAACAACTGAACCGCTGTTGCAGAGTGTGGCATCATCGCCCGCATCAGCCAATTTGGTCATCCGAAAATCATCATAGGCAACTTCATCACCCTGGGTAAAGTGCATGACCAGGTATCGGTAGGTCTGCAGAGTGGACAGGGGAACTGTGCTCAGATCAATGCATGCACCATACCGTTGCCAACTGCCCGGTTCCGAATTGTCCATTTCGAAGGTGGCAATCAAGTCTTGATTCCCACACGATCCCGAATAATTTTCAGTAAGCGTAAAACAGAGAATGGAATACCCGCTGATGAGGCAACTTGCCGGGGCGGACCAATACTCTAAGTAGTATTTCTTCTGTTCCAACGTTTGCTGAAGAAATGCAAACATCGCCTCACTTATCAGCAAATGGGAGTATCTGGTATTGCTCCTCGATGGCTGGTAACCTGTAGGCGCATTCACATTCACTTCATTGTTGCTGATGAAACTGCAGGGAATATCTATGCAGCTAGAGTTTTGCTGGTTACAACCTTGGGCATAAATGCAGCAATTAGCATCCGCGTCCAGAATATCCGGAGTATTGTCATTTCTGACATTGTCGCAGGCGGAACATTGCGTGGCGCCCCAGCAATCAAGCTCCCCATTAAAAATTACTCCAAGACCTGACGGAGGTGAGATCCCGTCTTCCAGATCACCATTCTGTATCATGTTGCACACGTCAAAATCCACGGAATTACATGAGTAGGTTATTTGTGCGGAGCAGTCTGCCATAAATAAAAGCAGCAGCAGCACCAAAGGTATTCTCTTTGCTCCAGAGCAAATTTTTCTCAGGTATCGCTGAAGTGAGAGTTGGGGGGGGGTAATTGTCTTCATATGGAGCAGAATTTTGAAATGAAACGGATGCTTAAAATTAAAGCAAAATTCCTGGAATGATTTACCACCCCCTCTGGCGCGCGCATGCCGTATCGCTTTTGTGCAGCGTGCGCGTGCCCATCCGCCCATTTACTTTTGATCTTTCATTACACATATTACTCGGATCATGTCAGAAAAGTACAAATTTCTAAACCCCGATGCAATCTATTCAACCACTTCCACCATCGTTGACTGGATTGATCTGTTCACCCGAAAAGAGTATTGCGAAATCGTTGCAGATTCACTTCAGTATTGTCAGAGGCATAAAGGGTTAGTTATTCATGGCTGGTGTCTGATGCCGAGCCACCTTCATCTGATCGTCAGTCGAAGAGGCAAACCATTACTGCCTGAAATCCTGAGAGATTTCAAATCCTACACGAATGAGAAATTAATCGGCTGCATGGGCCATATTAACGAAAGCAGGAAGGACTGGCTACTGAGGCATTTTAGTGAAGCGGCTAAGGACATTAAGCGCGTGGCACATTATAAAATCTGGCAGGATGGCAATCATCCTATCGAGCTGTCAACAAACGA
>JAFDYS010000048.1:4392-31535 GCA_018267315.1 Bacteroidota bacterium | reverse complement strand
GCGACCGATCTCAGCGATCAGGCCCTGAAGGGACTTCAGCAAAACCGGGATGCACTTTCATCTCATCTCCGAATTTTTAAGAGCGATGTCCTTGATCAACTACCGGCGGAAAAATTTGATTTCATTATCATCAATCCGCCGTACTATCCCAAAGCGGTAAAAGAAGAATGGCAACTCGCCTGGAATTGCGGCGAGCGGCATGAATTCTTTGTCAAATTATTTTCACGGCTCGTCGAATTTGTCCACGCGGACAGCAAAGTGTTGATGGTGCTCTCGGAAGATTGCGATATTTTCACCATCAGGAAGCTGGCGCAGCAATGGGGATGGGAATTAGCGGAACGTGCACGTAAAAAGTTTTGGCGGGAATGGAATTTCATCTTCGAGTGCCGACGCGACCTCCAATACCAACCACCACGTGATTAGGGCAGCTTCACCTCCTTCACCATTAACACGGGCAGCCGGCTTGCAGCGTTCCGTGTTGCGCGTCTTGCTTTACTACGATCTTTTTAAATACCCGCTCACTGCGCAGGAAATTCTTTATCAAACCGACACACCCGTTGCTGATATGGATGCGGTCACTCGTGCCATGGATGAACTGGTCTCAGCGGGTATAGTCTTCACCGATGGCATGTTTTATTCGGTGAATGCGGCTCCTGACATTTTTGAACGGCGCAGAACGGGAAACAGAAATGCAGAGGCCGTGATGACGAAAGCATACCGCCGCGCTAAACTCATCGCGGCATTTCCCTATGTGCGGAGTGTTTGCGTTTCCGGCTCGCTTTCCAAAAATTATTTTGACGCGACCACTGACATGGACTTCTTCATTCTCACGGAACCCAACCGCCTCTGGGTGTGCCGCACATTTCTGATTCTGTTCAAGAAAATATTTCTGCTGAACTCAAAGAAGTATTTCTGTGTCAACTACTTTATTGACACGGAACAGCTTCACATTCCCGACCAGAATATTTTCACCGCCACGGAATTGGTCACCCTGCTGCCGGTATACAACTACGATCTCTACAGGAAGTTTTATGAAACGAATGGTTGGGTGAAATCATTTTTCCCAAACTGTGAGCCGCGCATTCATAACGGAGCGCTGGAAGCTTCCGCTCCGTGGACGAGGATGGTAACAGAGAAATTACTCAACGGGCAACTGGGCGAATGGCTCGATCAACTTTTCTTCAGGAAAACGCTTAACCACTGGAGAAGGAAATTCGGGAATCAGCCACATCATGAATTTGAGCTGAACATGCGTTCGCGGCGCTCGGTATCGAAACATCACCCGCAGGGATTTCAGTTTCGGGTGCTGCAGGCCTTTGAAAAAAGGATTCGTGAATTTGAAGCACAGCACGGAATAAGCGTAGGCAATCAGCCATTACATTAAATGTAGTGTTTCATCGGTATGGCGGAAGTCCTCATCACCAACTCTTATTTCCTTCACCTCGATCCCAAGCAGTGGCGATTGATGCAGCCGTATGGGCCGCTGGGAACATTGTATGCTGCAGCGGTTCTGCGCGAAGCGGGATTCAACGTGAGTTTTTTCGACAACACGTTTTGCAAATCAACGGATGAATTCACTTCGCATTTGGATAAAGTCCATCCGCGATTTGTCGTGATCTGCGACGACGGATTCAACTACCTCACCAAGATGTGCCTCACCAACATGCGCGAGGCCTGTTTTGGAATGATCGCACAGGCAAAACAAAAAGGTTGCACTGTAATTGTTTCAAGCAGCGATGCGACCGATCACTACCGGTCTTACCTCGATCATGGTGCTGACTTCATAGTGAAAGGTGAAGCAGAAATTACCCTTAAGGAATTGCTGCTATCACTGAAACGGGAAGAACAAAACGGCAATCTGATTCCGGGGCTTTCATACAAAAAAGATGGCCAGTACTTCGACACAGTCAGGCGGGAAGTGCTTCATGATCTCGATGCACTTCCCATGCCTGCATGGGACATGGCGGAAATGGATCAGTACAGGAAAAAGTGGAAAGAGAAGAACGGATATTTCTCTATGAACATCGTAACTACGCGCGGCTGTCCGTTCAAATGTAACTGGTGTGCAAAGCCCATCTACGGGAACCGCTATAATTCGCGCTCGCCGGAAAAGGTGGTGGAGGAAATTAAATTTCTTCTTGAAAAATTTCAACCCGATCATTTCTGGTTTTGTGATGACATCTTCGGACTGAAGCCGGGCTGGATCAAAAAATTTTCGGAGTTGGTGCAACGTGACAAGTTGAATTTCCGCTTCAAGATTCAGTGCCGTGTTGATCTGCTTTTAGAGGAGAACCTGCCTGACCGGCAGGCCGGCAACATTGAATCCCTGGCTAAGGCCGGATGTGACACCATTTGGGTGGGAGCGGAAAGCGGCTCACAGAAAATTCTCGATGCCATGGATAAAGGAACGAAGGTGGAACAGATTTATGAAGCTACCCGATTGTTGAGGAAACATGGCATCAAGCCCGCATTCTTTCTGCAGTTCGGTTACCCCGGAGAAACGAAAGAGGACATCGAGCTCACGAAAAAAATGTTGTATGAACTGATGCCTGATGACATCGGCGTGAGCGTATCGTACCCGCTGCCGGGAACCAGGTTTTATGAAATGGTGAAGGCAGATCTTAAATCAAAATCGAACTGGACGGATTCCGATGATCTGGCATTGATGTATCATGGCACGTATTCTCCTCAATTCTATAAGCAGCTTCACCGCCACATTCACAAAAGATTCCGGAGAGAGCAGGGCTTTCAATCGGTGAAGAAATTTCTTTCGCATCCATTTTCACTCGACAAAATGCAGTGGCGGAGGATTTTCACCCTGCCTTATTTCATTCCGATGAGTTGGTGGAGCGCAAGGAAGGTGAGATTTGATTAGATTCACATGGTCGCTCCCATTCATAACTTTCATTAAATCGGTCCGCCTCATGATTCGACATTTACCTATAGTCCAAACGGATGTTCATTTGACACTCAGCAAGCAGGGTTTAAGAATCCGCTGTTTCATCTGCCAATTCTCCTGCTTTCTCTTGTTTGTGTTTTCATTTCATGCGGAGAATTTATTCTCGCAGGGAACATGGGCGCCCGTGTCCACGCTTGCTCCTGACTTAAACGGAGGCGGCATGCTTCTGCTTTCTGACGGAACCGTACTGGCGAAATCATTCAGCGGCGGATCCGATGGCATCGGAAATATCTATGACCGGCTCACCCCGGACATTCACGGCAGTTATGCGAATGGCACCTGGTCAACCATTTCAGCGATGATTGATACGCGTCTTTATTACTCCTCACAGGTGTTAATGGATGGGCGTGTGTATGTAGCCGGCGGTGAATATGGTAGTGGCGGAACGAAAGCAGAGGTATATGATCCGCTGACGGATACGTGGACAGCTACGCCCAATATCTACATTTATATGAGTGATGCAAACAGTGAGATTCTGCCCGATGGTCGTGTACTGCAGGCCCTGGTCGGTGCTGCCAGTTCTCATGCAACAATCATTTATGATCCGGTTGCGAACAACTGGAATTTCGGACCAACGGCCTATGGAAGTCACAATGAATCATCGTGGGTGAAATTGGCTGACAGCAGCATTTTGTTTGTAGACATTCACAGTACCAACTCGGAACGTTACATCCCTCTGCTCAACCAATGGGTACAGGATGCCACCGTACCTGTTGCATTGTATGATGATTATGGTTTTGAAACAGGGGCTGCCCTCTTGCTGCCTGACGGCCGGGCTTTTTTTATCGGAGCTACGGGGCATACAGCTTACTACACTCCTTCGGGCAGTGGCAATCCCGGAACGTGGGAAGCGGGACCCGACATTCCGGATGCACAGGGAACACCTGATGCCGCAGCCGCTATGATGGTGAATGGGAAAATTCTTTGCGCGGTGTCACCGGTGCCCTCGTGGGCCGGTGTGTTTCAGTCGCCCACTTCGTACTACGAATTCGATTACCTCACCAATACATTCACACAGATTGATGGACCTAACGGAACCTTAACCACTGACGAGCCCTGCTACTTCACCGGCATGCTTGACTTACCGGACGGAACGGTTCTTTACGCCGACCAGTATTCGCAGCAGTATTACATCTATACGCCGGATGGATCACCGCTGGAGGAAGGGAAACCGACAATCGGCGGCATTTACCGGGTCAATTGCGACACGTTCATGGCTGTGGGAACGCTGTTCAACGGAATTTCTGAAGGCGCCTACTACGGTGATGACTGGCAGATGAATACCAACTATCCCGTCATCCGGCTCACGGCAGGTGATGAGGTGTATTACGCACGCACGTTTGACTGGATCAGCACAGGTGTTCAAAGGGGCGATCAGCCCGACACGACTTACTTTACGGTTCCTTCTTCATTACCTGACACTATTTTTTCTCTCGTTGTCACTGCAAATGGAATTGCTTCGGATCCGGTTGACTTTGCACCATTCCCGCTGCTTAGCAGCACACTCACACCGCCTGGCATCTGCAGCAATACCATTTTCAGCTATACACCGGCGAGTTACGATTCAACGGCAACATTCACATGGACGAGAGCGGCCGTTTCCGGAATCAGCAATGAAGAAATAACGGACCCACAGACAACAGAGCCCAATGAAATTCTGATTGACACCACAGAAAATCCGGTGAGTGTGGTATATGAATTCACGATCACGGTTGATGGCTGTTCGAATGTACAGGAAGTAACGGTGGTGGTGAATCCGAATGCATCACCCGTAATCAGTGGCGATCTTTCGATTTGCGAAGGGGAGAGCGCTGCACTCACAGCCCAAGGGGGAACAAGCTATGTATGGAACACGGGTGACACCACTGCTTCCATTTCGGTAAACCCGACGATGACAACAGTGTACTCAGTGAATGCCACTAACTCTTACGGATGTACCGGTGAGTCATCACAGGAAGTGACGGTTCATCCGTTACCGGCTGTTGACTTCACGGGTCTGCCTGATACCGTCTGCATCTTTACCGAAGGAGTTCCGCTTACCGGAATTCCGGATGGAGGAACCTTCACCGGCGACGGAATGGTAGGGAACGTGTTCAGTCCTTCCGGATTGAGTGAGGGTTATAACACCATTACATACACTTACTCGGATGCATATGGTTGCACCAACACCACATCACAAGATGTTTATGTGAGTCTGTGCACAGGCATTGCGAGTGTGAGTGCCGCCACAGAAAATCAGCTATTGGTTTATCCTAATCCGGCGAAGACCTCAGTGCTGGTTACATCCCCGGTTGCAACAATCGGCAATGGGGTGATTCGGGTCGTTGACCTTTTGGGGCGCACTGTTATGGAAGAGAATATCAAATCATCAGGAAACGGGATTGAGCACGTTCTGAATTTGGAAGGTGTTGCTCAGGGGAACTACCTGATCACCTTGCAAATGGCCGGAGGAATTTTGAAAGCGAAGGTGGTGGTGGAATAAAATATCTTTGTAGGATTAGTCTGGGAGTACTTGAAACCGCAACATGCAGGATGAATAGATTGAAATCAATGTTCACGGCGCCTCATACACCTTGCCGTGGCTGAAAAATTTGTATCGCTTTCCCTGCTGTTCCATCATCACCACATCATAATCAAGCCGCGTGGCGAAATACGTTTCGATGGGCATGGTGTGTTTCTCCCCGTATGAAAAAATATTCAGCACCTTGCTTTTATCATAATACATCACCGTGTTCTGGCTGATTACAATGGAGGTGGGAATGAAATTTTCCAGCGGATACGACTGGCCTTGCCAGAAGGCATAGGTATAACCGACACGGTCGGCATACACGATTACATTATCCTGAATTTTGAAATAGGCCGGGATATAATTTCCGATTTCGTAAATGTCACCCTTGTAAAAAATTTTGAAATAGCCGTCACGCGTAACCCAGGCCATAAGATCATTTCCCACTTCATAAGCCCGCGGACTGAAATCCTCAACCAATTTGGTTTCACCCCGGTAAAACACACTGAGTCCGTTATCATACTGATCGAGCCAGGCCGCCACATCCGTTCCGGCTTTTACATTCTGCGGGTAATCGGTTTCCTGTTCATAAACACCATCGCGCCAAATTATTTTGAATGCATAATCGCGGCTCTTAAAAGCAATCACGTTAGGACCGGATGCGAGCACGGTGGCGGCCGGTGATGTGGTCGTGCCTTCCTCCCCCAACCGTATTTTGCCGCCGTAGTAGTAATAGAAATTCCGGGATGGTGCATCAATAAACCCCACCATGCTGTCGCACAAAACATAGTCACCTGCGAACCGGGTGAGCAACACCAGTTGCCCGTTATCCCATGCATACCCGCTGGCGGCTGTTTTAATATAGATGAGATCATTGCTCACACCGTACGCCTGTACCAATCCGTCGATTGGTTTTTGCATGGCCCCATACTGGTAAATCTTGAAATCGCTCCGGTTGTCAGTGAATGCAATGGCATTACCGCCCACTTTAAAATCGAGCGGTGGCAGGTAATCGAGCATGTGAGTGAATGAATCTTCAAAAGCATAGAACTCGCCGCGCACATTCATGTAAGCAGAGAGGTTTTGTGAATAAGAGCCGGTGAAAGCAAGCGCCATACAGGCCGTGAACAGGAAACGGAGATGCATCATCATACCATGGCTTCACTTGGTTGATAATACATTTCCATTTCAGAAAACACCTGCTCAATTTCTACCCGTGTTTCCAGGCGCACTAACCGGTCTCGGAATGACTTTATGTTGGGAAGACCTTTGAAGTAGTTGCTATAATGTTTCCGCATTTCATAGATGCCGAGTTTGCCTTCCTTCCATTCAATGGATTTGTGCAGGTGGGTGCGTGCCACGAGCATCCGTTCTTCCAGTGAAGGTTCGGGCAGATGCTCACCCGTTTTCAAAAAGTGCTTCACCTGGTTAAAAAACCACGGATTGCCAATGGCGGCACGGCCGATCATGACGCCGTCAACACCGTATTGATCACGCACGAATTTCACTTTCTCGGGAGTAGTCACGTCGCCATTCAGGAAAATTGGAATCTGAATCCGCGGATTGTTTTTCACGTTCGCAATGAGCTCCCAGTTTGCTGATACCTTGTACATCTGCGCGCGGGTGCGACCATGAATGCTCAGCGCTTTGATACCGATGTCCTGCAGCCGCTCCGCCACTTCCATGATGTTGATGGAATCCTCATCCCATCCCAGCCGTGTTTTTACAGTGACGGGCAATGTGGCTCTCTTCACAATCTCGCCGGTCATCTTCACCATCTTTGGCACATCTTTTAAAATGCCGGCGCCGGCGCCACGACAGGCCACACCCTTTACCGGGCAACCGAAGTTTATATCAATTAAATCCGGTCCAGCATCTTCGATGATGTCCACGCAGTGAACCATGGTGTCAATCTCTCCGCCGAAAAACTGAATGCCGATGGGTCGCTCGTAATCATAGATGTCGAGCTTCTGTACGCTTTTGCGCGCATGACGGATCAATCCTTCGGATGAAATGAATTCCGTGTACATCAGATCGGCGCCATTCATCTTGCACACGGCACGAAATGGCGGATCGCTCACATCCTCCATAGGAGCAAGCAAAAGAGGAAACTCACCGAGTTCTATGTCACCGATCTTCACCATAAAAATTCGTGGTCAAATTTAGCGACTTTTGCCGCCATGACTCAAAGGCGTTACTTGCTGGATGGCATGCATCCGTTTTTTCAGATCGTGCTGCTTGCATCTCTCACACTGGTATTCTCCGTGCTCTTTACGCTGCTTGCAATGTATCTCGTACGCCCGTTGTTTGGCGTGACTGCAATTGATACACTTATGCAGGATGCCATTGCCAATCCCGAATCCATTGCTGCCAACATGAACAGTGTAAATGCGATGAAGTTTCTGCAAGGCATGGCCTCTGTCGGCACGTTTCTGATCCCTCCCATTGTTTTTGCATTTCTGAAATTTCCTGACGGGGATTTTTTAAGGATCAGAAGACACACGTCATTGGTATTTGTGGTGCTGGGCATGTTCATCCTCCTCACCTCCACTCCGTTCATTGATTTTACTTACCGGTTGAATCAATGGGTGACGTTTCCCGCTTCATTTTCTGAATTTGAAAAAGCGATGAAAGAATCGACTGAGGCGAATGAAAAACTAACCCTGCTTTTCCTGAAAGCGCCCACTGCTGCCGATCTGTTGATTAACCTGCTGGTTATTGCCATAATACCGGCCATTGGAGAAGAGTTGATGTTTCGGGGCGTGGGTCAGCAGATTGTAAGGGAATGGACGAAGAACTGGCATAGCGCCATTTGGATCACGGCAGCGGTTTTCAGTTTCGTGCACATGGATTTTTACGGATTTCTTCCGCGCCTGCTGCTTGGCGCATTACTCGGCTACCTGTTTGTGTGGAGCGGCACGCTGTGGGTGCCCATTATCGCTCATGCCTTTAATAACGGGGCGCAGGTATTACTCGCTTACCTGCATGAACACGGCATCATTCAGTTTGACATCACCGAAGAAACGCTGTTGCCTTCCTATGTCATCATTATTTCCGCGGCACTCTGTGCCCTGCTTATTTACTCCATGAGGCAACTCATCATCCGGCGGCGGTTTATTTATTAGGTCGAAGCAAAAAGCCCGGCGGCATCATTCTGCCTTTACAAACTTCCTTATTTCCTTCTGCTCACCCGATTGCATTTCGAGATAGTAAATCCCCTGCGGCCATGAATGGAGCGGAACGGAGACGGCATACATTCCTTTGGGTTGGTGACCAGTAGTGATGGTCTTTATAACAGCGCCGGTGGAATTGAGGATGCGGAGCGTAAGATCATTCGTCGGCAGCCAGCAACTGATTTGAAGTTCATCTCCGGCGGGATTAGGATAGAGTTGAATGTTCAGCGGATCACTGTCACCCACTTCGTTAATACCCACTGTGCTCAGGTCAATATTTTCATCGCCATCCTGATACTCGAGATAGGAGAAAAACACCACCATCATTTCATTGAGTGTGCCCTCGCCGAGCGTAATGGTTTGAGGTGGATCATACGGATTGTTGGGGTTATTGGAAGTGTTATCGTAAGTGGCTTCAGCCCTCAGGGTATAACCATCTGATGGTGTAAAATGGATGAGGTGCTTGAATACATAACCCAGTTGCCAGCGGAAATCCCATCCGGGAATGCATATAAGTCTCGTGGTATCGCTGTTGTCGGCTGAGGTCATATACACCTCCATTGATTTTCCGATCAGGTGCATGTGCGGCAATACGCTATAGAGTGAATAGTCCTTATCAAGATCAATCGTGAAGCCCACTGATTTTTCATAGAATGTTTTCACCGTGTTGGCCGGAATAGTGAGCGGCCCATTGATGAGTGACGGCCAATAGTGAAATAATATGGGAGATACCATCACATTTCGCGGGCTGGGATCGGTGCAGAATTTCAGATTCACCTTGGTGGAATCGGTTTTGCCGTTGCTGTTGGGCGCATAATGAATCTCCATTACAAAATCAGAATTGGGAGGAATGAGGTAACCCATGTTTGACGGGAGAATTTCGGGAGTGTTGCCCGGCACCCATCCGCCGATGAGTACCGCAAACGGGCTGGCCGCTGTGGTGCCGCTGCTGGCATATCCCGGCAGCGGATCGTTTTGATCCAGTGTGTATGATGTGTTTGTGGGATCGTAATACAACAGGATGTGATGCACAATGGCCGTGTTGCCGATAATGAATTCGAGCTGATTCAGATAAGTGACCAGGGAATATCCTGAATGAACTACAAACGTGCGGTATTCATCCTGCATGTTTTGTACGGTGTATGCAGGAAACTGAATGGCTTGATCGATGGAGGTCAGTTGAGAACCATTGTTGAAGGTGGGAGCTGCCGGCGCACTATTCAGGTCACCCGAAGCCATGCCTCCGTTTACCCAATCGTTTATGGTGTTGATGTCTTCTTCGCTCAAACTGCGGTCACCCACCATTTCATTGCTGCATTGCGGATCGGCCGGCCATGGCGGCATTTTCTTCGCCAACACATTGGTTTGAATGCTGAAGGCACGCGAAACGGCATCTTCATAAGTCATCAGCGGAAACGGAGCAATGCCCCCATCGTGATGGCAAACAGCGCAATGATTATAGATGATGGCTGCCACACTGCTGCTCCAGTCCGGAGTTTGAGAGGACGCGGTGAACCGGCCAGCGAGAACAATCACAAGTGCAAGTATCACTCGTTTCATGGATGAAAGGTTTAACTGTTCAAATGTACCGTAAATTCTGATCGGCAAAAGATCGCTATTCCTTAACGATCTTCTTCACACCCATGCCGGCATCCGTGGTGGCTTCAATAAAATAAACTCCGGATGAGGCATCGTGTATGTCAAACTGAAAAGTCACATTACCGCTCTGTTGATCTGCGGTGGTTTGCTCAACCAGTCTGCCAATAGCATCACGGATTTGCAGTGTCACGAATTCGTGATCCAATCCTTTCAGTTCAACAGTAACAAGATCAGAAACGGGATTCGGAAATACATTCATGTACCCGGAAAGGTTGTTGAGGTTTGAAATGCCGACGTTATTGGTAATGGTGAAATTGGCATTGGAGATATCAAAGAAAACATTAGCTGTGGCCCTCACCATTACACGTGCTTCATCATTTCCCACGAGTGAATTGTCATTGGGCATCATCACGTTGGCGAATCCCTGGTTGGGCACCGCTGTGGCTAAAGTGATGGGGTAGGTGTATCCGCCGTCGGTCGAGAGCAGGATGTCAACCTGAGTGCAACTGATGGGCGCCAGATCCGTTCCGGACACATCCCACGTAACCAATTGCTGTGTATTGATCGGCCAGTTTATATCGGAATTGGGAAATGTGACTACGAATGGTCCGGCTGCTCCCACGACAGAAAGCCCTACTTCGTTATCTTCATAGGCATAACCACCGCCGTTCAAATGATGATCGCGGGCAATGAAACGGAAGTTGAGTGACCGGTTATAATCAGGCAGCACTTCACCTTTGGCGCTGGTAGGGTAGTTATTGACGATGGTACCCATCTTCGGAAAATAACGGAACCCAACTGTATCTTCAGACCAGGAGCGAAAGCAAGGTGCCTGCCCGCTTGGATCATTCCAGTTACCGGCAGGTCCATGATCCACCTCTTCCCACATGTAAGTAAGTGGCTCCCCTTCCGGATCTGTTCCGGAAGCTTCAAGCCGGAATGGAGTGCTCTTGGGAATAGAGAAGCCGCCACCAACCACCAATTCCGGAGCGGCATTATCCGTTTCAGTTATCACCGGGCAATCCGCTCCAAAGTCAAAGATTACATAATCCAGTATTTCATCCACACTTCCCGTATGAAAAAACGGATCGCTGTGTGATTGAAGATCATTGGTGGATCCGCAAATACCTGCATAAGCCATGATCGTGCTGCCACTGCCCGGCTCGAATGCCGTGCCACTGTTTCTGTTACCCGCGCAACTGCCCGAGGTGCAATTGAAGGTATGGTTAGCGCCAAACTGATGTCCCATTTCATGAGCGACATAGTCTATATCAAAAGCATCACCCACAGGATTTGGCAAGCCGGTTACTCCTTGTGCCTTCAGTGAATTCCTGCACACACAACCCAGCATCGCAATGCCGCCGCCGCCGGTGCTGAACACATGGCCGATATCATAATTAGCAGAACCAATTACGGAGTTGACGGTAGTCTGATTCTGATCGAGCATCGCTCCACCGTCATTGTTTGAATAAGGATCGGTTGAACTATTGAGATAAATCAGCAGTGTGTCATTCTCTATGATCTCCATCCTGATGGCGAGTTCCTGCTCATACACGCCGGTCACGCGGTTGATGGAGGTGGTCATACCGGAGAGGGCGCCGCTCACCGTGCCTCCTTTCTTTGTGGCATATTCACCCGTGCAAGCCAATGCCAGCCGGTAGGTTCGTAATTCTTCCCCATTGCTTCTGTTGGCATAATCGCGGTATTTTCTTTCCGCGTTAAAAGCCACAACGTCGTCATCATTCACGCCGCACACAAAATCATCATGCCGCGGCAAATCTTTTTTGAAATAAGAGATATAGAGTTCATTGTTATCGTTACTTACCGGATCAATAAATACATCGCCTTGGGGTGAAAGAATCATGGCATGAAATCCGAAGTCGGTCACATCCAGCCGGGCATAAGCATACTTGTCCGTAATTCCTTGTGCTACACAAGTCTTGATTTGAGGATAGTGAGCAGCCAGACCAGGGGCCAGTACGTTGGTTTCAAAGACCCTGAATGCTGCCATGGAGCCATCAGGCATGGGAAGAGAAATGGTGGCTGTGTTGCTTCGTGCCGCATCTGTGAACTCGTGCGGGGCGGAGCTGAGTGCTATCTTCATTTCACTAATGTCAAGCGCAACAGTCCTGAATGAAACAGGTATGGAATAGCGATTGGAATTAAGCACCAGATGCGGATCGGCCTCGCGCCAAACGGATATGGATTGGGCATTAAGGCGTGCCGTAAACATGGCGAGCAGGATAACAGCAATGTATCTGCTGCACCGCGGTGTAGAATACTTCATGAATGACTGGTTTGGAAATTTGTTTGGTGAATTTTTCGCGGAAACCTTTATAAAAATTTACCCTTTCCCCCTTTCGCTAAACTTAGCGCTGACTAATGGTTGCCGACGAGTCAAAATTAATAGAATTGAGCGACCTCCGGAAACTTAGTTGGCATGGAAAATCGGCAACTCTTACCTTATTTTATTCTCTCTTAGCTCAAGTACCTGATGACTGATCTCAATGATTTTCCTGATCCGGAAACCGCTGACCCTGACGGATTGGTTGCCATTACCGGCGATCTTTCACCCGACAGATTACTGGCAGCATATCAGGCGGGAATTTTCCCATGGTTCCGTGAAGCAGGTTTCGTTTTTTGGTTTTGTCCGCCGCAACGCCTGATCCTCTTCCCTGAAGAAATCAAGGTGAGCCACAGCATGAAACAGGTGATCCATTCCGGCAAGTTCCGGATCACGGCTGATCAGGGCTTTGATCAGGTAATTACCGGTTGTGCCGAATATCATCAGGCAACGAAGAGCCGCACCTGGATTGATCCGGCATTCATTGAAGCTTATCGTAAAATGCACGAACTGGGTTATGCTCATTCTATTGAGGTATGGGAAGAAGATGAGTTAGCTGGCGGGCTTTACGGTCTTGCCACAGGAAGTGTTTTCTCCGGTGAAAGCATGTTCAGCCGGGTGAGCAATGCATCGAAACTGGCGCTTATTCATTTATGCAGAAGCAGCCACTATAAAATGATTGACTGCCAGGTGCCCACTCAACATCTTATCCGGATGGGAGCACGGGTGGTTCGCAGAGATCAATTCCTGAAACTCCTTGCTGCATTCCGTGATCAGCCACGCGACTGATATTTTTTGAAGGTGTATTTCGCTGATTGCATCGAGATAAACCAGCCATACTTGCCGTCAAGAAAACCAAGTTGAAGGAAGTATCGCCTGAAAAACATCCAGCCGGCACGAATTACATTGACAGGCAGTGATGAAGTTTTTCCGCTCTGCCGCAATTCATCCGCAGCAATCGTGGCGAACTTATCCTGTTGCGCAGCAAATGCTTCAAAACTTTCTGCGGTATAATGAAGCAGGTCGCCGCTGAGAAAGCCAACAGCGGACCCGGGATCCATCTCCACTTTGTCATGAGGGTTCTGCCCGCCCCATTTTCCCTTGTTCCGATTCCACAGGCGAATCTTGGAATCGGGGTACCAGCCGGTGTGCCGGATGATTCTGCCGCAGAGGTGATTAAGCCGATTGACCCGGTAAGCATCGTGCCGGAAATTTCCATTCAGCCCGCGAATGGATTCTTGTAGTTCGCTGCTCAGGCACTCATCGGCATCCAGCGAAAGCACCATATCAAAAGCGGCTTGCCGCATGGCAAAATTCTTCTGCTGAATGTGACCTTCAAATTCATGCTGAAGGAACCGCACCTTTTTTTCGCGGCAGATTTTTTCCGTGGCATCCGTTGAAAAAGAATCCACCACCAGTATTTCATCGGCTACCGGAATCAGCGAGTCAATGCACCGCGCAATATTTTTTTCTTCATTGAATGTGATGATAACGGCAGAAATCATGATTGAAGAATGGCGTCAGGATAATTGTTTCTGAATGTGTGCCAGCACCGATTCTGCAAAATAGGGAAAGGTGAACGGCGGATCCTTGAGCGCCCCTGCGTACGGCTCACCCCGATGGAGATAAAAACGGTGAAACATTGACTGCTTGATTCCCCACTTTTTCAAAAACTGAATGCGCCCGTTATTCCTCACCACCCGCCCGGTTGATTTGGAAACGAAATGATAAACGCGGCTGGCACTCACTCCCTTGAAAATACGGCAGCCCTCCGCCCACATCTTCATGGCAAAGTCATCATCACTGCTCATGCCGGGTGAAAACTCCTCGCTGTATCCTCCGACTTTCTCCCACCATTTGCGGTGAACGAGGGCAGGCGGCCACGTAGAGCCACTCCAGTCTTTCTTGTTCAGTGAAAAAAATTCTTCCAGCAATTTCTTCTCATTAAAGTTTTCTGCAAAGCGTCCGTAGTCAGCTACAATCACACAGGCATTGCCCGTGTCATAGGGTTCAATCATGGTAGATGAAAGCATGAAACAGTCGCCTGGCACTTTGGAAATTTCGTCGGCAAGAATTTCATCCCAGCGGGGAAGCGCGTACATGTCATCATTCATGTAAACGATGTAATCCGTTGCAGCCAGTTCAGATGCATGATTTACTGCACGGCAGATGCCGGCATTTTCCGGTGTGAAAGTGAATTCAATTTCCTGCTCCTTAACCCACTGGGCCGTTCCGTCAGCTCCCTCATTCACGTGCACGATGATCTGATGAGGGTATGATGAATTTTTCCGGATGGCCGAAATGCACAGTTTCAGAAACTCCAGGTTGTTCCAGCTTGGAATGATGATGGAAAATTTCATGAAGTCCGTCCGCTAATTCGAAAGTTGCTTTCCCGCTTCTTCATTTTCTTCGTTTTCGTATCTGAAATAAAAATAGAGCAGGAGCAGAAAAGAAATGTAAAACGCTGTGCCCATTTGTTCTTCCACTGTGGCTTCGGTAAGGAATGATGAAAGCAGGATGATGTTAAAACACACAAACAGCCATTGCCGGTTGCATCGCCGGTTAAACAACGGCAGAAACACGGCCACCGTAAAAATGAGCAAGCCGACCAGGCCAGTACCCGCCGCAACAAATACAAATTGATTATGCGGCAGCAGCCATGTGCGCGGATGTTCCGGTGCGAGTTCCAGCTTCCGTTGCATTTCCACTCTAAGGTCGCCCACGCCAACCCCTGTCAGCCAATGTTCCTGAAACAATTCCATGCCTTTCTCAACTGAAAGTATTCTGCCCCCATCGGAAAGACTGGCAGCATTCTTAAAAAGAAATAACTGTTCAAGGTCAAACTTCATGTAGTTGATCTTGGTTTTCACCGAAGGAATCGTGAAATAGGATACCACCGGGAAAACCAGCACTATCATCGCAATGAGCAACGCCACCTTCGGGTTACGGATTCGCACCAGCGTGTAAACAATCATATAGATACCGCAGATGTACAACCCGGCAATGCCGCTGCGCACCGCCAGCAGGTGCAGGAAGAAAATCAGGTACAAGGTTGCTGCGAGGATCAGCCAGCGCTCAGCGGCATATTTCAGGAAAAAATTTTTGGAGTAGAGATAGAAGCCGCAGATCACGCCAAATGCGATGATGAGTGAATAGCGCACATGGCTGAACGGAGTTTCAATCACCCGCCCTTCTGAATAGGCCTTGAGCACATCTTTGAAATCACTCATGAATTTCACCGTAATGATGGCCGAACTAATCACTGTCAGCACCAGAAACAAGTACAGAAAGGAACAGAATTGAAGCGAGGTGATTTTCTTCCGTAATACAATCAGCGCCACCGGCATGGCCAGAAACGGCAATTTGATTCGAACCCGCTCGAGCCAGAAGGTGGGGTCCTCGGTGGAGTTCAATCCGCTGGCAACATAAACAAAGAATACCAGCACCAGCATGATGAGCACCGGATCGCGAAAGAACTGTCTGAAATTTTCAACGGGGTTTTCAATGAGCACATAGGCCGAAAGCACCATCATGGCAATGCTCGGCATGGCGCGGGCCGGATCAAGCAGCGTTCCGGCGATGATCGCTGCCAGACAAATCAAAGGAACGGGAGACAAATCCGGTTTTCGCCACGGCATATGACCGCAATATAAAAGAGGATCGCCAATGCACTTGCGCATAATTTTTTCAGCGGTCGGCGACTTTTTGCCACCTTGATTGCCAATGATGATTCAGTCACCACTGCGATGATCTGCGTATTTTAGCGGCGGCATGGAACTCACCGGCACGGAGCGGCAATTGAATGAGCGACTTTTTGAAAAGGAGTTCATGCCGCATTTGGATGCGCTCTACAACTTCGCCTATCATTTAACACTTAACGAAGAAGATGCAAATGACCTGGTGCAGGATACCTTCCTGAAGGCCTTCCGGTTTATAAATTCTTATGAGCGAGGAACGAATGCCAAGGCCTGGTTGTTCAAAATTCTCAAGAACAGCTTCATCAACGAGTACCGGCGCAAAACGCGTCAGCCCGGTGAAGTGGACTTTGAAGAGTACGTCGCTTTCCAGGATGCCGAAGAAGGTACCGGAGTGGGTGACCTGGACATGCGGGATGAGATATTCAAAGGACTTATCGGTGATGAAGTGACGCAGGCATTGAATGAGTTACCGGTGGATTTCAGAACCATACTCATCCTCTGCGATATTGAAGGATTCAGCTATGAAGAAATGGCAAAGATCATTGACATTCCCATCGGCACCGTGCGGTCACGCCTGCACCGTGCACGCAATCTCATGAAAGAAAAATTACGGGACTATGCAAAGAAAATGGGGTATAAGGAAAATCGCTGAAGTCTTCAGTATGAAAAAGAAAACCGCATCCGGCAGAAAACACGATTGTAAAAACACGCTGGAGAAGGTGCAGCTGGCTCTTGACAACGAGTTGACTGAAATAGAGGAGAAACAGCTGCTTGATGAAATCAACAACTGCTCATACTGCCTGGAGAAATATGAAATTGAGCAGTCCTTCAAGAAGTACCTCTGCAATAAAGTCAAACGACATCCCTGCAATCCGCAGCTCGCTGATCAAATCCGCAATAGCATTAACAATATCATGGATCGTTAAATACGATCATGACTGCGATTTCTTCCCTCATATCAAAAATTCAGCAAGGCGATTTTCATGCGCTGGCCCGTGCCATTTCCATCGTGGAAAATGAACGCTCGGGAAGCGATGAACTGCTTCAGTCAATCCAACTCCGTAAAATTCCGGTGATCGGTATCACCGGCCCGCCCGGTGCGGGAAAGAGTTCGCTGCTGAATGACCTCATCGCTTTGCTGGTAAAAAAGAAAATGAAGATTGGTGTAATCACCGTGGATCCCACCTCGCCATTCAACTTCGGCTCGCTGCTTGGCGACCGCATCCGCATGAAAGAACATTACAATGATCCAAACGTCTTCATCCGTTCACTGGCTACGCGCGGTTCCCTTGGTGGACTCTCTGACAAGATTATCGAAGTGACTGATGTGATGAAGGCCGGTCCCTTCGATTATCTCTTTGTGGAAACGGTAGGCGTCGGCCAATCAGAGGTGGAAATTGCAGGACTTGCAGACACAACGATCATCGTGTTTGTTCCGCAAGCCGGTGATGAAGTGCAGACGATGAAAGCGGGCCTGATGGAGATCGCTGATATTTTTGTAGTGAACAAAAGCGATCATCCGGATTCCGAACAATTCGCGAAGAGTCTTACCGTGCTGGCTGCTTCAAAGGTCTCTTCATCAACAGACCGGAATGCATGGCAGATTCCCGTAGTTAAAACCATTGCGACAAACGGGCAGGGCGTGGATGAACTGCTTTCTCATATTGAGAAACATCAGGATTCAGGAATCCGAAATGAAAGACAGGTTTATCTGCTTACGGAAAAAGTGTGGAGGTTAATTGTTAAGGAAAGAATGAAAGATGTGGACCGGAAGAAACTGCAAATTGAAATCAGGGCTGCCTTGCAGCAGGGAAACTTTAACGCATTCCGGTTTGCGAAAAATCACGCGTGAGTAAATGCACCACATGAAATTTGCAACGGCATTTCTCCACTTCATTTTTCTGATGGTGACTATCCAACAAAAAACGCATGCACAGATGAATGAGAAAGATCTTCCGGGTGAATACTATTTAGAGGGAGTCATGGAAGTTGGTTCAGGCATCAAGCTGAACAGCGATCACACCTTCGAAATGTTTTTTTCTTATGGTGCACTCGACAAACAGGGAAGCGGAACCTGGAAACTGAATGGCAACCGCATAATTCTCGACAGCGGCGAACGTCCAGCCAGCGATTTCAAAATGACAACAAGCAAGAAGAAAGGAAGCGGAATCACCATTCAGGTGAATGATCCGAACAAGATGATTTTGTCATACATGGCGTGCCGTCTTTCAGGAAAAGATTTTTCTGACACACTGGAAGCCAATAGCGAAGGCACAATGCATTCGGATCGCCATACCGCTGATTCCATCGGGCTCGTTCATCAGCTTTTTTCCGACCGTATCTGCTACTTCGACATTTCAAAAAGCGGCGACAATTATTTTGAGTTTACCATTGATCCTGTGATCATGAATATCTTCTGCAACAATCTCCCCATGGAAATTCATGACGGATATCTGCAGGGAAAACATCCGTTGCTCGATCCTTCCAGGGTTTATACGTTTCGAAAGTCGAACTGATCAACTCTTCTCTTCCCAAATCATGCACAGGTGCACGATGGTTTCCACGGCCTTTTGCATGTCCTGAACGGAGACCCATTCCTGTTTCGAATGAAAAGCATGTTCACCCGCATACAGGTTGGGGCAAGGCATGCCCATGAATGAAAGACGGGAGCCATCCGTGCCACCGCGCACACTGCGTCGTGACGGGCTAAGTCCCGTGCGGCGGATCGCTTCCAGGGCATAGTCCACCACCTGCGGATGCTGATCCAGCATTTCCTTCATATTGCGGTACTGCTCTATCACCTCCAGTTTAAATACGGATCGCGGATATTCTTTGAGAATGCGTTCACAGGTATCCTTCAGCAGTTTCTCTTTTTCATGCAGCCCACTAACCGTGAAGTCGCGGACGATGATTTTAATCTCGGCCTTCTCCAGTGTTCCGGAAATGTTGGTCGGATGGACAAATCCGTCGCGGCCGTCTGTGGTTTCGGGCGAAAGCCGGTCTTTAGGAAGTGCATCCACCACCGCCGCAGCAATCTTGATGGCGTTCTCCATTTTGCCTTTCGCCATTCCCGGGTGAGCGCTCAGCCCGTGAATGGTAACTACGGCAAGGTCTGCCGACCAGGTTTCATCTTCGAGCGTGCCGGCCGTTTCACCATCCATGGTGTAGCCGAACTGTGCGCCCAGTTTCTTCATATCCACATGATCAACGCCATGCCCCACTTCCTCATCAGGGGTGAAAAGAATTTTGATCACGCCGTGTTTGATTTCAGGATGCCTCATTAAATGATTTGCCGCATCCATGATTTCTGCCACACCGGCTTTGTTATCGGCCCCGAGAAGTGTTGTACCGTCGGCTGTAATAATGTCATTGCCGATCTGATTTTTCAAATCACTGAAATCACTCATCCTGATCACCACCGAAGAATCTTTCAGCAGCACTAAATCTTTTCCGTCGTAGTTTTTGTGAACGACTGGATTCACATTGGCACCACTGCAGTCAGGCGATGTGTCAACGTGTGAGCAGAAGCAAAGTGTCGGAACATTTTTATTGGTGTTGGAAGCTATGGTTCCGTACACCACACCGAATTCATCGAGGTGCGCATCGCTGATACCGATGGCTTTCATTTCTTCCACGAGTAAGCGGGAAAGGTTTTTTTGCTTTTCAGTGGTGGGAACTGAAGTGGAATCCGGATCAGACTGTGTGTCAATTTTTACATAGCGTAGAAAGCGTTCAGTGACGGTGTGACTTATTGCGGGATGGCTCATAGTGTTATTAATGATTCAAAAATAGATATTCGGTGTTGGCTGCCGTCAAATATACCCGCGCCGGATTGGGAATTAGCTAACTTTATAAAATGAAATGATATGCTATGAAAAACTTTTCCGTATTCACCGCTTTGCTTTTTTTGATCCTGACAATTTTTGATCAGGCACTCATCGCTCAGACCTCTTCGCAATCCTGGTCACTCAATCCTTATGACGAGAAAGTTTTTATTGAAAACGCCGGACAATCCGGCGAGATAGAATCACTGCTCAAGGACAAGGTTCTCTTTTCTTTTAAGCAGGGAAATACGGCGTTCTTTTTTTGCCGCGATAAATATGTGGTGAGGAAAGCAAAATATGATAACGAGGCCTTTGCTCTCGAGACACACGATCCTGCCACGGAACATTTCCCTTCACCTGCCTATTCTTATTTCACCTTTTCGCTGGTCAATGCAAATCCGTCAGTGATCATTGAAGGCAGAGACCAATCTCCCGCGCCGCATAAATATTACCTGCCTGATGCTGCGGGAAAGAAAAGAATGCTCACCGCTTCCTCCTATTCGTACGTGATCTATCAAAATGTATATGAGAATATTGACCTGGTTTTTTCTCCCCATGAAAAAAACGGACTGAAGTACCAGTTCGTCATACATCCTCATGCTGATCCAGGCGCAGCTAAAATCAGTTATGAGGGCATTGGTGGCCTTAGTTTGGATGAAAGCGGAAATCTTCATGCAGGAATTCCCGGCGAAGAAATTATGGATTTCGCTCCGCACACTTTCTATGCAGACGACGGTATCGCCATACCATCTTCTTATGCGGTAAAGGGTAATACCTTTTCATTTAACACAAACGATTACGATAAGAGCAAAACAATTTTGATTGATCCATGGGTGATCGATCCTGAGTTCACCGATCAGAATAAAGCATTCGACATCGCAAGTGATTTTCTGGGAAACATTTATGTCTTCGGCGGACATGAGCCGTGGCAATACAAGAAATTCGATCCGAACGGAAACCTGTTGTGGAGTTTCGATACTCCGTTTCAGGAATGGTATGGCGCGTTCGCCGTTGAACCGGGAGGGTTCTCCATTATTGTGGAGGGCTGTTGCGGCGGAAACATTATCCGTCTGAATCCGGATGGGGATGTAGAATGGAACATCGTAAACGGGGTGGATGAATACTGGCGCGTGGTTTACACCTGTGATTACACCAATCTGTATTTGGCTGCGGGATATGCTTCGTCACCGGGTTTACAGTTTACCTCCATCTCCTTGCTGGATGCTCTTACCGGTGAAATCAGTAACTCAACCAATGTGTTTGAAGGCCAGACTTCCGAGCCGAGGGCGCTGGCAGTTGGACTGGATGGAAGCATCTACACGGTTTCATGCACCGGCACTTATGATGCCAATGAAGTGGCTTCACTCACCCCCTCTTTCTCAGTCCAGTTCTCTGTACCAAGCGGATATAATCTTCTTTACAACGGACCGCTTTATGCAAACGGCGACAATACTACTGCGGGTCAAAATGGAGTGAGTGGCGGAAAAAACTTCTTTTGCACCAGCGACGGTGCGACCCTGATCAAGCGCGCCATCAGTGATGGAGATGAGTTGACTTCTGTTTCCATTACAAACGGAAGTGTGGAAGGCAACTCCGGTGTGCTGGTAGACTCATGCGATAATGTTTTCGCGGGCTCATCAGATGCAGTGATCAAATATGATTCTGATCTCGGATTCGTTTCTTCCACGCCTACAAACGGAGAAGTATACTGCCTGGCAGCGGGTATCAATGGCGCCTTGCTCGTGGCCGGAAACGGATTTATTGCTTCGCTGGATATGTCAGTCTGCCGCAAATTCTGCGGAGGAAAATATTCCGGAGTCACGATGGTAAATGCACAGGATCAATTCAGCATTTTTCCCAACCCGGTTGCTGATGAACTCACTATTGATGCGCATATCGTAAACAGCAAGGATGAGAAAACAAAGATTCTGATTACAGATATGCTTGGGCGAAAACTCATGGAGAAAACCATGGACTACAGCAAACACATGGTTCTGAATGTTGAGCGGCTTCCATCCGGTATTTATTTTCTGAAAGCGGAAAATGACGGCACTGCGTTTTCAGCAAGGTTTGTAAAGAAGTGAAGAGAGCTCCGATTAGTTTACTTGCTCCCTCCATTTACTTTTTACTTGTTTTTCCAATTAGAAATAACATCTGCTACCATGGCTAAGACTATCACACAAAAAATCACTTTTAAAAACACCACACCGCAGGTGCTTTACAATCTTTACATGAATGCAAAGCTGCACCTGAAGGCAACCGGAGCGCCGGTTAAGATCAGTGAAAAAGTTGGTGCTGATTTTTCAGCGTACGATGGTTATTGCCGGGGAAAGAATTTGCAACTCATTAAAAACAAACTCATCGTGCAATCGTGGCGCGCTTCAGACTGGAATGAAAATGATGTTGACTCCACGTTCATCCTGCTCTTTGAGCAAAAGGGAAAAGATGTGGTAGTAACGATGGTTCACGCTAACGTACCCGACAATCAGGCAAAGGCATTGGCCGGCGGATGGGATGAATTCTACTGGACTCCGTGGAAGAACTATCTCTCTGCAAATACATCTGCAATACCGAAGTCCAAGTAACGGGCCTTCTTGGATTATTTTAAGTCTCAATTTGGTTTGACGATGTTCCCAACTTCTCGATAAAATCGAAGTGACCCAACGCAACGCTAATTTGGAGGAGGTCAGTTCGAGCCCGTCGAGAACAGGCACAGCTATTCCGGATCCTCTGCTACTTCTCGATGAACTCGAAGTGACCCGCGCGCGAGAGGTCACTTCGATTTCATCGAGAAGCGGCGGGAGCCCGTTTTCTTATGATGCAAACCCGATGTTAGAAGAAGAACCTAAGTAGCTACACAGAAATTACTTTTGTCTTTGAGCAATTTCTCATGTCAGACTTCAAAGCCAGATTCCCGATCAACATCCGATTCAGTGATTTTGATTCATTGGGTCATGTGAACAATGCCGTGTATCTCACCTACCTCGAAGAAGCGCGCGTGAAGTACTTCGAAACGGTGATTGAACATCATAAAGAGATTGACTGGTGGGAAAACGGAATCATCCTCGCCAACATCACCATTGATTTCCGCAAACCCATTGACGGGTATTTCAACTATTACATCTCCATCCGCTGCTCACGGATCGGCACCAAAAGCTTTGATTTCACCTACCTCATCACGCACGAAGAAAACAACGTTGTTGAAATCAATGCCGAAGCCAAATCCGTGATGGTGTGTTTCGATTATGAAAACCAGAAGACAGTTCCGGTGTATGAAGATTGGATTGGGAAGATGGAGAAGTTTGAGGGGAGGAAATTGAGAGTTTAAATTCAGTTGATCTTCAAAAATCTCTCCATGTAGTTCTCACCTGTTTTGTTGTTGATGATTTCAAGGGTGTAAAATCCATTAGGCAAAGTTGCGGTGTTAAGTTGCGCTTGTGTATTGGTGTAGGTTGTTTCTAGCACAATTATCCTACCATGCAAGTCATGCACGCGAATGGTTACTTCATTGAAGGACTGTGGAAGGGTGACGGTGAGTTGAGATTGGGAGGGGTTGGGAAAAGCAGAAATGGATATGCTCGGTAATGAGGAAATCCCCGTGGCTGAATCACTTGACAATTTGACAATCCAAAAATCACTACTCCCATGATTTCCTGAAACGTCATCATTAACTGAATTGGAATAACCGGCAACAATAAATCCACCGTCGCTAGTTTGTTGCGCAGAGTACGCTGCATCCGTTCCACTGCCCCCCAAAGATTTTTCCCAGAGCAAATTACCATCAGCATCCACTTTCATAATCCAGTAATCAGCATCGCCGTGGTTTTCCAAAACATCACCGTCATTTGAATAAGAATATCCTGAAATTATAAAGTCGCCGTTAGTCGTTAAATGAACGGAATTTGCTCTGTCATCAGCAGTTCCCCCCAAACATTTTTGCCAGACTAAATTTCCGTTCGCGTCCAATTTTAGAAGCCAGACGTCAACATCACCATGATTATTTGAAACATCTCCATCGTTCGAGCCGGAGTAACCAGCAATGATAAATCCACCACCAGAAATTTGCTTTATACATTTTGCCTCATCTCCTCCAGTGCCTCCTAAAGCTTTTTGCCATACGAAATTCCCGTTCGAATCTAATTTCACAATCCACTCATCGAATTGGCCATGCGTTAATCCAACGTCGCCATCATTAGACCATGTATAGCCCACAGTAACAAAACCACCATCAGAAGTTTGCTGGACGGAACTTGCTCTATCATTATCACTCCCTCCTAATGATTTCTGCCAAATTAGGTTTCCATTTGCTGCGAGTTTGACAATCCAGTAATCTTCCAAGCCGTGGTTTATAGTAAGATCACCATCAGTTGAGCGTGAAGAACCCACGACGATAAAGTCGCCATTGCTAATCTGCTGAATTGTGAAGGCATTTTCTGCATCAGTACCCCCTAGTGATTTTTGCCACTGTAAATCTCCACTTGCACTTAATTTGGCTATCCAATAATCAAAGCTGCCATGATTGCCAGAAACATCGCCGTCAGGTGAAGCCGCATGACCTGCCACAATAAAGCCACTGTCAGTTGTTTGTTGAACGGAATACGGAAAATCATTGCTGCTTCCGCCGAAAGTTTTTTGCCAGGTTATATTTCCTCCTTCATCTAGCTTCAGAACCCAATAATCATAAACACCATTACTTTCCGTGACATCACCATCAACGGAATTCGAATATCCCGCGACAATAAATCCATTATCAGTAGTTTGTTGAATAGAGAAAGCTTCATCATCACCACTACCTCCCAAAGATTTTTCCCATTGAATATTGGGCGCTTGGGAAAAAAGGTTTTCAATTAGAAACAATGAGAGAAATGTGAAGAGTGTAAAAAAGGTTTTCATAAATTTGATTGTATTTGAATATCCTTTATGAGTACGATTGTGAAGTTAAAAATTTCAGAATAAACTTTTCTAAAAACAAATTTTTCTGATTTCAGTGTCAGGAACTTTTAATCTGGTTTCAAGATTTTGGATAGCTAATAGTTTTCTCAGATTTTTCACTTGCCAGGGTTTCATTTCGGGATGATGAATTATCTGAAAGGAAATTTCTTCAACAGGTGATATGTCGAGCTGAAAATACTCAGGTGGTTCCTCCATCTTATTTATTCCATGTGGAAGAACCGCCCAAAATCTAAATTCTCTTTCATGATCATAGCTTTTATCTTTCTTGACTCCAGTTTCCTCGCCCTCATAACTTTGAATATTTTGATAATACTCATTCAGATCAAATGGGTTGAGGTTTCTGTAATCAACTAAGCCATAAAGCATTTTTTCATAAATGCTGTTTTCCACCTCTAGCACTTTTTTCTTTACATGATTTATCAACTGATTCGCTTCTATCTTAATTGCAACACCGCTCGGTCCAGAATAAAGATTCCACATTGCTACCGATTCTCTATTTCCCAAGTACCAGCAGTTAACAAATTGACCTTTTTGATACTGAGGCACCAAATCGTTCCATAATTTCTCTCGATACTTTTCCCAATTTTCGCCTCCTGGACTTTTTGTTCCATGGAGAGCTATCAAATACTTGTATGGCACACCCTCATTTGGATCAGAAAGTTTATCCAATCGTTTGAAGAAAAGCTTTTGCTCTAATAAAAAATAAAGAAACTCATGCAGATCAAGATACTGCCATAAATATTCCTTCTCTGGAATTGGAAGCTCGTTTGCTTTCTGAAATTTCATTTTACTAATTGTTGATTTCTTGTGTGAGCAACATTATCCTGCGCTAAAATCATCCTGTTTCTACTTCCCAAACTACTCCTTCATCATTTTCTCCAGCGCATACCCCGCCTCTGTTTCACTTCGGCGGGGCAGGCATCCGCCTTCGTTTCGCTATAGCGGACAAGTTTCACATCAACTGAATTTTTCTTTGAGCACTTTTTCAAGAGCGAACATTTCATCACGGTATTTTGCTGCCCCCATAAACTACATGTCCTTCGCCGCTCGTTCTACTTTTTCTTTGCAATTTCCACAGTAGCTAATTCAATTTCGTAAAGGTATTTCAGCTTTGTATTTTTATGCCATGTTTCATTCAGCTTTCCAGACCAAATTGCCGGAGGTCATTCGATTGCTTAAAAAGCACCGGGTAAAGCGCGCCTATGTATTTGGTTCTGTGGCAAGGGAAAATTTTCATGATCGAAGTGATGTTGACCTGCTCATTTCCTTCGATGAAAACATGGATGCCCTTGAATACGGTGATCATTATTTTGCTCTTTACGAATCATTGCAGAAACTTCTTAATCGCAATGTGGATCTGGTTACGGAGTCGAGTCTGAAGAACCCCTATCTCATTGAGAGCATCAAAGAAACCAGAATCCCCCTCTATGAGTAGGGAGGAGAAGAAATACTTGTGGGATATCGTCACTCACATAGATGAACTTCTTTCCTTTGTAAGCGATATCCATACACCGGAGGAATTCAGAAAAAATCAACTGGTACAAAGTGCGGTTGAGCGTGAATTCGAAATTATCGGCATTGCCTGTAAAAATCTGATGGAGCTGAATCCGCAAATCCAAATTTCACATATCAGAAAAATCATCGGCATGCGAAATATCATCGCACACGGTTATGATGAAGTGGATGAAAATATTCTGTGGAAAACGATAATTGATTTTCTCCCAACCTTAAGAAGCGAATCTGCTTTACTTCTTAAATCAAACTAAGAGTCGTTATAACTTCTCCTTCATCATCTTCTCCAAAGCAAACATTTCATCGCGGTACTTCGCTGCTTCCATAAACTCCATATCCTTCGCGGCGCGCTCCATATTTTTCTTCGCTGTTTGAATGGCTTTCTGCAACTGATCTTTCGTCATGTATTCCACCACGGGATCGGCAACGAGTGATGCTTCTTCAGGTTCTACGTACGCCATCGGATCGGGCGGTTTGATTTCGAGCACAGCTCCCTGTTTGAAAATCTGCTCTCTCGATTTGAAAATGGTTTTCGGAACAATGCCGTGCTCTTCGTTGTAGCGAATCTGTTTTTC
>JAFDYS010000048.1:0-4318 GCA_018267315.1 Bacteroidota bacterium | reverse complement strand
ACCAACCCGTTTTCATTTCGTGCTGCGCGTCCGGCTGTTTGTGTAAGCGCGCGTTCATTGCGGAGAAATCCTTCCTTGTCCGCATCCATGATGGCGACGAGTGAGACTTCCGGTAAATCCAATCCTTCCCTCAGCAGATTCACGCCAATCAGCACATCAAAATTTCCGAGGCGGAGGTCGCGGAGAATTTCCACGCGCTCCAGTGTTTCCACTTCAGAGTGAATGTACCGGCAGCGAATGCCGAGTCGCGTCATGTATTTCGAAAGCTCTTCGGCCATTCTTTTGGTGAGCGTGGTAACCAGCACACGCCCTCCCTGCTTCACCCGTTCATCAATCATCTCCAGTAAATCATCCACTTGATTGATGCTCGGGCGCACTTCAATGGGAGGATCGAGCAATCCGGTCGGACGTACCACCTGCTCCACAAATTCTCCTTCCGTCTGTTCCAGTTCGTATTCACCCGGCGTGGCGCTTACATAAATGAGCTGATGCGTGAGTGATTCAAATTCCTGCCAGTTGAGCGGACGATTGTCGAGAGCTGAAGGCAAACGGAATCCGTATTCCACCAAAACAGTTTTGCGCGAGCGGTCGCCGCCATACATGCCGCGCACCTGCGGAACAGTGGCATGGCTCTCATCAATCACCATCAGAAAATCATCGGGAAAATAATCGAGCAAACAGAACGGCCGCTCGCCGGGCCGGCGACGATCGAGGTAACGCGAATAGTTTTCAATGCCGGAACAGTAACCGAGTTCTTTCATCATCTCCAGATCAAAATTCACGCGCTCTTTCAACCGCGTAGCTTCAATCACCTTGCCCACATTTTCGAAGTAGTCAACCTGTTTGTGCAGGTCATCCTGAATTTCATTCATGATCTGGGTGAACTGTTCCTTCGGGGCGAGGTACATGTTCGCCGGGAAAATAGCGGCGTTGTCAAGTTTGCCGATTTTCTTTCCCCCGTCTTTTTCAAACGTCTCAATCTCCTCAATCAGATCTCCGAAGAAAGAAATGCGGTATGCATAATCAGCATAAGGCAGATATACCTCAACCACATCACCTCGCACGCGGAAAGTCCCGTTCCGGCCATCTTCACTGCGCGAATACAAACTTTCGACGAGTTGATAGAGCAAGCTGTTTCTGCTGCGTGTTTCTCCGGCCTGGAACCGAATGATGCCGCGATTGTATTCTGTAGGATTTCCGATTCCGTAAATGCAGGACACCGACGCTACCACGATGAGGTCGCGTCTTCCGCTCATGAGCGAAGTGGTCGTGCGCAGCCGCAGCTTTTCTATTTCTTCATTGATAGAAAGATCCTTTTCAATGTAAGTGTTGGTGGTTGGCAGGTATGCTTCCGGCTGATAGTAGTCGTAGTATGAAACGAAATATTCGACCGCATTCTCCGGAAAAAAATTTTTGAACTCGCCGTAGAGTTGCGCCACCAGTGTTTTGTTATGCGACAGAATGAGCGTCGGCTTCTGCACTTTCTGTATCACGTTCGCAATCGTGAAAGTTTTTCCCGAGCCGGTAACGCCGAGCAGCACCTGATGCTTATCGCCGCGATTAACGCCGGCCACCAGTTGTTCAATGGCTTCGGGCTGATCACCCGTGGGATGGAAGTTTGCAGAAAGTCGAAATACCATTTTAAAAGTCCACGAAGTTATTGCATGCATGGCATCCGGGCCGGTAAGGTCTGCTGCATGAATCAATATTCGTTTTGTTTAATTTTATTGCCTGATTATTATACATATGTTTAACCGAGTTGCAGCGAATTATCTGAGGGAACATAGCTTCATCCTCTTGTATGACCCGCTATATTATTGTTTCAGCAGAAATCCGGATCACATGTGCTCAGTTACTGTGAAAGCCATGTTCTGCTATGAAAAAATTGTCTGACAAATAAATGACAATAAAATAAACTGCCTGCTACGACAGACCCGGGTTGCTGATTTTCAAGTATTCAGGTGCGATTTTGCATTCAATAATGAAGTAGGGAACTAAATGTGCGGAAAAAATAACGTTTAATAATATGAACATTTCTTTAGACAAAGTGTCTTGGATAAAAACTAAAATATGAAAACGCTCATCCAACGATTCGGATTACTTGCCCTTGCGTTGATGCTATCCGCAAGCGCTTTTGCATTCTCCAAACTGCAAATCATTCACAACGCGGCTGACCCCGCAGCGTCATTGGTTGACATCTATGTCAACGATGCACTGTTGCTTAATGATTTTGCTTTCAGAACAGCCACGCCCTTTGTTACCGTGCCAAGCGGTGTGAACCTGAAGGTTGATGTGGCACCCTCTACCAGCACCTCTTCTGCTGATGCCATTGCCACATTCAATGTGGTGCTTGAAGCTGACCGGAAGTATGTAGCCATTGCCAACGGCGTTTTGAATCCCGCTGCTTTTGCTCCAAATCCTGACGGCATGAACACCGGTTTCAATATCTATCTCGAGCGCTGGCGCGATAAAACCCAGAGCGGTAATTTCGTGAGCCGCGTGTTTCACGGTGCAACAGATGCCCCTTCAGTGAGCATACTGGCCCGTGATGTTGCGCAGATCGCCAATAATCTCACCTATGGTTACTCTACCAACGTCATCAATGTGCCTGCTTCAAACTATACCATTGACATTACACCTGCCTCCGACGAAAAGACGGTTGTGGCTTCATTCGGCGCCGACCTTTCCGGGTTAGGAGGCAAAACGGCCTACCTGCTTGCCAGCGGATTTCTGGATCCGTCCATGAATCAGAACGGCGCATCCTTCGCAGTGATCGCTGTATTAGCTGATGGCACCGTGGTTACCTTGCCAGCAGTATCTTATGCAAAGGTTCAGGTGATTCACAACGCAGCTGATCCCGCTGCCAATAAAGTAGATATCTATGTTAACGGTGCACTCGCGTTGGACGATTTCGCCTTCCGTACAGCCACACCATACCTCGAACTGCCGGCAGGAGTTGAACTCACCATCGGTGTAGCACCTTCCACGAGCACGAGTTCGGCTGATGTGATTGCTGACTTCAAGGTGAATCTGGTAAACGGTCAGAAGTACACCGTGCTTGCGCAGGGCGTACTCGATCCGTCGGCATTCGCTCCCAATCCTGAGGGTATTTCCACGGCATTTGATCTGTATGTAAAAGACAATGCCAAGCTGAAAGCCGATGATCCGTCCCTCGTGGAATTCATTGCAGTGCACGGTTCCACCGATGCACCCGCAGTGGATGTGATTGCTGAAGGAGTGGCAACACTGGTTGAAGATGCCGCTTACACCGCCATCACTGATTACATTGCCGTGCCTGCTGCAGCTTATACGCTGAACATTACTCCGGCCAATGATAACAATACGATTGTGGCTTCCTTCGATGCCGATCTGAGTGGTCTTGCGGGAGGTGTAGCCACGGTATTCGCATCCGGATTTCTTTCACCCGATCAAAATCAAAATGGTGCGTCTTTCACCCTGATGGCCGCATTAGCTGATGGAACGGTGATTGAATTACCGGCCGCTCAGATGAGATTAGCGGCTGAGCAACTGCAGCAGATTTCAGTTTATCCCAATCCAGCAGTAGGAATTACTTCAGTGAATACGGAGAAAAGCGGAATGGCTGTATTAAAGGATATTACCGGCAAATCCGTAATGACCTTTGTATTAAATGCCGGAACGAACCGGTTAGATGTGAGCCGCCTTGCTGAAGGAGTTTACTTCCTCAACATGGCTGATGCACCGGGTTCGGTGGCACAGAAGGTGGTGGTGAGTAAGTAACAAATGATTATTGAAGGAAGAAAAGCCGCTCCGCTACGGGCGGCTTTTCTTTTTGTTCCGGAAGCCCTCGGGCCTTTCTCTATACTTTCGCAACACAAAATTGTAATGAATGGATCTCAATCCACCTGTCCTGCTCTCTTCAATTCAGGAACTGATTGGTGCCCGCCTAGTAGGTGATCCCGCTTATCAGCTGAAGGGTATCAATGAAATTCACATGGTGCGTGACGGTGACCTCACGTTTGTGGATCATCCGAAATACTACAAGAAGGCGCTTGAGTCGGCAGCAACTGTGATCATCATAAACAAGGAAGTGGAAGCGCCGAAGGGAAAGCATCTTTTCATTTCCAATGATCCGTTCCGTGATTACAATTTTCTCACTAATTATTTCCGCCCGTTTGAACGGGCCGCGGCGCAGATCAGCGCTACAGCCATCATCGGTGAAGGCACGGTGATTCAGCCGGGGGCTTTCGTGGGCAATCACGTCCGCATCGGTAAAAATTGTCTCATTCATTCCAATGCAGCCATCTATGATCATTGCATCATCGGTGATGAATGCGTG
>JAFDYS010000047.1:177-42412 GCA_018267315.1 Bacteroidota bacterium | reverse complement strand
ACTTTACCGCTCCACAAAACATTATCAGCCAGAATCACTCCTCCGCTTCTCACTTTATCAAATACAAGATCGTAGTAGCGCGGGTAGTTTTCCTTATCGGCATCAATAAAAACCAGATCAAACATCACATTCATTGTCGGGATGATTTCAACGGCATTTCCGATCAGATATTTCACTTTCTCCGTGGCGCCGGCTTTGTCAATGAAACTCCGCACCATGGTTTCCAGTTCTTCATTTACATCCATCGTGTACACCGTTCCGCCCTGCTTCAATCCCTCACTCAGGCAGAGAGTCGAATAACCGGTGAACGTTCCGATCTCAAGCACATGCATCGGCTGAATGAGTTTGCTGATCATACTCAGAAACCGGCCCTGCACATGCCCGCTTACCATTTGCGGCATGTAAATCTTCGCATATGTTTCGCGCTCCAGTTCCTGCAACACAGCATCCGGCCATTTGGTGTGCGCCTCCACATATTTCTCAATCGCCTCCGGGAAAAAATGCATGCTGCAAAGTAAGTTCACCACCGTGCAGATAACTAAATGATGAAATGCATTTCCAAACAATCAGCAATTGACTGACTACAAACGGAAACATTATTCCGAAAGCGGAATGGAGGTAAGCGTGTCCTTCTTCACCTGAATGATTATTCCTCTGTCAGCCGGGTGAAGAAGAAGAAAATTCTTCGCATCCGCTTCGCTTCGCACTTCTTTGATGTTGCGATGGGCATAGTAAACGATTTGCGGTGAAACATCCGCTCCCTGGAGAAAGACCACTTCGTCCTGCTTTGCGTGTTCGCGGATGAACAAACCGATCTTCTGCTCGGCATCGTACCTGTCTCCGCTGAATGAGACTTCTCCGGGACGGTTGATGTAGTAGTAAATGGCAATGCCTGCAATGCAAATGACGACAGCCGGAAGCAAGCCCCACACAACTCCGTCATTGCGAGGGTGAAGCCCGAAGCAATCCCCTGCGATCTCAGGAGATTGCTTCTCCCGACCTAAAAGATGTCGGGATCGCAATGACGCTAGTGTGCAGAGCGCCACCGCACCGATGATACTCAGAAGAAATGAGGCCTTCAGCACGCCGAAATCCTGCACGGCATAACGGAGAAAAAGAAAATGATCGAGCAAAACAGGAACGAGGGTGAGCCAGATAAAGAGTTTCAGATCCGGAAATTTATCACTGACCGCCTTCCATCTAAAAATGAAAACAACCAGCAGCGGCAGCACGGGCGCATAACTCACGAGGTAGTTGAATCCCACCTGACTCAATACCGACATCAGGTTGGAAAAATGATTCCAGTTCAAGCTGCCACGCTCGGCGTATCGCTGCGTGTAACAATAGATCAGCGTGCCCCATCCATTGATGGAAGCATATTGGAACAGCACCAGCAATACAGTGAACACCGGCACAACGGCGGTGATGATGGTGAGCGGAATAAAACTTTTCTCTTTCCTTCTGATCACATAAAAAGCAGCCGAGAGGAAAACGGTTGCCGAGAACAATGCGCCCAGCCAATCGGTGTATGTCATCAGGAAGATTGAAACAGCAAAAGCAATCAGCCAATTGACGGATTTCTCTTTTCGCTCCATGAAAATTTTCAACGAAATGAAAAGCGCCGGCGCCCACATGTTCTGCACAAACATATCAGCCATGTAGGCATTGCTGTGAAACCAGAGTGTGACGGGAAGAAACAGGTAAATGGCAGCAGCGATGAGCGCCGGAATAGAAATAGATTTCTGATGGTCATTTTTAAGAATGAGCGACGTGATCAGATAAACGAAAACGATGGTGATGAATTCAAAAAAAAGATTCAGCGGTTGCAATGCAAGCGGTGACGGGGCAATGCCGCTGATTTTGAAAATAGCATACGGCACATAGTAGGCCAGCGGCGGATGGCTGAGGTAATAGAAATTGCCGTTGTGCTGCATGGTGTCCATCGAGCAGTTGTTGATGAACTTGTCAGCGGGCAAGGAAAATGTAGTGGACGGATTGAAATCATTTGCAGCAATTCCTTCATCAGCCCACGCCTCCACGATGATGAGCGTGAGCGCCGTGCAGAATTCATGATGCTTCGAGAGCGGGCGACTGAGATTCGGAATCCTAAGCGCTACCGAAACAAGAAACAGTGCAAGCAACCACCAGATGGTTTTTCTCCAAAACACATTTTGACCGGTGGCTGCCTGTGATTCCCGCACAAGAGACAAGGTATAGAGAAAAAAACTGGCAACTAGCAGCTACTTCCATCTAGTGACGTATCCATTCTTGCCGGCGAGGTAGATTTCATTGAAGCTATCAAGAAGTTTATAAATCCCATAAGAAGGAATCAGATCTTCATCATCATACGTAAGATGCCATGTTGCGCCTCCATCACTGGTAATTACATTTTCAGAGTAGGTAGCTAAGGCAATTCCCTCCAGTGCGTTCCTGAAACGGATATCGATCAATGCCTGACCTTTTAAATCACCGGGATGTAAATTGATGTACACATTTTTCCAGGTAAGCCCTCCATCCTTGCTATGGTTTATTATGGGGAGCTTTCCTTTTCCTTGCCTGGTATAATATCCCGCCGCCCAGCCATTATTTTCATCCGTGAACCAGACCGAGGTAATAAAGTAATTCTCTTCCTTGTAGACATTGCTCCAGTTTTGTCCGCCATCTGTAGTTCTCCAGATGCATTGGTATGAATCTTCATCGAAAGCAGCGGCAATTCCTGTAGAAGCATTTAGAAAGTAATAATCGACAAAGGAAACTCCTCCGGTTGAAACAGTCTGCCAGGTTGCTCCGTCGTCCGTTGTTTTGTAGATCACTTCTTTGCCACTCACAATGCCCGTGCTGTTGTCGAAAAAGCAAATGGCACTGCCAACATTACCCGGCAAATTCAATGCAGACCATGTGTTGCCGCCATCCACCGTTTTATATGCAGCATCGGTTGTGATGCCGTAGCCGCGCTGTACATCGGTGAAATCGAGTTTGATGAATATTTTTTGAGTAGCAATCGGCGACCATGATTGGCCGGCGTTGTCTGTATGCCACAAGTTGCCTGCATCATCTGCTATCCACCCCTCATCATCATTGATGAAGGAAGAGGCCAATAGTGTATGGGTAGTAATGCTATCGGTTTCAAAATCTGCGCTGGTTTGTGCGCTGCTGATATTAATGGTGATTCCCTGCAAAAGCAATAAAAACATCACCATTTTAATAGCAGGAATCGCAAAAGAATGTGGTGATTTCATGTCATAAATTTTGAGCATTTTATTTAGTTGCAGCTACTCCTTCACCATTTTCAATACTTCTGTTTTCTCATTTGTCTTAAGCTGCAGCAGGTAAATGCCTGTGTTCAGTTCCGCTCCATCAAACGAAATATCATGTTCTCCTGATTCCAATGAAGCATTGAACAGTGTTTGAATCCTTTTGCCAGCCAGATCAAAAATCCCGATGACAACGGGAGAGTTTTTCAGAAGTGAAAAGGAAACAGCGTATGAAGATGAAAACGGATTGGGAAAAACTTCGGGTGCAGTGTCTGCTTCATCCTCATCTTCCAACCTCATTGGTTTGGTGGTGAAGTTTTGGGGTGTACTCCAGTCTGATGAAACATTGCTCGCCGCATCGCAAACGGTTTTTACCGACCAGTCATATTGTGTATTGGGCTGGAGACCTGCGAGCTTCTTGAAATTGGATTGAGTGCTTGTCTTTGTCCAGGGTGCTGTTCCTGTTTTGCGGTAGCGCACGCTGTAGGTCTGTGCAGTTGCCACAGTATTCCAATTCACCTTGGCTGAGTTTGATTTGATGTTGGTAGTAGTGAGACCGGAAGGCACTTCGCAATCGGGAGTGTATTCCCAGAAGTCGGAAAAGAAATAGTCACATACGCATATGGAATCATAATATGCGCCGGTGCCGATGTAACCTTTGTTCCCAATGGCAAATCCGGCAGCCCGATATCTGGCACTGCCACCTAAATCAGCTTTCTGCGACCAGGTATCACTAACCGGATCGTATTCCCAGAAATCCTTTAATGAGGCCAACTCAAAATCGTTCAATTCGATATCACCGGTTCCAACATATCCTTTGCCGGCAATTGAGAATCCGACTGCTGACCACCTTCCGGGGCCGGGAAATGTAGTCTTCTGCGTCCAGACGTTGGTTACAGGATCATATTCCCAGAAATCGCGGGCGGCTCCGCCATCACTGGCAACACTCCCGCCCGGGCCGACATATCCCTTGTTACCAATGGAGAATCCCGCTGTTGCAGCACGCCCCTTTCCACCTATTTGAGCTTTCTCTGTCCAGGTATCGGTGGCAGGATCGTATTCCCAGAAATCTTTTTTATACCCGCTGAATCCGCTGTCGCCAAAGCCGAGGTATCCTTTGCTTCCAATGCTAAAACCCATGGCATATCGCCGACCTGTACCCGGGAAGTCCGTCTTTTGCGTCCAGCTATTTGTTAATGGATTGAATTGCCAGAAGTCTTTCATTGGGGGGTTGGAATTGCCTGTTCCTATATATCCAAAACTATCAATGGCAAAGCCAACCGCTTCTCGTCGTGGTATGCCGGCAAAGTCAGCTTTCTGTGTCCACGTGTTATCTGTTGGATCATACTCCCAGAAAGAATTACCTCCGCTAATCCCATCGGATCCAGTGCCAATATAACCTTTATCCCCAATGCTAAATGCAACTGCACCATATCGGGCAGTACCTCCAAAATCTGCTTTTTGCGTCCACGAATTTTGTGACTGACCATCAAATTCGGAGGCAAAAAACAACAGAAACAAAGGGATAATGTCTCTTTTCATAAGCTTAGTTTATGCGAATTTTCAATCTTTGACTTATTGAATTATAAGCTTGCCTTGCAACAATTGCCCACCAACTGTGACTTTTACCAAATAAAATCCGGCACTAAACCGTGTCAGTACTAATCGTTCATCGTGCATACCGTTTTCTATACTCACCTTTGAAGTTTGAATGATCTTGCCAACCGGATCAAGTATGCTGATTGTTGACGTCCCATTGAGTTTCTCAGGAAGGCGAAGCGAAATTTGCGTAATACCATCAGTGGGATTCGGATAAATAGAAAGTAACTTATTACCGGTTTGGGATGGATTCTGCTGTTGTAGCCTTACCGGACAATCATCAAGTTCGAATTTCACTGCATAAACATTCTGTCCATTGTTTTCGCCGTTGAGATCGGTTCCAAACTCCCCTGCCATAATATAAGAACCATCCCAAAGCTGCTTAATGCTGTGCGCTTCATCATTGTAAACACCGCCAAGTGATTGATCCCACTGCTTTGCCCCGGAGGTGTCCAGCTTCAGCAACCAGGCATCACTAGTGTAGTTTCCTGTGCCGCCATTGTTGCAGGTAACGTCATTGGCTTTGGATTTCACGCTGCCGGCAATCAGGTATTCCCCATCACAAGTTTGAATGACGGCATAACCTTCATCGGCCTTGTTACCGCCAAACTCCTTCCCCTCATCAAGTTTGCACCCAGGAGTCCAGTAGTCATTTCCCGCTGTGGTGGTTTTCGGCACATAAACATCATGGCTCTTCGCATTGAAACAGGTATCAGGGTGCGCCACTCCGGTGCCGACATACCGGTAAACCGATCCTTCATGTGTTTCAATAACGCTGTGGCATCCCTGGTCTCTTTGATAATTAGAGGATTCATCGCCGTAATCGTATTTGAAGATTTTACCACCCGAAGAGTTCAGCTTCACCAGCATGGCCTGCTGTTGTTGTTTATTCGGTTCGCAGGATTCACAGAAACCGCCTACGATGTAATTCCCCGCATGAGTGATGGCTATGCTCCGGGCAAAATCACTATATGCGGTATCCGTGCTTCCGGGATTGTCACCGTGAAAGTTCTTTTGCCAGTTAACGGAAAAATCACTTGTGTCAATCTGAAGCACCCAGTAATCTCCGCCGGCATTGATATCATCTGTTTGCCCAATGGTCAAATCATTGTCAACATGATTATTGTTTCCCGTGGCTCCTGCAACCACATAATATTCCCCGTCTTCCACCACCGCAAAGCCATCCTCATTTCCTGTACTCCCGTACTCATGTTGTGTGCCGATCGTGTCGCCATTCAGGTCGAGCTTCACCAGCCAGACATTGGAGTTATTGGATGTGCCGAATTTTTTTGAAGTTTTTGAACCGCACACGATCAGGTTACCATCAGAGGTCTGCTTCACTGAATACGCCACGTCGTTCTTGTTGCTTCCAAATGTTTTCCACCATACAGGCGTGGCGCTTCCCAGCGAATCAATACGCATAACGAGTGCTTGTATTTTTAAGGAAGTCGCGGTTTGAGTTTCGCCAACCACAATAAAGCCATTATCCTTGATGCCGTCATTGTCATCATCTATCGGCTCAATGTCCCAGGCGATATCGTTATCGTGTGCAGTTGGATGATCCCATGTAAAAGGCCAGCTGCCAGTCGAAATGGTGATGTTATTGAGTGTGCAAGTTTGAGCCCCGACCGATATGGGTTGAGCAAGTAATAAGGCGAAAAGAGTTGCGATTGACTGCCGGTATTTGTACGCCTTCATTGTCGACGTCGTTGAGATCTTAAGGAAGGAGAAACTGTAATACAAATCTAATCAAAATTCGCGTTGGGAAATCTTTGAAAGAAATTCACCCAAGGTTGGTGTCCGCACCAACCTTGCACAGGTAATCGGTGCGGACACCGGCCACGAGTAAAAACTATCAACAACTTCTTACTTCACCTTCATTGTAATCGTTGCACAGCCATCCGGAAACTCTATCTTGTCCCGCAGTGAAAATTTCCGCTGCCCTCCTGCTTTCGTTGCTGCTGGCTTCAACCGCATCAGCGCAGTTGCTGCCATCCTTCGGCGGCAGCCGTACGGGCACTACGGGTTTTCAGTTTCTCAAGATCGCCCCCGATGCGCGCTCGGTGGGCGTAGGGGAGTCCATCATCGCAAACACGAATGATGTGGCCGCTCTCTTCTGGAATCCCGCAGGCATCACGAAGGTGGACACGCAGAAGCTGCATCTGCAATTCAGTCAAACGCTGTACTATGCCGATGTGAATCTCAGCTTCGCCGGCGCTGTGGTTCCGCTGAGCAAGCAAACCTTCATCGGCGCCAGCTTCGAAACACTCACCACCGGTGAGATGCCGGTCACCACGGAGTTTCAACCCTTCGGCACGGGGCAAACGTTTGTGGCCAACAATCTCGCTGTGGGGCTTTCGCTGGCGCGAATTCTCACGGAGAATTTCAGTTTTGGTGTGACGGGGAAATATGTGCGCGAGAGTTATGCCGATGTGCATGCGGGCACGGCCGTGATTGATTTCGGATTTCAGTATGAAGTGGGAAAAGCGAATACGCGCTTCGCCGTCGGCGTTTCCAATTTCGGATTCAACACCGAGCCGTCAGGAGCGGTGGAAGTTTTCTCTGTTGGTGGTGCCGTTGACACCGTGAGTGACTTTGAAAAGATCGCCGTGCCGGCCGTGTTCCGCATCGGCATCGCCTGGGATGCGCTGAAGAAAACCGATCACCTGCTGTCGATTGCGGGGCAGTTGAATCACCCGACGGATAACAACGAGACGTACGGCCTCGGCGCCGAATATGCGTGGAAGCAGTTGCTCTATGCGCGGGCCGGCTATGAATTCGGACTGGATGAAACAGGAATACCAAACTTCGGATTCGGACTTCGCTTCAAACGCAACTTCGGTTTGCTGCAACTTGATTACGGATTTCAGGACAAGAGCAAACTGGGAACCGTTCACCGGATTACTTTTGGAATCAGTTTTCTTTAAATGATTATACTCGGAAAGAATTGATTCGCGCGAAGGCGCAAAGGACGCAGAGACAATGTTTAGTCACAGGAAATCGGAGAACGATAGGTCACTGAGACAAATGAGAAACACAGCAAGCATATCCATGGTTTCCTGCATGGTTTTTTCTATGCTGAGTCTTTTAATTTCAGGTTGTGATTTTCTGCTTGGTAGTAAAGAAGATGATTCCACGCGGCAGGTTTTCGAGCAGGGCGCCATTGATCCCGATCTCGTGCCGAATGAAGTGGGCTACGTGCCCGTGCAACCCTATTGGTATGTGCCGAATCCCGTGGATGTGTATGTGGGTTATGATGAGATGGTGTACGTGGTGGATGATAACGGTTTGGAGATTTTTGATCAGAAGGGAGCGAAGCAGCGCACCATAGCCATTCCCGGCGCAACCGATGTGATCCAGGACCGCCGACTGCATACGTATGTAACGGGAAGAGTGAACAGGGAAATCGGTGGCGTGACTTATAATCTCGCTGCGGTGTATCACATCATCAATGCTTCCACGGCTGATGAACCGGTGATCATTGATACGCTCATTCAACCGTTCTGTGACATCACAAGAAACAACACGGCCTTCCGCGGCGCCGGTGATGAAGCAGTGGAGTTCACCGGGCTGGCCACATTGGCTGACAACACACTCTACCTTTCCCGCAAGGGACCCAACAACAGTCTCGCCTCTGTGGCACGACCGGACAATACCATTCTCATCTTCGATGAAAACGGAGTGAACACGGGTTACACCAACGGATTGAGTCCGACGGTTTCCAGTCTGAAGTCGTGCATCAACGTGAGTAGCATCGCCTCGTTCGCCGCACCGCCGCAGCAGACCTTCGGCATCAGCAACTCGCATGATTTTCTTTTACTGCAGAACGATGCCGCAGCGCAATACAAAGCGCTGTGGATTGTGGAAGCATATGATCCCGATGCGGGTGTTACGTATGTGCAGAATGACAAACTGCTAAACTTCGATACCACGAAAGCTTCAGGATTCCTCTATACCCCGAACCGGTTTTCTTCACCGGCAGATGTATTCATTGCGCCCGATGCGACCGGATATGTTTTCATCGTGGACAGTGAGCGCGATTCACTCTATCAATTCACGCAGGCAGGATTTGAAGGCGTGAATCCGCCGCCGAACAGTTCGTTGACCAAACAAATCCTTGCCTCATTCGGCGGTGAAGGCAGCGGACCTTTTCAGTTTATAGAGCCTAGCGGTGTCTGTTACTTCAAGAAGACAGTTTATGTGGCCGATAAAGGAAATAACCGCATTGCCCGGTTTAAGCTGAGTACGGATCTGGAGTGAGTGTTTAACAGCGACATAATGTAGCTCATCTGATTAAGATTTGTGAGCTGACATTAATCATCCCCTAAGTTATTATTCGTCATAGTTGGACAGATTTCTTCCAACTTCCTTCGGAACATCAACCTACTCCCCCGGCACAGTCTCCCGAAGGGGACTGGGCGGATGTATGAGGTCATGCTCGAAGTTCGTCGATATATTTGATTCATGTCTGTCAAAACAGAACAGCACCAACCCAACACCTCTTACTTCTGCACCTTCACCTGCAATCGCTGGCTGAATTTATTTTCAATCACCAATTTTTATGATCAGATTTACAAGTGGTTTGACATTATGGTGAAGGAGAATTACCCCATTCAGGGGTACGTCATTATGCCCAATCACCTTCACTTACTCATTCATACACCATGGGACAAACACTCATTGAACAAACGAATAGGCACGGGAAAGAGATTTATGGCGTATGAAATAGTGGAACGATTGAAAGCAGCGAAACATGAGGATATTTTGAAAATCCTCGCTGAAGATGTGAAACCATTTGACCGCCGATCCGGAAAGCGGCATCATGTTTTTAAAGATTCATTTAATGAGAAAGAAATCATCAATGAAGAAATGCTGTTGCAGAAGCTTGATTACCTGCATCACAATCCTGTTTCTGGTAAATGGAATTTGGCAGAGGATTTTACTGACTATCTTCACTCAAGTGCCAAATTCTATGAAACCGGTGTGCAGGGGATTTATAACGTGACACACTATGATGATGTATGGAGATAAAAACAATCATTGCTAAGCCGCCCAGTCCCCTTCGGGAGACTGTGCGGGGGGAGAAAATCCGGATGTTGACAATTTTGAATTCAAATTTTTGACTGCCCAAATTAGGGGTGGTATAAAGGATTACAGCAGCAGTACTCTTAATTATCAAATAGATGTATATAAGGATGGGCAATAAACAATTTGTTCTTTTTATGGTAATAATGTTGAATCATTTTCAAGATGCTTCATCTCAACCTTCTCTTAGTTGGGCGATAAATCTTGACTTCGACGCGGACGCAGAAGTCCCGGTTAAGCTTATGCTGGATCCCAGCGGGCATTCCTATCTAGCCATTAACTCACTTCATGATTTTAATGAGCAGAATTTTTATTACCTCCGAATTGATCCTTTTGGGTCAATTGATTGGACTGATGAATGGATAGCATCGAATGAATATGAGTTCATTGAAGATGCAATATTAGATTCAATTGGCAACGGTTATTTATGTGGTGATTGGCTGACAGAAGGTTATCTTGTTAAGATCGATAAATCTGGAGGAACTTTATGGGAGGATACTGGCGGACTAGATTGCAAATCAATTGCTTCAATATTCTCGGGAAAAATTTATGCTACATTTTATGACGACGCGGTGGTTTTGATTGCATATGATTCATCAGGAGCTGAAGACTTTGCAGTTAGAAACGATACATCCATTGTTGGCAATAACGCTTATCCCTCGCAGGTCCTTCTTGATCCTGATGGTAATGCTTACATCATTGGTTATGGCTTGAAAGAAGGCGATGTAGATGTGTTCATCAAGAAATTCAATGCTAACGGCGTATTCCTTTGGGATGTTCGCTACAGTCCTTCAAATGATTGGGATATTCCTGATTACGCTGTGATTGATGACTCGTGTAACCTGTATATTTTGTGCAGACTGGATCAAGGAAGCCAGGGAACAGCTCTTGCAAAATTTGATTCTTTAGGAAATTTGATCTGGGATAGGATCATTGAATCCTCCGCCGCTGGCAATCACGGCTTGATAATTCACCCCAACGGAAATATTACACGAGCCGGTCATGGATTTATTGACAATAAGACACAATATTATCTTGCTCAATATAGCTCTTCGGGGGACCTGATTTGGATTAACTACATTGACTCTGCCTCAATAAGGCGCCTTGGGAATATTTTGCAGGGTGATGATGGAAGTATATTTTTTGCTTGTTCCGTTTACGAGGACAATATTGGTGCGGACCTAATCTCGCTATTAAAGTACTCAGGAGATGGGGAATTTCTGTGGGAAACGAGATATGAGGATTCAGCTTATAAGTGGCAGGCTCCGGTTCAATTGGCCATGGATACATTGGACAACATTTTTGTTTTAGCATGGAGTGCCAGCGAGTCAACTTCAAATGATGTTACGCTGTTAAAATATTCGTTAGCAACTGGCATTGTTCATTCTATACAAGAAATTGTTAAAATGCAAATTAACCCCAATCCTTTTTCTGATCATACTGCGGTTTTGATTCCTCAGTCCGGTAACGCAAGATTGGCTGCACTTTCATTGTTTGATTTATCAGGTAAACTGCTTAGAAGTAGTAACGTTGCGGGCAAGTCGAACATTGAACTATCACGAGAAGGTTTGCCCAACGGCATGTACTTGCTTCAACTCAAACAGGGAAATCAAATCATCGGCACGGCAAAAATTGTAATTCAATAATTCACTTGTTATGAAAATTCTTATCTCGCTCGTTGTTCTTCTAATAATTTCAAATTCTCTATTTGCTCAGTCATCATCAACTGCAAGAAGCGCGAAAGAGTTAAGGAAGACTGTTGGTGAGTTTGTAACGGTAAACTCGAATGAGCCAGTGCCGGAGCGTTCATATTCCGTACAAGTCTCCAAAACAAAAGACGGAGGCACAGTTACATTCCTGAAATTTGAAGATGACCCTCAACCTGCAGCATCTACGGCATTACCCAAGCCAACTTTCACCGTTTATCCTAATCCGGTTCAAAGCAAAACAAAGATTACTGTTAAAAACGCCGAGCAATTTCGCGTAGAGATTTTCAACTTAATAGGTCAGCGTTGCGGGCTACTGGATGCAGACCATAAGACTACCGTTGAAATCAATATGTCACTGTATCCGGAAGGCCTTTACCTAATCAAATGCTCAACCGGAGGGGAAATAAGCACGTTCAAGGTGGTGAAGGAGAAGGAGTGAAGGTTCTTTTTGATCATTGAACTTCATCCCTTCGAGCAACCGCTGTTAATACCTGCTGTATCTGCTTCATCAGCTCCTCCATCCGGAATGGTTTGGAGATATAACCGTTCATTCCTGCCTGCAGGCATTTTTCCTTCTCGGTGTTGGTGGCATTAGCCGTGAGTGCGATCACCGGTATGCGTTTCACTCCGTTTCTGCCGTGTTCCCGGATGGAGCGTATCGTTTCATAGCCGTCCATCACGGGCATCTGCAGATCGAGCAGGATGAGGTCAAATTCTTTGGCGGCGAGTTTGTCCATGGCGGCTTTTCCGTTTTCGGCCAGCTCCACCTCGGCATGCTCCGCAAGCTGCTGCAGTGAATCCACCGCCACCATCTGGTTGAACTTATTGTCTTCTACTACCAGCACACGCAATCCCCGCGGTAATGCGGCATGAGAAGATGCCGCTTCTTCCGGTGATGTTTCAACGGCAGCGTGATACGGAATTTCAAAAGTGAACGTGGTGCCTTCGCCGGGCATGCTCTGCACGCTTATATTTCCGCCCTGCAACTCCACCAGTTGTTTGGAAATGGAAAGTCCGAGTCCCGTACCGCCGTATTGCCGCGTGGTGCTGGAACTGGCCTGCACAAAACTTTTGAAAACATCCTGCAGCTTGTCCTGCGGAATGCCGATGCCCGTATCACTCACGCTGAATTGAACAGCCGTGCGCCCGTCATCCGTTTCTTTTAATGTGGCGTGCATCGTCACGCTGCCGCGATCGGTAAACTTGATGCCGTTTCCGGCGAGGTTGATGAGAATCTGCTTCAACCGGAAGGGATCGCCGTTGATCGTACCGGGAATGCGCGCATCCACCGTGCAGGTGAAGGCGAGCGATTTTTCATCGGCGAGATTCTTCAGTGAGGTAAGCACCTCCTTCATGCAATCCGTTACCGAGAAATTAATGTGCTCCAGTTGAATCTGTCCGGATTCAATTTTGGAGAAAGTCGAGTATCTCCGAAATGATACCGAGCAAGCTGTCCGCCGACTGGTGAATGGCTTTCACATATTTCTCCTGCAGCGTGTTCATCTTCGTTTTCTCCAGCAGTCCCGTGAGTCCTACGATGGCATTCATCGGTGTGCGTATCTCATGACTCATGTTGGCCAAAAACTGCTCTTTGAACTTTTCCGATTGCTGCGCCTGCTCTTTCTCCCTCAGGGCAATCTCTCTTTCCCGTTTCGCTTTCTCGACATCCTGCAGTGCCATGAGGCCTTTCATCTTGAGCATGATCTCTTCATTGATGAGTTCATCATGCAGGGTGCTCGCTTCTTTGTAGAATGAAAACGCTTTGCGGAAATCGCTGCGCATCTCGTACGCTTTGGAGAGCATCATCAATACCTGGTGCCTGATTTCCTTGATGCCGTAGATCTCGGCTTCGTGATGAACCTCTTCGAGGATTTCGACGGCTTCATGCTCCCGCTTCTGATCAAGGTAGCAGTCGGCCAGCTGCATCTGTCCTTTGCACTCTGAATTTTTTCTGCCGAAGGCACGCGCCGCTTCAATGCCCTGCCTGATGTTTTCTTCAGCGCCCGCAAAATCTCCGAGCTTCTGCAGCGCTGTACCAATGCCTAGGAAACACGCGCCCTGCCCCTGCGCATGACTCATATTGCGCTGGATCTCCAGACTGCGCCGGAAGAACTGCAGGGCATTCTGATAGTCGCCGGCTTCCAGAGAAACTCTGCCAAGATTGAAACCCGCTGATGCCACCATGAATTGCATGTTGAGATCCTCATACAACTCCATGGCTTCTTCAAAATGTTTGCGCGCCTTTCCGGGTTCACCGGTCTTGCGGTTGATGATGCCGATGTTGATGAGCGCCGCGCCCATACCCGCATGATCCTGCATCTCCTGGCAGAGTGCCAGCGATGCGAGATGGTGCTCCAAAGCGCGCGGGTAATCGCCGAGTAATTCATGCAGCATGCCGTTTACCAGTAATGAGAAAGCCAGCGTTTCTTTTTCATCACCTTCATGCGCCAGCGTGAGGGCCTTAAGCCCGTGGCGCATCGCACTCTCAAACTCTTCCATGTTGAGCTCCATGAAAGCAATGTTGTTGAGCGCATCGGCCTGCCCTGATTTATGATCAAGCCGCTCGAAAATGGCAAGGGCTTCTCTGGCCAATTGTTTTGACTTTCTGAAATCCGAACGGATGCGGCAGCCCATGGCTTCACTCACATAGGCATCGGCTTCACCTGATTCGTAACCGATTTGCTTCGCCAGGTTTCTGGCCTCATAAGCATAGCGTAATGAACGATCCACTTCATACACGAAAAGCCCGCGCGAGAGGATATTGAGCGTATCCACCTTCCTTCGCATATCAGTAAAGGAAGGCAGTGCCGCTTCCATTCCGGAAACTTTTTGAAGGAATTGCTGATAGGCCGTCATGGCGAAGATGTCAGCTTCTGAATGCGGGGCTGTGAATCGGGTAACGTTGCAGATCAAACATACAGGATGGGCGCCACATCTTCAAACGGAATGCGGGGAACAGATGGTTGTATGGAATTTTTCAAAGCTGCTGATTGAATTGCATAGATTTTACCTGCTGCGAGCTTTGCGTTTGCGATCAATAAGTAAATCGAACGAGTCCTGCCACCTGAGGGTGCGGCGCTATTGGATGACCATGCGAGTTGAAAAGAACTTGCTTCCTTTCTTAATCCGAACCGTGTACATGCCCTGATCCCACTTACCGCACTCAACGGCGATGTTGAATGAATTGGTATTGGGTAGTGATTTGTAATAAACCGGCCGCTCCAGCAAATCAGTAATCCAGCATTGAATTTCTTCCCGCTCTTCATCTCTGAAGTCAACAATGAAATATCCCTGTGCCGGATTCGGATATGCTGCCAATTCAGTCGGATGCGCTTCTTCATACTCCTCGCTTTCGCGCTGGAACTGGGGATTGTTCAGTGTACAGGATATGTTTGACGGTGCCGTTTCGCCCATAGCTGTAATAAGACTGTCGAGCGCATTGCGGTAGGTAGTAATCAGTGCCGTATAGGATGAGTTGTTGATCTCATTCACGTTTTCCGATGGATCATTTGCCAGATCGTAGAATTCTTCCGTCAGCTGATTGCAATAATGTTTCACGTATTTGTATTGCAATGAGCGAACCGCCCGTATGGATGGGGTGGAACCATCACCCGTGAACTGATAGTAAAAGTATTTGCGTTGCACTTCATTGGTCAGCAATTTCAGTATGGAAGTTCCGTCCATACCAAACGTGTCGGGTATTCCCGCTGCGTCAAGCAGCGTCACAGGAATATCAATGTTGTTTATCATCAGGGAAGTGTTCACTGTACCGGCTGTAAACCAGGTGGGATATCGAATGAACAAAGGAATGCGGATGGACTCTTCCTGCGCGATTTGTTTGGCTGCAAGCAAGTGCTCCCCTTCAAGGTACCCGTTATCCGAAGTGAAGATGAACAGGGTGCTGTCGAGAATGCCGCGGTTGGTAAGCGTATCAAGCAATTCTTGTACGTTCAGTTCGGCGCCATGCAGGCATTGAAATTCTTCCAGCTTTGCTTCCCGGGTATTTACATCGTCCTTGGTCCAGCTGTGGCCGGCGGTGGGAGAATAGAAGTAAGAGGGGTAATTGTTTGAGTACTGGGAAAAATTCCCCGGGAATGGCATGGTTTCATCTATATAAAGATTCAGGTCTTCTTCGCGCGGTATAGTTGGCGTATGCGGAATTCTGGTATTGAAAAACAAGAGGAACTTCTGTCCCGGCGGAACACTTTGAAGAAACGTATTGGCCAGGTCGCTATAAACATCGGAGATGTGCCCGCTGATCACCGTATCAATTCCGTTAATCTTATAACTGGCATCTTCATACACATCACCGGTAGAAGTGGCCCACCAACTGAATCCTTCGGGGTTTCCCTGAAACTGGCCATACTTACCGATGAAGCCCGTGTAGTACCCTGCATCTTTTAATATTTGCGAGATGAGCGGTATTCCGGTAAAATGTTTCGAAGAATTGTCAAAAGCTCCGTGCTTGCTAGCATATAATCCCGAGTAAAACGATACGCGGCTGGGCGCACATTGTGAAGTGGTGGGAAATGTATAGCGGAAGTTGATTCCTTCATTGGCTATGCGATTGATGGCGGGCGTGTTGAACCAGTCAGGTCCTCCGTTGGGTTGAAAGGGATCATACCGCGCATCGTCAAGCATATAGATTAGAATGTTGGGCTTGGTTCCGGTTGGTAGCGATACACTGCCGCTGTTAACGGTGAGCGTTGAAGTCCATGCCGATGCAAGCGTTCCGTTTTGGGATTGAACAGAAAAATCATAGTTGGTTTGTGCGTTCAATCCGGTAACGGTATAAGCCGTAGTGGAAATATTATTGACGGCAATCCATGTGGTTTGTGAGCTCTCTTTATACACCAGATTGAAGGTGGTGACATTGCATACCGGTACCCACGATATTGTAATTGAATTACCGGTCAATGCCGATGCGATAAGTCCCTGCGGCGCTGAAATCTTTTCTGTGGTGACTGTAATGTTCTTGTATCCGGAAGTCTTGTCATTAGAGCAAAAGGCCCCGACAGAGACTTTATACTTGATGCCGGCGGCTAGCCCGGTGAAGGTGTAAGATGTGGTGCTGAGTTTATCAGGCATTGTTGTCCATGCACTGGTGCCATTCACTTTATAGCGCACTTTGTAATACGCCGCACCGCTCACGGCATTCCAGGAAATGGTGGCCGCACAACTGGTAATGGAAGTAACGGAAACGGTGGGCCTGCTAATACTGCACTGGGCTGATGATTCCTGAGTTGCAAACATCAGGATGCAAATGAAGAATAGCCATGTACGCTTCATAGACTTCGGTTTTTGGGTCGTAAAAAATATTTTCCGGCACTCAACAGGGTCCTATGCGCCCTGATACAACTTAAAACCGGAACGGGGGGGTCACTGCAATAAATCGTGATTATATGTTGTGACCGGGATAATTTAACTGTGGGTAGGAAAAAATGTTTCAGTCAAATCGTTTGCATTCCATCTTTTAATCTTTATTACATCTGATTCATGTTGATAGCCGGATACGTCGTGCATTTTTCGGAGCCGTTTCAGCAATAGATTCGCAGCGAATTTTTCAATTGCACCCCTGTGAAAATGAATCCGGTTATTCCTATAAAATTCCTGCTGCTGTTTCTTCTTTTATCTGCCGTGCTCAGTTCATGCGGCCCATCGCAAAAGCAGCGGTTGAATCGGCATTCCGAAAAATTTCCATGGGAAGATTCCGTTAAGCTCACCGGCGATGAAAAAGCGCTTACATTCAGTATTGATACTTTTTTCAGAAACAAAGTGAAGCATGCGGGGTTTAATGGCAGTGTGCTGGTTGCCAACCGCGGGAAGATCATTTACCGGAATGCATTCGGGTTTGCCCGCTATGAATCGAGATCGCAACTCACGGATACCTCCGCTTTTCAGCTGGCTTCGGCTAGCAAACCATTTACTGCAACGGCAATTCTTCAGTTGTACGAAAAGAAGAAACTCAGACTAGATGATCCGGTCAACAGGTACATTAAGAACTTTCCTTACGACAGCATTACCATCCGCATGCTCCTCAATCACCGTTCGGGCCTGGCCAACTACATCTACCTGTTCGATTCGCTTCGGCTGCCTCCCGATTCTTTTATCACCAATCAGCAAGTGGCCGATTATTTCGCCTCAACTGTGCCGAACCTGCAGGCCACGCCCGGCCGCCGGTTTCAGTATTGCAATTCCAACTATGCCTTCCTGGCGCTCATCATTGAAAAAGCAAGCAGGCAGAAATACAGCGAGTACCTGGAGAAAAATATTTTTTACCCGAGCCACATGTTTCACACCTATGTGCGTGACATTTTTGAAAAATCAATTCCGGCATATCAAACACGCGGCTACCATGGGTTGGACTGGAACCCGGTTCCTCCGGTAACCTACGATGGCGTGGTGGGTGACAAGGGCATTTATTCCACGCCTTACGATCTCTACCTTTTTGATCAGGCGCTCAATCACCACATCCTGCTGAAGCAGGAAACGCTGGACGAAGCGTATGCCGGATACAGCTATGAAAAGCCGGGTATCAAAAACTACGGATTGGGATGGCGCATCAAAGAATTTCCGGACGGTGAAAAACTGATTTATCACAACGGCTGGTGGCGTGGTTACAATTCATCCTTCGAACGGCGACCTGACCTCGGCATTTGCGTGGTCGTGCTTACGAATAAATACAACAAAACCACCTACAGTCTCAACCCGCTTTTTGATCTGCTGAAATTTTCAGATGGTGACGGCAGTGATGAAGACGAATAATTTACCTGCCAGCTGTCAGTATCGGTAAATCTCCAGTTCGCCATGGGTTGAACAGAGATAGAGCCGGTTGTTTTCAAGCCGCACATCCTGTAACCGGTCAATATCAGGAAGGGTGATGAGTTTCTCTTCCAGTGTTTTCAACTGATAACTGTGCAATGAATTCCACTCAGGGAAAAAGAGCCGGTCGCCGCGCACCTGGAATTTCTGAACGCCCTTGAAAGGAAGCGTTTCATAATACACGCCGTGCAGGTCAAAGACAAAAACGCCCCTGGCTGTGTCGCTGGCAAAGAGGAGTTCATTTTCTTCCTGCATATAAACCGGGTGAATGGTTTCGCCCAGTTGCAAAACCATGTCAGTGCTTTCCAGAATGATGTTTCCGTTGCGATCCACCTTCTTTAGTTTATAGGCGTCTTCATCATACACCCAAAAGTTGTTGTCGCGCGGAGAGAAGCACAACGTTTTATAATTGGAAATACCGAGCAGCTTGAGTGAAATCACACCCACTTCAGAAAGGGTATTGTCCAGCATTACCACATTTCCGTAATCAGGATAGGAACAAATCACTTTCATGGGGTTGCTTGCATCCACGGAGCGAAGTTGCCCGAACCGGGTTTGGTTATAAGTGAAAAGCCGCTTACCGGTCGAGTCATATTTTACCAGCGTGTTCTGATCAGTGATCACATACACCTGCTGCAGGCGGTCGCTGGTAATGAATACTGCGTTTGCATCCACGCTGATCAGCAATATCCAGTTGATGATGATTTGGGGTAGAGTGATCACAGCCGAAAGGTACTGACTAAAGCAGTTGGAGAGATCAGAACAGCTGACTGATGATCTGTTCAATGCTGATGCCTTCCGCTTCCGCTTTGTAATTGCGGATGATGCGGTGGCGCAGCACGGCCGTTGCCACGGCCTGCACATCATCCTTATCCGGCGAATACTTGCCATGCAGTGCCGCATGACATTTGGCTCCCAGCACCAGAAACTGTGAAGCGCGCGGTCCCGCGCCCCAAGAAACGTAGTCATTGATTACAGCCGGAGCTTCCGGCTGACCGGGCCGTGTTTTACGCGCCAGGGTAACTGCGTAGTTCATCACGTTATCCGGCACCGGAATTTTGCGAATGAGTTGCTGGAAGAAGATGATCTCTCTGGCAGAAATGATTTTGCGCAACTCGGCTTTGCCGGAAGCGGTGGTGCTCTTGACCATATTCAGTTCCTCGTCACTGCTGAGGTAATCAAGCTGTATGTTGAACATGAAACGGTCAAGCTGCGCTTCGGGCAACGGATATGTTCCTTCCTGCTCAATGGGATTTTGCGTAGCCAGTACAAAGAAGGGCAATGGCAGCGGGTGCATCTCGCCGGCGAATGTTACGTTGCGTTCCTGCATCGCTTCCAGCAGCGCCGCCTGTGTTTTGGGCGGTGTTCTGTTGATTTCATCCGCAAGAATGATGTTGGCGAAAATGGGACCCTTGCTAAAGTAAAATTGCCGTGATTCATTCATCACTTCCGAGCCGATAATATCACTCGGCATCAGGTCGGGTGTAAACTGAATGCGCTTGAAGGAAAGGTCGAGCACATCAGCAATCGTTTTTACCAAGAGTGTTTTAGCCAACCCCGGCACGCCGACCAGCAGACTGTGCCCGTCGCAGAAGATGGAAGTGAGCACAAACTCAATCACATCGTTTTGCCCGACGATGACCTTCCCGATCTCTCCGGTTAACCTACGGTATGATTCGGCGAGGCCGTCCACGGCGGCTACATCATCTGCATATGGATTTGCTACTGGGATTTGCTGCTCCATTTCTCTAAGACTTTACAATTTTTGTATTCAGGCGCAATGAAAACATATGACCGGCTGATGCGGTCTTTGATCCATTTGTTCACGGCTTCTGCCTGCTTTCTCACGAGTGCATATTGCTGTATGCGGTCATAATCATCATTGAGGTTAGCCTGATGCGGTGGCGTTCTCGATTTAAGGTAAATGATTCGGAAACCGGCGGTACCCTGGCGCGTGCGAAAGGCCAGCGGACGCGAAACCGCGCCAACCTGTAATGTGTCGGTAATGGGCACAAGCGATTGATCATACTGAGCCAGATCAGCGGGCTCAAATTCGTTGCCGCCTGTGTTGGGATTCATGAGTAACCCGGCGTTACTCTTGGTTTGATCTTCTTCACTGAATTTTGCCACAGCTGCGGTGAAGGTGATTTTGCCGGCTTGAATGAGTTGATACACGCTGTCAATCAGGTTGGCCGCTTTGGACACATCGGCGGATGTAATTTTCGGTTTGATGAGGATATGGCGGATGTGAATGCGGTCACCGCGCCGCTCGATGAGCTGTATGATGTGATATCCGAATGATGATTCCACCACATCGGAAACTTCATTGGGATTCTTGAGAGCGAAAGCGGCGGCCTCAAAGTCCACGTCCATTTCGCCGCGATTGACAAATCCTAAATCGCCCCCCTGCTCTGCACTTCCGGGATCATCAGAATACGCGCTGGCCAGTGCAGCAAAGTCTTCTCCGTTTTTGATGCGCTTGAGCAGGTCGGCAGCCTTCTGCCTTGAGTAATCACGCACCTCCTTGTTTACCTTTGGGTAAACCACCAGTTCACCCAACTCCAGTTCGGAATTGAAATACGGCAAACTGTCTTTGGGAATTTTTTCGAAGAACAAGGCCACATCGGAGGGCGTGACCTTAATGTCTTTCACGATGGTTTCACGTTCTTTTTGAGCCACCATGCGATCGCGGATATCAGGCCGGAATTCATCCTTGATCTCAAGCGCTGATTTGCCGTAATATTCTTCCAGTTTCTCCAGCGATCCCGCGGCATTCGCAAACGCCCGTATGTTCTGATCCAATTTTGCTTCCACCTCATCATCCGAGACGGTGACGCTGTCAATTTCCGCCTGGCGATTCAATAGCTTATCTGTCAGGAGCTGATCCAGAATGTCACAACGCAGCGTGGGCGGAAGATTGGCTTCATTCTGATAAGCATATTGCGCATACTGTGTTTCCACGTCTGACCATAGCACGATGCGGTCATCCACGATGCCGGCCACCTTATCCACCAGCCGCGGCTGTGCCGCTGCTGCCATTGACAGGTATGTCAGCATCAATCCTAACCCAAAGCGTCCTAAGATCTTCATCTGCTTTTTTGAAATCGGAAACAAATTTACTCGGCACACTTCACTTTCACCTTCCGGCACTGCAAACGGCATCATGTATCCGGTGTTATTTTCATAGCGGCCTGCTTATGGCTTGCCGGGTTTGATCCCCTCATCAATGTAAACTTCAAACTCCCCGTTCTTTAAAGCATCATCGTAGATGCTTTTACGGATGCGCGTCATGAATTCAATCTTTCGCTGGTTAATGATGATGCTCACAATCTCATTCCTGATGTAATCCTGGGGAGCATCTTCACCTTTCATTCCATAGCCATCAAACTTCATCACATACCCATACCCGGAATCCGCCACTTCGAGGTAACTGTTCGAATTCAGTGCCGAAGCAAGATTGAAGCGGTTCACGGGGAGGAACGAGGACAAATCATCCTTATTGTACCAGATGCTGTCGCTCACCATATAGCGCGCGGCGTGGTCCTTACAAAATCCGAGCAACTTCGGCCGGTTGAAGTCATTCGGCGATTTCATCCATACCCGCACAGAATCCAGCTTCACTGATTCGGTCAGGGGCAGCACGATATACCTCACTTTTGCGATGTCCTGCTTTAGTTTGAAAACATCCTTGTTCTCGCTGTAGTACTTTTCAATGGCAGCATCACTCACCACGGTATCCAGTTTCTGAGTCACCAATTCATTTTCATAGGCATAAATAAGCAGCGATTCTTTGTAATCACGGAGGCGATCGTTGAGGCGCTTCTCTTCATCAGGTAAATTATCCTGCGCATAGCGAAGCATCAGATTGTGCCGCACCCAGCTGTCAATGTAATTGCGCACGGCCTGTATGCTGTCTTCGGGTGTCGTGGCGCCGCTGCCCACGCCAGCCAGATCGCTTTTGTACAGATACTTGTCATACACGCGGGCAATGGCTTCTTCCTTTTTCTTCGAAGATTCATCGAAGAAGCCACATGCGGTAAATTGCGTGACCGCACAGATGATGGTAGCAATATGGACTAACGTTTTCAATGGCACGCGTCTGAAATGAAAGCAGCACAGAAAGCGATGTCTGTGCTGCTAAATTCATCAATTGTTTGTCGCCGGTTACTTCTTCACCAGCGAAAGCAATACCGGTTCGTTGACTGATACGGGGTATTTCTTTTTCAAATCATCAATCCAATCATCTTCAAGTTTCTCCTGATAGTCGGCCACCACATAGCCCTTCACTTCATTGAGTGGTTTGGGTGCCGGAGGTAAAATTTCATTGATAGTGAGAATGCGGATGGATGAATCGGATTTCACGGTGTAAGAGGTGCCCGCCGTTCCCCAGCCGAGTGTTTCAATCTCACTCGATTTTCCTTTTTCGAAATCGGCGGTGCTGATCTTAAGCAGGGAGGTGTCTTTCTTGTTGATCTTGGCCAGAATATCGGCATCGCTCATCTTTTTGCTCTTGTATTTATTGAACTGGTCAACCACGGACTGGTTCTTCGCCGTGTAAGTGGTCACACGTGCTTTCTCCTGCCCCATGTATTCTTCCTTGTTCTCTTCGTAAAACGCTTTCAGCCCCACAGTATCTTCAACGGCTTTGGTCCACACTTTATCGCTGGCAAGGTCAAAGAGTAATATGCCATTCATGTATTCATCCATCAAATCTTTAAATGCCGGGTACTTGGCTTCAAGCCGGGCATCTTCAAACGATGTCACGCTGGCTCCCACAAACTGATCGTACAGAGTGTTGAGGATAGCCGCCTGAGTCATCTTGCTGGCCATGTATTTGCGTTGGTTCTTTTGAATGTAATCTGCCAGATCGGCCTGAGTGAAGTTCTTGGTTTCCGGAACCCACTTGGCATCGTTGAGGGAGAAAACGGCGGCATTCATTTTTGCTTTCACCACCATCGAGTCATTCCATATGCCTTTGAGCAGCGAGGAGTCAATCTGTGCGAAGAGTGCCTGCTTGGCCGCAGGGAATTCCTTGAAGGCATATTCTGCTTTTCTCTTGTTGATGAAACTTTGCTTCGCATAATCTTTCCAGGGCCCGTTCTCGATCTTCTTCTTAATATCATCTTTCACATCAGCATAAGAACCAAGTGGCTTCTTTTCTATGAGTTTGATGATGTGCCAGCCGAATTTGGTTTTCACCGGGGCAGAAATGTCGCCGGGTTTCTGTAAGTTAAAAGCGGTCTGTTCAAATTCAGAAACCATTTGACCGGTGGTGAATGGCTTAAGCTGGCCGCCGTTGGCTGATGTGGTTTTATCCTGCGAATTGGCTTTCACCAGATCATCCCAGTTGGCTCCGCTTCGCAGCAGGGCATACAACGAATCAATCTTTCGTTTGGCTTCATTCTGATCTTCTTCAGTGGCCTTGGGTCCCACTTTGATGAATAGATGTGCTGCAGTAACGGTTCCCTGTGCCGGGCGTGATTCTACTACACGGATGAGATGGTAGCCAAACTGAGTGCGCACGGGCTGACTGATCTCACCGGGTTTCAGATTGTAAGCGGCTGTTTCAAAAGGGTAGATCAGTTGCATGGTGGTAATCCAGCCAAGATCACCGCGGTTGTCTTTGGCAGAAGGATCATTCGATGAATCAGCGGCGAACTGGTTGAAGTCAACTTTTTTGGTTTTATCGGTCAGCATCTTGCGCCATGCTTTGGCCTTGTTCAGTGCCTTGAGTGTATCAGCCGGCGATGCCAGCGGATCGAGTTTGATAAGGATGTGCTGTACGTGCAGTTCTTTCTGCATCCGGTCGTAGGCCACCCGAATCAAGCTGGTGTCAAACATGTAAGAAGGCGTGAGTTTGCTGCGATAGGTCTTAAACTCATTGAGCACGGCAGCCGTGGTATCCATCTTCATATCCCTGGCTTCCTTCACCTTCAGGCGAAAGTTGACATAGAGATCGAGGTAGTCACGCAACGACTGCTCAGAAAAGTCAGCTTCACCGCTCACGTTGGTTTTCTGGTAAACTTTCACAAAGTCGCCCGCCGTTACTTTCTCATCACTGAGTGTAAACAGCGTTGCATTCGGATTGTAGTTGGTCGATTGCGCATAGGCAAGTGTCATGCACAGCATAAGTGCCGGCACGAACGAAAGAAATTTTTTCATAGGGAAATGACTATGATGATTTGGTTTTATTCAGGAGGCGCAAAAATAGACGATTTGGCTAAACAGAGAAAGATGAATCCTTATGTGTTCCCTTTCATGCTCCGCATTGCGGTTTGGTGTAGCACCTGAATGATTCAGGCCGCAGATTTTCACAGGGAAGTTTAACCCTGTCTTGCTCTTTCACGGGCTGTGTTAAGGAAATACTAAAATCATTTTCAGGGGTTCTGAAGCAATGTGTTGCATGAACGATGCAACACGGTCTCGCAAGGCAACTTAATTTGTGACGCTGATGCGACCCAAGCCGCTGACTGATTACCTGCACATTGATTCATTTGCCAATGAAGGCAAGTGCCTCGCCCGCCATGAAGGCAAAATTGTTTTTGTGAAAGGAACTCTGCCCGGTGAAACGGTGCAGGTGCGCATCACACGCAGCAAGAAAGACTGGATGGAAGCAGAAACAAGTGAGGTCATTGAAACGTCACCCGAGCGGCAACAGCCGTTCTGCGAGCACTTCGGCTATTGCGGCGGATGCCAGTGGCAGCACATGAAGTATGAGGCCCAGTTGCGTTACAAGCAATGGTCGGTGGTGGAAACCCTGCAACGTCTCGGCAAAATATCGTCCGCCGAAATTCTTCCGATTGTGGGAAGCGATCAGGACCGGGAGTACCGCAATAAACTTGAATATACCTTCTCTCACCGGGAATGGCAGGTGGGTGATGCATGGAAGAACAACCCCGAGCGGATCAAATTTCCCACGCTTGGTTTTCACCTCCCTGGTGCCTTCGACCGGGTTTTTAATGTGGAGTCGTGCCGGTTACAACCCGAATTATCTGACCGCATCCGGATGGCAGTTAGGAAATTCACCCTCGAGAATGGCTATGAGTACTTTCATTTGAAAAAACAAACCGGCCTGATGCGCAACCTTATGATCCGCATAGCCACCACCGGTGAGGTGATGGTTCTTGTGGTATTCGCGAGCCGGGAACAAGAGAAGATCAATGCACTGATGGTATTTCTCCGTGCTTCATTTCCCGAAATCACATCGCTGCTTTACACTGTGAATGCAAAGAAGAACGACACTATTTATGATCTGGAAATCATCACCCACTCCGGCAGCGATTTTATTTATGAACGAATCGGTGATCTGAAATTCCGGATCAGCGCGAAATCATTTTTTCAAACCAACACACGGCAAGCGGAGAAACTGTACCGCTGTGTTAAGGATTTTGCGGCGTTGAAAGGTGATGAGATGGTGTACGATCTCTATACCGGTACGGGCAGCATTGCCCTGTTCATCGCCGACCGGTGCAGGCATGTGACCGGCATTGAAAGCGTGGCGCAGGCCATCGAGGACGCCCACATCAACGCTTCTATTAATAACATCACCAACGTGTCCTTTCATGTTGCCGATGCTGCCAAATTGCTTAATGAAAAATTTTACGCCGAATACGGAAAGCCCGATGTCATAATCACAGATCCGCCGCGTGCAGGCATGCATGAAGATGTGGTCAGGCAGTTGCTGTTGCTCGCCCCGCAGAAGATTATTTACGTCAGCTGCAATGTGGCCACGCAGGCCAGAGATCTTCAGTTGCTTTCAGAAAAATATTCGGTAGATAAAATCCGCCCTTTCGATTTGTTTCCGCAAACGCAGCACATTGAAAATGCGGCTTCCCTCATCCTCCGATGATTTGCATGCTGTAATTCCTTTCGCGAACCTTTTTACATTTAGCCCGACAACATATGGCGCGATCTGCAGGCAGGCACCCGAAGGAACTTCATGCACACTGGCTCAATCTGGCTGTGATAATTGCAGCGCTTGGATATTTCGTTGACATCTATGATCTGCTGCTTTTTGGAATCGTTCGCGTCCCCAGTTTGCAGGAACTCGGATACAGCGGTGACGACTTGCTCAAGAAAGGGGCTTTCCTTCTTAATTGGCAGATGAGCGGCATGCTGGTGGGCGGCATCCTCTGGGGCATCTGGGGCGACCGGAAAGGAAGACTATCCGTGTTGTTCGGCTCCATCTTTCTTTATTCCCTCGCCAACATTCTCAATGGCACCGTGCATAGCATTGAACTCTACGCACTGTACCGCTTCATCGCAGGAGTTGGTCTGGCGGGTGAACTGGGTGCGGGCATTACGCTTGTGAGTGAAGTGATGACGAAAGAACAGCGCGGCTACGGCACCACCATTGTGGCGGCCTTCGGAATTTTCGGTGCCGTGGTAGGTGGACTGGTGGCTAAGCTTTTTGACTGGCGTGTGGCCTATTATGTCGGGGGAGGGCTGGGAATTGCATTACTCATATTGCGAATCAGTGCTTATGAGTCGGGCATGTTCCACCAATCGAAAAAAGAAGGCGTGAAGCGCGGTGATTTCTTTAGTCTGTTTACAAACAGAAAACGCTTCAGTAAATATTTCAAATGTATTCTGCTGGGCATTCCTATCTGGTATGTGATCGGCATCACCATCACCTTCGGACCGGAATTCGCCACGCATCTGGGCATCGGTATTGATCCCGCCACCGGAAAATCAACAGTCACCGGCGGCAACACCATCATGTATCACTATGCCGGTGCAGCCACCGGTGCGCTCTTGTGCGGGCTCCTGAGTCAGTGGCTGAAGAAACGAAGACAGGCACTCCTCTACTTCATCATTGCCGATGCGGTGATGGCGGTGGTTTACGTGAGCATGCATGGAGTTTCCGTCGTCATGTTCTATTTCATTGCTTTCCTGTTCGGCATCACAAATGGATATTGGTCGGTTTTTATCACGGTCGCTTCGGAGCAATTCGGTACGAACATACGCGCTACTGTTACCACCACCACCCCCAATTTTGTTCGTGGCGCCGTAGTTCCCATGACCACAATTTTTGTGATGCTGAACGCATACACAGGCAGCATCATTACATCGGCGTTGGCGGTAGGCGCCGTAGTATTTCTCGTGGCCATAATTGCCACCATCCGCACGGAGGAAACTTTTGGTAAAGACCTTGATTACATTGAAGAGATTGAGCCATCCGCCTGAAGTACCCCGGTAGTCATTTCATACTCTTTCCGCACCTGCTTATCTTCACCGCCCCGAATTTCATAGTTCTAAAACCCGCTTCATGCAAGGACAACTTCGCGTTTACATTGACAATGTTTACCCGGAAATTGATGGTGGTAAATATCCCATTCGCCGGGTGCCCGGTGAAATCGTGGAGGTGGAAGCTGATGTGTTCGCCGACGGGCACGATCTGGTATGCGCCCGGCTGCTGTACCGCCATTTTTCCGAAAAGAAATTTTCCATAGCACCAATGGAATCCACCGGCGGTGAGCGATGGAAGGGAAGTTTTGAAATCACCAAACAGGGAACTTATATCTACACCATTGAAGCGTGGCTCGATCATGCTCTTTCCTGGCAGCACACATTGAAAAGTAGACTGGCGGGTAAGGAAAAACTTGATGTGGAGCTGCTTCACGGCGTGAAGTTTTTCCAGAAGATAAAAACCAAAGCCGCAGCTAAGGAAAAGAAGTCCATTGAAGACATCATTGAACTCTTCAAAGACAAGAAGCGCTATGATGAAGCGGTGAAGATGGCCCTCAGCACGGAAGCCGAGCAGTGGATTAAAAAATATCCTGACACCGGCATCTTCACACGTTACAAGGAACTTTCCGTTTGGGTGGACAGGAAAAAGGCGGCCTTCAGCACGTGGTATGAATTGTTCCCGCGCGCCGCATCCAATGTTGCCCACCGGCACGGCACGTTTAAAGACGTGGAGCGGTTGCTGCCACGCCTTCGCGACATGGGCATGGATGTGCTCTACCTTCCACCCATTCATCCCATTGGAAAAACACACCGCAAGGGAAAGAACAATTCACTCAAGGCCCGGCCGGATGAGCCCGGTGTGCCGTGGGCCATCGGAGATGAAAGCGGCGGACACAAAGCCATTCATCCCGAACTGGGTACGCTGGAAGATTTTCAGTCGTTGGTGAAGAAAGCCGCAGAGCATGGGATGGAGATTGCTCTTGACTACGCTCTGCAATGTTCCCCTGATCATCCGTATGTGAAAGAGCATCCGGAGTGGTTCATGTGGCGGCCCGATGGTACGGCTCAATATGCTGAAAACCCGCCGAAGAAATATCAGGATGTAATTCCTTTCAACTTTGAAACGAAAGAATGGGAGACACTATGGGAGGAACTAAAGAGCATTGTGGAATTCTGGATGGAGCAGGGCGTAAAGATTTTCCGGGTGGACAATCCGCATACAAAATCAGTTTACTTCTGGGAATGGCTCATCAGTGAAATCAAAAAGAAAGATCCGGATGTGTTGTTCCTGGCCGAGGCCTTTACGGCGCCAAAAATGATGTACCACCTGGCCAAGATCGGATTTACTCAATCATACACCTATTTCACGTGGCGGAATTCCAAAGCGGAAATGACGGAGTACATGGAAGAACTGACGAAGACAGAACTGAAAGAATATTTCCGTCCCAACTTCTGGCCCAATACACCAGACATACTACCTTATCACCTGCAAACAGGAAAGGAGAGTGCATACATCGCACGTGTTTTTATGGGGGCCACGCTGAGCAGCAACTACGGCTTTTACGGGCCCGTATATGAGCTCCTCGTAAGTGATGCATTGCCCGGCAGAGAAGAGTATCTGAATTCTGAGAAATACGAAATCAGAAACTGGGATTGGGACCGGGATACGCGATTGAAGATGGCCATCACTTCCATCAACAAGGCAAGAATGGAAAATGAAGCATTGCAGGAAACCAACAACGTGGAATTTCTCAATACTCAGAATGACAATCTGCTTGCCTATTACAAGCAGAGCCGTGATGGAAGCAATAAATTCATCTGCATCGTCAACCTTGATCCGAATAACAAACAATGGGCTTTCCTGCAAACGCCGCTGGAGAAAATCGGTAAGCCGGAAGGTCAGCCGTTCATGGTGCACGATTTGATGAATGATGCCCGTTACCAGTGGAACAAGCGCTGGAACTACATTGAGCTGGACCCCGGCATCTTGCCGTGTCACCTGTTCAGGATTGAAGAGTTGTAATTTGGCATAAATCCCTTCATGCAATGCAACCCGGTTGGCAGCGGGCGCCGGGTTTTGGCAGACACCGTTCCTCAGCGCCCGCATTGAAATATTTTATTCAATAAATTTCGTGCGGCATGCAAACACTCACCTTGGCACTTGGCTGGAATCAGCTCACCGAAGACACCGCAGCAGTAGAGCAACTCGAACAATTCGTTTTACCCGGCTATCTTAAAAGCATGCGCTGGTTTGGCGGCAAAGCGCGCAAGCTGGCTTCGCTGTGCATTGACAAGGCGCTGCGGCTCGAACACAACCAACAGCTCTTTCACCTGCTCATCATCAAAGCCAAGTACCGCACCGGCAAATCAGAAGATTACCTGCTGCCCGTAGCGCTCGTAGATCAAACAGAAGGGCTTTCTGAAAAAGCGACGATCTGCAACAGCAACCTGGGTTGGATAATCGATGCCATCTACGAAGAGAATTTCCGGCGAGTGCTTTTCATCCATCTCTTTCATTCCTCACGCATCAAGCAACTGAATGGCTATTTTCAGTTTGAGAAAGGAAGCGCCTTTCAGGAGGGGGATTTTTCGGAGGATGTTTCATGCCGCGTACTCGAAGCGGAACAGAGCAATTCCTCACTCATTTTCGGAGAAAAATATTTTCTGAAAATCTACCGCAAGCTTTTCCGTGAAACCAATCCTGATGTGGAGATGGTGAAATTCCTTACGGAGAAAGCGCACTTCCCTCATATCCCGGGTTTCGCAGGAACGTTCTATTGGAAGAAAGCTTATGGCAGCCCCACCACACTCGGCATGATGCAGCAGAAAGTGAATGCCGTGAAAGATGCATGGTCCATGGCGGGAGACTACCTCAATGAATTTCTGTTGTCAGTGGCGCAGGAAAATTTTGCTGTGCCTGTCACTTCGATCGAACAGGCCGCGTTGCTTGGTAAGCGAACAGCAGAAATGCATATCGCTCTTTCGTCAGAAGAGTCCGATCCGGCTTTTGTGCCCGAAGCGTACAATGATGAATACGCCGATTGGATGCTTGACAACTGCCTCTCCCTCGTGAAGCGGCGACTGCGAATGGCAAAGGATTGTTATTCCGCACTCGATGAAACCGGAAAAAGTCTGGCCAAATTTTTCATGAGCCACGAGCATGACATCCGCAACTTCTTTTCACAGATCAAGAGCCGCTCCTTTCAATCGAAACGCACGCGCATTCATGGCGATTACCATCTCGGGCAGGTGATGTATGATGGCAGCGATTACCTCATCCTTGATTTTGAAGGAGAGCCGGAGAGTTCGATCAAGGATCGTAAGATCAAACATTCACCGCTTAAAGATGTAGCAGGCATGCTGCGTTCATTTCATTATGCCGTGAGCGCCAAACTTTATTTCAGTGCCGAGACAAATGAGTTAAGCGCGGAGAAAATTGAAACAGCCGTTTCCAACTGGTACCGCGAGGTGACGCAGTCATACCTGAATGCTTACTGGCTGGCGATGCAGGGCGCTTCTGTTTTCCAGGCAGAGCAGCGTGAGCTTGATTTCCTTTTGCAATTTCACCTGATGGAAAAAGCCGTGTATGAGCTCGGCTACGAACTGAATGCGCGGCCCACCTGGGTAAAGATTCCGCTAAGAGGAATTCAGGAAGTGATCAAATCACTTTCACTGCAACCGGCGACGCAGCCCGAATCAGTACAGCAGCATGTTGTCCAGTAATCTCACACCTCCTACTAATACCGAGGTGACGCATACAATTTTGGGAGCATCCTTCCAGTTATTAATGAGAGTGAATTTTTCTGCATCGCAGAATTCAAGATAATCCACCTGCGCTTCGGGAATAGAATTGATGCGCTCAACGGCCTGCTGCTTCAGTTCAGCCAGAGGAAATTCCTTCCCGTGATCACGGATGAAGAACAGCTGGTGTGAAATGCCGGCCGCATTTTTCCGTTGCACTTCATTCAGCCGTACATTTCTCGAACTCATCGCCAGCCCGTCCGCCTCCCTCACAATCGGGCACATCACAATGGCTGGCTTCAGACCCGTAACAACTTTCTCGATCACCTTCACCTGCTGAAAATCCTTTTGTCCCAGATATAAGCGATCCGGTTGAACGAATTGAAGTAAGCGATCCACAACATTCGCCACCCCGTTAAAGTGACCGGGGCGAGAGGCACCTTCGAGAAAGTTTTCAAGGTGACCGAGTTCGTAGTGTTTGAGTTTATTGAGTCCGCCGGGATACACTTCTTCCGTAAGCGGAAGAAAAAGAACATCGCAATGTGCAGCGCTGAGTATTTCAATATCGTGTTCTATTGGCCGCGGGTATTTCTCCAGGTCTTTCGGATCATTGAACTGGGTGGGGTTCACGTAAATGCTGCAAACGGTGATACTGTTTTCTGATTTCGAACGGTTGATCAGCGAGAGGTGCCCCTGGTGAAGCGCTCCCATGGTAGGCACGAAACCAATGGTCAAGTTGGCTTGTCTTTTAGTGTCCAGCAGTTTCTTCAGGTCGGCAGCGTGCTGCAGCAAAATCATTCAAACAGGGAATAAGCGGGCAAGATAAGAAACAGGTACGGGCCTGCTTTCATGGTAATAATTCTACTGATACTCAGCGCTAAAGGCCCTTATGGTAGCAGCTTTCGCGAAATAGACTTGCACATAATCAGGTTTCTTTATAGTATCTTTGACCCTGCGATTTGTAAGGGTACATCGCATCCTCGCTTTAACCAGCATCCGAAAATGATTCAGAAAAAGAGAATTTTAATCATCACCCAGGAGATGAAGCCATACCTCATGCACAGTGAGATGGCGCGCATAACCAACCAATTACCCGTGCACCTGCTCAATGCCGGAAATGAAATCAGAGTATTGATGCCCCGCTTTGGCACCATCAATGAGCGGCGCCACCGGCTCCATGAAGTGGTTCGCCTTTCGGGGATGAACATCATCATTGACGATGATGATTATCCACTCATCATCAAGGTTGCTTCATTACCTGGTGCCCGTTTGCAGGTTTACTTTCTCGATAATGAAGACTTCTTCAAACGCAAGAATGAGTTCATTGACGATCACAAAAAGTTTTTCGAAGACAATGCCGAGCGCATGATCTTCTTCTGCAAGGGAGCGCTTGAAACCGTAAAGAAGTGGGGTTGGCCGCCTGACATTATTCATTGCCACGGCTGGATGACGAGTTTGATTCCGATGTACATCAAAACAGTGTACAAGAAGGAACCAGTCTTCCACAATGCCAAGGTGATTTTTTCCGTGTACAACAATCCGTTCGAGGGAACATTGGCCAAAACCTTTCAGAAGAAAGCGCTCATTCACCGCGACATTAAAGACAGTGACTTTGAGTATTTCAAGAAAGCTGACTTTGCGGGACTCACCAAGGGCGGCATCGCTCACTCTGATGCGGTGATCATCGGCGATCAGAAGGTGGACAAAAACATCAAGACCTTCATGAAGACCAAGAAGAAACCAGTGCTCGACTTTGTGAATGGTGAAGAGTATCTCGGCGTCTACCATGATTTCTACAAGACGCTGATGAAAAAATAACCACTTCTGTAATAATCTTTTCGACACTCCGTTCATGCAGCGTTACTTAGTAAAACCCCGTCATGTGAGGCATGCATCCCGGAGCATATGAACAGGATTAGACAGAAACGCTTGTTGCTTTTGCTTGCCGTGGTTTCCCTGCTGGGCTGCAATAAAACCACCTACATTGGCGTGGATATTTTGCCCGGCACTGATGATGTGGGAGCGATATATACCGACACATTCACACTTTTTACGAATACCATTCTGGAGGATTCCGTGCTGGCCAGCTCCACTTCGAACAATGCAGCCGGTGCTATTTACGATCCGGTTTTCGGGAAATCGTATGCGTCACTTTTTACGCAGTTCCTGCTTTCAACTAATGATGTGAACCTCGGTGATCCCGATACCCTCTACATAGATTCGGTGGTGCTCACCATGGCGTATGGCGGATACTATGGTTATAAGGATGTGCCGCAGACGTTTAATGTGTATCGCCTGACCGAAGACATGGATCCCAAACCCGAAGGAGGTTACTATTCCAACAAATCATTTTCTGTTGATCCCAATGTGCTGGGAAGGAAGGAATTCTTTGTTCCCAACTTCACTGATTCCGTCACCGTTCTCAACCTCCGGCTGCCGCCACACATGCGAATCCGGCTGAGTGACCGCTTTGGTCAGGAGTTGCTCGAACAATCCGGCGGATTCAATTTTTCGAACGACACCGCTTTTAAAGATTACTTCAAGGGAATTTGTGTGACGCCGGATACCGCATCCACGCCCTATTCGGCCAGCGTGATTTATTTCAATCTCACCTCGCTGTATTCGGGGCTTCATCTTTACTGGCACACCCCCACCCGCGATTCGCTCACCTATGATTTTCCGATCGGCAGCGCCGAAATTCGTTCTGAATATTTCAAGCACAACCACGCCGGAACTACCATGGGCCAGCATCTGTCAACCAGCGTGAGTGATAACGACAGCCTGGTTTTCGTGCAGGGGCTCGGCGGTGTGAAAACGCGCATCACCATTCCGGCGATTGATTCACTCAAAGATGTGGTGATCAACAAGGCGGAAATCGTACTCACCCAAAAGATCGATCCCTCGAAAACCGACAGCATTTTCAAGACTCCGCCTCAAATTGTATGTGTGACGGCTGATTCCTCCGGTAAGGATATCACCATTCCCGACAACCTGCAGTTTTTCCCTAACCCGGGCGGCGTTAAGATTTCCAAAGTTACCCTCGGGCGCGAATCGTATGCGCAGTACCGGTTTAGTGTAGCCACGCAGTTGCAGCAGATCGTGAGTGGTATTACTGAGGACCGCGGACTGTTCCTCATCATTTATAAAAGGTCTGAATCGGCTGACCGCATTATGGCCGGTGGCAACAACCGAACCGATAATCTGAAGATGAAACTCGACCTGGTTTATACTCCTATCCGAAAATGAGCGGAAATTTTTGAGGTCAGTGGGATTTTTTAAGTGAATAGTTCATTGTAATGTTCTTCATGAAGCTTCGTAAACAAAATATATTTACGGAACGATGCTTACACCTTCGTTGAACCGCAACTTCTAACCCTCAAATCAAAAAAACTATGTGCGGAATTGTTGGATACATTGGAAAGAAACAGGCCTTCCCGATCCTCATTGCCGGACTCCATCGCCTTGAATACCGCGGTTATGACAGCGCCGGTGTGGCGCTTCTCAACGGCGGCGTGAAGATTTACAAAAAGGCCGGCAAGGTGAGCGCCTTGCAGGAATTCTGTCACGACAAGGATACTTCCGGCACTGTGGGCATGGGGCATACCCGTTGGGCCACACACGGCGTTCCGAATGATACTAATGCACACCCGCATGCTTCAGAAAACAGCCGCCTTGCCATCATTCACAATGGCATCATCGAAAACTATGCGGCGCTTAAAGAAGAATTGCTGCAGCGCGGCCATCACTTCCAGTCAGAAACGGATACCGAAGTGCTCATTCATCTTATTGACGATATTCAGCATAATGAAAGTGTTGACCTGCCGGAAGCGGTGCGCATCGCGCTCAATGAAGTGGTGGGTGCTTATGCCATTGTCATTCTTTCCAAAGATGACCCCGATATGATCATCGGGGCGCGCAAAGGAAGCCCGCTGGTGATTGGTATTGGCGACAAGGAATTTTTTGTGGCATCGGATGCCACACCCATTGTGGAACATACCAAGAACGTGGTGTACCTCAATGATGAAGAGATTGCCGTGATGAAACGCGATGGGGATCTTTCCATCAAAACCATCGGCAACGTGGCACGCACGCCGTACATCCAGGAACTGGAGCTCAAGCTGGAGATGCTGGAGAAGGGCGGTTATGATCATTTCATGCTCAAGGAGATTTATGAGCAGCCAAATTCCATCCGTGATAGCTTGAGAGGAAGACTGAATACCTACATCGGTAAGATCAAGCTTGGCGGATTCTCGGAATATGAGCAGCGCTTGGTGAATGCGAAAAACCTGCGCATGGTGGCCTGCGGCACCTCCTGGCATGCCGGCATCGTGGGTGAATACCTGTTCGAAGATTTGGCCCGCATTCCGGTGGAAGTGGAATACGCCTCTGAGTTCCGTTATCGCAATCCCATCATCAATGCTGATGACATGGTGATTGCCATTTCGCAATCGGGTGAAACGGCGGACACGCTCGCCGCCATTCAACTCGCCAAGCAGAAGGGAGCCACCGTGTTCGGCGTATGCAATGTGGTGGGTTCATCCATTGCCCGTTCAACTCATGCCGGCTGTTTCACTCACGCCGGTCCTGAAATCGGGGTGGCTTCCACCAAGGCCTTCACGGCGCAGGTGGCGGTGCTTACCATGCTGGCGTTGCTCACGGCGCACAAGCGCGGCACCATCACCCAGTCGCGCTACCATCAGCTCATCAATGAGCTGGATGCCATTCCTGAAAAGGTGAAAGAAGTGCTCAGGACCAATGAACAGATTAAATACATCAGTGACTTCTTTAAGGATGCGCGTAACTTCCTTTACCTCGGACGGGGATATAATTTTCCGGTAGCGCTGGAAGGCGCTTTGAAGATGAAAGAGATTTCCTACATCCATGCCGAGGGATATCCCGCTGCGGAAATGAAGCACGGCCCCATCGCATTGATTGATGATGAAATGCCCGTAGTGGTAGTGGCCACCAAAGGAGGACCTTCCTATGATAAAATCATCAGCAACATCCAGGAAGTGAAAGCGCGCAAGGGCCGCATTATCGCCATCGTCACCAAAGGAGATAATGTGATCCGCGACCTGGCCGAATTCACGATTGAAATCCCCGAAACGGAAGAACCGCTTACGCCCATGCTCTCCGTGGTGCCGCTTCAACTGCTCGCTTACCATATTGCCGTGATGCGCGGATGTAATGTGGACCAGCCGCGCAACTTGGCCAAGAGTGTGACGGTGGAATAGCAGGATCATTGCCTGGTTTAACAATCGCGGAAATTCTTTCAGTATTCAGGATTGGTTTCGGGTTACTGGTTTCACCATCGTAAATGCAATCTTGCTCTAGGCGGAGTGCTGAGTATAAGATCCCGCGCTGAGTGATTCCATACGCAGGTTAGTCTTCGAAAGATCCCGCGGCTACGCCAGGTCTGTCATCTGAGATTGTCTTTTTGCAAATCAAAAAGTATTCTTTAGCTTCGTCATTGGATGAACTGTAAACCGTACGATCTGTTCACGCGGCTGCTGCACCGGATTTTGATACGAATCATCGCCGGCTTTGGTACTACCCCCCCCCCGCAAATATTTGCGTTGCTTTTTCTCTACTGATTTTTTTTCATTCAGTAATATTAGGAGGCACAAAAATACGCGCAACCCGGGCGGGCTCGCTTGCCCTGCTGCTCTCTAACGGCTGAACGGCAGGGCAAGAACAAATAATGTGAGCCGCATCAAACTCTTAGTTCGCTGGAGTAGTATTAAGCGAAAGAAATCTGATGAGATATTTCCTGTTGCCTCTTTTCTTATTCGTGCTGCAACTGCCGGTTGTTGCCCAAAACCTGGTGCCTAACCCGGGTTTTGAAGATACCATTGACGTGTGCAAACCGTATCCGTGGTTGTCCACCTTTCAACAAGTGAAGTATTGGTTCGGCGCTAACGGAACTCCCGATTATTTCAGCTCGTCTAATCAATGCACTCTTCAGTTTATGCCCTATCAAAATCCATTTGCAGGATATCAAATATCAAGATCGGGTACTGCCCACGCAGGCATTTTCACGCTCTGGTATCCGCAGTGTTTTATGGAGTACATTGGGGTTAGGTTGAATAAGCAGCTTAAATCTGATAGAGAGTACATTGTGAGTTTCTATGTTTCCCTCGCAGACGAGAGCTTCTATTCGGTTCGAAAGCTTGGAGCATTTGTCGGATATGATTCAATCAGTTTGCCCAGTCTTGGCTGTACGCTCGGAGTGGTTCCGCAGGTTGATGTTGATCCCGGACAGGATACCATGAACTGGAAGCTGATCTCCGGCAATTTTATTGCCCGGGGAGGTGAACAGTTCCTCTACATTGGCAACTTTCATGACAATGCGGGCACAGACAAGGACACAGTGAATGAACATGGCTTTCAATGGAACCAATCCTATTATTTCATTGATGATGTTTCACTGATTGAAGTTCAGGATTCGGTGGGTGTTTCTTCTGTTCCGGCATTTCCGCTGGCCTTTTCACCCAATGGCGACTCGCGCAATGATGTGTTCCATTGCCTCGGTTGTACCGGGTTGAATTCTTTTCATCTCAAAATAGTCAATCGCTGGGGTCAGTTGGTTTTCGAAGCCAACTCAGCGGATCAGGGTTGGGACGGAACCTTCCGTGGCATGTCACAACCAGTAGGCGTTTACTATTGGATTGCAAATTACGTAGCGGAATCAAATCAATTAGGGCAGGCAACAGGCAATGTCACCCTCATCAGGTGAATTCTGTTTTTCTCACTCTTCAACATTCTTCACTATGAAACCAATTATCTTTTTCGCATTGGTCATTCTATTGCTGAGCATGTGTGCTCACCAAACACAGGCGCAGTGGCTCCTGGGTGGTAACAATAATGTTAACTCATCAGCTGATTGGCTAGGAACAGGATCATTAGCACTTTACAAAAGTCTAAACATTCACACCAATGGAACTCAACGGATGACCATCATGGGCACTAATACCATGAACCCATACACTGACAACACGGGCTGGGTGGGCATCGGCAACACCATGCCCATGAGCATGCTGCATCTGGGTGAATCAAACTGTTACTCGGGGCAGGAATGCAGCAACGGCACCTTGGCCGGCGGCTGGCGAAACTGGATGAGCCGCGGCGCCTTTATCTGTTACAATACTGATAACATGTACATCGGTATGAAGTCGGAAGGATCTGACGGGAATGACGCCATTATCGCCTGGGGCGACAATGATGGCAATTTTAATTCAACACAAAGGATACGATTAGTTAGAAAGAAATGGCCAAGTGGCTGACGAAGATTTACTATTACGTGAAGTAATCACCATAAAGATTGAAAAGTGAAAGGTGGCGCCGCGAAGCGGCGCCACCTGCAGTCCCCAACCTTTCACCTATGAATTGAGTTGAATGCTGTTGATCACGGCATCGATCTCCTGAAGCAGCGTGTTGTAATCTTCCACCTTCATTCCCTTTAGACTTTTTTCATCGGCTTTCTGAATGAAGTAGATGAACGCGCCGTCGTTTTTCACCACCATGGCATTCTTCAACTGATTGTGCAATGCCACCCACTGGCTTCCGGTAACCCGGGTGATGGAAAAGAGGAAAACAGGCGAACCTTTTTCATCCATATAACTGAAAATCGTTTCATTCTCATAATCCTGCCTGATCACTTTAGACTGCCAGGTGTCAGGAAGGGTGATGGAAAAGAACATAGGATCTTTTGGTGCAGCAGATCCCGCTGCCTGCGCGCGAAATGAAACGGCTGCGATGAGCGCAATCAACGCAGCATAAGCGGTTTTCTTAAAAATGGTTTTCATGGCAAATAAATTTTTGTTTTTGAATTCACTGCAAGAATAGGATGCACCACGCTCACCGAACGTCAGCAAACAGACATTGAAATGATAAATGAGAAATGAATGACTCAGCGCAGGCCGCCGCGCTGAGCAGGAGAAACTACGGGATGATGGTTTCGCAATGCATCACATCCGGCTCAAACTCGAGCAGGTAATCGCGGTCTTTGGGCAAGAATACCGGGCGGCTGATTTCATCACCAGCAAACTTGCGGATGCTTTCAAAGCTGTCCCACGTAGTCACGGTGTAGAAGTGCACCCGGTCTCCTTCGGTTCTGCGCCAGATCTGCACACTCAGGTTTCCGGGAATCCGCTTGTAATCTTTCACGCCCACTTCGAGCAGGTAGGTCATGTAAGCGTCTGCTTTGGAGGCCGGCGTTTTGCCGTGCCATACCCGTGTAATTACTGTTTGCATAGCACCACGATTGAGCTACTAAATATAGCGAGATTACTCTTACTTATCAAACCGCTCGCCGGGCCGGAAACCTTTGCCGTTCTTTGCTTACTCATTCAACCTTAATTTTTTTATGAATCCTGATCTCAACACGAACAATTCACTGGACTATTCAGACTGGTCTCCGGTCCATGCCCTCGCGCAGCGGGTGATGAATGACATGATGAACCTCATTCAGCATGTGGAAGAAGGACCCGTATGGCGCCCCATTCCGGAAGCGGTGCAACAGTTCTTTCAGGAACCGCTTCCGCACCATGGAATGAATGCTGATATCGTGTATGATCAGGTGCTGAAAAATATTGTTCCCTACCGCACCGGCAACATTCACCCCAGATTCTGGGGATGGGTGATGGGCAATGGAACGGTGGCGGGCATGCTGGGCGAACTGATCAAATCCACCATCAATCTCAATGCAGGCGGCGGCTTTCATGCCGGCGCACTGGCGGAAAAGCAGGTGATCCGCTGGTGCTGTGAGATGTTTGACTTTCCGCTTTCATCCAGCGGGCTCATGGTGAGCGGCGGCTCCATGGCCAACTTCGTGGGGCTGGCAGTAGCACGAAATGCAAAGGCAGGATTTGATGTGAGAAAATCCGGCATGCAATCGGCCCCGAAAAAAATGACGATGTATTCCAGCGCCGAGACTCACAGTTCCAATCAAAAAGCCGTGGAGATACTTGGGCTTGGAAGTGAAGCGCTGCGTCTCGCGCCAGTGGATGAGAATTATTCCGTGGATATCGCAGCAATGAAAAAGATGATTTTGGAAGACCGCGAAGCGGAACTTCAACCCATTTGTATCATAGGTAATGCCGGCACAGTGGCCACGGGCGGATTGGATGATCTGAATGCACTCGCTGACCTGGCGGCCGAAGAAAACCTCTGGTTTCATGTGGATGGCGCTTTCGGTGCGCTCGCTTATATAGTGCCTGAACTAAAACACCTCGTAGCCGGAATGAACCGTGCCGACTCCATTGCATTTGACATGCACAAGTGGATGTACCTGCCGTACGAAGCCGGTTGTGTTTTGGTGAAAGATGAATCCGCACACCGACACGCTTTTTCTCTCACGCCTGATTATCTCGAACATGCCAAACGCGGTTTGGCCGCCGGCGACACGTGGTTCAGTGAATACGGGGTGGAACTCTCCCGCGGATTCAATGCGCTGAAAGTTTGGATGAACATTAAGGAACATGGCATCGAAAAGATCGGGCAAATGATTTTGAAGAACGTATATCAGGCACAGTACCTCGATCATCTCGTGCGCTCGCATTCATCACTTGAATTACTCTCACCCACCACGCTCAATATTGTCTGCTTCAGATATAAAGGGAACTCGCATGATGATCATTTCCTGAATGAACTCAACAAGGAACTGGTGATCCGTCTGCATGAAAGCGGCGCAGCTGTTACCTCTTATGTTACACTCAACAGCAAGTACGCCATTCGGGTGAGTAACACCAATCACCGCAGCCGTTTTGAGGATTTTGATTTGCTGGTGAAGAAGGTGATTGAAATCGGGGATGAGCTGAGCAGGTAACTGAAATTCACTGAGCAGGTTTCATCAATCCTGCCGGATACTGTACTTCAAGAAGGGTGAGTCCCTGTGCCGGTGCTGAGAAATCTGTTTTATGAGGCACCTTACTTTCCAGAAGCTGATGAAGATCTTTTTCGGAAAGCTTTTCGCGGGCGAAACGGATGGAAGTGGCCACGATGCCGCGCACCATTCCCCGCAGGAAACGGTCGGCGATGATCCGGAACCGCAGCAGTTTCATCTCTTCATCCCATTCCCAGTGCGCATGTTTGATTTTACAGATCGTTGTTTTAACCTGCGTGCGCTTCTTGCTGAAAGCGGCAAAGTCAGTGTGCGACTTCACAATCTTCGCGGCTTCATTGAGTCTTTTGACTGAAAGTTTCGGGTATGGATAGTAGCTGACGATTTCGCTAAGCAGCGGATTCTTTTCGTAAGTGATCAGGTATTCATACATGCGGCTGATGGCATCGAAGCGTGCGTTGAAATCGTTGTCAGCCATAAAAGTATTTCTGGCTGCAATGTCTTGCGGTAATAGGAAATTCAGCCGGCGCAGAAAATCCGGAGGCAAAGTTTTCGAACAGTCGAAATGGACGAAGTTCTGTTTGGCATGAACACCTGCATCGGTGCGGCCTGAAGCGGTAACATTGATTTCTTCCTGAAAAATGACAGAGAGTTTTTCATTCACCACCCGCTGAATGGTGTTGGATGTATTCTTCTGTACCTGCCAGCCATTGTAGCGGGTGCCGTTGTAAGAGAGTTCAAGAATGTAACGGTTCATATTGGAAATGCAACACGGCGGATACTGATGCAACAGATTGAAGTGGACTCATCAGTGTTCATGTCCGGAGCAACTTAGTCATTCATTTCATGGCCTTCATAAATGATTGCAGCCCCCTGACCCACTCCCACACACATGGTAGCTAACCCGTATCGTGCATTTCTTCTTTTCATTTCATAGAGAAGCGTAGTGGAAATTCTGGTTCCGCTGCAACCGAGCGGATGACCGAGGGCGATGG
>JAFDYS010000047.1:0-157 GCA_018267315.1 Bacteroidota bacterium | reverse complement strand
GTTTACTTTGTTTTCATCGAGTCCGAGATCACGAATGCAGGCAATGGACTGCGAAGCAAATGCTTCATTGAGTTCAATCAGATCAAGATCACTGACTGAAAGCCCCGCGCGGTGTAATGCTTTCTGTGTGGCGGGCACCGGACCTATGCCCATGTAA
>JAFDYS010000046.1:2784-6002 GCA_018267315.1 Bacteroidota bacterium | reverse complement strand
AAAGAGACCTACACCTCCGAACCCCCAGCACTTGCAGAAAAGGAAGAGACGGTCCGAGATCATTTCCATAGAGTATGCCCCTCTCTGCAAATGCAAATGGGATTCCGATGGGAAAAAGGGCTTTTCCAACAACGGCACGCTTTTGTTGCAAAGCTGGCCTATGAATACCAAATCTTCTTCTATCAGAACCAGTTCCTTCGGCTCTTGAATAACGATCCTCTTCTTTTTGCAGAGAACCAAGGGGATCTCACCCTTTCCGGCGGAACCTTCTCCCTCTGTTTTACTTTTTGAATCTATACACTAGTTCCATTTGAAAGTTAGAGTTTTGCCTTACCCAGAGAGATGTTCAAAGTTTTTTACCACAAAGAGAAATTAAAACTTCTTAAATCTCTCTGTTCTCTGTGTTTAAAATCTTCTAAGCTGTTGTTTATCAATAATTCGTAAGCCAGAGAGGCGTTCAAAGTTTTTTACCACAGAGAACACAGAGATTTAAGAAATTTTTCTCCGTGGTTGAAGTCTTCATGTCTTCAAGTTCTTTTAGCGTTGGTAAACTCGCTAACTTTCAACTGTCGCAAGTATATCTAGTCAGTCTTATTTTGACTTTTTACAATGGGCCATCCTCCAAAGGGGACAACTCCCGAAGGAGTCGGAGGAAGAGGCCGCTTTGGGTTTGTTCCCTCTGTTGCAGGAGGCGGGAGTACGAAAGCAGGCCCGTAATGAATGTCATCGACTCCATCTTCTACGTCCCTTTCTGGAATGGGTGGAGGCGTTAAGTCCCGATTCTCTACGAGGTTTACATGGCTCGTCTTTTTATATAACATTCCGTCTTTGCCCAAAGAGTAGCCGGGAGGGATCGCACCCCGAGTGCCTAGAGGGGGCACATTATTTTCCTCTTCGTTTGGATCTGAGTCTTCTGTGAAATTTACCTGGCCCTTCGTTCTATACCACTTTCCATCTTCGCCTAAAAAATGACCGGGAAGGGTCTTACCTTCAGGAGCTGGAAGAGGCACAATGTTCTCCTGGGACGACTGAAGGGGAATCTCTTTTTCCCCTTCCTCTTGAGAAGAGGCAAAACAGAAGAATAGTCGGCGAAACAGGGAACAAACGGCGCCCCAAATGATGCTCAAACAAGAGCGGGGAGACTCGACATTCTCAGGAGACTTCGTAAGCGAATCTCTCACCGGTTCAGGAGATACACTCACTGCGCCTGTGGAAAGGGGCTGAGCCCCACAAGAAGAGCCGTTTGAGCGTCTTGTTGGATCTAGATTCAATGACATAGTTACCTCTTAATTTGACAGCCGCTATTGTAGGACATTCAACAAAAAAATAAAAACAAAAAAAACACCCATATTTTTACCATTTATTCATTTTTTTACTTGTCGACTCAAATAAAAAAATTAGCTTCCAGAAGAAACTCAATTTTTTATTGCAAAAAATACAATCTTTAAACGATCCTCTATCTGAATCTATGAGCCTAACCTTAAGCGTCTATCTACGGATTTAGGTTCATTCCCAGGAGGAAATAATGAAATTCATAAGAATATTTTTTGTTTTAGTTTTAGGGTGTTTTTCTACGTTATCTGCAGCTTATTGCCCTCAGCTTCTTTCACAAAGGGCCCTTCCCACACCGACACCCCTCCTACAGATCCACTTTGCGGAAAAAGATATCCCTCTATCCGATAGAGAAAAAAAATTAATCGACCACATCAAAACATCGATAAGATATTCATTTTTTGAAGTCTCTGCCATCAGCCCCTCCATTGCTTACGGGATAGACGGAATGGCCTCTGTTAAAATAAGACACTTATTAAACAATTTATGCTCGTTTCAGGGAACGCGGTATCTGGAAATAGGGACCTGGAGAGGTCCTACGTTTATTGCAGCGCTCTACAACAACCAAGGCAGGGTCGACTATGCAGTAGGTATTGATGATGGGTCTGCATATGGAGGGCTTGATGAGCTCGAGAACAATCTAGATCAACTTCTTCCCCGCTGTTCTTATCCTTACGAGATTTATTCGCAAGATTGCTTTAAAATCCCTCTAATCACTCAGTTCAATAGCGCCATTAATTGTTATCTTTATGACGGGGATCATTCAGTGGCCTCTCAAGAAAAAGCCTTCACCTACTATGATGATATTCTCGATGACACCTTTATCGTTCTACTCGACGATTGGAACGAAGAACCTGTAAGGCAAGGCACTTTCAACGCTTTTAGAAAACTCAATTATGAGGTGCTTTTTGAGACTTGGTTGCCAGGCCCTTATACTCTATGGAGAAACGGCTTTTATATCGCTCTCATTCGTAAACCAATAAAATAAGAGGAATAATATGAAGTCCTTGTTTCATGTACTGTTCTGCGCGCCTCTTCTGCTTGGCGCAACAACCCCTATGTTTTTTACCACCGATACCCCAAAATCCCTTCTTTTAGAAACAAATATCTACACAGTTCAAAAGGAAACACCCCTTTCAGAGAAAGAAGCTGCATTGATTACCCACGTGAAGGAAAGCATCCACAATTCATGGGTGGGAATTTCACAGATTACGGAAGGCACCCAAAGAGAAATCGAAGGAATCTCCTCTTCCCATGTAAATCACCTGTTGAGCAGCCTCTGTCGCTTTCCCCATACCCGGTATCTACAAATAAGCTTAGGCGCAGGCCACTCTTTTATTTCGGCGCTGCATAAGAATCATGAAACCATCGACTATGCGGTGGGAATCGACAACTGGTTGGATGGTAAAAGGGAGGTATTTGAAAAAAATCGCTCTCAATTTTTATTGGACAATCAATGCAACTACAGAATTTATCCGAGCAATTGTTTTTCTTTAGATCCCAAAAAATACATCGCTTCTCCCATTAACATTTATTTTTGCGCTGGCAGCTTTGATGAAGCGTCTCAAGAAAAGGCCTTCACCTATTACAATGGTGTATTCGATGATCTCTTTGTAGCCGTTGTCGATGGGTGGAATGCTGCTTCTACCAAAGCCGGGACAGCAAGCGCCTTTAAGAAGCTCAATTACGAGATTCTGTTTGAAGCCGATCTACCCGCTCACCGAACGCTTTGGTGGAATGGGGTATACATTGCGGTTGTCCGCAAAGCTCGCTTGCAGCTAGAAAATTAATATCGCAACAGAGATTATATACTGGCGATAGTTGAAAATTAGAGTTTTGCTTTTTTCTTGCGAGCTTGCTCGCCTCTGTGTTCTCTGTGCGCTCTG
>JAFDYS010000046.1:0-2764 GCA_018267315.1 Bacteroidota bacterium | reverse complement strand
ATTCCAAGATAGTTCAAAACGCGCGTTTTTTTTGCCGCAGAGATTTAAAATTTTTTATTTCCCTCTGTGGTTTATATTGGTTCTATTAATAAGAGAGCGTCGGACGAAGGAGTAGAATGACCTCTTTTAGGGCTTGGATGAAAGCATCCACTTCGGCGTGGGTGTTGTAAACACCAAAAGAGATCCTTGCCGTTTGAGCCACCCCTAATTGGCGCAAAGTCGGCTGCGCACAGAGATTTCCCGTCCGAATGGCAATCCCTCGGATATCAAGAAGTGTCCCAATATCCAGAGGGTGTAGCTGCTCTATCTGGAAACTGATGATCCCTCCCTTTCCAGGCGCTGTTCCCAGAATCCGCAAACCGGGGATCTCTTCCATTTTCTGGGTAGCATACCTCAATAGCTCCAATTCCCAGGCCTCTATTTTATCGCGCCCTACCGATTCGATAAATTGGAGTGCCGCCCCAAGTCCGATGACTTCAGCAATAGGAGGAGTGCCTGCCTCAAACTTTAGGGGCGCTTGTTGATAGACTGCTCGGTCAAAAAAGACCTCCTCAATCATATCCCCTCCCCCTTGGTAAGGGGGCATCTTTTCGAGCAAAGCTTTTTTCCCGTACAAAACGCCAATCCCCGTAGGTCCGTACGCCTTATGTCCAGAAAAAACGTAAAAATCAACGCCGAGTTTTTGAACATCGACCCCGACATGCGCTGCGCTTTGTGCGCCGTCAATCAGTACCTTTGCTCCCCGGGAATGGGCCATTTGAGTGATTTTTTCAATGGGATTCACTGTCCCCGTCACATTGCCAATATGTGCCACACTTACGATCTTTGTCCGATCGGTCAATAATCGCTCAAACTCATCGAGCTCTAACTCCCCTTGCGCATTCATGGGAATCCATTTCAGTGTAAGCCCCCTCTCGGCACATACCATTTGCCATGGGATTAAGTTCGAATGGTGCTCCATCATAGACAAAATCACCTCGTCTCCTGGCTTTGCAAAGGCTTTTAAAAAGCTATTGGCAATCAGATTGATCCCGTCGGTAGTCCCTTTTGTAAAAACGATTTCCTCAACAAAAGCTGCGTTGAGAAACTGTTTAACTTGATTGCGAACGGTTTGATAATGATCCGTTGCTTGCGCCGCAAAATCATACACTGAGCGATGCACTGTCGCATATTCTTCTGAATAAAACCGGCTCATGGCTTCAATCACAGCAAGGGGTTTATGCGTCGTTGCAGCAGAATCTAAATAGATAAACGGCTTGCCATGCATCTGTCTTTGCAGCATGGGAAAATAAGGACGAATTTTCCGAATTTCATGCTCGAAAGGTTCCATGATTCCCTACCTTTACGCGACGGGCGTCAGTTGACAAAATCCTTCGACAAGAAGCCGCTTTGCGGCGGCCTCTGAAAGCCCCCGGCTTCTTAAATAAAAAAGCTCATCTTGACGCAGTTGTGTGACGGTCACTCCATGCGAGGCCTTGACATCGTCGGCAAAAATTTCTAAATTCGGCTTACTGTTGGCTACAGCGCGGTCGTCGAGCAACAAATTGTTATTCAACTGATAGGCTTGCGTCTTTTGAGCCTCTTTGCGGACCAAAATTTTCCCTTCAAAACTCGACTGGGAAGCGCCATCAAGAAGCGTTTTAAATTGCTGCGTTGATTGAGTATGGGGCGCCCGGTGATCGACGCGAATATGCGCATGAGAATGCTTATTTCCTTCCAACATAGTAAGGCCTCTCAATTGCACCTCGGCTCCCTCCCCCACTAAGGCCACCTGATCTGCTTGACGCACACACGCACTTCCCAAAGAACGGCTTGTACTTTCCAAAACAGCCCCTTTTTTAAGCGTAGCTCTCAAAGCACTGAAGTACCACTGCGTTTCTGCTCCGGCAAACTCCCGATGCACCTTGCATTGACTCTCCTCTTCCATTGCGATATCGATTACAGCATTAAGGCAGGTGGATTGTCTCTTTTCAATATCTACAATATCCATTTTTAGCATTGCTTGCGCCCCTAAAAACAGATGCAGGCGGGGCGAAGAAATCACTGGGGCCTTTTGATCTCCCTTGGAGGTTAAATAAAAACAGCGCAAAGGTTCTGCCAAACATAATCGAGGCGGGACATAAATAAAAGCCCCCTCTCCATGGACGCATAAATTCAATGCTGCAAGAAAATCGGTCTCTTCAAGTAAGCCCGTTTGGAACCGGTGTTGGAGCAAAGAGCGGTGGGATTTCATCGCTTTTGAAAGGGGCAAGACCTCAACAGAAGATGGCCATGCGGAAAAATCGCTGAGATCGGGGCAAAAATACCCATCGACAAACACCAGTGAGGCCCCTAAAGAGGGTGGGACTGAAAACTCGCTTAACTTGGGGGGCAGAGCGCAAGTCCAAGAAGTGGCCTCCCAACGGGAAAGGGGAAGATAGCGATAAGCCTCGCTTTTGCGATTCAAGGGATCGACAACGCCGCAATGGGCACGCGCCCTCTGGCGTATCCCTTTTAAGGAATCTTCCTCTTTCTCCCAATTGTCAATGCCCTGAAATCTCTGTTCCCACATAGCTTTTATCCTTTCACCGCCTCGTATCCGCCCTCTTCTAAAGCCAGCGCTAACTCAGGGCCTCCCGAACAGACCACCTTTCCCTCGCACATGATGTGAACATAGTGAGGGGGGATGTGGTCTAACAGCCGTTGATAGTGGGTAATCAACAAGAGCGCATTGTCTTGATTTAAAAGACATCTGACCCCCTGCGCGACAATCTTCATCGCATCG
>JAFDYS010000045.1 GCA_018267315.1 Bacteroidota bacterium | reverse complement strand
AAGCTTGATTCACTGTTTATGGTTTCATCCAAAACAAGCGGACTGAACCTGCCCGATGTTTCCGGACTGATCGGTCAGTATGCCCACGGCAATGAGCCGAGCCACCACATGGCTTACCTGTATGATTACTGCGGCGCGCCGTGGAAAACACAGGAGCGTGTGCGGCAGATCATGAATGAAATGTATCACGATGCGCCCGACGGGTTGAGCGGCAATGAAGACTGCGGACAAATGAGCGCGTGGTACGTGATGAGTGCCATGGGATTTTATGAAGTAACGCCGGGCTACCCGTATTACGCCATCGGTTCTCCCCTGTTCGACACCGTGAAAATTCACCAGGAGAATAACAAGACTTTTACCGTGATCGCGCGAAACAATGATGCGCAAAACCAATTCATCTCTGCCATCAACTTCAATGGCAACCGGACTGATAGCATTCTATTCTCCAATGCTTTCATGCGCCGCGGCGGTGTGCTGGAACTTATGATGAGTTCAGAGAAAAACATGGCGTCGTTCAACGTGGATTTTGCTCCGTCGAAAGAAATCAATGAGCACCGCATTGTAGTTGATCCCGTTATTGTTGCCGGTTCAGCCACGTTCACTGATTCATTAACTGTGAGTGCGGTAACATATCCTGATCTGGAACATCCTTCTGAACTAAAATGGAAAATCATTCCGTCACCGCACTTCAACCGAGAAAGCAAATCCGTCACGTTATACGAAACAAGCAGCATGGCTCTGAGCAGTACCGATGCAACGGGCAACAGCAGCCGTGAAGTGACGGCACGTTTCATCAGGACAAATAAGAACTGGAAGATCACATACCTCATTCCATGCAACCCGCAATACACCGGCGGCGGTGAAATGACGCTGATGGATGAACAATCCGGCAGCACCCATTTCAAAGACGGAAGCTGGCAGGGCTGGTGGGGAAAAGACATGCAGGTGATCGTTGACCTTGGCAAAGAAGTTTCCGTTTCCAAAGTGAGCGCGGAGTTTCTGCAGGATCAGCGGTCGTGGATCCTGATGCCGAAAGAAGTGGACGTGGAAATTTCCAGCGATGGAAAAAACTTTTCTCCTGTGAGCAAATCCTCGAGTTCCGTTGCTGATAAAGATGAAACGGCACAGACGGTCCGCATTGGAAATTTATTCAATCCCGCCATGGCGCGATACGTCCGGATCACAGCGCACAACTACGGCAAGCTGCCGCCATGGCATATCAGTGCCGGCGGTGACGCGTGGATTTTCTGCGACGAAATTTTCATCGAGTAGCACGGCCTATCTTTGACGGCGGTTCAGTATGTATCGTTCCGGCAAAGTCGCATTCCTGTTTTTCATTCTCTTCCCGGCCGTTGGCTTCGCTCAAATAGATTCCCTTTTTAACAAGTTCACGTTTCTGCAAACAGAATACGATACGAACTATGTGAAGAAGGGCCTGTCGGACTGGGCTGTTCATTTCTATCTGCAGAACCGGAACAACTCATTCTCCTCGCAGGATCAAACGCGCCACCAGAGTGTTTACTTCGATCCGCTCACCAACATGACCCTCGGCGCCGGCGGTTCCTACAAAAACTTTTCACTCGACTTTGGCTTCCCTATTCAAAACAATAAAGGTGATACGGCGCACGCCACCGGCCTTGACTTCAGCACGTCGCTATTTGTGGGGCAGCATGTGAGTGACATGGGCTTCAGAAGGTTCAGGGGTTATTATGTTTCCGGCTATGATTCGGTGCAAAATGAATTGCGCAGTGTTTTCAGGAGTGACATTGCCACGGCCAACCTGTACCTGAATTATCTCTACAACTTCAACTACCGGCGGTTTTCTTTCAATGCCTCCTTTATCGGAAGAGAAATGCAGATCAAAAGCGCCGGCGCTCCGCTGGCCGGTTTCTTCTTTTCATACATGGATCTTCATGCCAATGAGCCCGTGGTGCCGCCGGAGTTCGACATCTACTACGGTTCATCCATCCGCATTTCCGAGGCCAACCTGTGGACGCTCGGTCTCATGGGCGGATACGCTTACACATTCGTGCTGCCCGCACGATTTTACCTGACACTTTCGCTCGTTCCCGGGATTGCCTTCACTACGGGCGAAGTGAAGTCAGATGTGTATTATGAAATAGGTGAGCCGGTGGAAGTTTCTTTCAAGCTGATCTCGAAAAACGCTTTTGGTTACAGCGGAAAAAGATTTTATGGCTATTTGTCTTCGACCACCGACCGGTACTGGCTCCGGCTGAGCAAGGAGGATCAGTTTAAAAATAATCTGAGCCGCTGGCGGTTTCTTGTGGGCTACCTGATAAACAAAGCGGACAAGCGATGAAAAGAATCCTCATCACGTTTCTTTTATTGCTTCCGGTGCTCACCACATTTGCGCAGTTTGATTTCACGTTCATTACCACGCAATGGGATTCTTCGTACTACGACCGCTACTTCACCAAATGGAGCGTGCGGGCCTATTCCGTCTCCAAGGACCAGAATTTTTCTCTCATCAACCGCATCAGCAATGAACGGATTGATTACAAACCCAACAGCAGGGCGGCCGTGGGGTTGGGTGTTACGTACGGAAACTATTCACTCGATGTGGGCGTAGCGATTAGCAATAAGAAGGATGATCCCAACAATGCCACCAAGACGTTTGATTTCATGAGCGGACTCTACACGGCCCAGCACATCTTCGACTTCAGCTTTCAATGGTATGCCGGCTTCTTTTCAGAATACCGGCCACCCAACGGTGATACGGTCGACAGTCATTTCAGAAGCGACATCAGGACATTTAATACGGGCATCAATTACAATTACAATTTCAACTACGGACGGTATTCCTTCAATGCGCCGTTCATCGGCACGCAGGTTCAGAAGAAAAGCGCGGGCGCACCGCTGGCCGGTTTGTTCTTTTTCTACTACGACCTCCGGTCGAATACCACCATCATTCCTGTTTCTGCCGATTCTGCATTCAACAAAGAAGCACGCATGGAAGAGGCGAATCTCTTTACTTCCGGTTTCCTCGCGGGCTATGCCTACACACTGGTTTTGCCTGCTCATTTCTCCATCACCGCTTCACTCATCCCCGGCATTTCATTCAATACCGGCGATGTGAAAACGGAGAAGTACTATGAAATCGGACATCCGTTAACCGTTTCTCCCAAGTTAGTTTCGAGAAACAGCATCGGCTATGCCGGAAAAAAATTCTACAGCTTGATCTCCTATATCTATGACGGCAACTTTGTGAATCTCGGTCACAAGAATCAGTTTAACTATAACCTGAGCAAGGTGAAGTTTCTGGTGGGTTACCGGATTGAGTAGATGGCTGGGTAGTGAATGGTCAATGGTGAATGGTGAATAGTGAATTACAGATCCGCGATCAGCACCTTCTGATCCATTCTCACGCCACGCTCGGTCATCTTTAAGGAGCACGCCTCAATGGTTCGATCGTGCTCGAAGTAAAGCAGGTAATTATTCTCCGCGGCAATTTTCAGAAAAACTTCTTTCTCTTCCAACGTGATGAGCGGGCGCACATCATACGCCATCACGTATGAAACGGGGATGTGACCGGCGGAAGGAATGAGATCGGCCATGTACACGATCGTGCGGTCCTTGTAACGGATCACGGGCAGCATCATCGCTTCGGTATGACCGTTCACAAAAATCACATTGAAGCCGGGCATGATTTCCGATTCTTTGCTCAGCATCTTCAGTTGGCCGCTTTCTTTAAGCGGTAAAATATTTTCTTTCAGAAATGAGGCCTTCTCTCTCGAATTCGGATTCACTGCCCACTGCCAGTGCCGCTCGTTGCAGTAATAAGTAGCGTTGGGAAAGGAAGGCAGCAGCTTCTCTCCTTCTCTTTTGATGGCGCCACCGCAGTGATCGAAATGTAAATGAGTGAGGAAACAATCGGTGATATCATTGGGTGTGAATCCGTGCTTCTTCAATGACGAGTCGAGTGAATCGTCGCCGTGAGGTTCATAGTAGGAAAAGAATTTTTCACTCTGTTTATTGCCCACTCCGCAGTCAATGAGAATCAGCCGGTTTCCTTCTTCTACCAGCAGGCAGCGCATCGCCCACGTGCAGAGGTTCTTTTCGTCGGAAGGATTGAGCGTATTCCAAATGGACTTGGGCACCACGCCAAACATGGCGCCGCCATCGAGTTTCAAATAGCCGGTGTCAATGGTATAGAGCTTCATGCAGTGAAAGTAAGTGAGAAACGAGGACGCTGTCGGAACCGTTCAGCCTTGCCGTTCGGCACCGAGTCCATTTCCTTTTGGTGCTTGAGGGTTATTTCATCTATATTTGATATAATTAATCCAGCCGCCATGAAGGAAATCTGCCTGTTGAGATTACTTTCACGCTTACACTTTGCCTTTTTCTTTTGCATGCTCTTATTGGTCCATTGGGATGAAGGCAAAGCTCAATCATGCACCATCACGAACATTATCATTGAAGATACCAGCCCTTGGCCGATTATCGAGGATCGAGATGGTTTGGATGACAGAGCGAGGGGAATGACCTTGCTTGAAGATGGTGGCTTCGTCGTGGTGGGAGAAACCAGTTTCATTCTACCCTCTCCGCACACTGACGCCTGGATTGTTCGGTATTACGCCAACGGTACTAAAGCGTGGGAGAAATATCTGGGAGGAAACTCAGCAGACGCTGCATACGCTGTGAGGCAGAGTGATGATGGCAATCTGATTGTTTGCGGCAAAAAGGCCTCCACAACCTACGGTTCCCCAATTAATTACAATGCCTGGTTTTTCAAACTTTCGCTGAGTACCGGCGACCTGATTGGCTTTGAGTATGAGTATGGTGGCTCAGGTAATGACTTTGCTTGGGACATTGTAGAAGATTTAAGTACCGATCCTGATCAGTACGTTATAGTTGGCGGCACCGGCAATGGCGCCAATGGAACGTTGAATGGAAAAACCATTGATAACGCCGGCGAAATATGGGTGTTTGCCATTAATCCATCAAGCCCTGCCACCCCTCTTTGGCAAAATCTATATGACGGAGGTCAAACAGATGGAACAGAGAACGACTGGGCGCGCAGCATCATCATTGATCACAATGGCAAATACGTCGTTTCCGGTTATTGCCTTTCATGCTATGATGACAAGACACAGATGCAGGCAATGCTCATAAAATTGAGAAATGACGGTGCGGTTACTTTTTGGAAAGAAGATTACGGCGATGAAGATGAAACCGATCAAAATGTACGGGATCAGGGATCAAACGCTGCCATTGAAACATATGATGCAGGTACTGACACTTACGGGTATTTTGGAACAGGCATCCATCACCCTGATCATGACGAATGTTTTGATGGACAGTCTCATGATTTTTATGGATATGCAACAAGCAACCTGGGAGTAAGTTTGTGGTCTGGTGGATGCGTGTTGACAGATGGACTTAACTATGGCGGCAAAAAAGATGATAATGCCTATTCGGTTGTTCAAACCTGCGACGGCAATTACCTGATCGTAGGAGCAACCAAATCAAAAACCGATGATGTAAGTTGCAATAACAATCCAAACAGCCCCTATACGTTCGACGCGTGGGTGGTTAAAATTGATGCAGCAACGGGTGAAATATTATGGGAAGAAACGATCGGTGATGTCGGTAATGATGAATTTCATGACATCGAGCAATTAGAAGATGGATCGTTCATCGCAGTTGGAGAAATAGAAAGTTTAGGAGTTCCAGATGAACAGCAAAACTTTTACATTGTCAAGTTCGAGCTTACAGAATGTGCCGTACCTGTTAATCTCACGGCCACCTCACTACCTGGTTGCACCTCCATCAAATTTGACTGGGACGATCTCCCTTGCGCAAAGGAATATGAGATCAGATACAGAACCTCATCAACGGGATGGACAACACAAACAACAACCTTAAGTGAGTATACTGCAGGATCACTTTCGCATGCTACCTACCAGTGGAAAGTAAAAGCCAAATGTTCTCCCACTGTATGGAGCGAATTTACCGGCAACCAATACCACACGCTGTCTCCATCATGCAGGGTGGGTATAGAAGATCGCGATGAACAACAAACTTTGTCAATTTACCCTCAGCCTTCTGATGGTTCATTCCGCATCTCCTTTACTTCTGCGTCTGAAACCAACTTAACCACTACGATCCAGATTCTGGATTACGCAGGGATCGCGGTGGAAACAATCCCCGTTGTTATTGAAAACGGTAATCTAAACTTCCAATATCATTTACCGCAACATATATCATCAGGATTTTACTACTTAAGCCTTTTGATTAATGGCATTACCTATTAAAAGTTGTTGTTCAAAGACCCTGATTTGATTGAAAGCATCAATTATCCTTTTCTTCAAGAAAGCATTATGAAAAAACAATTCCTCCTTTCTGTTCTTTTAACTGTTACCGTTTCCAGCTTGATTGCTCAAGGAAATTGGTCGCAAAAAGCGAGTTTTTCTAATTCTCCGCTTTCCAAAGCAGTGGCCTTCTCTATTGGAGATAAGGGTTATGTTGTGAGTGGAGCAGATACTATTGTTGGTCTGTCTAATGATACTTGGGAATACGATCCTGCAACAGATGTGTGGACCCAAAAAGCAGATTTAGGAGGTGTCGCCAGGCGTTTTGCTGTAGGCTTAGCTACTGAAGAATTTGGATACGTTGGATTAGGTGAAGGACTGGGATCCGATCCTGCGGATTTTTGGCAATTTAATCCAGTATCGAACATTTGGACAAAGAAAGCGAATTTTCCTGGAGGATCCAGAGAGTGGGCTACAGGCTTCAGCATTGGAGATAAAGGATACATCGGAAACGGATACGAAAGCAAAGGCAAAAAAGATTTCTGGGAATATGATCCGGCTGCGAATAGCTGGTCGCAGATCGCTGACCTGGCCGGCACAGGCCGTTCAGGAAGTGTGGGTTTTTCTATCGGCAATAAAGGTTATGCCTGTACCGGGGCTGTCAACAATACCGGGGCGACTGATGAACTTTGGGAATTCGATCCCTCTACAGGTCAATGGACCGAAAAAGCTGCGTTTCCCGGGCAAGCAAGAGCTTATGCTGTTGGATTTGTATTGAACGGAAAAGGATATGTTGGCTGCGGTCTGGATGAAAACGGGAATGCCCTCAGTGATTTTTACGCATACGATCCTGTAACAGATAGTTGGGAAGAAGCAGCCGCGTTGCCTGGTCCTGCCAGGTATTGGGCCGTTGGCTTTTCAATTAATGGCAAAGGATATGTCGGCACCGGGCAGGAAAATTCAAATCAATACCTCGATGATTTTTGGGAATACACACCAGCGGAATGCACAACACCAACCAATCCTCAAACGACTAACATTTCTGGTCACAGCGCGAAACTGCAATGGACTTCCTCCGCCGGAGCAACGAAGTACAAAGTGCTGTATAAGATTGACAACATTGGCGCTGTTTGGATTTCAAAAACGGTGAGCGCGTCAACCACCGCATTGACAATCGCAGGCCTTTTACCCAACACTGTTTACAAATGGAAAGTGCGAAGCATCTGTGGCAGTCAGCAATCGGATTATTCTTCAGCTTCGTACTTTACCACATCGTTAAAACTTGAAAATCAAATTGAAGAAGAAATTTATCTTGATGTTTATCCCAATCCTTTCTCGTCACAAGCACTCATTTCCTTTTTTCTTGAAGAAGCCAGTCAAACCACGCTTGACGTGTTTGATTTAGCAGGAAGAAAAGTTCAGACCGTACTTAATAACTCTTTAGAAGCCGGCCGGCATGAAGTCAAATTGAATAATGAGTTGCTCAATGAAGGAATTTACTTTTTGAAACTAACGGTCCGCGGGAAAACCTCCATTACGAAAGCAGTTGCCCACTGATAACCGCTTAATAAACACACTCATGAAATCAATCGTTTTCTCCGCTTTGTTTTTCTTGGCAGGTGTATCGAATATTTATGCCCAAATCAGTAATGAACTTGAAACCGATAGCATCACCAGCGCCACGTTAGTCGCTTCGTCATTCATAAGCGATAACGAAGGATGGATTGCCGATGCTGAAGGCGTGCTGCGTAAAACCACTGATGGCTGCCAAACGTATTCCGAAGTAGCTATAGGAATGTTCTTCATTAAATTAGATTTCATTAATGAAACCACGGGCTTCGGTCTCACTACCAGCGCAGCCTACAAAACCACTGATGGCGGAAGCACGTGGAGCACTTTCGTGCTTCCGGGCGAAACGGGTAATGCTCTATATTTTTTCGATGCCAGTAAAGGATTCATCAGTGGCTCAGGAGTGGTATATAAAACCGCTAACGGAGGCAGCACGTGGTCAGCCCTTGAAATTGCAGAAGGAATTACTTTTCGCGATTACTATTTCATTAGCCCTGCCCTTGGGATAGCCTCGGCGAACGATGATAGCGGCTATAGGAGCATTTGGCGAACGACCGACTCGGGCGCTCACTGGATTAACGTTTATGATGAGGAGAACTATTTTATCAACTCAGTCTGGTTTACTTCAGCTACCACAGGATGGGCCGCCGGTTATTACAACAAAATGGGATGGGGCATGCTGCCGGTAATCAACAAAACAACTGACGGTGGGTTGACCTGGAAAAACATTTACATCAATCGTTATCCGGGGCCAACGAAAGGCGAAGAGTTTTTGGATATCCAGTTCAAGAATGAGTCGGAGGGTTTTACAATATCAACATTTATGGAAAATGTATATACCACGGATGGCGGACTTACCTGGCAGTTTACTTACGACGATGAAGGAAATTCTATTATTCCTGATTGGGGCATTTACAAAATTCTGGATGGCTATTCAAATTTGTACCTGATGGGTAGAAATGGCTATGTGACAAAGTGGAATAATTAGTTCTTCTATTCACAGCCACGCTAAATTAATAAATCATTTCCTTAACGCCTGCTTCAGCAGCATCATCTTCACCGCTGTAGCTGCCGCCTCTACCCCTTTGTTGCCATGCTTGCCGCCGGCGCGATCTGTCGCCTGTTCCATCGTTTCGCAGGTGAGTACGCCGAAGATGAATGGAATATTGTAGCGAAGATTGAGATCCATGATTCCCCGCGCCACCGCCTGCGCAATAAACTCATCATGCCGTGTTTCTCCTTTGATGATGCAACCGAGGCAAACCACAGCATCCACTTTTCTGTTCTCGACAATCATCTTGGCCGCTGATGGCAATTCAAAACTGCCGGGCACTTCAACCGTCGTGATGTTTTTTCCTTTCAAACCCGATTGCTTCAACGTTTTTACGCATCCTTCCGCAAGAGCACCCGTGATTTCTTCGTTCCATTTGGATACTACTATTGCAATGCGGCTCTCCTTCAGTTCCGGCGATGAAGTGAGTGAAACATCGGAGAGATTTTTCTTTTTGGAAGACATAACCTGCAGCGGGTTGAAGCAAACAAATGTAGCAAGAAAGGGCTGCCGCCTTCCTGAAAGAAATGAAGTAACCGAAAGGTAATGCGCCGTTTACGATTACTAAATCTTTGCGCCGAAGCCGATGTAAAACGTGCGGCCGTCGCCGGGCAGAATGCCGGGACCGGGATAGGTGTTGATGCGGCGGGTGAAATATTTATCGTTAAGCAGGTTGTTGATGCCGCCGCGCAGATTGTATTTGCCAAAATCAATCACACCGCTCATGTCAAAGATTCCATAGGCGGGCACAATGCCTGAAATGCCGTTGGCGGATGACACTGTGTTGGCGGCATCGCTGTAAGTTTCGCTTGTGTAACTGTATTGAAGGGTGACGGAAACTTTGCTGTAACTGTAGGTGATGCCGGTGCGGGTGATAAAGTCTGGCGCGTTCTCCAGTTTGTTTCCGGCAATGTCAACATTCTGCCCGTTCTTCACGATGTTGCCTTTGAGATATTTGGCGGCATCCGTAGAGGTGGAAGTAAAGATGCTGATGTCGCCGATGGCATGAGTGCCGATCCATTGGAACGGATGAAACTCGAGAAAAGCTTCCAGTCCTTTCGCTTCCGTATTCCCCGTGTTCGTGCGATAATTATAATCGGCTCCGGTGGAATCCTGCAAGGTGATCACACCTACGCGGTTGGCATAGTAGAGATAATACAGTCCTGCATCGAAGCGCAAAATTTCTTTGATGCTGCCGCGGATGCCGAGATCGGCCTGGTAGCCGTAAGCATCCTTCATATCGGGATCCACCACATCGAGGGTTGAAGAAGGAACGAGATCGGAATACAGTACCGGCTTATAGGCCTGAGAGAAATTAGCATACATATTCACCTGGTTCGAGAGGTTGTATTGCAGCCCGCAACCTCCCAGGGGAATATTCCGAATCTTGTCATAGTCCATGTCTTCCGGTAAATAGTTTACATAACCACTCGAAGTCGTTTTGATGATATCCATGCGGAAACCCGGGGTAACAGAAAAATTAGGGCCGATATGAAAGATATTTTCAGCGAAGAAAGCGAGGTTAATAGTTTTAAAATGCAAATCAGTGAGGTAAGGTGAAATAAGTGACAGGTCAAAATCAGATCCGGTGGTTCCTTCGCCGCGTTGCTGACGATGCGTTTGATTGTCAGAAAATCTCAGTCCTGCAGAAAGTGCATGGTTCTGTTTTCCTACTTCATATTTCTGTAACCATCTCACTTCCGTTGCAAAACTGTTATAGTAATCACGATCAACCTGGCGCGGTGCATATTCCAGCGTGGAAGAACTGATGGTATCCGGAATGGTGGGCGCCGCGATGAACATCACACTGTTGCGCTGACCTATGATATAGTTGGAGAGTAGGGAAACTGAGGTGTTCTCAGACAACTTCCACAGGAGTGTTACGGCCGGTATGTTGAAGTTGGGCTGGAAGTAATTTCTGGACCTCGTGCTTTGATAAGGGTCTTCATTAAACATGGAATCCGTGAGTCCGCCGGCAAGCTGATCCACGTAATACATTTTGGAGAACTCAAGGCGTGCAGAAAACTTTTCAGAAAATTTATACCCGACTGAAGCGTAACCGGAATAGTTGTAATACCCGCTGTTAGGGCGATAGCCCTCTGATGAGCGATAGTTGAAATACCCGTAGTAATTCATTTTGCCTACGGTACCGCCCAAAGAATTGAATGAAGCAAAGAGCAAATCAGATCCGACCGTTTCCTGCGTTTCAAAAGCGACTTTCCTATTAGGATCTCCTTCACGCATGATGTAATTGAGCAATCCGCCGAACTGGGGGCCGTATTGCAATGAAGCGCTTCCGCGGATGAATTCGATCTTCCTCACTCCCTCCATGGCCGGAGCATAGTGCGCTTCAGGGTATCCAAACAAATCAGAGTTCACAACATTACTATTTTGACGGACATTCATTTCAATACTGCGATGAGGATTCAATCCGCGGGTGGCTATATTCACCTGTGTACCTGATCCGTCAAAATCCCAGATGGTAATGCCGGGTACCTTAGAGAAAATCTGCCGTTGCACAACTTGCGCTGTGTTGGAATTCTGTCGGTCCATCTGAATCACATCGTTACGCTTGGCCGCATACACCATCGTGCCTTCAATCTCGGGCATGCGTTGCACCGTGTTCACTTCTTTTTGTCCGATAATTACCACTTGCTCCAGCACTTTTACATCGGGCTGTAGCGCAATGTTGACCTGCAGATTCTGATTGGAAACGGTAATTTCCTGTTCAAACTTCTGATAGCCGAGGTAGGTGCAAATTAACCGGTATTGACCCGAGGCCACATTACGTATTACAAAAGATCCGTCGCTTGATGTAAGGGCGTTGTATTTTGTATTTTCAAGATAAATGCCGGCAGCATCCAACTTTTCCCCATTGGCAGAAGTCACAACTCCTTTCACTGTGTAACCGGCGGGCTGAGCATAAACCCGTTGCACAGAAAAGAAGCTGATAAATACCAGCCATATTGATGCAAACCTGTATAAGTAGGTCATGTGATATAGTTTACCGCGAAATTAAATTCCGCTTAATTTCTTCATGAACACATCTTATCGTTAACAGCCCGTTAACAATGCGAACCTTAACCGTCTTCAATAATTCGGAAAATACTCTATACAAAATTCACCATTAAGCAATCAGGGCTTTTCATCTTCATATGTAACAATAGCAATCAAGTCACCTTTGGGACTAACGGCCAACCGGTAGAAGTATTCGACCGGTGTTCCATCGAAATCAGCAACCATTTCCCACGGCGCATTGGGGTTCTTCTTATCACTTTTCTTTTCAATCTTGTCATCATCTTTCTTGCCTGTTTGCGTTTGAGCGGGGGCTGTTCTGGTGGCCGGTGCAATCACACTGGGCGGCGGAACGTAGCGGTACAGTTCTGAGCCATGCCCCATCAGCAAACTGCCATCGGGCATGAAACAATAATCCTCATCCTCTTCCAGGGTACGCACAACAGATGTGATCTTGCCGCTTTTTGCATCGTAGATTTTGATGCTCCACGGATTGGATGACTTGTCAACGAAGGCAATCATCACATTCTTTCCCGGCACTTTTTGAATGCATCGTCCAACATCTTCAGCCACGGTGTCCACTTTTCCGGTGGCGAGATTGGCGACCTGCAATGTTGCAGGATCACCCAGCATGTAGAGCGCCACGCGATTGGCATCAATCCAAACATAGTAGCCGACAAGTCCTTTGAGTTTGGGAAACAGGTTGACGCATTCATCGGTTTTGTTGTCACACTTTGAAAGCACCTGGTCAGAATCATTGCGGCTAACCTGTACAACGGATATGCTCACCTTATCAAACATCATGGCCGGGGAGTACTCGGCTGTTTGTGGTGTGTTAATGATGACGCTGGTTTTACGGTCAGTCAAATTGTATTTGTAAATGTCGGGCTTAAATGTGTCGCGGGCTGATGAATAAAGCAGGTAGGTTCCGTCGGGGCTCCACCACGGCTGGTTGTCGTATTTGTCGTTCTTGGTAATGAGTGCCGGGTTCTGGAATACGAGGTTCTCCTTTTTGTCTTTTGTTATTTCAAGCAAATAAATATCCGTATTAGGCAATTCCGTTTGAGCCATTGCTGCAACAGCCATCATCATAATTCCTGCAAGCAATGCCAGAGTGCATGGGGTCTTCTTCATTCTAATTGATTTAGCCACAAATCTCGACAATTCGGGATCAAATCAAAATGACCTGATTCAACACTTCACATCAATCTGACGCATGCTTCATTATTTCATTTCTTGCGGGGCGTAATCCGTGTTGGCTGGCTAAGCATGTATCTTTGCCGCGCCCCCGTAAAACTAAGAGGGTTGAATCCATGAGAATTTTACGTTTGCCGATTAGCTTGTTGCTTTTGCTTGTTTCATGTGCCAATCAACCGAAAGAAGGACTCACCCTGCGCGGTCAGTTAAAAAATGAATCCGCCGGAACAAAGGTCTATCTCGAAGAAATAACCTACTCCAACCGGACAGCCCTCGATACTTCAGAACTTGATGCTAAGGGAAATTTCCTTCTTGAATCAAAACTCAGAAATCTGGGCCTTTACCAGTTGCGCGTGGGAGATGCGAAAGCTTTGTTTTTTGTACTGGATGAAAAACCGGCCACGGTCACGCTAAATGCCGATTCAGCGGATCTGAAAAACTACACGTATAAAATCTCCGGTTCGCCCGCCTCCGAGCAGCTCAGGCAATTCATTGCCGAAACCAAACGATACGGGGATGCATTCGGAGTAGCGATGGGTGAATATACCACGCATGTAAATGATTCCACTCCTGATTCCCTGCGGAAGTTTTATGAAGCAAAACTGCTGATGGCTGACAGTAACTTCAGATCATATGCCACTCATTACATTGACACAGTGAAGAACCCCATCATTTCCATCTTCGCTGTTTCGAATCTTGATTTCAATCACGACCGCGCCAGTTTCAACCTGGTAGAAGAACGACTAAAAAAAGATTATGCTTCGCTTCCATTTGCTCAGGCCTACCTGACGATGATGGCTGCACAGAAACAGCAGGAAGCGCAAAGTTCCGCCGGGGGAAGCTTTGGCATGGGAAGTACCGTGCCTGATATTTCATTACCAGACCCCAATGGAAACACAAGGTCATTATCTAATCTGCGCGGACAATATGTGCTGCTTGATTTTTGGGCTTCCTGGTGTGGACCCTGCCGCGCTGAGAATCCGAATGTGGTGGCTGCCTATGAAAAATATAAATCAAAAAACTTCACCATTTTCAGTGTCTCACTCGACACGAATAAAGATAAGTGGGTGAATGCTATCAAAAAAGATCAACTCTACTGGCCTAATCACGTGAGCGAGTTGAAGGGATGGGAATCTTCAGTATGCCAGGTTTATGGTGTACAGGCCATTCCCCAAAATTTTCTTCTTGATACCGAAGGAAAAGTGATCGCCTCCAATCTCAGGGGAGAGGAACTTGAGAACAAACTCGCTGAGATTTTGCAGTAGTAATCCACGGATCAGCAAACATTCGATTGAAGCATTTCTTTCGCTTAAATAGCTTGCAACTTTTTTTATTTAGACTAGTTCTAAACAAGTATATATTTGCGGCGTAAAGTCGACTCATGAAAATCATCCTCCTACTCCTGTTACTGGTAATGATTACGAAGCTTTCCTTTGCGACCGACAGAAACTTCACCTACACCTATGAAAGCAGGACGCTTCAAAAAGGGTTGCGCGAAATGGAAGCATGGGTGACTTACAAATATGGTCGTGAAGAATTTTACTCGTCCATCGAAAACAGGATTGAATTTGAAATCGGCTTAGGCAAAAGACTGCAAACTTCATTTTACCTGAACCTGGATGCAACATCCAGCACGCATCACTTCCTGTCTGCTTCACTTGATCCGAATGGGGAAGTGGTATGGATGGACATGACGGATATTAAAACCCAGTTCAATCTTGGTTTCTCAAACGAATGGAAATATCAGCTTAGTGATCCGTTTACTAATAAAATCGGATCAGCTCTTTACGGCGAAATTTCTCTTTCACCGGATGAGGTTGAATTCGAAGGCAAGTTGATCCTCGATAAGCGATTCAACCGTTTGGTTACCGCCTTCAATGTGGTGGGTGAATTGGAGTTTGAAAATGAAGTTGAAAGCGGTGAGGAAGAAACCGAATGGGAGCATGAATACTCCCTCGCGTTTGATTACGGACTCGGCTACTTCATCAATGATCGTTGGACTGTTGGATTTGAAGTCCGTAATCACAATGAAATACTTCCTGAAGAAGGCTGGGAACATTCCGCTTTGTTCATTGGTCCTAATTTTTCATACAAAGGTGAAGACTGGTGGATTTCGTTTACCGCTTTGCCGCAAATCACTAATCTCAAAGGCGACGGCCTGGTACTGGATGAGCATGAGAAACTCAACGCGCGGCTACTGTTTTCCTACGAATTCTGATCAGTGATAATTGAATTCGCCATAGACTGAACGAATGGTGACCTGCTTTTGCTCACTCAGTTCACATCGCCCGATTACTCTGGCTTCTATTCCAAACTCGCCTGCAATTAAGATCAGTTGATTTGCAACCGACGTATCACAGTAAAGTTCCAGCCGGTGTCCCATATTAAAAACCTGGTACATCTCTTTCCATTCCGCCTTCGATTCCTGTTGTATCAATTTGAATACGGGAGGAAGCGGAAACAAATTGTCTTTAATGATGTGAAGGCCTTTTACGTAATGCAGCACCTTCGTTTGCCCGCCGCCGCTGCAGTGAATGGCACCGTGAATATGATCGAAATATTTTTCAAGAAGGACTTTCATCAGCGGCGCATAAGTGCGCGTGGGAGACAACAAGAGCTTACCGACATTCAGCGGCGCGTTTTCAAAAAGATCATTCACATTCTTTGATCCGGAGTAAGCGAGTGACGCTTTCATTTCCGAATCAAATGTTTCAGGATACAAATTGAAATAGGAATGATCCAGCACATCATGGCGGGCCGCCGTTAATCCGTTGCTGCCGATGCCGCTATTGTACTCACTTTCATAGGTGGCCTGTCCGAAGGATGCAAAACCCACGATCACATCACCCGGTTGAATTTCATTTTTGATCACGCGGTTTCGCGGCATGCGGCAACTGATGGTGGAGTCAACGGTTACCGTACGCACCACATCCCCGAGATCGGCCGTTTCACCGCCCATGTAATGAATGCTGATGCCGTATGATTTCATCTTTCGGATAAAATCATTGGTACCCTGAATGATTTCCTTTAACACCTCAGCAGGAATGAGATGCTTGTTGCGATTGATAATGGAACAGAAAAGAAAATCATTCACGGCGCCGGCACAGATGAGATCATCCGTATTCATCACCAGTGAATCCTGCGCGATGCCGCGCCAAACGGAAATGTCGCCGGTTTCTTTCCAGTACAAATATGCGAGGGAGGATTTGGTACCCGCGCCATCGGCATGAACGATGGTGCAATAGTTTTCATTGTTCAGCAGGTAATCAGGATATACTTTACAGAAAGCATTTGGAAAAAGTCCTTTGTCCAATCCTTCAATGGCTTTATAAACATCTTCCTTTTTAGCGCTTACACCACGCTGGTTGTATTTGGATTGGTCCGTCATCTATATTCTTTGTGTGATTGCATGGAACAAAAAGCAATACTTGAGTTAACGCGACTAAGCAATTTGCATCCGGTTCGTATTCACCCGGGTAAAATGCTTCATAACCTTATCTCACCGAATTACCCTTCGAACCCCGCAACGAAAAATTCTCTCACAGAAACTTAAAGTCCTTCCCGGGGAATCGCGCATCATCGCCGAGCATTTCTTCAATGCGCAGGAGCTGATTGTATTTCGCCACCCGGTCGCTGCGCGACAGGGAACCTGTTTTTATTTCACCACAATTCAGGGCCACTGCAAGATCAGCAATAGTTGTGTCTTCCGTTTCACCGCTGCGGTGGCTCATCACACTCGTATAAGCATTCCGGTGCGCTGTGTCAACGGCATTGATTGTTTCCGTAAGCGTGCCGATCTGGTTCACTTTTACGAGGATTGAATTGGCCACTCCTTCTTTTATTCCTTTGTTGAGGCGCTTGGTATTCGTCACGAACAAATCATCACCCACCAACTGAATGCGCTCGCCGAGTTCCTGCGTCATTTTCCTCCATCCCTTCCAGTCATCTTCTGCCAGCCCGTCTTCAATGGAAACGATGGGATATTTGTCCACCCAGTTTTTCCAATAGGCCACCATTTCTTCTGAGGAAAAAACTTCGTTGCTTGATTTCTTGAAAATGTATTTCTCTGTCTTCTCGTCCCAGAATTCTGAAGCGGCAGGATCAAGGGCAATCCAGATATCCTTGCCGGCTTTGTATCCGGCTTCGTCAATTGCCTTCAGCACCGTTTCGATGGCTTCTTCATTTGATTGAATGTTGGGTGCGAAACCACCTTCATCCCCCACGTTAGTGGAGTAGCCCGCCTTCTTCAGCACACCTTTCAATGCATGAAAAACTTCGACTCCCATCCGCAATGCTTCAGAGAAAGTATCGCCGCCGAAGGGCATGATCATGAATTCCTGGAAGTCGATCTTATTATCAGCATGGGCGCCGCCATTGAGGATATTCATCATGGGGACGGGCAGCGTGCGTGCATTTACACCGCCAACATACCTGAACAAGGGTTGATTCAATTCTGCCGCCGCCGCATGGGCCGCCGCGAGTGACACTGCTAGAATCGCATTTGCCCCGAGGCGTGATTTATTATCGGTGCCATCCACCTGAAGCATGATGCGGTCAATCATGGCCTGATCAAAAACATTGACGCCTTCCAGTTCTTTGGCTAAAACTTTATTGACGTTTTTCACCGCCTGCTTTACGCCCTTGCCGCCGTATTCTTTCTTTTCTGTGTCACGCAGTTCAACTGCTTCATG
>JAFDYS010000044.1 GCA_018267315.1 Bacteroidota bacterium | reverse complement strand
ATCATTCATGCGGTTCATACCGAATGCGAAATTCACGCGCTTCCATTTACTTTCGCTGTGCTTGCGTGTAACATCCGATGAAACCACCATACCGAAACTCGGAATGTTGAAAGGTGCCTTACTTCCACTCAGTGTATTGCCCAGGTAGCTCGCTTTTGTGGTGACATCGTTCACCGCCATCGTGAATTGAAAATCGGATGTTCTGTAAAGCCCGATGCCTGCAGGGTTTGAACTGAGTGAACCAATGTCTGCTCCCAATGCGCCAAATGCTCCGCCCAGCCCCATGTATCGTGCCGTTCCACCGGTCATTTGCATCGAATATCTGAGCGCATCTTCATCCGATTGACCGAACGCCATTCCCGGAACGATGATGAACAGAGAAATGGCCCTCATGAAAGATTTCATGTCTTTAGAGTTTTGTGTGTTGAATGATTAACGCCGTGAATATCCGCCGCCGGAGTAGCTGGGTCTGCTGCCACCGCCACCGCCTGAATAGCTTTTGCCTGTCGAAGCACTGCTCCTGCTTACCTGATTTCCGGTGTGGGGCTGCTGATAACTCCTGGAAGGAGTGCTTTGATAATTCTTCTTTACGGTGTTGCTGTTATTGTGCGTAGTCACAGTGCTGTTATAACCTGACCCGGGACGGACGGCTGAATTTTTCTGAATTGAATTATTCATTGAACTCTTCACATTAGGCATTGGTCCGTGTTGTACCGAATAAGCGGAATTGTGTTGTGCCAGAACCGGAGCTTTTTCATTTCCCGCGCTGGCAAATGTTTGCGAGCCGGGGACTGAGTTTATCGCCATATTACGGGGCTGCCGGGGACTGCCTTCATTGCGCGGAGTGATGTTATTGCGATCGGGCGCTGTATTGTTCCTGTCGAATGATGGTGCATTGTGTTGCTGAATGTTGCGATCTACCCCATCATTATTATTATGCAAGTTCAGTTTGTCTATATCACTGTTGTTGCGCCCCGAATTGCTGATACTCTTCACACCGCCGGAATTTTGCTTCACACCGCCCACTGCCAGACTTCTTCCAATTGCATTGCTGTTCTGATCAGCATTTACAGGAGTACCTACCAGGTTTCTTCCGGAACCGTTATCAAGCACGTCTCCTTCTGTTTTGTAGTGGCGTCCGCCATTATCATTGCCGGTGTTACTCGCTGAAGCGCCGCGGTATCCATAGTAACCGTAGTATGGTGCATAATAGCCACCACAACCATACGGATCATAGTAACCGCATCCGCAGCCGTAGCCATATCCGTAACCCGGATAGTACGGGTAGTAAGGATAGTAAGGAGCGTAATATGCATATCCCGGATAACCATACCATGGCGAGTACCAGGGATTGTAATAGCCGTATCCAAAGCCAAATCCAATAGAGAAGCTAAAACCAGGAGAAAAATAAAACGGGTCGTAATAGCTGAAACCGCCATACATCGGATATCCGTAACCAAAACCAAGTGAGATGGATGGTCCGCCGTACATCATGTTATCATACCATCCTCCATTACCACCATAATAGTTATTCGTGATGTATGTGGTTCCGTTGGCATCGGTGTACTGATCGCTGTTGCTGTAATCAGGAGATTGGTACGCATCATCAGTGCGGTATTCTTCAGAGCTTCCGTTGTTGTTTGATTGGTCGTATTGCGACCCGGCTGTTGAAGGTTCCGGCGATGGGGTGGTTTTAGTTACATACACATCATCAGATCCTGAAGAAGACATTTGCTTCGTGGAGGAACACGATGCAGCAAACAGGGCTGCAATCAGTAAGGGGGCTATCAGCAATTTCATGGCGAGTGATTTATTATTTAGACAGTATTACGTGTTACAGGTTTACTCATAATCGTTGTTGAATTTTCAAATTACTTTCACCCCTGAATTTTCAATACTTGTGCCAAATTAAGAAATGAATCAACAAGCCCCAAATAAAGAAATCACCAGCAAGTCCATTACCCGTCGGGAAGATGATTACTCACAATGGTATAACGATCTTGTAATCAAAGGAGGACTGGCAGACTACTCCGCCGTCCGTGGTTGCATGGTTATTCGTCCTTACGGCTTTGCCATTTGGGAGAAGATGCAGTCGGCTTTGGATAAAATGTTCAAAGACACCGGACACTCCAACGCCTATTTTCCGCTCTTCATTCCAAAGAGTTTTCTGTCACGCGAAGCGGCACATGTGGAGGGTTTTGCCAAGGAATGTGCGGTAGTGACTCATTACCGGCTCAAAACTTCGGCAGATGGAAAGGAAGTGGTAGTTGACCCGGAAGCCAAGCTGGAAGAAGAATTGATTGTCCGACCCACTTCGGAAACGATTATCTGGAATTCTTATAAAAGCTGGATACGCTCTTACAGGGACTTACCTATACTGATCAATCAATGGGCAAACATTGTACGTTGGGAAATGAGAACCCGTTTGTTTCTGCGTACCACTGAATTTTTATGGCAGGAAGGCCATACGGCTCATGCAACCCGAGATGAAGCAATGGAAGAAGCCACCAAAATGCTCCATGTATATGCTCAGTTTGCCGAAGAGTGGATGGGGGTCCCTGTAATCAAAGGAGTGAAATCAGCCAATGAACGTTTCGCCGGAGCTGAAGAAACTTTTTGTATTGAAGCACTCGTGCAGGATGGCAAGGCCATACAAGCCGGTACCTCGCATTTCCTTGGACAAAATTTTGCCCGGGCATTCGATGTCACATTCACCAACAAAGAGAATCAGGTAGATTTTGTTTGGGCCACATCGTGGGGTGTTTCCACCCGTTTGATCGGAACACTCATCATGGCTCACAGTGATGACAATGGTTTGGTGCTGCCACCAAAACTAGCCCCTATTCAGGTGGTGATTGTTCCCATCGCAAAGAATGAGGAACAACTCAAATTGATTGACGAGAAGGCGTTATTGATCAAGAGTTCGCTGGAAGCAAAAGGCATTACTGTGAAATACGACAATGATGACAAGCAAAAGCCGGGGTGGAAGTTTGCAGAATATGAAATGAAAGGAATTCCCATTCGCATTGCAATCGGCCCGCGTGATCTCCAAAATAATTCTGTTGAGGTTGCCAGAAGAGATACCCTTTCGAAATCCATTGTTTCATTAGACGGATTGTCTGAAACCGTTGCAGGTCTGCTGGAAGAGATTCAGCAAAACATTTACGCTCGTGCCCTTGCATTCAGAGAGCAGCATATTACCCCCGTTGATTCTTATGATCAGTTTAAAAAACTGTTGGATGAGAAAGGCGGATTCATGAGCGCACACTGGGACGGCACCACTGAAACCGAACTGGCGATTAAAGAAGAAACCAAAGCGACCATTCGTTGCATTCCCTTGAATAATCCAAACGAGGAAGGCAAGTGCATTTATTCGGGCAAGCCCTCGAAGCAACGCGTGTTATTCGCCCGGGCTTATTAATTCCTAAAACACTTTTCTCAATGCGCAACTTTATCGTTGCCAAACACCCTTTCGTTTTGCAGGGTAAGAACCCTCATTATTTGCCTTAGATTTTTTCATGAGTGAAACATGAAAGCTCATTAAAAATTTCTCCGGAATCAACTTCCGAGATTAACTTCACATTAATGAAAATCTTATTTTTGAAACAACCAAAATCAAACCACTATGAGAAAACTCTTACTACTCATGGCAACTGCCATGTTGCCTCTCCTTTCAACATCGCAAACTATTCTGAGCGATGACTTTGAAAGCTACACTGCAGGACAATTGCTTGCAGCCAATTCTGATCTATGGACAACATGGTCCGGCGGCGTAGATGCAGAGGATGCTACCGTTAGCAGCGATCAGGCCAGCAGCGGAACAAACTCAACACTAATTGAGGGAACCATTGGACCCACTGATCTGATTCTTCCTTTCCCTGAAGATTATACTTCCGGTGTGTATGAAATCACCCTGAAGATGTATGTCGCCAGTGGTTATGGCGGATATTGGAATGTTCAGGAGAGCTCTACTCCCGGACAAGGATGGTTGTTTGAAATCTATCTCGATGATGCCGGTGGTGGTTATTTGTATGCCGGTGGTGCTAATGCCGCAACAGTATCATATACACCCGATAGCTGGTTTGATGTGAAACTCCATGTTGATCTCGATGCCGACTGGGCTCAGTTTTACCTTGGTGGAAATATGATTTATGAATGGCAATGGTCTCTCGGTGCAGATGGCAGCGGGGCAGCCAATCAGCTTGGAGGCATGGATTTCTTTGCGTATGCCGGCGGTGGTGCAGAATGCCACTATTATTTTGATGATATCAAACTCGCCAAAATTCTCCCTACCGTGCCCGGTGAATTATGGGATGATTTTGAAAGTTACACGGCTGATGCATTACTTGCTTCGCAGTCAGATTTATGGACCACATGGTCAGGCGGTGTAGATGGCGAAGATGCCTATGTAAGAAACTCAGAAGCGGTTACCGGTTCACAGTCGGTAAATATTGTGGGCACCGTTGGCCCCACTGACCTTATTCTTCCTTTCCCGGAAGATTACACCACCGGTGTTTATGAATTCAGCTGTAAAATGTATGTGGTAAACGGTAATGGCGGCTACTGGAATATTCAGCAAAGCAGCACACCCGGCCTGGGATGGATGTTTGAAATTTATCTGGATGACGATGGCACTGGTTACATTAGTGCCGGTGGCGCTAATGCGGCATCGGTTACCTACACGCCCGATACCTGGATGAGTCTTAATGTTTGGGTAGATCTGGATAATGACCTCGCAAGATTTTACATGAACTCCCACCTTGTTTATGAATGGCAGTGGTCATTAGGTGCAGATGGAAGTGGTGCGGAAAAATCAATCGGCGGACTGGACTTCTTTGCATATGCCGCCAACGGCGCTTCGTGCAACTATTATCTTGACAATGTTTTGCTTCAGCAGCATACCACTACCGGAGTTTTTGTTGACGACTTTGAAGACTTAGTACCGGGTACCTTGCTCGCAGCCAACTCAGATATATGGACTACCTGGTCAGGCGGCGTGGATGGCGAGGACGCAACGGTCAATGGACTGGTATCCTACGACGGATTCAATTCATTTAATGTGGTTGGTTCCGTTGGACCCACCGATTTGATTCTTCCTTTCCCGGATGATTACACCACCGGAGTATATGACCTGAGTCTCAGAATGAATGTTGCCAGCGGAAATGGCGGGTATTTCAATATTCAACAAAGCAGTACTCCCGGCCTTGGCTGGATGTTTGAAATCTACCTGGATGATGACGGCACCGGCTACATCTCAGCCGGGGGAGCGAACGCAGCCAATGTTACCTATACACCGGACACCTGGATGGAACTGAAATTTCATATTGATCTCACCAACGATCAGGCAGAATTCTATATGGATGGAAATCTCATTTACACCTGGCAATGGTCACTCGGCGCTGACGGCACCGGCGCTGCCGATATGCTGGGCGGCATGGACTTCTTTGCATACGCAGCGAACGGGGCCACATGCAACTATTACATTGATGATGTGGTATTGACTGAAGCCATCGGAACCGGAACCCCGGCAACTCAATTCAATCCGGGAGTAATCGTTTATCCCAATCCGTCAAACGGCAATTTCACTGTTCGGCTGGATGAATTGACTGCCGGCGAATACCAGATTCAGCTGGTTGATATGCTTGGTAAAATCATCAGCAATGAAACGGTGAACCTCACCGGTTCGGTTAGCCGGTCTTATGATCTTTCTGTTCCGGCAGGAATTTATCACTTCCGGATCTCGAACGGAAGTGAAACCGTTGTGAAGAAAATAATGGTTAACTAGATTCGGCTACTTTCTTACTCAAGCGACCGGCAACAATGCCGGTCGCTTTTTTTTATTGCCTTCCCGCACGGGATGCAACATCTCTCTATATAAACTGCTAAGACCGCATCCTGCCGGTGAAAAGCAGACAATGAAGTTTAAGGTAAGAATCTGGATGCATGCAGCACATCCGTCGCAGTCTGTTTTCGCAACAATAAAAAATAAGCGGGCGTAGGGAATGCTTCATCAAATACACATTCATGAATTCACTGTTACGAACACGTTACTCATTAACGTTTATTGTCAACACCCTGATTCTCGTCCTGCTTGCAACGGGAATCTACGCAAACAATTCAGGGTCCGTAAAATCAGCAAACTCGGATGAGGAGACGGCCGACATGAATGCTATTTGCCCGCCTCCTACCATTACAGCACAACCTCAAAGCATAACAACATGTGAAGGATCTGGTGTGACTTTCGCTGTTACGGCGACTTCTAATGGGACAGGATCTATTACCTACCAATGGAAAAAGAATGGTTCAATCATCTCCGGGGCAACTGGTTCCAACTATTCCATTGCAGGAATCACAGATGCTAACGCCGCCACCTACGAGGGATCTTATGTTGTGGTGGTAACGAAATCCTGCGGGGCTGTTGTAACTTCTCTTCAGGTGACGCTTAACGTTAATACAGTAAATGCAGGAAGCATTTCCGGAGCGCAAACTATCTGTCCCGGAGCCGATCCTGCGCCTATACTGAGTACAATAAACGGAACTGGAGAAGGGAGCGTATCATACCAGTGGCAGGAGAGTAAGGATAATTCGACGTGGTCTGCGATTGCTGGAGCAACTTTAAAAGACTACGATCCGGATACCCTGCATGAAAGCCGATACTATCGCAGAGCTACTTCCAGTTTACTTAATGGCGTTACCTGCCAGGAATATTCCAACGTGGTGAGCATTATTGTTGAACAGATTTCAGTATTGATTTCATCCAATAGTCCACTTTGTGAAGGAAGCACTCTTGAACTGACAGCCAGCGGAGGCGCATCCTACTCTTGGTCAGGGCCTAATTCATTTATTTCCACTTCTCAAAATCCATCTTTAACAAATATTCCGCTTACAGCAAGTGGTGCCTATGAGGTCACGGCAACTAGCACTTCCGGATGTTCAACTGTTATTTCAACAACGGTAACTATCAACCCACTACCCACACCCTCGGCAACAAACAACAGTCCGGTGTGTGAAGGTGCCTCTCTGAGTTTGAGCTCATGCGGAGGCACTTCGTTTTCATGGACCGGCCCACTGTCATTCACTTCCGGTGACAAGCACCCGGCTATCAGTGAAGCAAGTATGGATCACGCCGGCGTATACAGTGTGGTTGTCACTAATGACTATGGCTGTTCGGCAGTAGCCACCACGGTGGTGGTCGTAAATCCGAGACCGTCTCCCACTGCAGATAACAGCGGACCTGCCTGTGAAGGAGGAAGCGTGAATCTTAGCGCCAGTGGCGGTGATGCCTATTTATGGTCAGGACCTTCCGACTTCAGTTCAGGTGATCAGAATCCGAGTCTTGCAAATGCAAACGTTTCGGCAAACGGAACTTATGTTGTAACAGTGACCAATACGTTTGGATGTTCGGCGCAAGCAACAACCACTGTTCTGATAAACGCTCCGCCCACCATTTCCATTTCGAGTATGGACTCCATTAACATCGGAGGTCTACTCAGCTTAAATACAGACGGTGGAGTCACGTATACATGGACTGGTCCGAATGGTTTTTCCTCCTCAGAACAAAATCCAACAATATCAAACGCGACCCTGGCGGCATCCGGAACATATACCGTTACTGTTACAAGTGCTGATGGATGTATGGCGATTGCATCTGTGACAGTGGCTGTTTATTCTGTGGCCCCGGATGAAGCATCAAGCAATAGTCCGGCAGATGAAGGCGGCAGTATTTACCTGCGGTCAGGAGAAGGTGAATCTTATTATTGGGAAGGACCAAACGGATTTACATCTACAGACCAGAATCCGGTTCTTGAAAATGCCGATGCCTCCTATTCCGGAACATATACTGTGACGGTAACCGATGTACTGGGAAATTCATATTCGTCAACAACGGAAGTGGTTATTTACCCCGCTCCCTCTGCATCGAGCAATGGAGTGACCTGTGAAGGAAGCATCATTAATTTGAGCGCCTCAGGCGGCGACAGCTATTCATGGTCTGGCCCGAATGGATTTTCTTCCTACGAACAGAATCCCATTATCACTTCGGCGCAAATTGCAAGCGGCGGTACGTATTCAGTAGTTGTTACGAGGTCTGATGGTTCCACACGTACGGCTGCAACCTCCCTTTCCGTAAATCCCAGCTATTCGGTTTCACTGCCCGCCGCTACTTCATGTGATGCCTATACTACGCCCTGGGGGCAGGAAGCCACCACCAGCGGCGACTATTCACACCTGTACAGCAGCATAAATGGATGCGACTCACTCGTAAGCATCAGTGTCACCATTAATTCAAGTTACCAGACTCTTGCAGCCGATGTTTCTGATTGCGGTAATCACACATTGCCATGGGGAACCGAAGTCACTTCATCCGGTGTTTACAGTCATACTTATATTTCTTCGAACGGTTGCGACAGCACGGTTACGATCAATGTAAATATCCATCCGAAATACGATGTGCAGGGCAATGCCGTATTGGCTTGTGACAACTATACACTTCCCTGGGGTGAACTGGTCACAGCAACCGGTGATTACAGCTACACATATCCTTCAGTAAACGCATGCGACAGCACCGTACATGTTCACGTAACCATTAACCCGAGTTATCAGGTCACGGATGCATCGGTTACGGCTTGTGATACATACCAACTGCCCTGGGGAGAAACAGCATCCACCCCCGGCACTTACACACACACCTATACCTCTTCCGGAGGATGTGACAGTCTCGTTTCGATTAAGGTTGATCTGAATAAGAGCTATTCTGTTTCGGCTGAACCGGTGTTAGCTTGTAACAGTCACACGCTACCCTGGGGTGATGTAGTAAGTGCAACAGGCGACTACTCTCATGTTTATACAACTTCTTCCGGTTGCGACAGCACGGTTTCTGTTCACGTAACAGTAAACCATTCATACAATCTGGCAGGAAGTGCAGTGAATGCATGCACGAGTTATACACTTCCCTGGGGAGAAGTGGCAACCGTTACAGATGATTATGACTACACTTACAGGGCCACAACAGGATGCGACAGTACAGTAACGATTCATGTCACAATCAACCCCGTTTATGATACGACAGCTTCAGCAGTAACGGCATGCAACAGCTACGCCCTCCCCTGGGGAGCTGTTGCAACCTCTACCGGAGACTACAATCACACTTATGCTTCACTAGGCGGCTGTGACTCCACTGTTTCTTTGCATGTTACAATTAATCATGATGCTGCAACTTCTCTTGATGCAATTTCATGTGACAACTATACATTGCCCTGGGGAGCAAGTGTTGCTGCTTCCGGTGATTACACGCACACCTATGCAACTGTGAATGGTTGCGACAGTGTGGTGACAGCTCATGTCTCTATTAACCATGCAGCGGTTTCGTCCAT
>JAFDYS010000043.1 GCA_018267315.1 Bacteroidota bacterium | reverse complement strand
TTTGAAAAAACGTGGAAAAGCATGCTGGACCCTCGTTTTCCTGCTCCCGATGCCTATCTCCTCTATCCGATTAAAAATGCTAAACCTGTTAAAGAGGGAAAACTCTCGCTTGATCAAGTTGCTATTCATGCCAAGGATGTCAAAACCCTTGTGATCGAGCTTGAGAGGCCGACGCCCTATTTCTTACAGATTCTAGCCTCTTCGGTCTTTCTTCCCATTAAAACAGACAAAGATCAAAGTATGCCCAATTGGGCCACTCAGCCAGAACAGATTATTTCCAATGGCCCTTTTACATTAAAAAGCTGGAAATTCAATCAGGAGATGATCTTTGAGAAAAATCCCCACTATCATCGAGCAAGTCAAGTCCAGCTCGGTCATGTTTTCATCGACATCATCGAGCGGGAGATGGCAGTGCTTCACATGTACGCCAATGGATATTTTGATCTTGTAGGAAGCCCCCTTTCATTTTTTCCCTGCGAGCTGATCGACGATCTTGAAAAAAGAAAGTTCCTTTCGTTCTATCCAGTGGCTAATACGAAGTTTCTTGCTTTTAACACCGCCTCTTCCCCTTTTCACAACACTCAGATTCGCAGAGCTTTTGCTTACGCAATTCATCGAAAAGCCCTCATTGATCACATCACTCGATTTAATGAAAAAGAGGCCTTAAATATCATTCCTCCAGTACTTTTTTCTGAAAGCATTGCTTATTTTTCCGACGGGGATTTTTCTAAAGCAAAAGAATGCTTCCAAAAAGGGCTAGAAGAGCTGCAAATAAAAGATCTTGGCAAAGTGGTATTTATGTACGTTGCCAATGAAAGGAACCATACGCTTGCCCAAGCTTTACAGCAAATGTGGCTGACGGTTTTAGGCGTTCACGTCGAACTTCAGCAGGTTGAATTTAAAACCCTTCATGAACGCTCGGCCCAAGGGGACTTTTCTATCGGACTTTTTGCGTGGGTTGCCGATTACGGCGATCCAATGAATATTCTCGAGCGCTTTACTGATAAGAGCAATCACCGCAATTACCCTAAGTGGGAAAACGGTCATTATAATCGGCTCATCGAAATGGCCCACCAGGGGGCAGGTCAACCCCAATATCTTGAAAAACTTAAAAAAGCAGAAGGTTTTCTCATTGAGGAGATGCCTTTGACCTGCTTATTTCACGAAAATTATACCTTCTTAATCCAGCCTTATGTGAAAGGCTTTGCCGTCTCGCCCCTTGGCCACATCTACTTTGATCAAATCACCATTGAGCCTTAAGCCATCTCTCCAAAATCCCGATCCTTCAAGTTATTTTGGCTCAGAGGAAGCAATCACGTTATTGAGTGTCACATCGAAGTGATTCCTCTCTACAGCAAGGAAACAACCCTCACAATAAACATCGCAATTCGCTAAAAAAAACTTCCCTGTTACAAACACATTTTTTGCGATAAGAAAAGATTTATGAGTTTCCATCATCTCAGGTGGGGGCATTACATAGCAGGTCCCGTGAACCACCAGGTTAGCTATCTTCGCTTCTCCTTCTATAGTGATTGCTATCTCCCGATCAGATCCGACAAAAAAATCTTGAGTTGATTTTATTTCATCGGAACATTGATTAGGCGCAATCTGAGAAAAAGACCTACAGCGCTCTGGACCAAGGCCGTTGAGGTATGACTGAAGGAATTCGGATTCCTCTTTTGTAGGGTTAATTTCAAGAACATACTCTGAGGAACCGCGTACCACAGTTTTATAAGGACCTAAACCATTCATAAACGTTCCCTTTCTGCGTTTTTTTCGATTTGCAAGTGGAGATTTTTCCAAAATGAAGAATATCTTGTCCAGCGCAATAAAAAGGGGGGGCGATTCGTGTAAATTCCACTCCTTAATTTCTAGGAATTCCTGCCTATGAGGAAATGCCTTTGACCAGCCTATTTCACGAAAATTACACCTTCTTAAATCCAGCCTTATGTGAAAGGCTTTGCCGTCTCGCCCCTTGGCCACATCTACTTTGATCAAATCACCATTGAACATTAAGCCTTTATAGGCAGTAAAACAGCTAAGGCCTTGTCAATCCATTGACAATGAATGGCTTGCGGTTAAATTAATTAAAAGCGGGACATTTCTAGAAAACACCTACGATAATAAAATTATTTTTTTGTTTTTAAATTGCTGAAAAAATCAAAAACATGTAAAATCCGACCCTCGATAGAAAAAATTTAACTGCAAAACAGGTTTTTATGATTAGCGATCGTATTCGTAATGAGGGCCCTAGTTTTTTTAATATCGTCTTGCAGCCTTATGTGGAAGCCGGCAAGCATTTTAGTAAGGCGCTATTTCCCACTCAAAGGACATCTCTTTTGGGTCGTGTCGGTCATATCGGAGCAGGTCTTTTTTTGATGGTTCCTATTATTAATAGTCTTTTCATGGCAATTATTCTTGTTTGTTTTAGGCCTACAGACGCTAGGTATCATGATCGCCGTAGCAACCCTGATGCTTGATGCCCGTTGCCTCAACCTATTTCACGAAAATTACACCTTCTTAAATCCAGCCTCATGTGAAAGGCTTTGCCGCCTCGCCCCTTGGCCATATCTACTTTGATCAAATCACCATTGAGCCTTAAGCCTTTATAGACAGCAAAACAGCCAAGGCTTCAGCAATCCATTGACAATGAATGACTTGCGGTTAAATTAATTAAAAGCGAGACGTTTTTAGAAAACACTTACGACAATAAATTTGAAATGGATTTTATTCCTCAAATAAGCAATAATAATTTCATTAAATAAAAGTGGGGATACAATGATACGATTAAATGTTGTTGACGACCAGAAGGCTCACCATTTACGGGTTGGTGCGGAGAATGATCATGGGAATGCGGGGCTCATTAGGGTGCACCGAAATAGACCTTGGTTTAATCGATCCGTGACGGTTCAATGCCTTATTTCTGTAGCATCTCATGATTTTGAAAGGGTTTTTGGCAAGAATCCTCAGCACCTTGAGCTGAACCGAGGTAGTGTGGTGAAATATCTTAATACCCGCCTTGGACCCAACGAACAGCTTTGGCATGTTGCAGGATTTATAGGATCTAGTGATGCTGCGATTGCTGCAGCATGGGATCGGGTTTTTAGCCCTCAAGTTGAAGCGCATAGAGTTGAAGGAAGTGATTGCAATTGCTTTCTTTGTGAATATCCTTCTATGGCGTTTCGTTCTCTACACGACGAAGCCTTTTTCGATTCAGGTTCAGAGTATTTTCCTCCTAATCGGCAAGTTATAAATGCTGTAGCGAGAGGTGATGATGGGATCCAATTCAAGGCTTGGCGGGTTCGTGAACAATGTCAGTTAATTTTATATGTAGATGCGGATTCAACAGCAGGAGAGCTTAAAGGCCTGCTTGAAACAATTGCCCTCCAACCTAATGAACGCGTTCGTGAAATTAGATTGTATTGGGCTCAACCGCTGTTCAGTGGTGAGCAGAGAGTTTTTTTCGAGCGTGTTTTGGAAGAATGGAAGACAGAAAACTTCCTAAATGGGCGTAAAAAGGCCTGATTTTCTAAAACCATTCTTTCGCGGGAGTTTTACAACTCCCTCTGTAAATTCCACTCTTTACTTTCTAGGAATTCCTGCCTATGATGCTGCTCTTAGAGACTCTTAGTACAAGAGAGTAAAAAGAGGGGGCAAGTATGACGGTTAAGGTGGCTATTAACGGCTTTGGACGGATTGGACGGTTGGTCTTCCGGATTATTAAAGAGCACTATCCTCAAATTTCAGTGGTGGCCGTCAACGATTTGGTCCCTGCGGCAAATTTGGCCTATCTATTAAGACACGATACGGTCCATCGAAGGCCCTCTTTTGAAACGCTGGCAGAAGAAAATGCCCTGGTTGTTCGAGGGGAAAAGACCCTGGTTTGCTCAGAGAAGGACCCGACGCAACTCCCTTGGAAAAAGTTGGGAGTGCAGTATGTGATTGAGTCGACAGGGTTGTTTACCGAACGGGAAGCGGCCTTCAAGCATATTACAGCAGGCGCCGAGAGAGTCATTTTGTCCGCTCCTGCAAAAGGAGAGGTGCCCACCTTTGTCATGGGAGTTAATGAGGCGGCCTATAACCCTAAGACAGACCATGTCGTCTCAAATGCCTCGTGCACCACAAATTGCCTTGCGCCTCTTGTGAAAATATTACTAGACAATTTTGGCATTGAAGAAGGGTTGATGACGACCATTCACGCTATGACCGCGACCCAGCCTTCTGTGGATGGTCCTTCAAAAAAAGATTGGAGGGGTGGTCGGGCAGCAAGTCAAAATATTATTCCCTCTTCGACAGGGGCTGCAAAGGCTGTCACTCTATGTCTTCCCGCATTAAAAGGAAAGCTAACCGGAATGGCCTTCCGAGTGCCTGTCATCGATGTATCGGCAGTCGATCTTACTGTTCGCTTGTCTAAAAAAACCTCCTACGAAGCGATTTGTACCGCAATACGACAGGCTTCCCAAGGGCCTATGAAAAATATTGTTGAATACTGTGATGAAGAGGTCGTCTCTTCAGATTTTATTGGAAATCCAGCCTCTTGCATTTTTGACCAGGGGGCAGGAATTGCACTAAATGAGTGTTTTTATAAATTGATCGCATGGTATGATAACGAGGTGGGATATGCGCATCGCGTGGTAGACTTGTTGCGATACATGCTATCCAAAGAATAAATATTATACCCAGTTTTTCAGTTCGTTAGAGTCTGTCTACGGATTTGATTAGTTTGATTTTTGATGGATTTTTCTTTCGAGTTTAAATTTTATCCGAAGCACATAGTTAAATTAACTAGGGCAAGGAGAAAAGTTAAAATCCAAAGGAAAAGGCGCAAAAAGCAATCAATCAAATCCGTAGGACAGACTCTTAGGGTATATCTAACCATGGAATGAATACGTGAATTTTACACGAGAACCTATTATAGAAACCATCGTCTCTCCTAGAGACGGCTTTAAGTTACTTGTTCGAAATAGTAAAGGGGGAAGCGGAGAGGAATATTACGTAGATGCTTTAGAGGTGGTCTCTTTTGGTCGGACCTTCTTTTTTCGCTCTTTAGAATCTCCTAAGTCCTTTTTGTTGCCGACCTCAGATTATGAAGTCTTGGAAGTTAAAGAGACACGAGTAGCGCTGAAGAGTGCTTCTTATGAAAAGAATATTAAAATCGGAGGGGGACGTGAAGCTCCGCCCCGCCATCGTGAGTCAGCCCCTTCTCAGGGAGCTAGAGAGGAAACTTCTTCGAAAGAAGAAGAAGAAACTCCGGCAGAGACAGGGACCCCGGCTCCTGCTGTCGTAGAATCGCGCAGCGAAAAGCGACGGGATCGCCGTCGTCATCGCCGCCGCCGTGCAGAAGAGCAAGAGTGGGCAGCCCGCAAAGCTTCTCCAGGAGGAGAAGGCGCCCCATCGGCAGACGCTTCTTCAGAGCCTAGAGAAGAGGGAAAGGAGGGCGATGAGCTCAAACCTCCTCCTGTCTTTACACCGCTCATTCCTCCTCCTCCAACGCTTATTTCTCAGACGCTCAGCCGTTATAAAGGGAAAGAGTTTATGATAGAGCCGGCCTCTGAAGAGAAGAAGGCCGAAGAGCCGCAGAAGAAAGAGCCACCGAAAGAAAATGATTCAGACAGCGAGTCTTCATCGTTAAGCAGAGCGCAAGCACCGCAAGAAGATGCTTCGCTAACGACGACTCATTTCTTCTCTCCTCCCGATATGGGAGGGTTCACTCCCTTCTTTTAAGGAGAAGGG
>JAFDYS010000042.1 GCA_018267315.1 Bacteroidota bacterium | reverse complement strand
TCAAACACGTTTTCATTCAAATCCCGCGATGACATTTTTTTCATCAGCAGCCGGCCAATCTGCAGGTGTGTTTTCCTTCTTTCCTCTTCGGGGATCAGCGAATAGGCGGCCTGCTGAATGCGATCGTGCTGAAACTGAAAACCCGTGGCGCTATCCGAATCCCGGGTAATACCGAGGTCCTTCCAGAGCTTATCATCAAAATGTTTGGAGCGCTGACCGATCGGGTTGAGGAGATCTTCATCCACCGCGATCCAGATCGCCTCCGCCACTTTTGATTCATCGGTTTCTGAAATGGTCGCCAGCTCTTCCAAATCGAAACGGCTTCCCACGCAGGAAGCGAGACGAAGGGCATGCTGGGTTTCTTCAGGCAGGTTCTGAATCTTGGCCACCAGTAAATCCACCACGTTATCCGTAATGTTCATCTGGCGGATTCGGTCGGTATCCCATTGCCATTTCGATTCGTTGTAATCAAAGAAGATGAGTTTTTCATCCACCAGTTTTTGAATGAACTGATTGATGAAAAAAGGATTGCCGCGCGTCTTACTCGTCACCAATTCTGTCAACCCCCGGGTGCTCTCCGGTTTTTGATGCAATGAATCGGCAATGAGTTGATTCACTTCATCCGTGGTGAGTTCGTCAAGGGTTACGGTGGTGATGCCGCCGCTGCTTTTATTGAGCCGCTCCAGCGTTTGCATGAGCGGGTGTGAAGGAGAAACTTCATTATCGCGGTAAGCGCCGATGAACAAAGTGTTCTTAATCTCTTTGCTGCTGAGCAGATGAAACAGCAGTTCCAGCGAGCCGGAATCAGCCCATTGCAAATCATCAATGAAAATGACCAGCGGATGCTCGCCTGATGTAAGAGATTGGATGAATTTTTTGAAGAGGGTGAGGAAGCGAGTTTGTGTTTCCGTGAGACCGAGTTTCAGCACAGGGGGCTGTTTTCCGATAAGCAGCTCGAGTTCGGGAATCACATCAGTAAGCACGTGGGCGCCATCTTCCAGGGCCGCCATGATCCGGTCCTTCCATTTCTGAAAATCAGCAGAGCTCTCGGCCAAAAACTGGCGGATGAGATTTCCGAAGGCCTGTGCAATGGCGCTGTACGGATTGTTCCGGGTGTATTGATCATACTTGCCGGAAGTGAAGTACCCGCTTTCCCGTGCAATGGGTTTATAGATTTCATTGATGAGCCGCGTTTTTCCGATGCCCGAATAACCCGCTACGAGTATGAGCTGGGCAGCACCCTTTCTCGACTTCTCAAAAGTTTCTATCAGCTGCCTGCTTTCTTCATCGCGACCATAAAGTTTTTCGGAGATGACGAAGTTGGGGGAGTAATCATCAGCACCTGGCTCAAACAATTGAATGTTGCCCGATTTTTCATAGAGCGTGAGGCATTGCTGCAAGTCCTCTCTTAATCCTCTCGCACTTTGGTAACGGTCTTCGGCATTCTTTGCAATCAGTTTCATCACCACATCCGAGAGCATTTTGGGAATGTTGTGATCGAGCTGGCTCGGCTCCAGCGGATTTTTGGCGATGTGCGCATGAACCAGCTCCATTACATTCTGATATCCGAAAGGAAGCAACCCGCAAAGCAGTTGATAGATGGTGATGCCGAGTGAATAAAAATCAGTGCGGTAATCAATGCTGCGGTTCATGCGGCCGGTTTGTTCCGGTGAGATGTAAAAGAGAGAACCTTTCAGCGATTCAGAAGCGGTGGCCTGTGCCTGCTCTTTGGCCAGCATGGTGGCCACACTGAAGTTAGAGAGTTTGATCCGAAGCGGATGGGTGCTGATGAGGAAATTGGACGGGTTTACATCCTTGTGTATGATGGATTTGGAATGAACTTCTTCAAGGATGGCGGTGAGCTTAATGGCAATCTCGAGAATTTCAGGAATAGAAAGCTTTCTTCCTTCAATGTATTTACTCAAAGGAATGCCGTCAAAGTATTCCTTAATCACCGACACACCAGATGGAGACTTCACCAGCGTCAGACTGCTGAGTGCGCTCTGCATGGAAGTGTTGTGGGTGATTTCGTAATCATTCTTCAGACCCACCAGATCATCCAGCGACGGATAGTCGCTCTCGATAGACTCAATGAAAACTCTCGCCCCGGTCTTTTCTTCAAGCGCCTCATGAAAGATGATATTGCCTGACCGGAAGTGTGGCTTTAATATCTGGTAACCGGGAATCATGGTTTGGGTATGGGTTTGAATGAATTTTCGCCAAGCACTCGAAGCGTGGAAGGTGATAAGTGTAAAAGAGACGGATGTGAGGTAATAGCTTTCGCGGTTTCAATGCCTGCCATCATCGCACCCTCAAAACATCCGGAGTTGAGCAATGTTTTGATCCAGTCGCCGGTGATAAAAAGATTTTCAAAACCGGTTTGATCCGTTGCCAGCCGGTATTGCGAACTGTTTTCAACGGAAAGTACGTATCGTTCCGATGGATCCACGTTGGCGCGGTAGTACTGCCCCCTCATCCGTTCAGTGCCCATGCGTGATTTGTCATCATGAAGCAGGAACCAGTTAAAGTACTCATGATATCCTTTCATTGGTTTTACCATGGGAAATGGTACCTGCATGTGATTCACGATGAACTCAATGAATTGCCCGAACACTCTATCTTTCATGAACGAAGGGTAGTTGTGCGCACGCGGCGGAGGTATCTGCCCGGAATCCTGCAGCACACCGGTGAAAAACAATACATCTTTCGGTGCATGGTGTTTAGGCCAATCCTCAACCGCAATGAGATCCTGATTGCTGCACCACGTATCCAGCGGCTCGGTGTAGGTGGTGTAGATCTTTGAATCATGATACGGCCACCCGAGGTCTTCAGCTTTTTTTGAAGTCCACAACTGAAGTGATTGCGTGGGCACGGTTTCAATGGCACTCACCATGTTGCGCCAGGCCTCGCTTTCCTGCAACAGCTCGGTGCACAGGTACGGCACGGAACCGATGGGAATGCCGAAGATAACCTGGTCGAAATCTTTGCCGGCTTCAATGGAAATGTCTTCCCCTTTCCATTCAGTCCAGAAAGATTCAAGATCCACATTTTTCCCCTGCTTTGCTTCTGCGATAATAGCATCTCCTTCTGCCAGTTGTTCGTACTTCGGGGCTGAAGGCCAGCATTTGACTCCTTTCACTTCCACCAACGGATCGTAATCATCATCGCGGCCGGATTTGAGATGCACCTGCTTTTCCATCTCGACGGCGGCAATGGATTTTTTGTCTGCGGAAAGTTTCAGGTTTTTCACCTTGTGAAAGAACTTGAACTTGACTCCATATTCTTTCAGCAGCAGGTAGTATGGAGTGAAAACGATTTCGCCCATGCTTCCTCTGAACTTGAAGAACATGCTCCAGTCATTGGTTAACAATGCCAGCATGATGCCTTTGAGGGTGGTTCCGGCTTCTGAATTGGGAAAGCGCTTGTCGCCGCCGCGAAAAGCAAAGGCGCCGTCGTAATACGAAATCGTCATGGTGTTTTGCAACGTGATGTCGCGTGCACCGTGTTTCCTGAGCCATTGCAGAAAATCAATATCGTTGATGGCATCAAAGCCCTGGTGCAGCACGCCGTCTTTAAGCATGCCGGTGAGAACGGCCAATCCCAGATCAGCGATCACGAAAAGCCGCCGGCTGGTTTGGTGCGTTTCGAGATAATCGTAAAATGTGTCACCGATAAACTTGCCCGCATCCTGTATTTCTTCCAGCAGCTTCACCACCCCCGGATGATCGGTTGCAAAATTTCCCGATTGATTGAGCGTGGCAAATTTTTGACGGATGCTTTCCAGTTTACTAATGAGTTTCTCCGCATCCTGCCGCGAAGCGCCCAGTTTCTTCTGAAAAAATTTTACGATGAAGTAGTATGAGGAATCGAGGTTGAGTGTTTCTGTGTGATGCCGGATGTGATCAAGCAGGATCTCGAATCCTTTGATGGCGTGATCACCCATGCTGCCGATGAGGTCCACATCTTTATCCGGGTAGTGATATGTGTCTGGGTCTTCTTCCCAAGCCAGCGGCTGAATGCGCCACATGTCCCACGACTCCGTGAGGTTTTCAAAACCCACATACGAAGGACTGGGAATGAGTGCCTCTTTCCAGTCATGCGGTTTGTAGCCGATGGCGGCCACACGCGCATAGCAATCCTTGATCCATCGAAAAGCATTGTGATAACAGCCAAACCAGAAGTGAATGCCGTGTTCTTCCACCCTCGCATGGTTTTCCATATTTCTGCCGCTGGCGCATTTGCCGCCAAGCCGCCAGCCCATTTGATAAACGGTGATATCAACGGCATCTTTATTCCAGTTGAGGGCATTGAGTATGTAATACACGGCCGCCATGGATGCCGGTCCGCCGCCGAGAACGGCAATTTTCTTTTTCGGGTTGGTGGTGTCTGCCATAAAATGTCAGTATGCTATGTTGCGGGTAAAATCAATCAAGCTGATAAAGTGAATTGTCGCCGATCACTTTTATTTGTTTTCCGGAAATGGCAGCAGCGCACCGCATGCCGGAGATGATGGTGGCTTCTATGCATCCTACGTTTACGCCATTGTCAGTCCAGTCGCCGGTGAAATATAAATTTTTGTAACCGCTCTGATCGGCACGCAGGCGGTGCGCGGAACTGCCGGCCACAGATAGGGTATAGCGTTCCCAAGGATCAACGTTCACGCGCCAGTATTGTGAATCGAAACGCAGCTCGCCTTTTTTCTGCAGCAGATCCAGCAATTCTTCCCAGTTGAATTCTTTTCCGTTCAACATGGAATCAGGGTAAATCCATTTGATGTAGTCCTTGAGGTAAAGCAGCGATTCCTGCTTGATGCTGTCATTCATCGTAAACGGAAAGTTATGCTGTGATGCCGGCGGGATGATTTGAGTTTCGGGATACGGCCCCACGAGGTAGGCAATGTTTTTTGGGCCGGTGGCGGGCGCCCAGTTTTCTGCTTCGAGCAGGTGCGTCATGTCGCAATATGTGTCAATCGGTTCCCAGAAAGCCGTGAGCGAACTGGCATTGAATTTCCAACCTAATTCAGAAGCTGATTTCTTCATCCACAACTGCGTGGCGAAGGTTTGATTGGTTTGCACATGTTCCGCCATGTTCATCCATTGCGGATTGTTCCTCATTAATTCAGAAGCAATGTGAACGTGCGCGGCCACCGGAATGCCGAGGATCACCATATCAAAATCACCCTCACCGCCCGCGGTTCTTGCATTTAGTGTGTAATATCTTTTTGATTCATCCCGGCAGCCCGGCCATTCGCTGTAGAATGATTCGAGGTTTACGTTTTTTCCTTCGGCTGCCAACTTCTTCAGTTCAACCCCTTCCACCAGTTGATCATAAAACGGCTCACTGGGCCAGCAATCCACCTTGTTGAACATGAACGTGGGCTGATAGCCGCTTGCCGCATACTCGGGTTTTAATTCGGCCTGCCGCTCCATTACAATTTTGCCGACGCTCTCTTTGTCATCAGACAAATGCAGCTCTTTCACCTTATTGAAGAATTCGAATTTGACTCCAAGTTTTTTCAGGGCAAAATAGTAGGGAGAGAAGATGGTGTCACCCATGCCTGCATTCATCTTCCAGAGCCAATGCCCCTTGCTGCCGAGTGCGATGCCAAAGCAAATGCGTAACGCTACACCCGCTTCAATGTCGGCATATTGCTTCATCCCCTTCCGGTATGCAAAGCAACAATCGTATACGGTGCGCACCCATACGCTTTCAGCAGAGTCCACAGAGGCGCCATGTTTGATCACCCATTGTTTGAAGTCAATATCGTTGATGCAATTCAGCCCTTTGTCGAGCACATGATCGTGAACGAGCCCGCGGCAGATGGCCAAGCCCACATCAATCATGGTGAAGATCTTCTTGGTCTCAAAGTTCTTTGACATTTCTTTACCGATTTCATTATGCAGCCAGTGCAGAAATTGATCAATGAGGTTTATGATTTCACCGTGAACCGGGTGATGAGATTTCCTGATGTTGTTCGGATTGCCTTCCACAAGCCGTAACAACTCTTTCAGTATGGCTCCGGCTTCCGCGATCACCACTTTGCCGAGCATCTTCATGATCCAGTGTTTGATTTTGCCGAAGAAGCTATTGTCCGGTTTTGTAACAGGATACGTGGCGTATTTCTTCCCCGCTTCCGATCCGTGAAAGTGATCGTGAATTTTTTTCACCAGCAGTTCGAGGTACTGATGTATGGTGAGCAACTCCTCATCGCCGCCGGGTTCACCGGGTATGGCGGGCACATGCACTTCAAAGGCCTGCCATTTTTCACCGATGTTTTCCATCACTACCACATTGTCTTCTGGTGTAAACGCTTTGTCCCATGTGTTGAAGCGGTGCTCATTGCCCCAGCCGAGGTGCGTATAGCAATCCTTGTACTGGTTGAAAGCATTGGTGTACCATCCGAACCAGGCATGCAGGCCGTGTTCGAGGATTCGCTGATTGGGATCAGATGGATCGGCCGGGTTGGGCATGTGCTCACGACCGCTGGCGCCTTTACCGCCGATGCGCCACCCCATCTGGTAAACCGTTACGTCGTAGTTGCCCCGGAAATCATCGGCTTTCAATAACTCATAAACGGCAGACAATGATCCGATGCCGCCGCCAAGTACTGCGACTTTCTTTTTCTCACTCATGCGTAGTTCGATTTATGATGCTGATGGAATAGTTCCCAATCCAATTCAGTTGCTCAATATAGGCACGGGTTCCGTTTATTTCACCGCTTTCACAATACGGTAATCCCAGAACCCCTCCACCAGACTTCGGTACTGGTAAAGGGTTGACCACACATTCCCCATGTTCCAGTTTGTGCGCATGCCGAATAGGCGAAGAAATCTGTCACAAATAATTCCAGGAATGAGGCAGTAATAAAGACGCTTTGCCGTAGGGAAGATCGGCTTGGTAATGTCTATATTATCAACGGTAGAAAAGCCCGATTGAATGGCTTTGGATTCAAAGCCGGAAAGTTTTTCAAACGCCGGTATTGCCCAGGTTTTGGCCCAGCGATCCATCCAGTGATGCGTGTCGAGTGCCGGATCTTTTTCCGTGCGGAAAAAATCAGCGACGATCAGTGTTCCTCCTTTTTTCAGAATGCGGAATGCTTCGCGCAGGAAGGCGGCTTTGTCATTGGCGTGACAAACACTTTCAATACACCACACAACATCAAACGACTGATCATCGAATGGTGTGGCGGTAAAATTCACCACGCGGAAATCAGTTTGGTCACTCACTGAATGTTTTGCTGCATTTTCCTTTGCCTTCGCCACCTGCACCTGGCTCAGTGTGATGCCTGTGACACGGCATCCGGTTTCTTTGGCCAGATAAACCGAAGAGCCGCCCACACCGCATCCCGCATCCAGCACATGATGGTGTGACCGTATGCCGGCGACCGCCGCCAACCGGCGATTCATATTGATAAGGGCATCCTTCAGCGAGTGAGTGGTTTCATCCCAATAGCCGTAGTGCATGCTCATGCGTGAGTTCACATGCCACACGATCTGGTAATCATCGTACGACTTCTCGTAGTAGTCAATGATCTGCTGGTCGGTGACGGCCGTTGGCATTCGATAAATAATGACGACTCAAAGATATTGCGGGAAGGCACATTGTTACGGTGCTGCTGACCGGCGGCCCATTCAGCAAGAATCGGGTTGCCTGCTGTGAGCTGCATTCTACTTTTGCCCTTATGAATGATTACGAACGCATTGAAAAAGCCATTCACTTTATCAGGGAAAATTATCAGCAACAACCGGAACTGAGTGAGGTGGCCCATCATGTGCATTTAAGTCCGTTTCACTTTCAAAGAATGTTCAAGGAATGGGCGGGAGTCACTCCTAAAAAATTTCTTCAGTTCATCAGTGTGGAACATGCCAAGGAGTTGCTTCAGCAAAACCTCACACTTGAGGATGTAAGCTTTGAAACGGGTCTTTCAGGCACCGGTCGCCTTCATGATTTGTTCATCTCCATAGAAGGAATGACTCCCGGCGAATTCAAGAATGATGGTGAGAATCTTGTGATTCATTACAGTTTCGCCGAAACTCCGTTCGGAGATGTATTGATTGCATCCACTCAAAAAGGCATTTGCCATATTTCATTTGTTCAATCCCGCAGAGAAGAATTTGAATTACTGAAAGGTCATTTCCGAAAAGCATCCTTCCTTCAGAAAACAGATTTACTTCAACAGAATGCACTGCAGATTTTTAAAGAAGACTGGAGCGACCTTTCGAAAATCAAACTGCACCTGAAAGCATCTCCGTTTCAGATCAAGGTTTGGGAAACATTGTTGAAGATTCCATTTGGATCAGTCGCAAGCTATTCTACCATTGCACACTCGATTCATCTTCCGAATGCTTCGCGTGCCGTAGGAACCGCCGTAGCAGCTAATCCGGTTGCATTTCTGATTCCTTGTCATCGCGTAATCAAGTCAAGCGGTGTTCTTGGCGGGTATCACTGGGGCAACGATCGAAAAACGGCCATCATCGGATGGGAAGCTGCAAAAATTTTTGGTGAGAACTAAAGTCCGCAAGAATCGGGTTGCCGTAACTTCTTTATCGCTTCAATTTTGTCGTGAATAAAAATTCAGATGGGAAATTTTAGAATTGTTCCTCTGTCAGGTGAATACGCTCACAGGATCAGAGAAGAAATGAAAGATGATTTCGGACATGAAGTGGTCGAACAGCTTGCTACCGGATACGGACCCTGCAGAGTTTCGCTTAAGCCTTTTCGACCGGGTATTGATAAACGCTTGCTGTTTAGCCACAGCCCATTCAAAATTGACAATGCATTCAATCAGCCGGGGCCGGTTTTCATTCATGCAGATGACGTGGATGAATATTCCGAGGTGGACAGATTTCCCCGACAGTTGAAAGCCGACAAAAAGAATTTCCCCCTTACACTCATCGGATATAACCACCATCAGCAAATGACCTATTCACGAATGGTGGGTGATGATGATGTAGATGAGCTTATTGAATGCATATTTAAAAAGCACGAGGATGTTGAATACCTGCATGCAAGAAACGCCGAAGCGGGATGTTTCATCTGTAAAATTGAGCGACTGCCGGTTTCTTCAGTTGAATGAAACACGTTTCGGTGTTGTAGATTTGACACCCTGACAGCAACCCGGTGCGGTTACCCGCTATACAATCATGATATCCGATCTTCATATCACGCTCATTCAGTCAGCCCTTCACTGGGAAAACAGTGAGAGCAATCTGGAGATGTTCACTGAAAAAATCAACTCTATCCGGGAGGAAACGGATTTGATTGTGTTACCTGAAATGTTTACCACCGGTTTCAGTATGAATACAGCCAAGGCTGCAGAAACCATGAATGGAGCTGCGGTAAACTGGATGAAAGAAATGGCGGCGAAGAGAAATGCTGTGATCTGCGGCAGTTTGATGATGAAAGACGGAGGGCAGTTTTTCAACCGCCTGATCTGGATGCGGCCCGACGGCAGTTTCAGCTACTATGATAAGCGTCACCTCTTTGGTCTTGGTGATGAGCACAAGCATTTTACTGCGGGTGCGAAGAGAATCCTGGTGGAACTGAAAGGATGGAAAATTCTTCCGCTGGTTTGTTACGACCTGCGTTTTCCGGTGTGGTCACGAAACACGGATCAGTATGATGTACTGATTTATGTGGCCAACTGGCCGGAGAGAAGGGTGCAGGCCTGGAAGACGTTGCTGGAAGCGAGAGCGATCGAGAACCAGTGTTATACCATTGGTGTGAACCGGGTGGGAAAAGATGGCGGCGGTATTCATCATACGGGTGATAGCTCGGTCGTTGATCCGCGGGGAGAAATTTTGTGGCGCGAGACCGGGCGTGAGTGCATTCACACCTGCACGCTTTCCCATCATCACCTTCATCACACCCGTGAATCGCTGCCGTTTCTGAAGGATGCAGATAAGTTTGAGATAAAATAAAGCACGACTCTTTGCCACCGATTATCATGCATTAATATTGGAATTCGTGACTTTCTGTAGTTAATCATGAAACAAAATGAATTCATTCTTGAACGCGAAAAAAAATGGCTTGACCTCCGTTGCAAACTAAAAGACCAATTCGGAAAAGCACCGGACCTCAATGCCATCCTCATGCTCATTGGCATTCGGGAACTCGGAAAGATTCAGTCAAAATTCACCAAAGAAGAAAAGCAAGACCTCATGCACATCGCCACCTGCAGCGTTCTGAGCAGATCCGGTTACTATGAGTTAGAAGGAACTGATCAGGACGGTTGGCCGCACTGGCAAGCCATAAAATTGATTCCCGTCATGAACCTGCTGGAACAGGAGGAATTTCTCAAGGATCATATCATTCGCTACTTTGAAGAGATCGGGTATTGAAGGCACTACGCATGATCACTACGGGATTTTTACTGACAAAAATCATTTCAATCAGGTAGCTTAGCATTGATTTTTGCCGCATGCCATCTGTCATACAACAGACCAAACTCACCTGTTACCACTGCGGTGATGAGTGCCGCGGAGAAGTGATTGAATCAGCCGGCAAGGTTTTCTGCTGCGAGGGCTGCAAGCTGGTACATGATCTGTTGGAGGAGAACAACCTCTGTTCTTATTACCAAATGACGGAGCATCCCGGTAACAAGCCGGCAGAGGTTTACAACAACAAACGGTTCTCCTGGCTTGATGATGAAAGTGTGATCAGGCAACTCATCAGTTTTACGGAAGGCGATACGGCTCTCGTCGCTTTTTCAGTGCCCGGCATTCACTGTGCTTCATGCATCTGGTTACTGGAAAACCTGCATAAGATGGAGGACGGCCTCCTGAGCGTGCGTGTGAATTTTCTGGAGAAGAAAGTTAACATCACATACAACCGGCAGCGGATTTCATTGCGCCGGGTGGTGGAAGTGCTGCACCGTATCGGCTACGAGCCCGACCTGCATTTAAGTGATCTAAAAAAGAAAGCCACACGAACGGTTGACCGCACCCTGGTCCTGAAGATCGGTATCGCCGGTTTCTGTTTCGGAAATATCATGATGCTGAGTTTTCCGGAATACCTCAGTGGAGTCACCGTTATAGAACCGCAACTCAAAAATTTTTTCGGGTACCTCAGTTTGTTGCTGGCACTTCCCGTGTTTTTCTATAGCGCCTCTGATTATTTCGTGAGTTCATGGAAGGCGGCCCGCCTCCGTTACTTCAGCATTGACCTTCCCATCGCCCTCGGGTTAACAGCCATGCTCATTCGCAGCACGTATGAAATCATATCGGGAGCGGGTCCGGGATATTTTGATTCGATGTCCGGGCTGGTCTTCTTCCTGCTCATCGGTAAATTTTTCCAGTCACTCACTTACCGCAGTATGTCATTCGAGCGCGATTACAAATCGTACTTCCCCGTGGCTGTGACGGTAAGAAGGAAGGGAGAAGAATCTTACATACCCATCAGCCAGTTGAATGAAGGAGACAAGATTGTGATCCATAGTGAAGAGTTGCTTCCGGCGGATTCCATACTGCTGAACGGAACGGCTAACATTGATTACAGTTTTGTCACGGGAGAAAGTGTGCCGGTTCCCAAGCAAATCGGTGAACTCATATATGCCGGCGGCAAGCAAAAAGGTTCTTCGATTGAACTGCAGGTAAAGAAAACGGTAGAGCAGAGTTATCTCACGCAATTATGGAATCATGAGAGTTTTCAGAAACCGGAGCAGCAGCATATTTCGTTGCTGGCCGATACCATCAGTAAATATTTCACCATCGCCATCATCCTCATTGCGGCGCTCACCGGCGTGTATTGGCTGCGCACCGATGTGCACCGGGCGCTGATGTCCTGCACGGCTATACTCATTATTGCCTGCCCGTGCGCCTTGGCCATCACTGTGCCTTTCACCTTCGGCAGTGTGATGCGCATCCTGGGGAGAAACAACTTCTTCCTGAGAAATGCAGCAGCCGTGGAAGCCGTGGCCCGAATTGATTCCATCGTATTCGACAAGACAGGAACCATCACATCGCATCACGTGGATCGCATTCAGTGGGAAGGGTCGCCGCTTACCGAATATCAAAAGCAACTCATCTACAGCATCGCTTCGCAATCCATTCATCCCAAAAGCAAAATGGTGGCAGAGTTGTTCCGCCATGATCGCCGTCTTCCCGTGAGCCAATTCAGGGAATTTGCAGGACTGGGTATAGAAGGTTTTGTGGACGGAAAAAAAGTGATGCTGGGATCAAAAGATTTCGTGAAACATCATACCCCTGCGCCTGCGCATGACCAGTCGAGATTATTTGTCTCGGTCAACGATCATTTCCTCGGCTGGTTCCGCATCAATGAAGTGATCCGGCCGGGTTTGCCAGAACAGATCCGTTCGCTTGCAAACCGGTTCAGATTATTCCTGCTCTCCGGCGATAACGGCAGCGATGAACGGGCCATGCTGGAAATGTTTCCCGAAAAAAGCCAGCTTCATTTCAGCCAGACTCCCGTGCAGAAACTGCAATTCATTCAGGAGTTGCAGGCATCGGGCAGCAAGGTGATGATGGTGGGCGACGGACTGAATGATTCCGGTGCGCTGAAGCAGAGTGATGTGGGGGTGGCTGTCACAGATAACCTCCACCAGTTTTCACCGGCATGTGATGTGATCATGAAAGGTGACGGGTTCGGGCGCTTTGATCGCTTCGTCCGCTTCTGCCGAAGCTCTATTAATATTGTGTGGTTTACGTTTGGGATTTCACTCTTATATAATGTCATTGGCATTTACTTCGCCGTTCGCGGAGAACTTTCTCCTATGGTGGCTGCTATTCTCATGCCCATCAGTTCCATCACCGTGATTGTAATCACCACCCTGGCTTCGAGGTGGCAGGCCAAGCGCCTCGGCTTTTGATCCCGTTTCGTTTACAGGCAAGATCAATCAGTACTCGTGCTGATCAAAGTCATTCACTCAGGGCCCTGCTCATTCTAACATTGTAGTCAAATATCCTCATGACATGAAATCATTTGAACGAAGAACGCTGGCCCAAATCGTATCGGACAAACCATCAGCCGCCGCTGTTTTTGAAAAGCATGAACTGGACTACTGCTGCCACGGCCAGCAATCGCTGCTGGAGGCATGCTCGTATGACGAAAACAAATACGGGCAGGTGAAAAAAGAACTGGAAGCGGTATTGGATCAAACTACGCCGGACAACCTTTCCGTTTCATTTGAAAAGATGTCGCTGAACGAACTCATTGATTATATCCTGAACAAGCATCACCGCTATGTAAAACAGGCCCTGCCGCAGATCCGGCTGCACCTGCAGAAAGTGGAAAACCGCCACGGTCTTCGTCATGTTTTACTCTCTGAAATTTTACGCCAGTTTGATCAATTGGCCGTGGAACTGGAGAATCATATGTTCAAGGAAGAGCAGATTCTGTTTGCCCGAATCCGCCGGATCGAGGATATGCTGGTTCATCACGAAGACATTGACCATCTCTTCAATGTGAGAATGGTGAGTGATCCCATCAACATCATGGAGAAGGAACATGACATTGCCGGTTCGCTCATGGCCATCATCCGCAAACTCACCGATAATTACACCGTGCCTGATGATGCCTGCGCCACGTACCGGCTTACCTACCGGGAATTGCAGGAATTTGAAACGGATCTTCACCAACACATCCACCTGGAGAATAATATACTTTTCCCCAGAACCCGGATGATGATTGACAAGATGATGTCGGCCTGAATTATTTTTTAAACAGAATGACTGATCTGTCCGCAACGGATAACACCCCCGGGGCATGTGTAAAATTGTTTTACAAGGTATGATGAAAATCAGGCCTCTTTCTAACTTTGATCAACTTCATTCGCACTTTGCAAAATAGCTTTGACGATTCTATGACAGCCATAATCCTCCTCATTGTGTGCAGTATGATTGTCGCGGGCGGATTTCTGGTCGCATTCCTCAAATCAGTGAAGAACGGACAGTATGATGATACCTATACCCCGTCTGTGAGGATGCTATTTGATGATGCCACCGTAGAGCGAAGCGCTGATCATGTTAAATCAAAAGAGGATTCCAATACTGAAATCAATTCATAAATCTTAAACCTAAATCCATTCCATGGAACTCGAACGTTTTGAATACGACAATAAGATTGTTCGAAAGTTTTTGATTGCTACCATCCTTTGGGGAACGGTGGGCATGCTTGTAGGACTCCTTATTGCGCTGCAGTTGGTTTTTCCGCAACTCAATTTCGGCATTCCCATTCTTACCTATAGTCACCTTCGCGCGTTGCATACCAATGCGGTGATCTTTGCCTTTGTAGGTAATGGGATGTTCATGGGAGTTTATTACTCCCTGCAGCGTGTACTCAAGGCGAGGATGTACAGCAATTTCCTGAGCCAGGTTCACTTCTGGGGCTGGCAACTGATCATCGTATGCGCGGCCATCACCATTCCGCTCGGATACATTACCAGCAAGGAATATGCTGAACTGGAATGGCCGATTGATATCCTGATTGCACTCATTTGGGTGGTGTTTGGTATCAACATGTTCGGTACCATTATTAAGCGGCGCGAGCGTCACATTTTCGTTGCCGTTTGGTTTTACATCGCAACTGTAGTGACGGTGGCCATGCTTCATATAGTGAACTCCCTTGAGATGCCTGTTTCATTTCTCAAGAGTTATTCTGTGTACGCGGGTGTTCAGGATGCATTGGTGCAGTGGTGGTATGGTCACAATGCCGTGGCCTTCTTTCTCACCACACCTTACCTAGGGCTGATGTATTACTTCATGCCGAAGGCAGCCAACCGTCCGGTTTATTCCTATCGCCTTTCCATCATCCACTTCTGGTCGCTCATCTTCCTTTATATATGGGCGGGTCCGCATCATTTGCTTTATACGGCATTGCCTGATTGGGCCCAATCACTCGGAACGGTTTTCTCCATCATGCTCATTGCACCGTCATGGGGCGGTATGGTAAACGGCTTGCTCACGCTGCGCGGCGCCTGGGATAAGGTGCGTGAAGATCCCGTGCTCAAGTTCATGGTGGTGGCCGTTACGGCCTATGGTATGGCCACGCTTGAAGGACCGTTGCTTTCATTGAAAAACGTAAATGCGATTTCGCACTTCACTAACTGGACCATCGCTCACGTACACGTGGGAGCGCTTGGGTGGAACGGCTTTCTCACTTTTGGCATCCTGTACTGGATCATTCCCAAATTGTGGGGCACAACTCTTTATTCGAAAAAACTGGCCAATACGCATTTCTGGATCGGAACCCTCGGCATCATCTTCTATGCAGTGCCAATGTATTGGGCCGGCTGGATGGAAGCATCCATGGCCAAGCAATTCGATGCAGATGGCTACCTGAAATACCAAAACTGGCTGGAGATTGTTACGCAGATCATGCCGATGTATGTAACGCGTGCCGTAGGCGGAAGTATCTATCTCGCAGGGGTGGTAATTATGATTTATAACTTGTGGAAGACGGCAGGAAAAGGAAAATTCATCGGCGACGAAGCGGCTGAAGCAGCGCCTCTCACCAGAGAATATACGCCGTCGCCTGGTATGCATTGGCACCATGCCATTGAACGTACACCTGTTCGCTTTGCATTGGTTGCATTTGTTCTGGTAGCGATCGGTGGTATTGTGGAAATGGTTCCCACATTCATGATCAAGTCCAACATACCTACGATTTCCAGTGTGAAGCCGTACACGCCGCTTGAGTTGGAAGGTCGTGATCTCTACATCAGGGAAGGATGCAATACCTGCCATTCACAAATGGTGCGGCCCTTCCGGAGTGAAACGGAGCGCTACGGAGAATACAGTAAGGCCGGTGAGTTTGTTTACGATCATCCGTTCCTGTGGGGATCGAAGCGAACTGGCCCTGACCTCGCCCGCGAAGGCGGAAAGTATCCGAATGCATGGCAGTACAATCACCTGATGGATCCGAGAACGATGTCGCCGGGAAGTATCATGCCCATGTATCCGTGGCTTGGTGAGAATAAGCTTGACTTGTCACTAACAAAGAAGAAGATCTCGGTGATGCGCGAACTGGGCGTGCCCTATGCGAAAGGATATGAATCGCAGGCCGAAGGGGATCTGAAGAACCAGGCGGCGGGCATAGCAAAAGACCTGAACGATAACGGCGTGCCGGTGAATGGTGATGAAGAGATAATCGCCCTCATCGCATACCTGCAACGGCTGGGTGTTGACATAAAACAAGCATCCACGGTTTCAAAATAAAAAACCATGTTCCAGAATGTTCTTTCATCCATTGAAAATGTCGGCCTGCTGCCGAGCATTACGTTTCTTTTCTTCTTCGGGTTTTTTATTGTGATGGTGTTTTTTGTGTTGAGGATGGATAAAAAATCAGTGAAGAAGATGAGTGAAATTCCGCTTGACGAACCACATTCCATGAATCCATAAATTTTTCATTCAGCATGAAAAAGACAATCCTGATTATCGCAGCCCTCGTTCTCATCCTCACCCGGCCTGTGCTGGCACAGGACGCTGCAGGTGCAGCTTCGGCATTTACATCCCCGTTAACCCTGCTTTACACAATCATAGTGCTGATCGTACTGATCCTGTTTTTTCAAACACTCGTCATCCGCCGGCTTACGGGGTTGATCCGTGAGCAGCAATACCGCATTGAAACCGGAAAGGAAATGCCTTCCGGCGCTACTGCGGCAGAAGGAGCCCGAAGCATGCAGGATGATTTCTTCACCCGCATTTTCAAAGTGCTCACCCGTTCCAACCGGGCGGGAAAGGAAAAAGATGTGATGCTGGAACATAACTATGACGGCATCCGCGAGCTGGATAATATCATGCCGCCGTGGCTGCAGCTTATTCTTTACGGAACCATCATTTTTGCCGTGGTGTATATTTTCGTTTACCATGTATATGATATTGGCAAACTGCCCAAAGAAGAATACGTGGCAGAATTACAGAAGGCCCAACTGATGAAAGAAGCAAGACTGAAACTGGTGGGCGCCAGCGTGGATGAAACTACCGTAACGCAACTCACCGATGAGAAAACCATGGCGGCCGGCAAAACTATTTTCATTGCGCGCTGTTCCCCGTGCCACGGACAAAAGGCCGAAGGCGGCGTAGGTCCCAATCTAACGGATGACTACTGGCTGCACGGCGGCACCGTGAATGAAATTTTTAAAACAGTGAAATACGGTGTGCCGGCGAAAGGCATGGTGCCCTGGCAAGGCGTGCTCAAGCCCGACGAAATGCAAACCGTGGTGAGTTTCGTGATGTCATTACACGGCAGCAACCCACCCAATGCCAAAGCCCCGCAGGGAGTCCTGTTTAATCCGCAGGCAACTACTGCTACCGATACCACCCAGGCAAAGATTGACACCACTCAAAAGAAAAGTATTTAGCCGCAGGAAGAGCGATTGGCCCGCTGTTGTAAGGAGGAGTGTAATTTTAAGAGCGCAGACAGAACTGCTGCGGTATATTTTAATCATGAATTGCTATGGCTGAAACATCTGCTACGCCTCATGTAGAGGATTTCCGTGATCACCTCTCCATCGTGGATGAGAAAGGGAAACGGAAATGGGTGCATCCGAAATTTCAAGCAGGTAAAATTTTTACACGGCGGAATATTGCCGCTTACCTCATGCTCGGGCTCCTTGTGGCCGGTCCGTTCATCAAAATCAACGGGCATCCGCTTTTTCTCTTCAATGTGGTGGACCGGACCTTCATCATCTGGGGCATTCCATTCTTCCCGCAGGATTTTTTTCTTTTCGGTTTTGCGATGATCACCTTCTTCGTGTTTATCATCCTCTTCACTTCCGTTTTTGGCCGGTGGTGGTGCGGATGGGCCTGTCCGCAAACGATTTTCATGGAGTTTGTTTTCAGAAGAATCGAACACTGGATCGAAGGAGACTCGCAGCATCGCCGCCGCCTTGACAAGCAGGAATGGAACTGGGAGAAAATCTGGAAGCGCGCGCTGAAACATTTCATCTTTCTGATCATCTCGTTTTTCATCTCTAACATATTCCTGGCCTATGTGATCGGTATTGATGAACTGAAAAAAATCATTACCGAACCGTTGACGGAGCACTTCGGCGGCTTCGTGGCCATGATCGCTTTCTCGCTGGTGTTTTACGGCGTGTTTGCCTACCTGCGCGAAATGGTGTGCATCGGTGTTTGTCCGTACGGCCGCCTGCAGGGCGTGCTACTCGACAAAGATTCCATGGCCGTGAGTTACGATTTCAAGCGCGGCGAGCCCCGCGGCAAAGTGGGAACCACCACAGGCGATTGTGTGGATTGTCACTTGTGTGTGGCAGTCTGCCCTACCGGCATTGACATCCGCAACGGAACACAGCTCGAGTGCATCAACTGCGCGGCCTGTGTGGACGCCTGCAATTCCATCATGGAAAAAGTGCACCGCCCCAAAGGACTCATCCGCATCGCCTCGTTCAACCAGATTGTGAAGCACCGCAAATTCAGAATCACGCCCCGCATGATCGGTTACTCTGTGCTGTGGAGCGTGCTGCTTTTCATACTCAGTTATCTCACCTTCTCGCGCCCCGAGGTGGAGGCCACCATTCTTCGCGCACCGGGTCAGTTGTTTCAGAAGAAAGACGACGGCACCATCACGAATCTCTACACGGTAAACCTGGTGAATAAATCTTTTGATGATCACAGCATCGAACTCAAAGTGGTCTCACCGCAGCAGGCATCACTCAGCATTGTAGGTACGCCGCTGGCCGTGAAACAGGCACAGGTGAGTGACGGCGTTTTCTTTATCGCGCTGCCATCGGGCGAGGTGAAACAGATGAAAACACCGGTGGAGATTGATGTGTTGGCCGATGGCAAGAGAGTAAGCGGAATCAAAACCACCTTCATCGGGCCGGTGTACAAACAACATCAACAAGAACAGGAAGAATCGAAAGAAGAAGAAAAGGCTTCGACGGAGCATCATGATTAAATCAAACACCGATTCGAAATGAAATTCAACATCACCACCTCTGCAGGGGAACATCTAACAGGATTATTCTGGTTTACTCGGTAGAACACTGCAGGAACAAGATTTACTCCTGAAACCATCGGTTCACCTGTTTATTAACCCCGTTTATCGGTTATAGTTGGAATTGCTTGTTGCAAACCATATTTTCAATGGACCGAGCACTTCTACTTTCAAATGAAAAACGTAGCTTGAATAAAAATTCCAACACGATGAGAAAGATTTTTTGCTTCCACCTCATAGCACTTTTCATGAGCACTACAGTTGCGTCCGCGCAAACGTACACCGTGCCCGGTGCGCAGCAGCAGCCCGCCTGGGTATTTCCTTTGTGGTTTGAGGATGGAAGCGGGGCTAAGGATACGTTGTATTTCTGCTATGATGCTAATGCAAAATCTGTTTTGCCATATGATACCATATTTGGTGAAGTATAGACTATAATTGATACTTCTGAATTCACTGTATACTACGGCTGTTCGTTTAGTTTTTCGACTTTCCTTATAAGAAAATCTTATGTGACTGACTCAAATTCTCTTGGAGAACCAGTCTGCGTTTGGCATGCCTATCTCCCCTTAAAAATCAAATGGGACCGAACTTTATTCTATAGCGATTCACTTCCTTACGGTGATCAAGATCCAGCGCCACGTGCAAAGGGCGGATGGTACTTTGATATTCCGATGATATGTACTGATCCGGGCATTGATTGTTTCGGAACCATCCTGATGACCGATACAATCGTTAATGCCTCTTGTTACGCAACAGACAGCATTGTTCTCGGCGGAAATGGCTTTTCCACTTTCTGGTTTGGCATAACTCCATGGGATGGTCTGGAATGGCCGTCAGGAATTGAAGCGGCAGAAACACAGAATGAGTGGCAAGTGTATCCAACGTTAATCAATACAAGTGTTCAAGTAAAAAACAATGGACCCTCACACAGCGTCTATCGTGTCTATGATATATGGGGCAGAGTGGTGAGAGAGGGAACGATTAGCCCCTTCGATCAAATAATTGTGGATACTCAGGATTGGAGGTGCGGGTTACTTATTCTGATCATTTCCAATCAGCATCGGGAATCATCCTTTAAACTTCTCAAACCATAACAATCATGAAAGCTCACATCACATTCACTTTGCTACTGCTTGCCAGTACAGCAACAGCACAACTAAATTCAGAATTCGGTTACTATCTGCCCGCGGACAGCCGATCTGTACAGACAGACCCCTTAGTGCCGATAAGAGTCTTCGTTGTGTACGTCCAAACGGATGGTGATGATATAAACGACGAATGGCCCAATCCGGACGTCAATAATTGCACTGATGCTTTAAAATGCGCTCCGCCATACTGGGAAACAGGCAATGATCCAAACCCCAATGCACGTCCTCTTTTTGATGCTGACTTTACAGGTGAAGGAAATATTACGCCGGGTACGTTGACTGATTATTTTTATCAGGCATCATTTGGCGAGTACATCGTACTGGGAGACTATGTAAGCATTGAAGTGCAGAGCAATCAGAGCGTGTTAGGTTACCTTGATGCTTATACAGGTCAAATTACCACAGCTCATGGAAAACATCTTTCAGATTTTGATAATTACTCCGGCACTTCTGCCGGCATTCTCAAGTCGCCGGTTCCCGATAATCCAACGCATAAGATTGACATTATGTTTATCATCTGGTAGGACCATGCAGCTCCTCTTGCTTGTGGCTCAGGCTTCGGTGTCAATTCTTCTTCCGGAAGCATCACTGATAACGGGACTCTCTATGAATTTCCATTGACTTCAGAATGGGGTGGCTGCTCCTGGGATGCATCATTTTACACTTTCACCGCTGAATATTTGCATGGTCTTTTTGGAGGCAACAACTGGCATACAAGTGGAGGCGCTGACTCATGGACATTCATGGGACAGCAACGCATGTATTGCACCCTCTGGCGCTCGTTTGCAGCCGGGGCATTGCGCAAGCGGGAACGAGTGCCTGATTTAATTCTGTAACTTAGAAACATGAAAACCCTTATCCTCACCGCTCTTTTCGCCCTTACTGCCCTGTCTGGAGCAGCGCAGGTTTACACCGTTCCCGGCGCGCAAGTGCAACCCGCTTGGGTTTTTCCTTTGTGGTGTGAGGATGGTAGCGGGGCGAAGGATACGTTGTATTTCGGTTATGACTTTGATGCTATTGGTGGAGGGTTTTGCCCATGCGATTCTCTCTATGGAGAAAAAGTCTGGCAGAAAAAAGCAGGTGCCTTTAATGTGTATTACGCTACGCCGTACAACAGCCAGGATTCGCTTGCAAAAGTGAACATACAAGACTACATAGAGGACGGTGTTACCATTCTTTTTTCCAATACGATCCTCCCCCTCACCCTGCGCTGGGACCCAAATCTTTTTTACAGCGACTCGCTTCCTTTTCCCGATCTTGATCCGGCACCGAGGGCGCAGGGCCTATTTTGGTATGATCTGCCCATGCAAACCGATGGACCATGCAGCTATAGTGTGCCCGTACTGTTGACAGACACTGTAATTTATCCTGACTTCAACTGTGTAAGAAGGGACAGCATCCTGTTTTATGGCAATGGTGTTTCCTATTTGGTATTCTCTGTTCATCCATGGACGGGGATGTGGTTGGGGGTTAGTGAAATTGACCAATATAGTGCCTGGGACTTTCTTCCTAACCCAGCTAATGACATCATTCAGCTTGAAACGGATGAGCTGCCTGCTCAAGCAGATATATTTTCAATTGCCGGTAAACAGTTATGGCAATCAAATATCATTGAGGAAAGGAGTGAATTCAATATTTCTTTTTTGCCTGCAGGGGTTTATGTGATTTCAGTAACAGGTAATTCATCATTCAAACGCAGCCGCATTCTTCTTAAACAATAAAACCATCCAATATGAAAAAGAAAATTTTACCCGCACTTATCCTTAGTCAACTTTCGCTTGTTCTTTTTGCTCAGAAGAATTCTGAGGATGGCTATTTTGTGCCTACGGAAGGCACGCTAAGAGTATTGGTTGTGTATGCTCAGGTAGATTACAGCATCGGCGGTTGCCCGGCTCCCGGCGATACTTATGGTTCCAATGGTGATTGGGCTGACGGTCAGGCGCCGTATTGGGAAACGGGAGGGGGACCATACATCAATCCGCAGCCACTGTTTGATGCAGATTTGCCAATCACAGATGGAACGTTGACCGACTACTATTTTCAGGCATCTCGCGGCGAATTGACTGCTCTGGGCGATTACATTAATCTTGTAATTCCCTGTACGACTTCAGGACTTTCCGGCGATGGTCTTGCAGCAGTTTTTACAACGTTAGATGCTATGGGATCACAAGTTACCACAGCACACGGTAAGCATCTTGCTGATTTTGATTTATTCAATGGTAATGGCAAAGGTCTGGTCAAGAGCGTGGGAACAGATGGTAAGATTGATTGCGTTTTCGTGATTTGGAAAAATAATTCTTACACTGGAAACATCGATTGTTCAAGCGGATATGGTGTCAATGGCTATTATTCTTATCAGATCAACGATCAGGGTTCCACATGGTCTTTCCCTGTTATTTCATCCTGGGGCGGCTGCTCATGGGACGGCACTTACTATACCTTTACAGCAGAATTTCTGCATGGATTATTGGGCAGCAACAACTGGCACACAGGAGGCGGCGCAGGGCCGTACACTTTCCTGGTCCCACCACATACCCTGTGCACCACCGCACAGTACGACAATCAAAGCAACATGTTTTGCGGATGGGACAGGAATCATCTGGGCTGGAAAGGTTCAAAAACAAACCTGATCAGCGCGCACAACTGCACTACCGGCAGCGAAGTAATGACTGACCTCACCGAGCCCACATCGGCGGGTCCGTTTGAGGCAACCTACTGCCTGCAGGATTTTGCCCTGACCGGAGATGCCATACGGATAAAACTGCCGCACATCAATTACACTGGTGCAAGCAGTGGAAGCGGCGCTGTCAAGAACCAATATCTCTGGCTTGAAAACCATCAGAAAATTTCCGGCTTTGACCACGCGCATTATGAGGAGCATCCCGATTTACCGCAGGCAACAGGGTGGAAGCCGGGGCTGTTTTCTTACATTCAGGTGGGAAAAGATTTTAAAACCGATCAGCCACCGCTGAATGATGTATTTGTTGACTCTTACGGATTATATCCGGAAGACCCTAACTGCCTTGGCAGCTGGATCATGCCTATTACGGCAGAAGGCAATTACGATTTTAAATACCGCACGGATAAAACAGATTTATGGTGTGGCTTTGGCAACGGCAAATGCACCGGTGTAAGGATACCGGTTGACAAATCGCAGAGCATTGGCAATCCGCTTACCGGCTGCTCAGACATCTTTAATTTTTTCGACTACAACGTAAATAATGATATTGACTGCATTGTTTCTTATGACGGGAAAATTGTTTCTCCTTCCGATCAGTGCGATGTTTACAGGGGAGAAGTCATCAATAACACTTTCGTTTGCTCGATGCAAGGTTATGGTGATGAAGATGACACCTGGAGTATTGAACAGGGAAAAACAAAAATAGGGATGAGTACCAACCCGGCTGCGGTTCCGGTGCTTACACTGAAATCTCATTCCATTGATTATCCTTCAAACATTGGTCAACCAATCGCATTCGAAGACTGGGAAAACCGCATAATTCATCTCAATGGTCTTTCCATTGAAATTATTGATGAGACATTGAATTACAATTTGCCGCCGCGGCATGAGGATATGTCCACCCCCGTTGACCTCAAAATCAAAATCCGCTGGGATGATTACGATATTGTTGATGATGTGCGTTGGTGCGCACCGGCTATTGAGCTGCATCCCAGCGTTCATTATGTTAGCGGTCCATTAGATAATCCTTCAGAATACTCCCTTAACATCAAAACAGGAAACTCAGCAACGCTTGACCGGGGCTTGAGTCCAACGCAGCATGTTGCTTTTGATACCGATCCTGTAACTGGGGCATACCGATTCACCCAGCCCACCGTCATGACCTGCGATGCCAACTCCTACTTCCACATCGAGAACAACGCCGACCTCTACATCCGCAACGGCAGCACGCTCGAATTGATGAACGGCTCCAAGCTTGAGTTAGGCAGCGGCGCCCGCGTGCATGTAGAGAACGGCAGCACACTGAAGATTGATGACGGAGCAGAATTGAAAATCTTCCAGGGCGGATATGTGGAAGTGGAAGAGGGCGGTACCCTCATTGTTGAAAATGTTACCGATGCCACAAAGGGAATACAATTCGGCGGAGGCAACCCCAATGCGAAGGTGGTCATCAGAGGCAATCTGGTTTACAGCAACGGAGCCGATATGGAACATCACGGGAATGGCTATTATCACTTTGCCGGCAACGGAAAACTAACGCTGAACAGCGGCAGCGTGATTAACCTCGTCGGTAATAACATCAATGAAAAGATGCTTGAGATGGAAGCGCAGGTAACTGTTGACGGGTATGCCGCCACCTTATCCACCGGGAAAATTGAAGTGCACAACGATAGCTGGCTGAAGATAAAGAATGGCTCTGTATCAGTTTCAAATGTGAATGTTGCAGGTGTCAATATTCCTGCTGTAAACAGCAAAGGGCTGGTTATTGAACAGCCCGTTACTTCATGCAGCATAACGGGCAGCACCTTTATCAACTTGGCCACCGGCACCGAACTGATCAAGATCAAAAACCCTGTAGCGGGCAATCTTTCAACACTGACTTACTCAGGTTGCAAAACAGGAATCAAGTGCAGCAATTCCAATACGGTGAATGTGATTAACTCGAGCATCATTGAAAGTCTGAGCCCGGGCAGCGTGGGCACACTGGTTACAGGAACCACCAACTTCGTTCTGGATAACACGCTCGTGAAGTGGTATGACACGGGCGCTTCGCTTTCATCCACCCGCGGCTTTTACATGACCAACGGCGCTCAGATTTTTGATATCAACAAAGGAATTTACGGTGATGCATCAAAGGTTTGGCTGCGTTTCGGAGCGAGGGTGGTGCAATGCTACGGCCGCGGCATCGAACTGCACGGATCGTGGAGCGATCTCACCGGCAATTATACCTCCATGCTCACTATGGGAGATAATGGCTGTGGTTCGGTTTACGATTGCTACGATGAGTGCATATCCGGTGATAACTTCCTGATGAATATTGACCCGGTCCTTCACGATGCTGCCGAACCAAATCCCGACGGATTGTACAACCCGAATCATATTGCGATGGTGAGTACAGGAGCCAACTACCTTTTTAACGTTTGCTATACGAATGAATCTCCCACTCCGCATGCCCCGCATCTCGTGTATGCTCGCAAAAATATTTGGGCGCCCAATGGCAGCACTTCAAACCAAAATCCTGACCTTACCAAAAAGAAGATAGGAAGCACGACGGGAGCGTCCTGCTTCACGCAAAACAATATTCCACTCGCGTACTTATCCATCAGTGCCTGCTATCCGCAGGTTTCACCACCGCTTTGCTCATGGTGTTACAATAACGGCAAGCTTGAAGATGAAGAAACGGATTCACTGACGATAACCGTGGCGAATATTGTTACCGAAGCTTACCGTGATGCGAACGAAGAGTTCCTGGAGATTGACAATGATTCAACCCGCAATGAGTTTACCGGGCTCTCCGTCCTCGGTCTCGAATACGATTCTGTTGAACAGAATTGGGAAATCACAACGACGGCCGGCGTAGTGCTCCCGGCAGATGATTCCACCGCTCACCGCATCATGGTAGCGAAGGTTCTCAAAGAAATTGCCGACAGCTCCGGCAGTGAACGATTGAGCTCATCATTCGCTCCGGACATCTTTGCTCCATTTTACACGGAACTGCTTTCACCGCATTCATCCTCTGAACTGCCAGGTTCACCCGGCATGGTGGTCTATCCGAATCCTGCTGAAAACAAAGTGAACATCTTTTTCAAACAGAGCACTAATGAAAAGGATGTGGTACTGAGTAATCTTCTTGGCAGAGAATTGAAGTCACTCCGGATGGTTGAACGCGGTGAGATGGATCTTCTGAACTTGCCAAAAGGCATGTACATTCTCAAGGCGATTGACAAAAAAGATCAAACGATGGAGGTGGTTTATTTGGCGGTGCAATGAGAAAGGATAAGCGGTAACTTTTAGTCCAAACGCAGGATACCGTATGCCGCCGGGCGTCAAGGAGGCTCAGGTAAGTAATGGTGTCTTTATTTTTGCATTTCCTTTCGGCGAAGTGAAGCAGATGAAAACACCGGTGGAGATTGATGTATTGTCTGATGGCAAGCAAGTAAGCGGAATCAAAACCACCTTCATCGGACCGGTTTACAAACAACATCAGCAGGAACAGGAAGAATCGAAAGAAGAAGAAAAGGATTCGACGGAACATCATGATTAAATCAAACACCGATTCGAAATGAAATTCAACATCACCACCGGGCTTATTGCCTTCTTTAGCATTTGGGCCATCGTACTCTTCATCCTCGTTTACAAATCCATGCATGAGAATGTTGATTTGGTGGCGAAAGACTATTACAATAGGGAAATTGCCTTTCAGGGACAGATTGACAAGGAGAAAAATGCCGCAACCCTTTCACAACCGCTCAATGTTGCATTCAATAAATCAGAAAACGCCGTGGTGATTACGTTTCCGGATGAATTCAGGTCAAAGAATATCACCGGCTCCATTCACTTCTTTCGCCCCGATGATGCCAGCAAAGATTTCGATGTAAAACTTAATGGCGACACCCTGCTCACCTATTTGTTACCGGCCGAAAACATGAAAAGAGGATTGTGGCGCGCGCAGGTGGAGTGGCAATGCAATGAAGTGAGTTATTTTTCAGAGAAGAGTTTTGATATCAACTGATGCTTTGGACGGCCTTCATCCTTGGATTTCTTGGCAGCATGCATTGTGCCGGTATGTGCGGCCCATTGGCGTTGGCCTTACGTGGCGATTCGGGTGAATCACAATTTTACCTCAAGCGCTTCATGTACAATGCGGGTCGCATCGTCACGTATTCCATTCTTGGTTTTATGGCCGGAAGCATTGGCGCCATCATTTCCATGGCCGGTTTGCAACAAGCGCTTTCTATTTCGCTCGGCATGGTGTTATTGTTGGCCGCCCTCACTTTTCTTCCGCGCATCAAAAAACTTTTTTCGGGAATCATCAACCCGGTGAATGAATGGGTGAAGCGGGGACTTGCTTTTTTTCTGCAACGATCTACCGTCGCAGGTTTTATATCCATTGGTCTGCTGAACGGATTATTGCCGTGCGGGCTGGTGTACACCGCTCTGGCCGGTGCCGCCGTCACGGGTACGTCAGCGTCCGGCGCTGCGTATATGGCGCTGTTCGGAGCGGGAACACTGCCTATGATGCTGGCGATTTCATGGAGCGGAAAACTGGTTCCCGTGAAATGGAGAAGCGGCATCACGAAAATCTATCCGTACATCACCATGCTGGTGGCCGTATTGCTGATCTTACGGGGAATGAATCTCGGCATTCCCTACATCAGCCCCGATCTTACTTCGGGCGGTTGCGAAATGTGTCATGATAAGTAGCCGGGTTTCTTTACCGGCAGCAGCGTGTTGATTTTCTGAATTACTTTGTCCGCTCAATCTACATCAACATGAAACGTTTGCCCATGCTCCTGATACCTTTATTGCTTCTTTCCTTCAAGGCGAAAGAAAAGCGCAGCACCATTGAAGTGACAACCGACTACGGCACCATGAAGATCATGCTGTACAATGAAACGCCGCTGCACCGCGATAACATGCTCAAGCTCGTGCAGCAGCATTTTTATGACAGTCTGATGTTTCACCGCGTAATCAAAGACTTCATGATCCAGGGTGGTGACCCCGAATCGAAGCATGCGCAGCCGGGCCAGATGCTCGGCAGTGGCTCCGCGCCGGGCGATCGCATTCCGGCAGAGTTTAAACCGGAACTGTTTCACAAAAAAGGTGTGCTGGCCGCAGCGCGTGACAACAACCCCGAGAAAGCTTCGAGCAACTGCCAGTTTTATATCGTGCAGGGGAAAAAATACACCGATGACGAACTCAACCAGATGGAGCAGCGCACGGGAGTGAAGTACACACCCGAACAGCGCGAAGCGTACAAGACCATCGGCGGCACGCCGTTCCTCGATCAGAACTACACGGTGTATGGTGAAGTGTATGAAGGGCTGAATGTGCTCGACTCCATTGCCGCTGTGAAAACCGATGCCCGCGACCGCCCGCTGAAAGATGTGAGGATGTTTATGAAGGTGGGCAAGCCGGTTAAGGTGAAATGATACGCGGGACAACCCGCAACAAACACTCTCATGGCATGTGTACGTGATGTGTGCCGGCAGGAAATGTGATTTGTTATATTTTAAAGACGTTCATATTAAAAACCTAACTGAAAACTAAAATCAAATGCTCATTATTATTGCTACCGGGGTCGGCTTTGGACTGCTTTATTTAACGTACAAGCAAATAAATAAGAAAAGAAAAGAAGAAGCAGCTGCAAAAGAGAAGGAAAAGGAAAAGGAAAAAGAGCTCCTAAAATAAGTCCTCTGCTGACCCTTCATCCCGCTATGTGTCGAGGCACTCTAACCTGTTCAACCATCCACTTGTGCACTGCATTTGAAAAAGCCCAGGCAAACGTTCGTGCCGGATGTAGAAGGAGTTGAGGGTATCTAATTGGTGCCGGCAACCCTTTAGCGGCACTGCTAACTTGAAACTGACAGCATA
>JAFDYS010000041.1:4691-5756 GCA_018267315.1 Bacteroidota bacterium | reverse complement strand
GGTTGCAGGCCCTAGGCATTGGATTTGGGAGGCGCAGGAACCGACGTCGATTTGTTGAACGATATCTTCGACTTTTTTTAAGACCTCAGGCGATCCTGTAAAAATGAACGAGTCGGTATCGGGGGTATAGGTCATTGAAGAGAGAGCGGCAAAGAGCTGAGGATCGATCAGTCCCGAATCCTGCAGATTTTGATTCATTTCAGGAATAGCCTTTAACATCCCCTCGGGGGCCCGTTGCTTTGGCTTGTAGATCAAAAAGGAGGATTTATCAGCCACCCGACGCGAGGCCATGGCTAGGGGAATATCGAGGTCGGCAATCAGCGTCTGGATCCTTTCAATGGCATAAGCGGGGCCTGTAATTAGCAGGGCGTTGGTGTTCTCGATCCACTGGATGTTGTCGATAGAGGCAGCGATATTTTGGTTTTGAACGTTATTCTGCGGGAGCTGCCTTGCGATGGTTTTGAGTTCGGCAAGGACGCTGCTTCCCTCCATGTTCTGGAGTTTGTAGAGGAAAAACCCTTGGGCGGCTTTTCCAACCAGTTGCTCCGGGCCATCCAATGAGGTGAGAATAGTTTTAAATCTTTCTACAGTGGAGGCATCTCCTGTAATGATGAAGGATTGAGTCTCTCTATTCCACTCCATTGTTTCAATGGCTTTGGTTAAGTTGAGATCGGGGATTGATTTGGGATCAAGGGTTGAGACAAGGCGTTTAAGCGCCGCTTGAATTTCTGTATGAGAAGTGTATTGAGGGGAATAGGCAAAAACTTGTGTAGCTCTAGCGCTTAAAGAGGGGGTTGTCTCTACCGTGTCAAGAGAAGCAAGGAGATCTTTGATGATGGTAATGGCTTCGGGCTCGGCCACAAAGAGGAGGGAGCGGGTATCTTTGATAATTTCGGCGGTGTGGACGGCCGTCTCTACCGAGGCTTTAGCACCAGGAGTTGCTTTAAGCCCCTCTCCGACTTGGCGCAGTGCCATGAGGAGATCTTCTGGGGTCAGATTGACCGGCTGGTAGACGAAAATGTCTTTTCCGGAGATCGATTTTTGACCAATGACAACCGGTTTTGT
>JAFDYS010000041.1:0-4578 GCA_018267315.1 Bacteroidota bacterium | reverse complement strand
GGATTGCCCTCTGCAAAGGGGGCAAGGATGGCTTGAGTGAGCTGAATGAGTTCGGTGGGGGCAATGTGCTGTACGACATAAGTCTCTATTTCTAGCGGCGTATGGGGCGAATCAAGACTTACGAGGAGGGCCGCGATTTTTTCTACGTTGGTTGCGATATCTGTGACGATCAGTTGGCGCGTCTCGTTGGAGATTTCGATCAGTGCCGTTTTTGAGGTCATCGGACGGATAATATTTGCGACCGAAGTGATATTGGCATTTTTGATGCGGAAGACTTGGGTGACAATCGCAGAATTGCCGATTTTTGAGTGTGGAAGGTCGCTAGAAACGATGGTTGGGATCTGGTTGACATCGGTGCTCTTTACAATGAGGACGTTGCTTTCCTGCTCTAGGAGGGTCAGGCCGTGTACGCGCAATATCTGAGCGAGCGCTGCGGTCACATTGCGGGCAGAGACGGGCTCTTCTGAGACAACGGTCACGGTAAACTGGAGATCGCCCTCTTCGAAAACGAAATTGAGGTTGGTGATCTTACTGACGAATCGGATGAATTCAATAATCGAAATGTTATTAAAATTGATGGTGTAGGCATCCGTGGCCACGCTGATAGAGGGGCCAGAAGAGGCGGCAATGGCCTCGTCCTCTAGATCGGCCGGCACATCCATGCTATACGCAACAGGCGAATAGATGAGAGGGCCAAACGAGGCAAACAATGAAATCTCAAACCAAAACCGTATTGGCAATCTTCGCATAGATAGGAAAAAAACCTCTGTCGGATTCAACGAGCTTGTACTGAATCCTAAAATACTTACAGGATTATTGTAAATGAGAGTTTTGAGGTTGGAATGGACAAGATTTTCAAGCTAAGTGGTCGATCTGGCCTGTTTCTAGAGCTCGTTCTAGTGCTCTAAGCTTAAGTTGATCGGTGTCGAGGCTCACCCCCGGAGCTGAGGCGGTTCTTTTTAGGGCAGAAGCGGGCTGATCCGTGGGCTGAACTCTTTCAAGTCTAGCTAGCGCAGTCTGCCATGTTTTTTTGTCGAGGTCTCGGCGGGCACAAGCTTGCTCCAGCGTTTGTTTCTCTTTTATAAATTCTTCATGGAGCGCTGAGATTTGTTCCAGAGCGTACTCCTTGCCATTCCACGTAAAGTGTTGCTGGTGCAAGTTGTTGTGTTTTTCAAATTTTTCTTGCATTCTCTGCTGCACTTCAGCGTGTTTGTCTTTATGGTCCATTAAGAGCGTCTGAATACTTCTTTTTGAAGTCTGCATGCGAGAAATGGGTGTCATCATTTCTTTGCCATTGACTGTCAAGAGGCTTGGAGAGCCCAGTGCAATTTTTTTGCTGAGAAGCGCTATTTGTTGTTCTCGCGCACTTATTTGCTCGCGATGCTCCTTTTCTGAGGATTGAGCTTCTTTAATCTCTTGTTCAAGAAGCTTCTTTTCCCGCAACGCTTTAGCAATCTGGAAAGAATTTTTGCGCGTTTCGAGATGGGAGATCTCTTTGCTCAATTGGAGAATTTTGCCTTCATTTTCGGGAGATGTCAGAGCGCCCTCTAGCTGGTTCAGGCGGTGTTTTTTTTCTTGGATTTCTTTATGGGCCAAGGCAATGGCTGCTAAAGGGTCTTTGGATTGTTCTTGTCCCAAAGTCGCTAGCTGCTGGTTGATCTCTCTGATTCGTTTTTGAGCGGCGAGATTCTCTGCTCGGGCTGCTTCGATCTTTTGGTGCAAATCTCGGATTTTTTTTGCTTTCTCTAGAGCTTGGTCTTTCAAGCTTAACTTGGGTGCCGAGGGGCTAGCAACGGGTGGTGGTGGCGGTGGTGGTGGAGGGGGGCCGCCAGGGGATATCGCGGGAGGGATTGAGGGCTGCGGGGAAGGGAGAGTTTCTTTGGTATCGCTAGGGGAGTTTGAAATAGGAGCTGGAGAGGGGGTTCTTTTAGGTGAAGAGGGGGAACTCTCACTTAAGAGTTCTGGAGCTAGAGAGGCTTCGATTGCTTGGGTAAACTCTTCTACCAAGGAAGGATGTGCTTTTTGGATGTGGTGAATAAGTATATTTTTGAATTCTCTATCGCCGATACAAATCGATCGATTGCGCAAGCAGGTGATTAGGTGATCAGGGCATGCGTCAGTGAGTAAAAGGGCAAATTCAATATGATCTTCGGGGCTCATGACTCTTTTTAGATCTAAGTTGTCTAGGCTTAAAGCAAGGAGGCTAGGATCGTGCATTAATAGAGCATTAGCGAGGCGCATTCGCATTTCTACGGAAGGAGTAAAGGGCCTCAACCGACCTTTGGGTTCAGCAATCCACTCTTCATTGGGGGCTTCAAAGAATGCGAGCAGAGATTCTGGGTTTTCAATGTCTAATTTTTTTGTGATAGGTGCCTTTTTTAATTCAGTCTCCACCTCGATCAAAGCGCCGGGGTCTTTTTCAATACAGAGGTCGATGAATGTATCGAGTTCTTCTTGAGAAAGAGCGCTTGCGTCAATTTTTTTAGCCAGGTCTTTGAAGGTTAATACTAGGTCTTTTGCACTTAATGGGAGTGCTGAAGGGGTAGAAGCTGGTGGAGGTGATGAAATACACCTTAAAAAGGCGCCATGGGTGCGGGTCAGCTGTTGGATCTCTTGGTCTTTTAAATGTTTAAAGTGGTCGGTAGGGAAACGGTGATTGCCTTTTTTTATTAAGGCATTAGCTAACTTAACTTCTCCATCTTTGCCAAGATTCAGCAGATCTATGGCACTCCCCCATAGTTCATTGTTAGCTAAGTTGAGCTCCACAACGATCTGGACTTTTTGATCAAGGCTGAAACGGGCGAATTTGGGCAAATCTTGTTGCAGGCGGGAAGAAGAGCAGAACCACCATCCGTTGTCGTCGTCGTAAGTATTCGTTCGAATCTTAACTAGAATTTCGTCAAAAGAGAGAGGTTTTGAAAAGAAGCACATTTTAGGTATGGGTTCAGTTGCCCAGCGATCTTACTTTTACGTCGGATTTAATGCAACGTTCTTGAGATTTATTGGGCACAATATAACTTGTTTATAATCAAGTAGTTTTTTGGCCTACTTTTGCTGGATTTATATCATTTAATGATGTATAATTTCTTTTATTAAAAACAAATTTTTATTAAATTATGAGCCTTTGCGAAATTTCCGTCACATCGTCAGAGAGAGGTTTTCGATTCCGTGATGCAGGACGTCGTGAATACACGCCGGAAGACTTGCTAGGATCGGACATTGAAGGGAGGCCTGTGCTCGATCTTTCGGCAATTGCCCGAGATGCCGATCGGGTCGAAGAGGTGCTTTGCTCTTTAGGCTTTTCTGCAGAAGCATTGACGAGGATTTACCTCCATCTTGAAAAAGGGAACTGGGAGAGGGGGCGAGCGCTTTTTATTAAGCGGCTGGCCGATCGGGGAATTACGGTTGAACGGGCCGGTTTTTCTAAAAAGGGAGAGCATCAGGCTAAATTTTACATCGTGCTTGGAGGGCGGCAAGCAGAGGGCTCATTCAAGGTGTTCTATCACGGATATAGCCGTCAAGGCACTCCGCGCGCCATCAACAAGGTCAAAGATGCAGAGGTCTCTGATGTGCCCTTAGCCCCTCAAGAAATCAGTCGCAAGGATCAGGTGAATGGGCACATCTGCCGCTGGATGGGATGGGAAGCCGGCATTCGGATCGATGAGCTAGGAGGCGAGGATTTGTCGCAGTTGGATATCAGTAAACTTTCCGACCAGGAGCGATGGACTCTTTATCGGAGCCTCATAGAGGGGCTTGCTCTATTTGCTCAAGATGAATGGGTCCATCGGGATGTCAAAGCAAAGAATATTGTGGTCATCAGAAATGAGGAGGCCCAGGTGACTGGGGTGAAATTTATCGATCTTGACTTTTTGGGCGAAAATAAGACTCTTCGAAAATGGTCAGGGACCGATCGTTATGTTTCTGCAGATTTAAGAAGCGCTTACCTAAAAGCCCAACAGTCCCGTCCGCATTGTTACGCTCTTGACGTACAGGATGATCTGTGGGCGGGAATGTGGGTGATCTATGAATTGGAGAAGAAACTGCCTTCTCAACAGCGGTGGATTAATCCTGAGATTATAGCTCGCGGAGACCGATATTTCAGAATATGGGAGGGGACTCGGTGTTCTGAAAAGGACTCAAGAAAAAAACGAATCCAACGTTACGAGCAATTTGATGAGGCGATTCATAGAGAATTCTCAGAGGGGGGGCTTTTCTCTGGAATTGACCCGGAAAGACCTCTTGATCCTCTTATGATCGCTTTGGGGGCATGGCATAATGAAGACCGGCCTGTGGCAGGGGCAATACTTGAAAGCTGGGATTCAGTAGTGCCCGAATACCCCCTCCCTCCCGAAGAGCTAAATGAAACGCAAGAGGAGATTGCTGCGGATAGGAGGGTTGAGGGGGGATGGAGGAACAGGCTCCGATCCTTCTGGAAGGGATTTGTCGCCTTTTGGTGCCGTTGTTTCTGTTGTGCAACTGCTTCAGGCGATGCGTTGTAGTGCAATCGCAGCTCTTGGAAAGAGGAGCGGGGGCAAGGTGGTGGTGGTCGATTTAAGCACCGCTTCTGCTTGCCTCTGA